>NZ_CP051677.1:3544188-4283376 GCF_012849055.1 Spirosoma rhododendri | reverse complement strand
ATCTGAAGCTTGAACAGCGCGACCGGGCACAGACGCTGGTACTTTTATCCGGGCACGACATAGCCTGGGTCGTGGGTCGGCGGATTGCACACCGATTTCGCGTTCGGCCAGACACGCGCCGACTGGTTCGGCTGACCCAAATACAGGGGAGTGGCCCCGCAGAAAGACCACCTTTATAAAAAGGAAAGGCGAAAAAGTAACCAGCGTGATCAAATCAGGTCAATAGGTCAACGCTTACTCTGCACATTTGGTAGTGCATATGGACTTGTCTGGTGGGCTGAAGCTTGGCCGAAAACCGCAATCTGGCATTCTATTTGATACTTTAGTCTGATAACCCATTCCGGGGATTTCATTGTTTACTGCACACATGAATCGATTTTTACGCTTTGTTCTGCTAATCGGGTTGGGGTTTGGCTGGGTCAACGGCTACGCGCAAAGCGCGCGGCTGCGAGCCGCCAACCGACAGTTCGACAATCTGAGCTATGTCAATGCGGTACGGGGTTATGAGGAGTACTTACGCACAGACCGCAAAAAAGAGCCCGCTGAAACCCGTGAGGCTCTCATAAAACTGGCTTACAGCTATCGGAAGCTGGAGGACACCCGCAACGCCGAGCGGATTTACGCCGATCTGGTGAAAGAGTACACCGACCTCGACAGCGAGATTTACCTGTACTACGCGCAGTCGCTGGCGGCCAACGGCAAGTACCGGGAGTCGCAGAAATATTACAGTCAATACGGCGAAAAGCAAAGTCAGGACCTGCGGGGACGTCGATTTACGGTGTCGTACATGGACATGAGCCGGTTTTATCAGGATTCATCGTCGACCCGGATCAGCAGCTTGCCCATCAACTCCCGGCAGGCCGATTTTAGCCCGATGTATTACAAAAACGGGCTGGTGTTCGTATCCGCACGCGACGAATCGGGCGCCGTGAAGCGGGTGTTTAGCTGGAATCAGACCCCATTTCTGGATCTGTATTTCCACCCCGACACGGTGCAGCTGCGCACTGCTCCCGTCGAAACGACCCGCAACCCCGGTACGGCCGTACTGGGCGGGGGTAACGACCCCAGTGTGGCGACGCCGGATGCGACAACGGCTGAGATGCAAACGCTGACTAAAACGCAGATTTTCAGCCGGACGCTCAATACGAAGTACCATGAGGGGCCAATGACCTTCACGCGTGACCAGACAACGATCGTTTTTACGCGCAACAACGGGAGCAAGGGCAAGGCCGGTAAGAGTTCCGACGGGGTGCGTAAACTAAAACTCTACACGTCGGTCAACCGCAACGGCAAGTGGGTCGACATTCAGGAAGTGCCGTTCAACAGTGCTGAATACTCGGTTGGTCACCCTGCTTTTGCGCCCGACGACAGCAAACTGTACTTTGTTTCGGACATGCCGGGCGGCTACGGTGGCACCGATATTTACGTGGTCGAGTACAACAACGGGCAGTGGGGCACTCCTGTTAACATGGGAAAGGACATCAACACCGAGGGTAATGAGATGTTTCCGTACGTTGACACAGACGGGAACCTGTATTTCTCGTCGGACGGCCACGAAGGACTCGGTGGGCTGGATGTGTTTTTGGCTGAACTGAAGGACGGGGTAGCCTACCGGGGCGTCCGTAACGTGGGTGCGCCCATCAACTCTGACAAAGACGATTTTGGCTATATCACCGACCGGACCCATACGACCGGCTATTTCAGCAGTAACCGTAAAAAGGGTATCAGTGATGACGATATTTATTCGTTCCGGCGCGTCTGCAAGCAACTCGATATCCTCGTCTACGATAAAAAAACGGGGGCACCCATCGACATGGCCGACGTTCGGATTCTGCGTAACGGCACCAACCAGGAATTGCGCGTAACCAACGCAGAGGGCCGCACCGACCTGTGCCTGGATGCCAACACGGAGTATGAGTTCCGGGCGGTCAAAGACGGTTACGCGCTCAACAGCGTACGATTCTCCACGCTGACACAGTCGCCCAAGCCGGAGTTGAGCGTGTCGATCTACCTGACAAAGAGCGAGAATACGCTGGTACGGGGTATTGTCAAAACTGAAGTAAACCAGAAGCCGGCGCAGGGGGTGAAAGTGACCTTACGCAACGATAAAGACAAGAGCGAACAAAGTGTGGTGACGGGCCCCGACGGCGGTTACGAGTTCAACACAAAGGCCAACGCACCTTACACAATCACCGCTCAGAAAGACCAGTATGCAACCAAGAAAGCCCAGTACGGCAAAACAAAGCGCACTGGCCGGGCGGTTACCGATTCGATTGGCCTGTACGGGGTAGGTGACGTGTTCCAGCTGAAAAATATCTATTACGATCTGGATAAGTTCTTTATCCGGGCCGATGCTGCTCGCGAACTCGATCACGTCCTGGCATTGCTGAAGGAATATCCAAAGATGAAAATCGAACTGCGCTCGCATACCGATGCCCGTTCTTCCGACGCTTATAACATGCGTCTGTCGGAAAACCGGGCGCGGGCGGCAATGGATTATCTGGTGGCGCGGGGTATCGCGGCCGGTCGTCTATCGGCCCACGGATACGGCGAAAGTGAGATTGTCAACGGCTGCGTGGATGGGGTGGCCTGCGCGGAAGCCGAGCACCAGAAAAACCGTCGTACCGAATTCAAGATACTGGCCGTCGAGTAAAGACGACCAACCAGGTTCACCGCCGACGCCCGGTCTGGTAGCACAAACTACCGGCCAGGCGTCGGCTTTTGTTTCCGTGGGCCGCCAAACACTTGCCCAACACGACCCGTTTGTACAGAAAACAACCTGAAAAATGCGATTTAAAGATAAAGTCTGCATCATAACCGGTGCAACATCGGGGATAGGCCGGGCTACGGCCGAGCGAATAGGGGAAGAAGGGGGAAAAGTGGTTGTGGTGGGCCGTGCCGACGACCGGGGGCACGAAGTGGTAAAGTACATTGAAGACAAAGGCAGTGAAGCGTTCTTCGCTGACATCGACCTGAGCGAACTCGATTCGATTCAGACCGTCGTAAAAGAAGCGCTGGACCGCTGGGGGAAGATCGATATTCTGGTCAATGACGCAGCTATGATGACTTTTGACCCCATTGTCGACCTGTCGCTTGAGGACTGGGAGAAGGTACAGACGGTGAATATGCGGTCGGTGTTTCTGCTCTGCAAACTGACCATTCCGCACATCAATGGTGGGGCTATTGTCAACGTCAGTTCAGTGCACGCGTTTCAGACTACGGCCAACGTTGTGCCGTATGCCGCCAGCAAAGGGGCGATGGAAGCATTTACGCGTGGACTCTCGCTGGAAAACGACATCAAGAAAGTACGGGTCAACTGCGTAGCGCCCGGTGCTGTCGACACGCCGATGCTATGGGATAACCCGAACGTGAAGAGCGGTAAAGAGAAAATTACGGGTGCGGTCGGTAAGCCGGAAGACATTGCGTCAGCGATCTGCTACCTGGCCTCCGACGAAGCCTGTTTTATCAACGGCACAACCCTCGCCGTCGACGGTGGTCGGCTGGCGCAGTTGTAAATCGATTGCCCGAAACAGACGGTAGCGATGGCGAATGTTTGCCTTTTGGTGTAAACCGTCTGTATGAACCGTTTCACCATAACGGGTGTGCTACTTTGTGTGCTGGGAAGTACCGCCTGGCTTGCCAACCGTGCGCCCGACCCCACCACCGAATGGCCCGAATACCTTGGTGGTCCTGACCGTAGCCATTATTCGACACTCGACCAGATCAATACGACAAATGTTGGGCAACTGAAACCCGTCTGGGAATACCATTCGGGCGATTCGGGGCAGGTGCAGTGCAACCCAATCATCGTTGGCGGCACGCTGTACGGCGTTACGGCATCGAATCAGCTGTTTGCGCTGGATGCGGCTACGGGCAAGCAACGTTGGCGATTCATTGAATCGGGTGGGGCCTCGTCGCTGAGTACCAATCGGGGTGTGGTATACTGGCGCAGTAGTCGGCCGGGCGACGCCGACCCGACGCGCATTCTGTACGCGTACGGGGGCGATTTGTACGCGATTGATGCGGTTACAGGTAAGCCTGTTGCATCATTTGGCACCAATGGACACGTCAGCCTGAAAACTGGGCTTGGCCCGACAGCCGCCAACAAATTCGTTATTTCAAATACCCCCGGCACGCTGTTCGAAGACCTGATCGTAATGCCGCTGCGCCTGTCGGAAGGGGCCGATGCGGCACCGGGTGCCATTCAGGCGTTTAATGTCCGTACGGGTAAACTGGCGTGGGTATTCCACACCATCCCGCAGCCCGGCGAATATGGGTACGACACCTGGCCTAAGAATGCCTACAAAAACACCGACGTCGGCGGGGCAAACTGCTGGTCGGGTATGTCGGTCGACCGGAAGCGGGGGATTGTATACGTGCCGACCGGCTCGGCTGCGTTCGACTTTTATGGCGGCAATCGTACTGGTACAAATCTGTTTGCCAACTGCTTGCTGGCGCTCGACGCCCGAACGGGCAAACGGCTCTGGCATCAGCAGCTCGTTCACCACGACATCTGGGATCGCGACCTGCCCGCTCCACCTAACCTGTTGACGGTTACGCAGCAAGGTCCCGACGGTCGGCCCCGGACAATCGACGCGGTGGCGCAGGTGACCAAGCAGGGCTACGTGTACGTATTCGACCGCGTAACGGGTAAGCCGCTGTTCCCGATTCAGGAGGTGCCCATGCCCAAATCGGCGCTGCCCGACGAAACGACCTGGCCGACGCAGCCCCTACCAACCAGGCCCAAGCCATTCGCCCGACAAACCCTGACCGAAGCCGACGTCAACCCCTATTCCGACGACCGCGACTCACTGCTGGCGCAGTTCAGACAGGCGAAGAAGGGGCCGTACGTGCCGCTAAGCCTGACGCCGACGCTGGTGCTGCCGGGGGCCGATGGGGGCGCGGAGTGGGGTGGTGCGGCCGTCGACCCCGATGGGATTATGTATGTCAACGCCAACGAAATGGCGTGGCTGTTTAGCCTGCGCCCGACACCTAAAGCGGACGAACTGGCGCAGCTTAGTCCCGGCCACCGAATCTATACGATGAACTGTCAGACCTGCCACGGCCCCGAACGAAAAGGCAATGTCGCGAGTGGCTATCCGTCGCTGGTGAATATCGGGCAACGACGCGACCGAGCCTATGTCTCGAATCTGGTCGGGCACGGGAAGGGGATGATGCCCGGCTTTCCGAGTCTGTCGGCGCAGGAAAAGCAGGCGTTGATTGCGTTTCTGTTCGGTGATGAAAAAAGCGAAGCGACGCCCATCGCAGCGGGGCAAAAGGAGCCATATGTGCCCTATAAATTCAACGGCTACACCAAATTTCTCGACAGCAAAGGCTACGCGGGGATCAAACCGCCCTGGGGTACGCTGACGGCCATCGACCTGAACACCGGCGAACACCGCTGGCAGCAACCCCTCGGCGAACTGCCCGAACTGACGGCCAAAGGTATTCCGCCAACGGGTACCGAGAACTACGGTGGCCCCGTCGTGACGGCGGGTGGGCTGCTGTTTATCGCGGCCACGAAAGACGGCATGTTCCGGGCGTTCGACAAAAGAACGGGTAAGCTGCTGTGGCAAACGACTCTGCCTGCCGCCGGATTCGCCACCCCGCCACCTACGCCGTCAACGGGAAGCAGTACGTCGTGGTGGCGTGTGGCGGTACGAAACTGGGTACGAAAAAAGGCGACAGTTATATCGCGTTCGCCCTGCCCTGACCGTAGCATTACGGCTGGTGCAAACCAGATGGTTGCCGCCGGGGTTAACAGAGCGAAGCTCAATCCGCTCCGTACTGATGCCCGTAACGTCGAAAATTATCAATGACATTCACCAGCGCAACTGGTCCGCGCTCAAGGGCGTCGTCCCGTACCTCGACCCCAGCGAACTTGCCGATCTGCTCAACGAACTGCCACCCCACGAGCAGGCGGTTTTCTTTCGACTATTGCCCGAATCGGTTGCGGCTCAGTCATTTGAACACCTCGACGCTGATCAGCAGCAGGGACTGATGGAGCAGTTGGGGCAGCGGGAAGTTGCCACGCTGCTCAACGGGCTGGCCCCCGACGACCGCACGGCCTTGCTGGAAGAGTTGCCCTCGCAGGTGCTGTACCAGACGCTTAACCTGCTGACCGACGACGAGCGGGCCATCGCCAGTTCGTTGCTGGGGTACGCCGAAGGGTCGATTGGCCGCCGGATGACGCCCTATTATCTGGCGGTCAGGCCGGAGCAGACGGTGCGGCAGGTGCTCGAACACATTCGCACCAAAGGGCAGCGCAGCGAAACGATCACCCACATTTACGTCGTCGACGGGGCGCATCGGCTTATCGATGACCTGCGAATCTCGCAGATTCTGTTTGCGCCGGAAATGGCTACGGTCGACTCGCTCATGGACCGGGAGTTCGTTTGTCTGCACGTGACCGATGGGCAGGAAGCGGCCATCAGCGCGTTTAAACGCTACGACCGGCCGGCCCTCCCCGTCGTGACGGATGACGGTGTACTGGTTGGGATTGTGACCGCCGATGATATGATCGACGTGATCGAACAGGCTGATACCGAAGATATTCAGAAGTTTGGTGGTCTGGAATCGCTCGACCTGCCGTATACTAAAACGCCCATGCTGGAGATGGTGCGGAAGCGGGCCGGGTGGCTGATCGTGTTGTTTCTGAGTGAGATGCTGACGGCCTCGGCGATGGGCTATTTTGAGAACGAGATCGAGCGGGCGGTGGTGCTGGCACTGTTTATTCCGCTGATTATTTCCAGCGGGGGCAACTCCGGGTCGCAGGCGGCAACGCTCATCATCCGGGCCATGGCACTCCACGAACTGACCCTGCCCGACTGGTGGCGCGTAATGCGGAAAGAACTGTTTTCGGGGCTGTTGCTGGGGCTGATTCTGGGCGTAATTGGCCTGCTGCGCATCGTTATCTGGCAGAAAACCGGCCTTTACGACTACGGGCAGCACTGGTTTCTGATTGCGCTGACGGTTGGGTCTACGCTGATCGGCATCGTCCTGTGGGGAACGCTGTCGGGGGCGATGATTCCGTTTCTGCTGCGCCGGTTCGGGCTTGACCCCGCCACGTCGTCGGCCCCGTTCGTCGCCACACTCGTCGACGTTACGGGACTTGTCATCTACTTTTCGATTGCGTCGATTATCCTGCGCGGTACGCTGCTCTGACCGGGATACCTACCGAATCACCACAGGTTCAGCCGGGTAACAGCCGCGCCGTAACGGACAACTGCCCGACATGCCGCATGGTGTGTTCGGCCGCATGGACCAGCAGCCCAAGTACCGTCGAGGGGAGTTGCTGACGACCAACGCCCCGCCAATCGGTCAGGGTAGCTTCGTCCGTGGTTTTTAGCTGTACCATCGCCCGGTCGACCTGCTGACTGAACTCCGAGACCAGGGCTGCTACCGTTCGGCCCGTTTCCGTCGGTGCCCCTTCCGCCGACAGGGCGGTTAGCTGAGCAGGGGAGAGGGCTTCGGCGCGGGCATAGGTAAACGTCCGGTCGAGAACGCCCGTCAGGTGCTGCAAATGAAACCCCACCGACGCGACTTCGCCACCCCGCCCGCCCGGACGAACCCACAACAGCTCGTCCGAGAAGTCGGTCATCAATTCGGTAATCTCCTCACGCGCCTGCAACAACGCATGCGCTACCGGTTGCAACAGGGGCGGCACATCCGGCAGTGCCCCCCGCATCCATACTTCAGGCATACCTTCGGTTGGTTTAGGGTTCAATGTTTAACGTTCAGGTCTGCCCAACCTTAAACATTGAACCTCAAACCTTAAACCCAATATTAAATTACCGTCCCGCCGTCGGCGTAGAAGATTGAGCCGGTGCTGTAGGACGAGGCTGATGAGGCCAGGAACAGGGCTAGCGGGCTGATTTCGTCGGTTGTACCCATGCGGGCGATGGGCAGGCGTTGGGTGAAATGGTCGAGGATCTTTTCGTTTTGCCAGAGCGCCTGCGAAAACTTGGTCTTTATCAGGCCGGGTGCAATCGCGTTGACGCGGATGCCGTCGGGACCCCATTCTTTCGCCAGCACCTTCGTCAGCATATTCAGCGATGCTTTGCTGACGCTGTAGATGCCCAGGCCGGGGTCGGGGGTGTCGCCCGCGATGCTGCTCATCATGATGATACTGCCCCCGCCCCGCGCTTTCATGCTGGGGTAGCACAGCTTACTCAGCTCAAACGGGGCTTTCACGTTGGCCTGCATGATCTTGTCGAAGGCCGAACCGTCGCAGTCGAGCGAGGGGCCGAATACGGGGTTGGAAGCCGCATTGTTGACCAGAATGTCGATGCCGCCGTATGTCGCGATGGTTTTGTTGACGAGCTGGGCAAGCTGGTCCATATCGCCGACGTGGGCGGCAATGCCGGTGGCGTCGCCCCCCTGCGCCCGGATGTCGCTGGCGAGTTCGTCGCAGGCGTCCTGCTTGCGGCTGCTAACCACGATTTTTGCGCCGAAGCGGGCGTAGAGCCGGGCAATGTCTTCGCCGATGCCTTTGCTGGCACCCGTGACGATGGCTACTTTACCGCTCAGGTCGAACAGGCTTTGCTCGGCGGCAGAAACAGATTGTGGGGTCATAGGTATACCGGCTGAACAGACGGCCGAATTGCTAACCTAGATCATTTCGGCACGAATTCAAAGGATATGCCGCGTTTGCCGTACTTTCGGCGTTCTATTTGCAGATACTGCCCCGTATGCCTGAAACCCCCACCGACTTACCACCGTTTGCCCGCTCATGGCCCCACCTCTACGCCATCGTGCTGGGTAGCCTGCTGCTCGAAATTGGCTTGTTCTACGCGCTGATGCACTGGCTGTCATGAGTACGCTCGACTGGGGGGTGCTGGTAATTACACTGCTGGGGCTGGTGCTGTACGGCGTGCTGCGGAGCCGGGCCGAGCAGCGGCAGAGCGGGCAAAACCTCGGCAGCTATCTGCTGGCGGGGCAGTCGCTGCCGTGGTATCACGTCGGGCTGTCGGTGATGGCAACGCAGGCGAGTGCCATCACGTTTCTGTCGGCACCGGGGCAGGGCTTTTCCGACGGGATGCGCTTCGTGCAGTTCTATTTCGGTTTGCCGCTGGCGATGGTCGTGCTGTCGATCACGTTTGTGCCGATCTTCCACCGGCTGAAAGTCTTCACCGCTTACGAATACCTCGAAACCCGTTTCGATACGCGCGTCCGGACGCTGACGGCCGGGCTGTTTCTCCTGCAACGTGGCCTCTCGACGGGCCTGTCGATCTACGCGCCCGCTATCGTGTTGTCTACGATTCTTGGCTGGAATATCTACTGGACCAACATCATCATCGGGGGGCTGGTGCTGGTCTACGCAGTTGTTGGCGGTACGAAAGCGATCTCCTACACTCACCTGCAACAAATGGCCGTCGTGACGTTTGCGATGGTGCTGGCGGGGTACCTGACCGTGAGGTTATTACCCGATGGCGTGGGCTTTATTGATGCGCTGCACGTAGCTGGTAAAGCGGGGCGAATGAACCTGATCGACTTTCACTTCGACCCCAGCAGCCGCTACAATCTCTGGTCGGGCCTGATCGGTGGTTTCTTCCTGCAACTGTCGTATTTCGGCACCGATCAGTCGCAGGTGGGCCGCTACCTGACGGGCGAATCCATAGGGCAGAGCCGGTTGGGACTGCTGATGAACGGGCTGCTCAAAGTGCCGATGCAGTTCCTGATTCTGCTGCTGGGTGTGCTCGTATTCGTGTTTTATCAGTACAACCCGTCGCCCACGTTTTTCAACCGGCAGGAAACCGACAGGCTGCGCGAAAGTCCCTACGCCAGCGCTTATCAGGTCGCTGAAATCAAACACCAGAACCTGACCAACGTCCGGCAAAAGGCCGTACTCGACCTGCAATCGGCGCTAAAAACGGGCGACGAACCGGGGCAGGACGTGGCTGGTGAGCGCATCCGACAAACGGACGAAGCGCTGAAAACGGTAAAAGCTGATGTTGTCGGGCTTATCAAAAAGAACAACCCGGCGGCCGATACCAACGACGTCAACTACGTGTTTCTCCGCTTCGTACTCGACTACCTGCCCCACGGCCTGATCGGGTTGCTGATCGCCATGATCTTCCTGACATCGATGGGTTCGGTCGCGTCGGCTTATTCCTCGCTGGCGTCGACAACCGTAGTCGACCTGTACCGGCGGCTCATCCGCCCCGGCGATACCGATGCCCACTACCTGAGTGCATCGCGCTGGTCGACCATCGGGTGGGGGCTGTTCTGCATCGTCGTCGCGCAGTTTGCCAACCAGTTTGGCAGCATGATCGAAGCCGTTAACGTGCTGGGCTCGTTGTTCTACGGCGTTGTGCTGGGCGTGTTCGTAGTGGCGTTCTACGTCAAATCCATCGGCGGCCCGGCTACGTTCTGGGCCGCCATCATCGCCGAGCTGTTCGTAATCTTGAGCTGGTACTTCGATCTGACGGCTTTCCTCTGGCTCAACGCCATTGGCTGTCTGCTGGTCGTCGGCATCGCGTGGGTGTTGCAGCGGGTGTTGGCGCGTTAAGTCGATTTACAGTATGCAGTTTACGGTTTTTGGTGATTAGTCCATCGTATTGGATAGCCCGCTGATTTGCAATACATTAGAAACTGAATTCGGCGGTTGGTCGTTTTTACAGAAAAGAGAAACCATGACGCGCACCATAATTATAGAAACTCAGAGCGATGCTGACTTCGCATTGCTACAGGAACTGGCTCACCGAATGGGCCTGAATACGCTTGATGTCAAGCAAAATGGGCAGGGTGAACTTACATCGTCGCAATTGCTCGAACAAGTGGCTGGTAGCTGGCAGGGCGACGAAACGGGCGATGAAATCAACGCTATGCTTCGGAATGATCGTTGGGATAAATCGCGGGAAATTGACTTATGAGTGGTTTTTTGCTGGACACCAATATTTGTGTACACCTGCTGAAAAACGAGTACGGTATCAAGGACAGAATTGCAGACGTAGGGATAGAATCGTGCTTTCTGTCGGAAATAACGTTGGCTGAACTGCTATACGGAATTGAGAATAGTGCGCCCGAGCAACGGGTGAAAAACATAGAGCGCTTCGAGCGGCTGCTCCTGCTTTTCAACGGCCGTGTTTTGTCTATACGGGATGGGTTGTCCGTGTACGCTCAGCAAAAGGCACGGCTACGACGGGCGGGCCGACCCGTTGGTGAGTTTGATCTGCTAATCGGGGCAACGGCTATCGCTCACAACCTGACACTCGTTACTCGCAATACCCGAGATTTTGTCAACCTTGAGTCAATCCGACTCGAGAACTGGATTGACGTGTAGTTAAACAGGCCGATACAAGCCGATCCGATCCGGTACGCGAGTAGTTGGCGTTTCGCTGAGTCAACTACAGTAAAACAGGTATGATCGCGGCCGTCAACGTGCTGGGCTCGTTGCTTTACGGCGTCGTGCTGGGCGTGTTCGTAGTGGCGTTCTACGTCAAATCCATCGGTGGCACGGCTACGTTCTGGGCTGCTATCATTGCCGAGCTGTTCGTAATTCTGAACTGGTACTTTGACCTGACGGCTTTCCCGTGGCTCAACGGTGTCGGCTGTTTGCTCGTCGTCGGTATCGCGTGAGTGTTGCAGCGCGCAGTGCGGTAGGTCGGTTCTCAGTATATAGTTTGCGGTTTACAGGGAGGGAGTCGCTGTAAACCGTATTTTTTGGGCAGGACCACTTACCAAATGCATGAGCCCACAATAGAGAAGGGTAAGAAACCATACGCTTCTATGTGGAAACAGATCCTGAATCTCGGAATAGCAGGTAGTTTGTTGGGTTGGTTCGTCGGTTGTACTACCCTGCGTGAACCAGAACCGATACCCAACCACCCGCCAGCCTCATTTGCAGTAAAACCAACGCTAGCCCCCAACAATACCGACGTTGTCCTGACCTGGACACGGGCCAAAGACCCCGACGGCGACCCGGTCACGTATGCTGTCGTGTACAAGGATACGTTGGTCAGAAACCTGACCGACACGACGTACGTCATCAAAAACGCAGGCTATGAAATTACCGCGACGGGTAGCGTTGTGGCCTACGATAGTCACCGTGCTTCAACGGCAGCATCGTTTAGTCAGGTCACGGGTCTGGCCCGCCTGCGCATAAAATCGGTTGGTACAGAGAGTCGTAAAACCGTGTACAGCTACGACAGCCAAAATCGGCTGGCCAGCATAATCAGTGCAGATGGGAACCGTGTGGAGTGCATTTACGGCGACAATGAGAAGCGATACCTTGACATTCGGCTCTATTACGGGTTGGGCGATTATGGCACGACTACGCAATGGCCCTACGACTATCCGAACCCAACGTCCGGGTCAAGTAGACAGGGGATTGTTCGCCAGATTAAAAACGGCAAAGTCGACAGTACCTGGAATGGCATTACGAATGGAATCAGTTACAGCCTTACCACTGATAATCTATACATCACTATGTGGCTTGGGCCGCCACCCGGTAATACGAGTGGACTCCAGCACTTTCGATACAGTTACGACGGCCGCAATCTGACAAGGCAGTACTTCAATTATGTCAACAACCCCATCTACATCACTTCTTACGAGTATGATGATAAAATAAATCCGTTCTACCTGTCTATAGCGCCGACTATCAGCGAAACCGCGCGATTCAGTTATAACAACGTTACCAAAATCAGTATCTCACAGACGCCGTATCAGGCAACTCCTGTTAGCTCCCTGACGACGTTCAGCTACGAATACAACAGTCGGGGGCTTCCAGTCAGGCGAACGGCAACCACTGACGGAAAGTCGAGCACCGTTGACTATACCTACGAAACATATTAGACGGCCCGAATCATGCCGGTCAAAAGCTGCTGATAACCAAGGGGTATAAAAAAAAATGGGTCGCGATGTTAACCGCGACCCACAACCGAAAACTGTATACTGTAAACCGAAAACAGACCTTACGCCCGCTTGCCTTTTTTGCCTTTCGTCGGCATGGCAGGAACCTTGGCCGTGTACTCCGCAATGGCTTTCTCGATACCATCTTTGAAGAATGGGAAAGCCGCGTCGTTGGACGCCTGACCTACCGACAGGGCTTTCTGCGCGATCGGCAGGGCCTCGGCGTATTTGCCCATCTTACCCAGCAACTGCGCTTTTACAAGCAGGTTGCGGTACGTTTCCTTCATCGATACCGACTTGTCGATCCAGGTCAGGGCCTGATCGAGGTTGCGGCCTTTCGAGAGGTTGTAGTTGGCCGCAGCCTGCAATACAGCCGCGTCTTCGGGCTTCTCAGCCACCGCCTTATCGACGTTGGCCGCTGCATTGGTGTTTACATCAACGCGCAGAGGAGCCATCGCCTTCGCGGTGCCAAACATAAACGTCATGTTGGCCGTGCTGTCGGTTACGTCGCTGAAACCGATGGTGAACGTCTGCGTCGGGTCGGTTTCTTTCACAACCTTGATCGGAACCCGCAGGGCGTCTTCTTCCTGCTTGTAGGTCTGTTCGGTCACGGCCATGTTCTTGTTAAAGATCAGCGTCCAGTCGTCGGCCATCGGGATTGACAGAATGGCGTATGAACCAGCGGGCAGTGTCTTGCCGTCGATCATCAGGTCCGTTGAGGTGGTGAAAGCCGTGGCCTGATTGGCACCCGTCCGCCATACTTTGCCGGTCGGGAGAAACGCGTCGGTGAAGGGGGTACGGCCTTTCAGGCTTGGGCGGGAATACTTTACGGTCAGGTCCGTTGTGCCGACAGTCTGCATGATGGTAGCACCGGGGCTGGGCGAGGGGAGTTTGATCTGGGCAGTCGCCAGTTGAGCCGCCAGCGCGACCGTAGCACAACTCAGTACGAGTTTACGCATGATTGGAATTAATAAAGATGTTTGTCAAAAAACCGGACGAAATTGCCCCTTTTTTACCGTAAAAACCAACCCATGCACCGCCAGCATCTGCTTTCTTTGCTGCAACAGCACCTCGACAACCCGGCCACCACCGACCCCAGCGAACGGGCCATGACCGAAGCCACCCAGCAGTTCGTGCAGCAACACTCTGATTGCTTCGAGCGTACGCTGCTGGTAGGGCATGTAACGGGTTCGGCCTGTGTCGTCAGCCCCGACCGGCAGCAGACGGTGCTCATCCATCACGGGAAACTCGATCGCTGGTTTCAGCCCGGTGGGCATGCCGATGGCGACCCCGATGTAGTGACCGTGGCGCTGAAAGAAGCTCAGGAAGAAACTGGCCTTATCCGGCTGGCACTGGTGACGGAGCCCGGGAAATCAGCCCCTATTTTCGACGTCGACGTGCATCCGATACCGGCGCGTGGTGAGGTTCCGGCGCACCTGCACTACGATATTCGGTTTTTGATCGAAGCTGATCCAACGGAGCCGTTTGTTCGTACGGAGGAGGTACAGAATGTTAAGTGGTTTTTGCTGGATGATGCCAAATCAATGGCTGATTCACCCTCATTGGGCAGAATGCTGACGAAAATCAGCTAGAACTAAGAAACTAGTAGCTTGTATAAGGGTGTTTTTAATGTCAGATTAATGAATATACATTTGCTGAACAACAAAACCACTTGACCATGAAAGCGACAAACTTCTGGCTGCTGGGCATTGCGCTGGTGGCACTAAGCAATTGGAGTTGTGCACAGGATAAACCCTCCTGGGCAAACGACCCGACGTATTCGACCAGCAACTATAAACACCCGAATAAAGCACAGGCCGCCCGTCAGGCGAGTACGAAACAGGCTGTCTCGGTAACGGCCCCGGCAACGGGCGACGGGCAACTGGCGAACTACAAACGACAGCGGCCCAACCAGGCACCAGTGGGCGGTGTTACCGTCGATCATATCCCATCGGCTTCACTGGCGAATCGGAATTACAAAATTCAGATTCCTGTCCGCGAGGAAGCGGCTCCAGCCAGCGCAATCAGCCGCCGAGCGGGCACTAAGAAAGACACCACTTCAGGGTCGGGGAACGAGTAAGGTTTTTTAAACACAGAGGCACAGAGGGCTGCACGGAGATAAGAGAGCAAATCAGGTAAGCTGATTAAACTCCTTTTACTCTGTGCAGCCCTCTGTGCCTCTGTGTTTAAACCAAATTAGCGCTTAATCACCTTCAGGCTGCGTTTGTTTTCGCCCGCTACCAGTGTCAGCACGTACATGCCTGCCGACAGGCCGATGTCGGGCACCGTGAACGCAGCCAGACCCGGCGGGGTGGTGCGCGTTTGCCAGAGTACCCTACCGGCGAGGTCCGTCAGGGTCGCGTCGAGGGCTGTATTGGCATCGAGCTCACCCCAGCTAACCGTCAGCGGTTCGAGATCTGAAAACGGAACGGGATACACCGCCAGCGATTTCAATGTTTCGGCAACGGTCTGCGCCCGGCTGAAGTCGGGAATGCCGTAGCCCAACCGAACGTCGGGGGTCGTGAACTGACTACCCGACCGGCGCAGCGCGGCCGTGACCTGCGCGGCCGTCAGGCGGGGATTCGCCTGCCAGAAGCCAGCTGCCAGACCTGCCAGCAGGGGAGTCGCGAATGATGTTCCGTCGCCCGATGCGACCCGGCCGTCGGGCGCCCCAATAACGGTGCCCTGCCCGCGCGCGACAAGGTCGGGTTTGAGCCTCAGATCAGCGGTTGGACCAATCGAACTGAACGACGCCCGCGTTCCCGCTGATGTGACGGCCCCCACTGCCAGCACCGACACGGCATCCGAGGGGGCCGATATGTACCGCCACGCGCTGTTGCCTTCGTTGCCAGCCGCTACGCAAACGACCATGCCCGTTTGGGTGGCGATCTGCGCGGCCCGTGTGCAGAGGGCCGTTTTGCCGTCCATGTTGGCGTAGGTGTAATTGCTGCCTGCATCGTCGAACTGCGTATAGCCCAGCGACGAGCTGATGACGTCGACGCCCGCGCTATCAGCGTATTCGGCCCCGAACAACCAGTTGGCTTCCTCCACGCGGCTTTCGGTAGCGGCATCTTCTGTGCGGAGCAGGATAAACGAGGCTTTGTAAGCCGTGCCGTAAAGCATGCCATCCGAGGTGGCCGCAATGGCCGACAGGCACGACATGCCGTGCGAATCGTCTTCGTAAACGCTCGTTTCCTTCTTGACAAAGTCGTAAGTCGCCAGTATCCGCTTTTCGTCGAACAGGGGTTTGAGAAAGCCAACCCGGTCGGCGTTGAGATAGCCTGCATCCAGCACGCCAATCAGCATGCCCTCGCCGTGATAGCCTGCGTCGTGCATCTTGTCGGCCCCAATCTGCGTCACCTGACTTTGCGATGCGCCGTAGCTGAGGGCTGCCACGTTGCCAAACTTCCGGCTGGCATTCGTTTCGACTGGTTCCGCTTCGGCACTGCGCCGGGCACCCGACAGCGCCCGGTTGAACTCGATGCCACGTACAAACGGCAACTGCCGGACGGTGGCTAACACGGCGTCGCTCGCTTCGATCAGTACTGCGTTGAACCAGCGCGACGGAAACCAGATTTTGGCACCCGCCTGCTGCAACTGCGTCATGTAAGCGGGGTCGACGGGCAAATCGCGGGTTTGAACGGCGATATTCTGTCGCTGCCGTCGCAAGATGGACCGTTGCGACAAAAACTGCTCGGGCCGGTCGACGGTATAGGGCGTATTGGCTTTGTCGCTTAGCAGCACGAGGTACTTACGCGTCTGCGCCTGACCGGGTACGATCAGGCTAACCAGCAGCAGAGCGGCCAGTATCCATCTAGTTTGTCCCGTATTGGCGAAGTCGGTAAATCTGTCTGATGCCATAGTCAATCTGATTGGTACCCACGCAGGCAGGTGTTGATGAGCAAAACTGGAGCTGAACCCGTTCGCGGTAGACGATGCCGACCTGTTGTGCAAACACTGTCAGCCGCTTGTCCTGCGACACCAGCGTTGAATCGTTCTGCCCCACGACCGTCAGTGTTTGGTCGTAGGTCGTATCCGATACGCGGTATGGTAGTCCGACGTTGCGGAGTTCGTAGGGTTCCTCGCCCAGCGCGTTGTATCGGTTGCCGTTCCACTGGAGCCGCTCCCTAACTGGGAACAGTAACGAAACGAACGCTTGCCCGTTTTCCGTGCGAAGCAACTGGTTATCGGTACGTTGAACGGCCCAGATCGAATCGAGTTGCCAGTCTGTAGTCGCTGAGGCCCGGCGGTAACGCAAAAGTCGGTAAGCCGGTTGCCCCGTCGCGTCGGTGTAGGGAGTGCCGACGACTTCCTTCACTTGATACGTACGCTGTAGGGGAGCGGCATTGAGCGCGTACCGCTGCTCGCTGACGTCGTAGATGTTGTACCGGCCTGTTGCGACAGGGGCGTAATCATACCAAGGCCCCGTGTCGGCAACCGGTTCGCGTTGGCAACTTAGTAGCCATACGAAAGAAAGCAGCAATAAATAGCGCAAGGCAAGTTTGAGGAAATCAAGTTACGGTGGGTACGGTAAGTAGTCACAGGCAATTGTCCTGCCAAAAAAATCAGCCCGTTCAGAGTCATCTGAACGGGCTGATTGTGTGCTTTGTAGCCTGGACCGGTGCGCCGGTGCGATCCACGTCCGGGTGCCCGTCAGGGCAACTGTTGCAGGCGGTAGCTTTTTTGGCCGCTATCGCGTCCACTCGGACCTGGAGGTCCAAGCTACACAAACGCGCCAAGCTACCGGTAACTACTTCGTGGTCAGCAGGAAGCCGATGGTGAAGTTGGCATCCCAGTCGAACACGAACTGCTTGCAGCCCGTCGCGTCGGCGACGGCTTTGTAGATGTTGATACCCGCTTTGTCTTTGGCGTTGTCGAGTTTGTAAGCCGTTGGCGCGTCGAGGACCGTGTACCGCTCTTTCCCATTGCGCGACACCTTGGCCATGTCGAACGGCACACCGCCGATGATAAAGCAGGTCTTCCGCAGGTCATTGGGCACCTGCTTCGCTTTGGCCGATACTTCGCTGGCTACCGTTTCGTCGCTCGTATTGTTTTGGAAATACTTGGCTCCGTAGGTTTCCACGGCCTTTGTCGATTCGCCGTTTTTCCACGAAATCTTGGTGTTACCCGAGCCAATGTCGACCACAAACGCTTTGTTGGCATACTCAGCAGGCAGCACTGACCTCAGGCCCAGTGATCCTTCCTGCTCTGGCGTAACGGTGTTGACGACGTAGTTCAGCGACTTCAACGCCTTGATAATCTTCTGCGTACCCTCGGCTTTTACAGCTCCCGAACTCACCACGAAGTGAATGTCCCGACCGCCCACGCCGTAATCGAGCATCTTGCCGATGTAGCTTTTCAACCCCTGCCGGACGTCGTCGTCCGACGCCATGTTTTCCATGACCAGACTGTTGCCAAATTCGGCTTTTTCCAGCTTCCAGCGTTTCTGATCGTCGACTTTGATAATGAACGAATTGAAGCCGCTGGCCCCCAACTCCACAACACCCTTTAGCTTGCCGCCTTCAGGGGCGGGCGGGGTGAAGTTGAACGCGGATCGTACCGTACCCGGACTATCCATGTCCGGCCCGTCGGAACTGGCCGTCGACTCGTTGCTGGGACTGACTGGAGCATTGTTGTTGTCGGCCCCCGGCTCGTCGGGGCGGGGCATGGTCGAGGATTCGTCGGCCTGACGCGGGGCCATCTTGCGCAGGGCGTCGTTGCCGCCGAAATAGCGGAATCCAAAGAAAACAGCGGCCAGAATCAGGGCCGTAATCAGCAGCCGTCCGGCGGTAGTGAGTCGTTGCATAACCAATGAGTGATTGAGTGAATGATTGAATGAGCGAATAATGAACGGTGAATCAAAACTATTCACTCATTCACTCATTCGCACATTCGCTAATTAATCCAGCAGGTTCCGATATCCCGCATCTTTGGGGGATTGATTTGGCCTCTTTGCGGGGCGGTGATGGGGTTGGGCGATGCGCTGGTGTCGGTCTGAATCAGGCTGAATTCGCCCTTGTTGTAGGCGTCGAGCAACGTTTGCCCCTTGTCCGACAGGATGCCGTTCTGAATGTCGACGCCGTTGATAAAGTCCATCGAGAGGTCCATGGCCCGCTTCATTTCGCCGAGTTTTTTGCTCATATCGTCCTGAATGTATTCCATCGACTCGTCGAAGTAAAACCGCTTGTCGGGGTCGCCTTTGAAGATGCTGACGGCCGTTTTCAGCGCGTTCGAGCTTTCTTTAACGATCTGATACTCCGTTTCTTTCAGCCGGACTTTGATCTCCGTTTCCTTAATGATGTAGTCGGCGCTCTGGTTGACTTTCTCCATGAACGCCAACACCATGGTCATGTTACGTTGCAGCGGAGCCAGCTTTTCGTTCATCTCCTGCAAGCCCGCGCCTTCGATGGTCGCCAGTTGGGCCTGCTCTTTCATGCCGGGGCGGTCGCTGAGGCTACTTGCTTTGTTGGCTTCGGCGAATTTCTGCTTGATCGCGTCGTTGTTCTCGTTAATCTTTTTGTTGAGTTTAACGAGTTGCCCGGCCAGCGTGTCGATCTGCCCCTGCATCTTCTGCCGCTTGTCCTTCAGATCCTGCACGTAGATTTTCATGATCGCAATCGGGTTCAGCTGAATCACCGTGCCCGTAATGCTGCGCATCAGCGACTTAAACAGGAAGAACACCGCCGTGCGGACGTCCTTGCTGGTGAACAGGAAGATCAACACACCCAGCGCACCCAGCAAGAGCGACAGTTCGAGGATGTTGCTCGTTGCGCGGATCAGGAATTCCAGAATATCGTTGAGGTGCAGGAGACCATAGCCCGCGATTGCCGCCAGCACGATCATCCCGAAAATACCCTCCGGTCGGCTCCAGAACGACTTTTTGTCGGGTTCTGTACTGCCGCCAATCTGCGAAAAATCAGGTGTTGCCATAGCTTGTGTTTGAGGTTCAAGGTTCAACGTTTAAGGTTGATAGGGAATAACTTTAAACGTTGAACTACAGACTTTAAACTTATTTCAAATACTGCGTTAGTTTACGGATGTCGTCGTTGATCTGTTCAACGAAATGAGCGTAGGTCGTTTCGTAGTTCTGTTTGTTCTGCCGAATCTTCGCGCTTTGCTCGCTCATTTCGCCCGTGATCGAGTTCAGCCGGTCGGTGTTGGCCGCCCGTTTCTGCTCGATTTCCTGCAATTGTCGGGTCAGTGCGTCGTTCTCGGCTTGCAGTCGCTTCTGCTCGTTTTCCAGCCCCCCGACGCGTTCTGATAAGGCTGCGTCGACGCTCTTGGCGAAGCCGTCGCGGTCTTTTTGTAGGGCCGATACGTATTGGTTCGCCGTTCTGGTCAGCACCCCCGCATCCGCCGGACCGCCCAACGCTTTGAAGCTGGCCCAGGCTGCCTGAAACTGCTTTTCTTCCGACAAGCCCAGGTTCATCAGGCTTTTGAGAGTTTCACGAAACTCAAAATAATCGGGGCCGAGTGGGTTGTTCTGCGCCAGCACGTTCGCCAGATGCTCCGCAAACTTCGGGTCGACGCTGCCTTGGGTGGATGTGCCCGGCTCGGATGCATTCGGCATGGATGTAGCCGTCGAAGCCGCGGGTGGATCTGTTGGAGCGGGCTGGTCGGGCGCGGGTCGGGGGGAGGCCGCTTTGGTTGTTGGCGGTACTCCGCTGGCGGTCGGCGCGGGTTCTTCTTCCTTGACAAAGAAGCGCAGGATGCGGTTTCCGAGGGATTGATCTGGTTCAGGCATAACGTCAGTCGGTGCGGGCGTGACCCCGATTGGTGAAAGACTGAACAATGTTACAAGGTTCGCTGCATATCATCAACGCCGTTTTACGCCGAACGGTTAACCGCCCTGACGAACTGTCGCAGGACAGGCCGAATTGCGTACCTTTGCAAGTATTGAGTGATAGAATGATTGACTGATTGAATAAGCTGACGCACCCACAGCAACGGCGGATCACTCAATCATTCAATCACTCATTCATTCAATAAGTATGATTAGTCTGATTACCCCCGCGCCCTGGTCGGCTTATGAGCTGATCGATTCGGGCGATTTTTACAAACTCGAACGCTTTGGCGATTATGTGCTGTCCCGGCCCGAGCCACAGGCCGTCTGGCGTAAGTCGCTCTCTGACGACGAATGGGCAGACCGCGCCCACGCTACCTTCCGGCGCGACCGTAGTTCGCCCGAGCGGGGCGACTGGCAGGTAAAGCCCGGTATGCGTGATCCCTGGCAGATTCGCTTTCAGCAACAGGGGCTGAACCTGACGTTTAAACTCGCCCTAACGACCTTCAAACACGTCGGTATCTTCCCCGAACAGGCCAACAACTGGGCGTATATTCACGATGCGGTGACGGCGATGAAAAGGACGACCGAACGTCCCGGCGTGGAACGGCCTCGTGTACTCAACTTGTTCGCCTACACGGGTGGGGCGTCGCTGGCAGCCCGGCAGGCAGGGGCCGACGTGACGCACGTCGACGCGGTGAAGCCGGTGATTAGCTGGGCGCGCGAAAACATGGACTATAGCGAACTCGACAACATCCGCTGGGTTGTGGAGGACGCCGTAAAATTCGTCCGGCGGGAAGTGCGCCGGGGCAACAAATACAACGGCATCATCCTTGATCCACCCGCCTACGGACGCGGCCCCGACGGCGAAAAGTGGGTGCTGGAGGAGCAGATTTACGACCTGCTCGGTGCCTGCGCTGACCTGCTCGACGGCGACGATTTTTTCTTCATCATCAACCTGTATTCGCTCGGTTTCTCGTCGCTGATCGTTGACAACCTGATGGCGCAGCTCTTCGGCGACGTTCCAAACGCTGAATCGGGCGAACTGTACCTCGCCGACACCTTCAACAAACGACTCCCCCTGGGCGTGTTTTACCGGTTCAAGAATTAAAGAGCGAAAGAATGAAAGAGCGAAAGAGCGAAAGGCCGGACTGGCAGGCGGTGAAAGAGTATTGCTCGTTCACGTTAGCGAGTGCCCAAAAACGGCGTTGGCTGTTCCGCCATCTCTCGCTCTTTCTCTCTTTCACTCTTTCGCTCTTTACACTGTTCGCCTGCTCCTCCGACAACCGGCAGGGAGCCTACATCCCCGACTTCCCCAAGCCCGGCGATACAAGCCGTACGGCCGGGACGCTGCGGGCACTGACGCGGGCCATCGGTCAGTCGTCGTCGCCGACGGCCTACGCCAAGCGGGCGGCTGTTTATCTGGCGATGGGGCGGGAAACTGAAGCACTGGACGACATTAACGAAGCCATCAGCCGCGACGGTGACGTGGGCAGCTTCTACCTGACCCGCGCCCAGATCCTCCGCGACCGGCAGCAACCCGACAAAGCGCTCGAAAACGCGCAACGGGCCGAAATTCTGGGTGTCAACACGCCCGGCCTGTACACTTTGCAGGGCGACCTGCTATTGCAGCAGAATCAGTTCGACAAGGCCCGGCTGTTTCTGGCCCGCGCCCTGCAAATGGCACCCTACGACGGCGAAGCCTACTTTTTCCGGGGGTTGATGGCCGCGCGCACCGGCGACACCGTGCAGGCACTGACCCTGTACCAGCAGTCGCTCCGGCTCAAACCGCGCTATCTTGAAACGTACAACCAGCTGGCGTCTATTTACCGCACCCGGCGCGACCTGTATTCGGCCCTGAACTACATCACGCAGGCCACGCAGTACTTCCCCAACAACGCCCGGCTTCAGTACGGTCGGGGGCTGATTTACCACACGGCCGGGCGTCTCGACAGCGCGCAACAGTGCTATCAGCGCGTCATCAAGTTGCAGCCTGGTTATTACCAGGCGTTTTTCCAGTCGGGGCTAATAAATCAGCGGTTTCGCAACTACTACGCGGCCCTCGCCGACTACCAGCGAGTGCAGCAGCTACGGCCGCAGTTTCCGCGCATCGACACATACATCGGCTACTGCCACGAGCAGATGGGGCAGTACGACCTGGCCGTTGCTGCCTACACCACCGCCACAAAGCTGAACGTCGGCGACCGGCAGGCGGCAGCGGGTTTGTGGCGTTCGCAGCGTCGGCAGTATCAAAACCAATATAACCCCGTATTTTTGCCCAATCAGACCGACGACGGTGCGACCGCTACCCGCGAGCGCACCCGGCTCGACACCACCCGCGTCCGTATCTCAACCATCGCCCCCAAAACCCGGGAAATTGGCAATGGTAGTGATTCGCTCCGCCGGGCCGTCAAGCCGTTGAATTAGTAGGCTGGGTTTAATGTTTGATGTTTAAGGTTTAAAGTTCAATGTTTAACGTTGTTGCCGCATCCATTATCTACGCTGGTTGACTCATGAGCAACCTTAAACGTTAGACGTTAAACCTTAAACCAGCAAGTAAGCTGTCCGCAGTTGTAGGCGGGCGGTGGGTATCTCTAACAACCAATAAGTTATGATTGCGCAGGACGAACAAATCCGCGTGACGCTGCCCGATGGGAGCGTAAGGCAGTATCCAAAGGGCTCGACCGGGCTGGATATCGCCACCCAAATCAGCGAAGGACTGGCCCGCAACGTGCTGGCTGCCAAAGTAAACGGCGTTGTGCAGGACGCGACCCGGCCCATCGAGTCGGACGCCAACGTGCAACTGCTGACCTGGAACGACCCGGAGGGTAAGGCAACGTTCTGGCACTCGTCGGCCCACCTGATGGCTGAGGCCCTCGAAGCCCTGTACCCCGGCGTGAAGCTGGGCATCGGTCCGGCTGTCGAAACCGGCTTCTATTACGACGTCGATCTGGGCGGACAACCGTTTTCGCAGGAGGACTTCAAGAAGCTGGAAGACAAAATGCTCGAACTGGCCCGGCAAAAGCAGGCGTTCGTGCGGAAACCCGTCAGCAAAGCCGACGCGACAGCGTATTTCGAAGAAAAAGCCGACCCGTACAAGCTCGACCTGATCGACGGGCTGGAAGATGGCAGCATCACATTTTACACGCAGGGCGGCTTCACCGACCTGTGCCGGGGACCGCATATCCCGAATACTGGCTTCATCAAAGCGGCTAAGATCATGAACGTGGCTGGCGCGTACTGGCGCGGCAACGAAAAAAATAAGCAGCTGACCCGCATTTACGGCGTTACCTACCCCAAGCAGAAGGAACTCGACGAGTACCTGCACTTGCTGGAGGAAGCCAAAAAGCGCGATCACCGGCGGCTGGGCAAAGAACTCGACCTGTTTGCGTTCTCCGAGAAAGTAGGGGCCGGTTTGCCACTGTGGTTACCGAAAGGCACGATGCTGCGCGAACGGCTGGAGAATTTCCTGCGGAAAGCGCAGTTGCGGGCCGGGTATTCGCCCGTCGTAACGCCCCACATCGGTAGCAAGCAGCTTTACGTAACGTCGGGGCACTGGGAGAAGTACGGCGAAGACTCGTTCCAGCCGATCCGCACGCCCGACCCCAACGAGGAGTTCCTGCTGAAGCCGATGAACTGCCCGCACCACTGCGAAATCTACAAAACCCGGCCCCGCTCGTATCGTGACCTGCCGCTGCGGCTGGCCGAGTTCGGTACGGTGTACCGCTACGAGCAATCGGGCGAGCTGCACGGCCTGACGCGGGTACGTGGCTTTACCCAGGACGACGCCCACATCTTCTGCCGTCCCGATCAGGTGAAAGAAGAGTTTATGAAGGTGATCGACCTAGTGTTGTACGTCTTTCGCACGCTGGGTTTCAATGACTACAGCGCGCAGGTGTCGCTCCGGGACCCGGAAAATAAAACCAAGTATATCGGCTCCGATGATCTGTGGGAAAAGGCGGAGTCGGCCATTATCGAAGCAGCCGCTGAGAAAGGCCTGCCGACCGTAACTGAACTGGGCGAAGCGGCTTTCTACGGCCCTAAGCTCGACTTCATGGTACGCGATGCGCTCGGTCGGCGCTGGCAGCTTGGCACGATTCAGGTCGATTACAACCTGCCGAATCGGTTTGAGTTGGAGTACATCGGTGCCGACAATCAGAAGCACCGCCCCGTGATGATTCACCGCGCCCCGTTCGGGTCGCTGGAGCGGTTCATCGCTATCCTGATCGAGAACACCGGCGGTAACTTCCCGTTGTGGTTGTCGCCCGATCAGATTGCGATTCTGCCGATTTCGGAGAAGTACGAAGACTACGCCAACGATCTGTTCTTTACGCTCCAGGAAGCCGATATCCGTGGATTCGTCGATCTCCGCGACGAGAAGATTGGCCGGAAAATCCGTGACGCCGAAGTCAACAAGGTACCGTATATGCTGATCGTCGGTGAGAAGGAAGCCGCCGAAGGGCTGGTATCCGTCCGGCGCAAAGGTCAGGGCGACCTTGGCAGCATGCCCATCGACGAATTCATCAAAACCTTCCAGGCGGAAGTGAAGGTTTAGTTTAAGGTTTATGGTTTACGGTTTACTGTTTAAGGTTGGCTGACGCGTGGTACTGCGGGTAACACCAACCTTAAACAATAAACTTTGAACGTTAAACCAACTTTCAATACATTCCCGAACTTTTTACCGTAGCTGTCGTTATTTAAACGACTTTTACAGTCTATTTTTTCACGAAAAACACCATATGGCATTACCCCAGCGCAGACCACCCCGTCGCGTGGTTGAAGAACCCTACAAAGTCAACGAACGTATTCTCGCCCGTGAGGTGCGGTTGGTCGGTGAAAATGTAGAACAGGGCATTTACGATGTGAATAAAGCGCAGGCGGTGGCCAAGGCGCAAAATCTCGATTTGGTGGAGGTATCGCCTAACGCGGTGCCGCCCGTCTGCCGGATCGTTGATTATTCCAAGTTCAAGTACGAGCAGAAGAAGAAGCAAAAGGAAATCAAGTCCAATGCTACCAAAGTCGTCATCAAAGAGATTCGGTTCGGTCCGAACACCGACGATCACGACTTTGAGTTCAAGCTGAAACACGCTATCAACTTCCTGAAGGAAGGTGCCAAAGTAAAGGCGTACGTGCAGTTTGTCGGCCGGGCTATCGTCTTTAAAGATCGCGGTTTCCAATTGCTGGAGCGTTTCTCAAAAGGGCTGGAGGAGTATGGTAAGATCGAATCTGAGCCGAAACTCGAAGGCAAGCGGATGAGCATGTTCCTGTCGCCGAAAGTCGCTACCCCGAAAAAATAAATACGGACTACCGTACAACGAAGCAGCCTGACAATGGGCTGCTTTTTTGTTTTGACAGGATTTCAACGATGGTACGCAGATGACGCGGATTTCGGCGGATAACTGCTGGTCGTTTAAAAATCCTGTCAATCCACAACGGCGGCCCGGCTGTAATCCTGTCTATAAGAAAATAATTCGTATCTTTGCGGCCTGTTTACTTAATACTGTCCTAAAAAGCGGTTACCACAATGCCAAAAGTTAAAACAAACTCGGCTGCCAAGAAGCGTTTCAAGCTGACGGGTACCGGCAAAATCAAGCGGAAGCACGCCTTCCACAGCCACATTCTGACCAAGAAAACGACCAAGCAGAAGCGTAATCTGGTACACGACACGACCGTTAACAAGTCGGACGAGAACCGGATCAAAGCACTGCTGAACGTCTAGTCAGTTTAAAATCAGGGCGCGTTGCCCGGTTTATGTTTCACCCGATTGCTGGCACATAAGCACCGACTAATGCGGTCGCCAGTCGTCAAAAAACAATTATCAAATGCCACGTTCCGTCAATCACGTTGCCTCACGGGCGCGTCGGAAAAAAGTAATGAAGCTGGCCAAAGGTTATTATGGTCGGCGTAAGAATGTTTGGACGGTAGCTAAAAACGCCGTTGAAAAAGGATTGGGTTACGCCTACCGTGACCGCCGTGCCAAGAAGCGGGACTTCCGCTCGCTCTGGATTCAGCGGATCAACGCCGGTGCGCGGATCAACGGCCTGTCGTATTCGGCCCTGATGGGTGCTCTGAATAAGTCGGGTATCGAACTCAACCGCAAAGTACTGGCCGATCTGGCCATGAACCACCCGGAAGCATTTGCCGCCGTTGTGAGTCAGGTAAAGTAAACAGACTAGCGTAAAATGAAGCAGCCGCCCCGGTGTATAATCGGGGCGGCTGCTTCGTTTTTGGGCTTACTCGTTCAGTCGCCACGTTTTTGGCGGCTCGCTGGCGGTTGTCGTCAGGAGCAGGGCCTCACGTGGATGTTTTTGTACGGAACTGACGGGTTCCGGATTGTGGCCCACCACCTGCGTGTTTTCCTGACCGGGCGTCAACACGATCACATCGCCGTTGGCCGATCCCAGGGCGACGGTTGATCCCATCTTGCCGACCGCTGTAAGCGGGTAGGCGGTCGGTAGTGAATGGGTCAATACCCAGTTTCGGCCGGGGTGGCACCACATCGTCAGCACGGGATCGCCGGAAACGGTCAGCAGGGTATCACGCCCGAAGGCCAGATCGCGAATGGCCGTTTTCTGCCGGACGCGCTGCTGCTGTCCCGTTGCCAGATCACTGACAACCAGTTGACCATTGGCATAGCCGACGGCCAGCTTTGCCCCGTCGGGACTGAACGCCATCGCTGTGATGTCGGATCCGGTCAGTCCGGGCAGCAATAGGCGCCGGGAGTCGCCCGAGGTGTTGACGAGCCACACCATCCGCCGACCGGCAACGGCTACCTGCGGTTTACCCGGTTGAACCCGCACTAGTTTAACTGGCGCGGATACGTGGCTACGCCGAAGGACGGTCAGATCGCTGGTGCGCCAGAACAGCAGGTTGCCGCCAGCATCACCGCTGACGACCGTGTCGCGGTCTGGCCAGCTTTCCAGATCACTGATGGGTTTACGGTGGCCAGCGAATTCGCGCACCAGTAGCGCCGTCCGACCGTGAAATAGGGCAATTTGGCCCGCCTGGGTGCCAACCAGCACCAGCCGCCCGTCGTTGCTGAAGGTGGCTTTGGTGGTTGGGCTGGCGGGGTAAACGAAGGCCCGGCGCGGGGCAGGCAGGGTTGGTGACAGCCAGCCCAACAGACCCGCGATGAAAAGGGGAAAGACTACAGGCATGGCTTATCGTCCGATGGTGAAGGTTTTGGTTGTTCCGTCGACGGGAATCAGCACACTGACGTTTTTGAGAATAACCTGATCGTCGTCGATGTCGAACGTTGGGTTGCCGTAGCGCATCTGACTAAAATTGGCCCGGACGCGTTCAGCCTCGCGTGGAGGAACATGCAGGCGCATCTTGTCGCCGAACAGCCTGGAGTGCAGCGTAAATGACTCACTATCTGCGTTGTACTGCGCGATGGTAAACGGTTGCCAGTTGGCCGTATTCCCATAAGAGTTCACGATTTTTTCCTGACAGCCGCGCGTCAGGTCGGCGAGCTGTCGGTCTTTTCGCTCCTGCCGCTTCTGGTACTCATCCGATTTCTCGAATTCGCCTTGCTTGCTCCATTCGCTCATACCCTGTTTGACATAGGCACTGATACGTTCGGTGGTGCCGGGCAGGTTCCAGGTCCGGAGGGTACCGTCACGGCTTACGCTGGCTAGGGTTTTCCCGTCGGGGCTAAAGGCAATGTTTTCCACCTCACCGGTGTGCAGCTCGCCCGATACGTCCTGCACCAGAATGCCGGTTGCCATGTCCCATACTTTTACTTTGTGATCGCCACCACCACTGGCAATCAGCTGGCCATCGGGGCTGAAGGCGACGGCCCAGGTGTCGGATACGTGCGCCGGAAAGGTGTAGATCAGCCGTTTGCTGTCGACCTCCCAGACGCGGGCCGTGTTGTCCCAGGCCCCCCGACCACGTACCGGCCGTTGGCGGAGTAGCGGGCGTCCCACACTTCGTCAGTGTGCCCCATCAGGGCATATTTCTGGTCCCAGGTGCGCGTGTCCCAGGCCCGGATGGTTTTGTCGCCACTGGCCGTAAGCATTTCTGTGCCGGACGGATTAAAGGCTACCGACGTAACGTTGTCGCGGTGTTTGTCGATGGTCGCGACTTTATTACCGCTCAGGGTTTCCCAGACCATCGAGCGGCCATCCCAGCTGGCGGTTGCGAGCAACCGCGAGTCAGGGCTGAACGCAACATCGCGCACGTAGTCGGTATGGTCGGTCGTTTTGCGGATGATGTCGCCGGTGATCGCGTCCCACAGGATCAGCGCGTTATCGACTCCGCCCGACGCCAGAAAACGGCCGTTGGGGCTAAATTGTACCGTCACCACATCGTCGGTATGCCCCTTCAGGGTCATCATGCGTTCGCCCGATTGGGCGTTCCAGATCACCACTTCGCGTTCCTGCCCGCCTGTCGCGATTCGTTTGCCGTCGGGGCTGTAGGCAAGGGCCAGCACGGGCGCACCGGTTTGAATGCTCAGCCGGGCCTGGGTAGGCCCCTGAGCCAGCACTGACTGCGCAGGCTGGGATTGTGCGTGGGCTAGTCCCAGCGGAAGCAGCAGGGCCAGTAAAAATGTAATCTTCATTTGGTAGAAATTGGCTGTTTGATTAGATAGGTCATTATTAATAGTTGCCACCGATGCGCCGGGTAGGTGCCTGCCGGATGAAAGGCAGCACTGTGGGCGTTTCGGTGGTGGATGTGGAGTCGGTAAGGGTGGCCAGAAAAGACCGGAGATCGGTCAATTCATCCGGTGTCAGCGACCGGCCGATGTGTTTCTGGTGCAGTGGCAGTGACAAAGCGGCTTCGATGGTGGGGGCCGATCCGTCGTGCAGGTAAGGCGGGGTTTGCAGTACGTTTCGCAGACCGGGTGTTCGCACCGGCTGAGTGGTTTGGTCGGAATGGAGCCGATCGTCGCGAAACCAGGGTGGCGTATGACAGCTGGTACAGCGTAACTCGCTGGTGAAGAGCACATACCCGCGCCGGGCGGCTTCGGGTAGTCCGGTTTCCCCGCGCTGGTAGGTGTCGTAGGCCGATGTTTGCCTGCTCAGGCTCAGAACATAGGTGTTCAGCGCGTCGTTTAGCCCGGTTGCCGACACGTCGGTACCGTAGCTGCGCCGAAACTGGGCCTGGTAGTCCGGGCTGTTACGAAGCCGACCGATAATCAGTTCGTAGCTGCTATTAAATTCAGCCGGGTTGGTGATGACCGCCTGCACGACTTCCGATAGGTTGTGTGCCCGGCCGTCGTGGAAGAAAGCGGTTTGCCCCGAGATATTCAGTATCGTCGGGGTATTGTGGGGCAGATTATCTGAAAACGAAAACGCTCTCGGCCGGATGCGCTGGTCCGTGAAGGCTTTTTCGGGCCGGTGGCATGAAGCACAACTCCGCTTGTAATTAGCCGATAACACCGGATCAAAAAATAGCAGCCGCCCCAATTCGCGTCGGGCGTCGATACGTCGGGCGTCGGTGCGCCTGAAGTGGCAGGCTGGCGGTCGGGGAGGCAGGGTGAGGGCCAGGGCGACTGCCAGTAACGCAGCATGAAAAAATGTCATTCAGTTGGTTTCCGGCAGTACAGACAAAGGCCGGAGGTCACTTTATCGAGGGGGTAAGAAGTTAGTTTGTTTATGGAAAAGCGCGTATTTAATGACCTGTATGACGCTTACTAAGGATAGTAGTAACTGCTTGTTGAAGAAATTTATACAAAATTTAAACAAGTGGTGCTGGTTGACAGCGCCTTAAACGGCAGGGGCAGACAGCTTATCGGCGAACGAGCTGTCTGACCCTTAGTGTCTTACTCAGTATAGGCGAACGATACTAACTCTCCACGACCATCGTCTGGACACCGGCCCGCGTGCCGTCGGTTAACCGGCCGAGCAGGTACAGCGTAACCTCCGTGTTGCCCTGCCGGAACAGTTGCTGCCCGGTCAGGTGCTGATCGAGTACGGTTTTTAACTGGTTAAAGGCTGCCGTTCGCTTTTTTTCGTCGTCGCCGTACCAATCTTCTTCGGTCAGTACCGGTTCCCAGAAGTCGGACGCGGGGCGTTCTTCAACATAGGTCGAGGGCGGTACCATCTGCCATTCCTTTATCTGTACTTCCGTCAGGGGAGCTTCCTGCGCCAGATAACACGTCACGAAGGTGACCGGCTCGTCGGATTCGCTGGGGTACAGCAGACCTTCGAGCAGCGGGTTTACCAGCGCGGCCAGTGAGTCGGCAGCCGGTTTGTCGGTGGCTGGTGCGGGTGCAACCGGCGTTTGTGGCTGCGCAGCGTCCGGCTGGACCGGCTCCTCAGCGTTACGTTTCGTTGGGTCGTTCGTCATAGGTGCAAACTAAGCGGGTAACCGGTACAGTGGTTGTTTGGTAACGTTTGCCGCGAATTAAGTACGTTTGAGTCAGTAACCACACAACCACGATACTGGTTATTCCTAAAAACACAACGATCATGTTAGAAACCCTGATGAACTTAGTGCGTGAACACGCAGGCAGTGCCGTTGCCAACAACCCGGCCGTACCCCAGGCACAAAGCGAAAACGTCATGCAGACCGTTGCCAGCAGCATCCTCGGCGGACTGGGCCAACAGGCACAGGGGGGCGGTCTGGGTAACATCATCAGCATGATGACCAATGGTGGGCAGAACGTGCAGCAAAGCCCCGTGACGCAGGGTGTTCAGCAGCATGTTGAAGAAAACCTGATGCAGAAGCTCGGCATATCCCCTCAGGTAGCCATGTCGATCGCAGCGGCTGTTGTACCCATGGTGCTGGGTAAGCTGATGAATAAAGCCGCCGATCCGAACGACTCGAGCGTCGATGCTAACAGCGTGCTGAGTGCAGCAACGGGGCAGCAGGGCACCGACTGGATGGGGATGGCACAATCGGCAATGGCCGATGGGAAGCTGGACATGGGCGACCTGATGCGCGTATTCAGCGGGCAGGGTGGTCAGGCTGCGTCGGGCAACCAGAATCAGCAGTCGTCGGGCGGTGGCCTGGGCGGTATGCTGGGTGGCCTGTTTGGCAAATAACCGTAGCGAGTAATCGCAGGAGTCGACAGCCGATCCGTAATGGGTCGGCTGTTTTTGTTGTCGTTCGGTAAAAACTGTCAGGCCGCTCGGTATGAAATAGCCTTTGCGGGTCAATTTGGCTACTTCTTCGGTGAAAACTGTCATTCTGACAGCTAATTGGCAAAACCTTCGAACTGGCATTTCTATTGATATGTAGCTATCATCTGTCAGTAGTTCGACACACAAAAAAGAAACTAAACCATAGTATGGGAAAGATCATTGGGATTGACTTAGGCACCACAAACTCGTGCGTTGCCGTAATGGAAGGGAACGAGCCGGTTGTGATTCCAAACTCGGAAGGCGCCCGGACAACTCCCTCGGTGGTTGCCTTTATGGACAATGGAAACGGCGAACGTAAAGTCGGTGCGCCCGCCAAACGTCAGGCTATCACCAACCCTAAAAATACGATTTCCTCGATCAAACGCTTCATGGGTAAGCGCTTCAACGAGGTTGCCAACGAAACCAAAAGCGTCGCCTACGACGTAGAAAACGGCCCCAACGGTACGCCACGGGTGAAAATTGGTGACCGTCAATATACGCCACAGGAGCTTTCAGCGCTGATCCTGCAAAAGATGAAGCAGACGGCCGAAGATTACCTGGGTCAGACGGTAACGGAAGCCGTTATCACGGTGCCCGCGTACTTCAACGATGCTGAGCGTCAGGCCACTAAAGAAGCAGGTCAGATTGCCGGTCTCGACGTAAAACGGATCATTAACGAGCCGACGGCCGCTGCGCTGGCGTACGGGCTGGATAAGACCGACAAAGACCAGAAGATCGCTGTTTTTGACCTTGGCGGTGGTACGTTCGATATTTCGATTCTGGAACTGGGCGACGGCGTGTTTGAAGTAAAAGCAACCGATGGTGATACGCACCTGGGTGGCGACGACTTCGACCAGGTTATCATCGACTGGCTGGCCGACGAGTTCAAGAAAGACGAAAACATCGACCTGCGTCACGACCCGCTCGCGCTGCAACGTCTGAAGGAAGCCGCTGAAAAAGCAAAGGTCGAACTGTCGAGTTCTAACTCGACGGAGATCAACCTGCCGTACATCATGCCGGTGAATGGTATCCCCAAACACTTGGTCCGGACGCTGAGCCGCGCGAAATTTGAGCAACTGGCCGATTCGCTGATTCAGCGGAGCCTGGAGCCCTGCCGCCGTGCCCTGAAAAACTCGGGTCTGTCGGCAAGTCAGATCGACGAAGTGCTGCTGGTGGGTGGTTCGACCCGGATTCCGAAAGTGCAGGAAGAAGTAGAGAAGCTGTTCGGCAAGAAGCCGTCGAAAGCCGTTAACCCCGACGAAGCCGTCGCTATCGGTGCGGCCGTACAGGGTGGTGTACTGACGGGTGAAGTAAAAGACGTACTGCTGCTCGACGTTATCCCGCTCTCGCTGGGTATCGAAACGATGGGTGGTGTCTTCACCAAGATGGTTGATGCCAACACGACCATCCCGAGCAAGAAAGTAGAAACGTACTCGACGGCTTCGGACAATCAGCCGAGCGTAGAGATCAATATTTTGCAGGGCGAACGCCCGATGGCGGCTCAGAACCGTCAGCTGGGTCGGTTTATCCTGAGCGACATTCCGCCTGCTCCGCGTGGTGTGCCCCAGATCGAAGTAACGTTCGACGTTGATGCCAACGGTATCCTGAACGTAACGGCGAAAGACAAAGGCACCGGCAAAGAGCAGAAAATCCGGATTGAAGCGTCGAGCGGTCTGACCGAGACGGAAATCAACCGGATGCGCGAAGAAGCCAAAGCCAACGAAGCGGCCGACAAAGCCGAGCGCGAAGCCATCGAGAAAGTCAACGCGGCCGACTCGATGATTTTCCAGACCGAGAAGCAGTTGAAAGAGTACGGCGACAAACTGTCGGACGGTAACAAGTCGGCCATTGAATCGGCACTGACTGAACTGCGCACTGCCCACGGGTCGCGCGATGCCGCCAGCATCGATGCCGCGCTGGAGAAACTGAACGGTGCCTGGGCAACGGCCTCGACCGAGATGTACAATGCGACCAACGGTGCGGGTGCTAACCCGGCCGACGGTGCCGGCTTCGACGGCGGCAATACAAACCCGAACCAGGGTCAGCCTTCGGGAGACAATGTATCGGACGTGCCGTACGAAGAAGTAAAGTAGTCTGAACTATGATTCGTGTGATGTATTGATTGCACGGATGCTGAATTATAACAAACAAGCCCCTGCCGGAAACGGTGGGGGCTTGTTTGTTATGAGTGACTTGCCCGTTGAGCTGACCTATTTTTCAGCTTATTTTGTGCATTACCCCACCAGTCAACGATGTAAGCGAGCAACGCAGGATGAATAAAAAATCAGTGATCAGGTTTGTCGTCGGCGTGTGTTTGCTGGCTCTTCCGGGCTTGACTGCAACACACGGTCAGGTTACCAAATCAGCTATGACGCCGGTCGAGGTAGCCCGGCGGATATTCGATGCGAAGGGATTTCCGGCGTTGGGGAAGTACATAACCGGAGAGTACAAAGAGGACAAGGGGCACCCCAACGGCAAAGACAGCAGAAAAAGTGCGACGTTTAGGTTCAAACTGCTAAGCCAAACCAGCAGAGATGCGGTTGTCAACCTGACAATTCCCAACAAGTCGGGGTCGGGTACTGATTACTACCTGTTCTTTGTAAAACAGGGTGTCTGGAAAATGCACGCGTTCCGGTCATTGGCGATGGCTGGATTTGGACTGTTCGAGAAAAACTATCTGGAGCGTTTGAGCAGCCGACAGGTCGATAGTGTTATCGCTGCATCGGATCCAAAGACGCATGGCCTTTTTTCGTCGCGTGAAGAGTACAGTTACAAGCTGGGTAACGCTCGTTTGCTAGCCTTATCGGATGATGAATTAATCGGGTATTTCAACGAGCACCGGCACCAATTTGACGAATTGAAAAAAATAATTATTGCGGGAAAGGAAGAGCTGGAGCGAAATAAAACGGCGGATATCAAACTTGCTATACAGAACCAGAAGCCGGTTGAGGAGAATTGGAAAAAGGATTACAAAACGCTTTTCATCACCTATGTGCCTGCCAGCGACATGGACTTTAAAAATGCGGTTGAATTAGTAATCTGGGGGATGGTTGATAATTTGGTTGGGTACGTTTACATTCCTGATAAGCAGAATGTTCCGATGATGAGCCCAGACCATATCATTCTATTGCGGGCCATGGGTGATGGGTGGTTCCTTTACAAGACTACGTAAACCCAACGGTACACTAGCCAGAAGCCCCTGCCGGAGATGGTAGGGGCTTCTGATTAATAAGCGGAATCAGGCAGCCGATAAGCCCGGCAATTCCCTCGTTTTGTGTGCCATTGTACTATTTTTACGGTACGAATGCGCGTCAGGCCGAATGAAACGAACCGGCTCGTAATCCGCTCACGCTAGTTTACATTCACGATTTATCCTGTCCAGTGCAACACGGCTCCATAGTGCTTATTGAAGACGACGAAGACGATCAGTTCCTGATTCAGCAGATGCTGACCGAACTCGGCGTGCCAAACCGAATTCAGTTCTTTGCCAACGGTGAGCAGGCTATGGCGTACCTGCTCGCGATGCAGGAGCAGCCGTTCATTATTCTGTGTGACGTCAATATGCCGGTTATGAACGGAATCGAATTGCGGCAGCGAATCGACGAGAACCCGGAACTGCGTGAAAAAGCGATTCCGTTTATCTACCTGACAACCGACGCGTCCCGTGGGTTGGTCGAAACCGCTTATAAAGCCACGATTCAGGGATTCTTCAAGAAAGAAACCGCCTACGGGAAAGCCAAAGAGCAACTCCGCTGTATCATTAGTTACTGGGAGCATTGCCTTCACCCGCAGAATATCGGGTAGAGGCCGTTGAGATTGCTCCGGTGCCTGCCATCTGCCCATGTCACTACGCTTTGAACTGACCACGCCCGAAACTGACGACCGACCGGTATTTCTGTCGGGTAATTTCTGTGAGTGGTACCCCGACCTGGCTCCGTTTCAACTGCACCCGACAGCCCCCGGCCAATACGCGCTGGAACTTCCCCTGACCGACGACCTGCCCGACACCCTGGAGTACAAGTATACGCGTGGCGGCTGGGATGAGGTCGAACTCGACGCGTGGGGGCAGGTGCCGCTTAACCGGACGACGCGCCGGAAAGCGGGAACACGGCGCGACACCGTACCGCACTGGCGCCACAACGGCCACGCGGTAAACCCCGATTATTGGCCCATTCTGGCCCTGGATGAACCGCTGCCTGTGCCGCAGCTGAACGCCGGGCGTCGGGTGCGGGTATGGCTTCCCTACGACTACAACCAAGCCGACCGGGCCTATCCGGTGCTGTACCTCAACGACGGGCAGAACCTGGCGGGGGAAGGCGAAGGGTACGGTAGCTGGCGCGTCGACCGAACAATGGCCCTGCTGGCGAGTCAGCGTCGGCACGAAATTATCCTGGTGCTTATCGATCATGGCGGCAGCAATCGGGTGGGGGAGTTCACGCCCGACCGGACGCTGGCCGGAACGGGTAACGGGCGTCGCTACCTCGACTTTCTGGTCGACACGCTCAAGCCCCGCATCGACGCGCAGTTCCGCACCCGCCCCGAGCCGGCGCATACCGGGCTGGGCGGCAGTTCGCTCGGTGGCCTGATTAGTTTGTACGGTGGGCTGCTCCACCCCGGCACGTTTGGGCGGCTGCTCGTATTTTCGCCATCGCTCTGGATTTCGCAATCCGTCTTTCGCGATGTCCGACGCCTAAACCCACCGGAGCCGATGCAGGTTTATCTGTATGGCGGGCAGCAGGAAAGTCGGCATATGGTATCGGCGCTGGAGCAGTTGGTTCGCTCACTCACCCACGCGCCGGGCCGCGACCGTATCGAGCACAAGCTGGTTATCGACCCGACCGGTCGCCACAACGAAGCGACCTGGGGGCGGGCGTTCCTTCCCGCCATACAATGGCTGTTCTAAACTAAATTCGTGGTCAGCCACCAAACCCACGAACGACAAATTATACACGAGCTATGAATTTTTTTCTTTGCGATTCCCCGTCCCCCACTGACTTGCTGACACGGGTAGTGCCGGTGCTAAAACAGGCGGACGAAACCGATGCCGCCGGGCAGGCCGATCAACTGGCTGCGCTCACGGGACTACCCGCTACGCTGCTGACGCAAACATTTAAAGCGGGGTTGAACGATGTTTTGCCGGTGCTGAAACCGGACGGATCGGCGATCTATCTGCTGGGACTGGGCGACACCCCCACCGTGCAGGACTGGTTGAAAGCCACCCGTAAATTTTTCGTTGCCTGGAAAACGAAGCTCCCCGCCGACGTAACCATCGACCTGCGTAGCCTGCCTGCCGAGGTACTGACCGAACCGGCACTGGAATCCATCGGGCTGGGTGCGCTACTGGGTGGCTACGATCTGCGGCTGTACCAGACCGACCGGCCCGATAAACCTGTTTTATACGCCGAAACGGGTCGGTTAACACTGTTAATCGACCCGAAGCAGTTGGAATGGGCACAAAAAGTCATTGATCGGGTGGTGGTGCTGGCCGATACGCAGCTCTCCCTGCTCGACCTGATGAACGCCCCGGCCAACTACAAAACCCCGCAGACGCTGGCCGACTGGACGACAGAATCGGGCCGTCAGCACGGGTACGCCGTGCGCGTGCTCAACAAAGCCGACCTGGAAGCTGAGGGCCTGGGTGCGTTGCTTAGCGTCAGCCAGGGGAGTGAGGTGCCGCCGGTGCTGATTATCGCCGACTATACACCGGCAAACCCCGCCACCGACGCTGTGCCGACGGTAGGGCTGGTGGGCAAGGGGGTGACGTTTGACACGGGCGGTATTTCGATCAAGACGTCGGCCAACATGCACCTGATGAAAAGCGACATGGGCGGGGCTGCGGCTGTGTTGGGGGCGGTGGCCGTTGCCGCCCGGTTGCAGCTGCCCGTTCGGGTGGTTGGCATCGTACCCGCCACGGAAAACAGTATCGATGGCCGCTCGACCAAACCCGGCGACGTCATTACATCGTACGTGGGCAAGACCATCGAAATCATCGATACCGACGCAGAGGGGCGGGTTATTCTGGCCGATGGGCTGGGCTACATGATCCGTAATTACCAGCCCGACGTGCTGATTGATCTGGCAACCCTGACCGGTAGCGTGATCACGACGCTGGGTTACCATGCTGCCGGGTTGTTTACGGCCAACGACACGCTGGCTCAGCAACTGACAGCCGCTGCCGACACGACCGGCGAACGACTCTGGCGCCTGCCCATCTGGGAGGAGTACAGGGAGGATATTAAATCGGACGTCGCCGACGTCAAAAATTTCAGTGGTAAACCGCTGGCGGGTGCGATCACGGCCGCCAAATTTCTCGAAGCCTTCACCGATAAGCACCCCGCCTGGGCGCACCTCGATATTGCCGGCACCGCCTTCGCCGACAACGAATTCGGTACCCAGAAAAATGCCACCGGATACGGAATCCGGTTGCTGACGAGGTTCTTGTCAAAGAGTGAAAGAGCGAAAGAATGAAAGAGCGAACGATTATTTGTGCCGTAAAATCACTCTTTCATTCTTTCGCTCTTTTAAATACCTTACTTTCTCTCAACCAACTAACTCCATGTCGTCACTGTCGTTTTTGTGCATTGCTACGTTTTTTAAGGGTGAAGAATTTATGCGGACCTGTAAGCAGCTGGGCAACACTGTTTACCTGCTGACCGATCAGAAAATAGCCGATAAAGACTGGCCCCGCGATGCCATTGACGAGTTTTTCTACCTGCCGACGTCGGCGAATACCACCGAGAATCACGCGGAAATGCTTGCCGGACTGGCCTTTCTGATGCGGTCGCGGTCCATTGACCGGGTGGTGGCGCTCGATGATTTCGATGTGGAGAAAGCGGCTTTGATTCGGGAAACGTTTCGCATCCCCGGCATGGGCCAGACAACGGCCCGCTTTTTCCGGGATAAGCTGGCGATGCGGATGCGGGCGCAGAGCGATGGCATCCGGGTTCCGGCATTTAGTGCGCTGTTTCACGATCAGGCAATCACTGATTTCCTGACCACAACGGAGGGGCCGTGGCTGATAAAACCCCGGTCGGAAGCGTCGGCAACGGGTATTCGTAAGGTGCATTCGCTGGATGAAGCGTGGTCGGCAATTCACCAGCTTGGTAACGACCGCCCCAATTACCTGATCGAGTCGTTTAAGCCCGGTATCGTTTACCACGTTGATTCACTATCGTACGAAGGGCGGATTGTATTTTCCCGCGCGAGTCAGTACCTGGCGACGCCGATGGACGTGGCCCACGGTGGTGGGGTGTTCCGCACGACCAACCTGGCACTCGACGCGCCCGAAGGGGCCGACCTATACCGGATGAACGAAGCGGTGATGAGTGCCTTTCGGATGGTGCACAGCGCGTCGCACTCCGAATACATCCGTTGCGACGACGGTGAACTGTATTTTCTCGAAACGTCGTCGCGGGTGGGCGGGGCGCACATCGCCGAAATGGTCGAGGCTGCTACAGGGGTGAATCTCTGGCGTGAGTGGGCTACGCTCGAAAATGCCGTTGCCCGTGATCTGACCTACCTGCCGCCCGTCGACCTGCCGCAATATGCCGGACTGATCGTGTCGCTGGCGCGGCAGCAGTGGCCCGACCTGTCGGTGTTTACCGATCCCGAAATCTGGTGGCGCATGAACCGCGAGTACCACGTCGGGCTGATCGTGCGTTCGTCCGACCCCGGCCGGATACGTCAGCTGCTCGATGAGTATATGCAGCGGATTTACAGCGAGTTTCACGCATCGGCACCCGTGCCTAACAAACCGACGAGCTAGGCGTCAGTCCAGCTCGTGCCGTTCCTGCGTGGCCTGCCAGTCGGCCGCCATCTCGTGAAACCGGTCGGCGACGCGTGTCAGAAACGTATCGTCGAGCAGCGTCAGTACATCGTCCTGCTCAACAACGTCCATCTCGCTGACCTTGTAGGTCTGTTCGTACGGACCCGCGTCGATTTTGAGAATATATTTGCCGTTCCAGGCGTACAAACCAATTCGAAACTGCGGGTGGGGGATGTCCTGAACAAAACGCATGTCGCTAACGAAGCAAGAGATAAGCAGCACCGGTCGGCTGACCGGGCGAGTGGTAAAGATAGCAGGTGGATGCCTGTTGGCGGGTATGACTTTGCTAACCGCCTGTACGGATCGATCCGACGAAGCGGCTCAGTTTTTCCTGAAAGGTAATTTGCAGCTGCAAAAGCGGGAATACCGCGAAGCGATCCGCTACTACACCGAAGCCCTCGAAAAAAAGCCGGACTTTGCCGATGCGTATAATAACCGGGGGCTGGCCAAATTTCGCAACGATGATGCTGAGGGGGCGCTGGCCGACTACACCCGCGCTATCGATACCGACCCTGATTTTGGCCCTGCTTACCTAAACCGTGCCGAAGCCCGGCTCGAAACGGGCGACGCGGGCGGGAGCCTGGTCGATTTGCAGCGTATCGAGAAACAGTATGCCGACTCAACATTTTACCAGCTCCGGCTCGGTGATACGCACGTCAGGCTGGATGAGCCCGCCCGCGCCCAGATCGCCTACGACCGGGCGCTTCGGCTCGACCCGGCCAATGTCGAAGCCCTGACCAATCGGGGGGCCTTGTTTTTCAGTCAGAAAGCGTACGAACCTGCCCGGCAGGATATTCAGAAAGCCCTGCAACTGAACCCGAAGCAGGACGCGGCTCTTAACAATCAGAGTCTGTTGCTGGCACAGGCGGGTAACTACGCCGAAGCGCTGACGTACGTCGACCGGGCGCTGAGTCTGCGGCCGACCCAGCCGTATTACCTCAATAATAAAGCGTACCTGCTGTTGCGGCTCAACCGCCCGGCAGAGGCTTTGCCGCTGGTTGAGCAGTCGATCAAGCTGGCTGATGGTAATGCCTGGGCCCATCGAACGCTCGGTATTTATTACCTGAACCAGAAAGAGCCCCGTCGGGCCGTGGCCGCGTTTCGCCGGGCCGAACAACTTGATCCTTCGGTCGATGCGCTGTACTACTACATAGGTGTGGCGGAACTGGCGAATGGGCAGCGCGAAGCGGCCTGTGCGGCCTGGGCGCGCGGTGTGCAGGCTGGCGACCCGCAGGCTAAAGCCGAGCAGGCGGCACAGTGCGGCAAGTAAACCGACACTCACCAGAGGAGAACTAATTTAACACAGAGGCACAAAGAACACAGCGATAAATTATTGTTAACTCGATAATTACTACACAATTCAAATTCTGTGTTCTCTGAACCTCTGTGTTGAATTACTTCTATCTCACTACTTACAATGCTAAACCGCGACACACGAAATGATCTATTAACTATACCTGTAGTTTTAGTTGGTCGATTGTTCGCTTGTTCGCTTAACTTATGAATTGGTCAATTGCTGCCTGTAGCGGTTAAACTGTTCCTGATTGGCAAATTTGTCCGTCGTGATTTCCAGCAATTGTGCCTGAGCAGAGGGGGAAAAGAAGTCGGGGAGGAGGGTTGTTAACGCGTGTAAATCGGTGCAGGTATGGTACACAAGACCAGCATCTTCGGCTGTTCGGCGGGCGGTGTACCCGTGGGGGGTTTCAAAATAAGGCTCCAGCTCGGGCTGATTACCGGGCCCGTCGATAATTCTGAAAATGTGCCCACTATCATTGTTTAACAGCACGATCCGCAGGTTGACCGGTATCGGAGCCGACCATAACGCATTCCGGTCGTAGAAGAAAGCAACGTCGCCGATGAGTAGGGTAACGAGTTTATCCGTTTGTAAAGCCGCCCCGACGGCGGTACTCAGGCAACCGTCGATGCCGCTGACGCCCCGGTTTGCCCAAACAGAAATCTGCTGATCGGCGCGCAGGCCACACAGGTTGGCGTAGCGCACCGGCATGCTGTTGGCCAATTGTAAATGGGTGGTCGGGGGGAGTTGTTCCAGTACCCGCTGCACGGCCGACCAGTCAGTTAATGGGTCAGCGGGCTGGTTTACAACCTGCGTTACGCGCCGGGCTGCCTGCCGGTCGGCGGTTTGCCAGCGGGTCAGAAATTCGATATCCTGCTCAGTGTCGTCAGTATCGCCCTGCCGGAATTGTTGGTAGTCAATGTCAGTAAACAGCTGTTGCAGAAACGCAACCGGCTCCATTGCGATCAGCCGGGTCAGGTTCTGGAATGAATCGCTGATCCGATCTGGATTGGGCTGGATGTGCCAGTGCTGATCGGCGGGGTACTGCCGGAAAAACGTTTTCAGATTACGGGTTAACAGCGAATTGCCAAGTGTAATCAGGAGATCGGGGCGGAGTGAAGCCGCCTGTTCAGCCGTCAGTCCTGCGAGTACGGTATCGGTGTAGGTTATAAATACGCCATTCTGCGCCAGATTAGCCGTTATTTCGCCCACCACCGGGATATTTAGCTCAGTGCTGATTGTTTGTAGCAGGGTATTCAGTTCAGGATTGTACACCTGCTGGCCAACCAGTATCAGAATCCGTTCGCTGGCTTCCCAGTCGTCGAGGAGTTGACGCCATTGGTGCGTCGACAGGTTTAACGGCGGTTGCATAGTGTCAATTACGCGTACCGGCCCGGGGCGAAACACGTCGTCAGCGGTGGGGTAAAACGGTTCGCGCACCGGTACGTTCAGGTGTACCGGACCGGGTGGATCAAGCTGACTGAGGGTGATGGCTTCGTTGACCGACCGATTGATGGCCCAGCGTGTATCGGTCTGGCTGTAATCAGCAGGGAGGTCATAACTTCGCTTGACGTGCGACCCGTAAATCCCCGCCTGATCGATTGTTTGCCCGTCCTGCTGGTAAAGCCACTCGTGGGGGCGATCGGCGGTGAGCAATAGCAGCGGCACCTGTTGAAAATACGCTTCGGCCACGGCTGGGGCGAGGTTATACACCGCGCTGCCCGATGTGCAGATCAGCGCGACCGGCCGGCGACTCAGCTGCGCCATACCCAGAGCCACAAAACCCGCTGCCCGCTCGTCGGCCATCACCCGAACCCGCAATCCAGGGTTTCGGGCCACGGCTAACGTCAGGGGAGCCGACCGCGAACCAGGCGACACAACAACATCGGTAATACCGCGCCGGACCAGTAGCTCGGCGAGGTCAATTATGGGCTGAAGAATAGGCATGAAAACGAGGCTCAGACTGCAAACATAACCAACCGGGTGAATGGATTCCCGGCTTTTGTGTTACTTTGTTTACCTGGCGGGTTTCGCACAAACGAAGCCGGCACGAGACAACGTTATAGAACAAGCCATTAAAAACCCTTTCGTCGCTACCGCATGAACCGGATCACCTTTGACAATGAACGTGAGATTCGTTTTAAATCGCTGGCGGGTGCGTTTATCATCAACGCCCTGCTGGTGGCTGTGCTGCTGCTGGTTAACCTGACGCAGACTGTCCCTGACCCGCCCCCAATCGAATTTATCGAAGTCAATTTTGGCACCACTGACCGGGGGAGTGGAAACATTCAGACATACAACAAACCTTCTGATTCACCCAACCCGGTTGATGTCAAACCCTCGAATGACCGGCCGAATCCTAAGGAAACGGCGCGGCCGCGTGTTGAAAAAACAACGGTGACGCCCCAACCGAAAGTAGAGGACGCCAAGCCGGACCGGACACCCACTGAAAAGCCCGTTATCACCAGTAAGGTAGAAAGCCCCGTCACGACGCCCGAACGCCCGGAACCGCGCCGGGTGGAAGCGGCTAAACCCACGGCCCCCGTCGAGCGGCCGGCACCACCCGCTCCGCCGAAAAAAGTAGAGACGGTCAATAACGACGCCCTGTTCCGGAAATCGTTGGGTGGTGGTGGTTCCAACGGCACCATCGGCAAAGCAAACGGCGTGGGTGGTAACAGCAATGGCGACGATGCCAGTGGCGTTGGCGACAAAGGAAACCCCAACGGTAGTATCGACGCCAAGAGTTTGTACGGCACACCGGGCGGGTCCAAGTCAGGGGTTGCTTTTGATGTGTCGGGCTGGTCGCTGGCCGGTCGCCCCAGCGTATCCGACGACTCCGACGAAACGGGCAAGATTGTCTTTAAGATTACGGTCGACGGCGACGGAACTATCACCCGGGTGCAGCAGCAGCAGTCGACTGTTAGTCCGGCCGTAGCGGATGTATACCGGAAAGCCGTGCAGCGGTTGCGGTTACGGCCCAAAGGGGGTGCGACACCGCCCACCGCCACCGGTACCATTACCTTTATTATTACCGCCAAGTAAATGCAGTATTCGGAAGCCATCGACTATCTGTACAGTCGGCTCCCTGTTTTTCATCGAATTGGGGCTAAAGCCATCAAACCCGGCCTGGGTAATACCCTGCGGCTGTGTGAGGCTCTGGGAAACCCGCAGCAGCAGTTCCGTAGTATTCACGTGGCTGGTACCAATGGAAAAGGCAGCAGTTCGCACATGCTGGCCGCCATTTATCAGTCAGCGGGGTACCGGGTTGGTTTGTACACGTCTCCCCATCTGAAATCATTCACCGAACGAATCCGGATCAGTGGAGTACCCATTGCTGAGGAAAGCGTCGCGCAGTTTGTGGTTGACCACCAGACGCTGATTGAAGCCGTTGAGCCATCGTTTTTCGAAGTGACGGTCGCGATGGCGTTCGATTATTTTGCCCGGCAGCAGGTTGATCTGGCCATAATCGAAGTAGGGCTAGGTGGCCGGCTGGACTCGACGAACGTGATCACCCCCGCCGTTTCGCTGATAACGAACATCGGCTACGACCATACCGATATTTTAGGCACGACACTGGCCGAAATTGCCGGCGAGAAGGGTGGGATCATCAAATCGGGCATTCCGGCAGTCGTTAGCGAAACCCAAGCCGAAACGGAGTCGGTCTTCCGGCAAATTGCTAAAGACAAGGGGGCCGGTATCACCTTTGCCGATCAGCAATGGCAGGTAGTTGACGCTGGTTTGCTAAACGGCAAACGGCAACTCCGGGTAACGGACACGACTGGACACGACTACGCCCTGTTGCTCGATCTGGTCGGTGGGTACCAGGTAAAGAACGTTGCCGGTGTGTTATCGACAGTTGCCGAGGTGGCTGGCGAGTGGCCCGTAACCCCCCAACAGATTGCCTCAGGACTGGCTAACGTAGTCGGGCTGACAGGACTGAAAGGACGGTTTCAACAACTGCGTGATATGCCCCGGGTTATCGTCGACACGGCCCACAATCAACCCGGACTGGCGGCTCTGTTCGACACGATTTATTCGCTGCCATACAGGACGCTGCACCTGGTCGTCGGTCTTGTCGCCGACAAAGACCGGTCGGCAGTGCTCGCCCAATTTCCCTCTGATGCCTGCTATTATTTCTGTCAGGCACAAACCCCCCGAGCCTTACCAGCGCACCAGCTTGAGCAGGAAGCCGCCGAAGCTGGCCTGTCTGGTACCGCCTATTTAGATGTCAATCTGGCGCTCGCTGCTGCGTTGGCAGCGGCCCAGTCAGATGACCTGATTTTGGTTACGGGGAGTAATTACACCATTGCTGAATTAATCGATTTATAGTATCCGTGACGCGTCGTAAACAACACCGCTTTTTACAAAATCAGGCAAGTTCCAATGTGATTGAAGTTGGTAAGCCCGAGTACAAAACCATCAAAGGAAACTGGCGTTCTGACCAGTTTGGTAATGATAACCCGGTCGTGCTGGAACTTGCCTGCGGTAAGGGTGAGTACACGGTTGGGTTGAGTCAGGCTTATCCTGAAATCAATTTTATCGGTGTCGACATTAAGGGCGATCGGATCGCCCGAGGCTCACAGACTGCACTTTCGCTTGGATTAACCAACGCTGCGTTTCTGCGCACCGACATCAATTTCATTGAGGAATTCTTTGAGCCAGGGGAGATCGATGAAATATGGATTACGTTTCCTGATCCGCAGCCGCGCCCCCGGCAGGAGAAGCACCGGCTTACTCATCCCCGTTTTCTGGAAGTGTATAAGCGGCTGTTAAAACCCGGCGGACTGCTTCACTTAAAGACAGACAGTCCGCTTTTATTCTCGTACAGTCTGGAAACAGTGCAGGAAAACAAGTTCACAGATGTAAAATACACAAATGACTTATACAAATCACCACTTAACAATATACACTTAGGGATAAAGACAAAGTACGAACAAATGTTCTTTGATAAAGGATTTACAATCAACTATTTACAATGTAAAACGGGCACAACCTGTTAAGATTGCGCCCGCAGTTTATTTCTGTAACAACATTAAATTTACATCTACTCTACAACGTCGAATACTTATGTGAATAGATGTAAATTAACTTAGTTAAACAGTTTAACAATTAAGTCAGCAACCCGGCTCGAGTAGCCAAACTCATTGTCGTACCAGCCAACCACTTTTGCAAGGGTACCGTTGGCCGCCGTCAGCTTCGAATCAAAAATGCACGAGTGAGGATTGCCGATGATATCAATAGATACGATTTCATCGGTCGTGTATTCCAGATATCCCTTGAGCGTCGTATCAGCCGCCTGCTTGATGGCGTTGTTTATTTCCTCGACAGTAGCTGCCCGCTTCAGTACTACGGTCAGGTCAGTCAGGGAACCGTCTGGTGTAGGAACGCGCATGGCGTTACCATCCAGTTTGCCTTTCAATTGAGGCAACACAAGACCTACAGCTTTAGCCGCACCAGTTGACGTTGGCACGATCGACAGGGCAGCAGCCCGCGCCCGGCGCATGTCTGAGTGAGGAGCATCCTGCAAATTCTGGTCAGCGGTGTAGGCGTGGATCGTGGTCATATAGCCACTCTCGATACCGAATACGTCGTCCAGTACTTTAGCCATTGGGGCCAGGCAGTTTGTCGTGCACGAAGCGTTCGAAACAATCGTTTCGTTGCCCGTCAGCGTGTCGTCGTTTACGCCTAGTACTACTGTAGGAATATTGCCTTTGGCGGGAGCCGAGATAACAACCTTTTTAGCACCAGCCTGCAAGTGCATACCAGCACCGGCTTCATCGACGAAGCGACCGGTCGACTCAAGTACTACATCGATATTGAGATCTTTCCAGGGAAGATTCTTAGGATCCCGTTCAGCATAAGCGTTGATGCGCTGACCGTTTACTGTGAGGCTATCGCCATCTGATTCAACCGTACCCGAAAACCGACCATGTACAGAATCGTACTTGAGCAGGTGAGCAAGCGTTGCATTGTCCGTTAGGTCGTTTATTGCTACTACCTCAACGTTTTCCTTATTGAGTAATGTACGGAAAGAGAGACGTCCAATCCGACCGAAGCCATTGATGGCTACGCGTATTTTTTCCATGAACTGCTAATAGTTTTGATTTGGAGGCAAATATACAGAACATTAATCGGTACGACTAACAGTACGAGATAGGCTAGTCATAACGTCATACTTTAGTAAAATAGACGAGGCAGAATTAGTTCCATATTTAGTAATCGTAGTATTGTCGGCAAAAAATTAGTATTTTATAGCATAATTGCTACTATTTCTTAGCAATTACCGCGTTATTTGTTACATATTATAGTATTTTGCTACTATGATTGCTAATTAAAGTGGAGAATATGCTCTTTACTAAAAACCATTCTTTTATATTGCTAAATAGTGGCATATAATATTTGATCATCTAAGTAAGCATAGTAAGTACATGCATATTAGTATTTAGACCAGCACGAATCATCTCAACTAACCAATAGGGTCAATAGGGGATATCAAGCCAGAAAAAGAACAGTTAGTACGATAACAACAGACCGTAAAACTCTTATATCTGACATGCCTAACTTACTAAGTAGGCTTGTTCAAGTAATAATTAATACCTCTACGATACTGCCGATCAGAAACTCTCTATAGATAAAGCTGGGTATCGAATAGTCACAAAAAATGCTGTTCTACAAATAAAAGTCAATGACGCTACTAGCCAAACTTAGTTCTTCTGCTGACGCTCAGCCAGACATTACTATCTCACTCAACGTTGATTAATTTCTCTAACATATCCTGCCTGGAACTACATACTAAGCAATGAAAATCATAGGTGGCGTACCATCAGATAAGACAGACCTGATTAAACTTTGGGGCAAAGTGATACAGAACATTATTTACGAACAGTTGATTCTGTACCCTACAGCACATGAGATAAACATACCATAAATAGAACCAACAGCTTCCACTAATTAGAGAGAATATCCATAAAGACTCTAATCGCTCAGTAGAATAACTCTACAAAGCAAAAACATTTATTATCGCATATATTTAAACTATACGGCACGGCCTATTATCTTTGATTTGAGCTTCTAATCGAAACGCAGCCGACTATAGACAAACAGAATATTATTCTGACTATTTATATAAGTTGCTGATTTTGAGACATTTGTTATCTTTACCTTATTTCATTACTTTATTTGTATGACCGCACAGATTGAACAAATTTGGTCCGACCGAACACTATTACAACAACCCGAATCATTACAGCTTATTCACGATGTAATTCATCAATTAGATAGGGGAGAGCTGCGAGTGGCCACCCCCGCCACTGACGAAAGCGGAGATTGGGTGGTAAATGAGTGGGTGAAAAAAGCAATTCTCCTCTACTTTGTTTCCCAACAGATGAAGCCTGAAGAAGTGGGAATTTTCTCCTTTCACGATAAAATTCCGCTGAAGACAAACTTTGTCGAAACTAAGGTTCGCGTGGTTCCACCAGCAGTTGCCCGCTACGGATCCTTCCAGGCTCCCGGTGTAATTCTGATGCCTTCATACGTAAACATTGGTGCCTATGTAGACGAGCGTACTATGGTCGACACATGGGCTACAGTTGGTAGCTGCGCACAAATTGGTAAAGACGTTCACCTGAGTGGGGGAGTTGGTATCGGTGGTGTGCTTGAACCACCACAAGCATCTCCGGTAATTATTGAAGACGGCGCTTTCATCGGATCACGCTGTATCGTAGTAGAAGGGGCGCGCATTGGCAAACGGGCAGTTCTGGGCGCTGGCGTAACAATTACTGGTTCTTCCAAGATTATCGACGTTACAGGTAGCGAGCCTAAAGAATACAAGGGCTACGTTCCTGCTAACTCCGTTGTCATCCCCGGCAGCTATGCTAAACAGTTTCCGGCGGGTGAATTTCATGTACCCTGTGCGATTATTATCGGGCAACGTAAAGAATCGACCGATCTAAAAACGTCGCTGAATGAAGCTCTCCGCGAAAACAATGTATCTGTGTAGATTGTAAATAATCAACCAGTACAATTTACACTCATCGAAGTACAAAACACATTCAACATATTAAATTGTATTTTGTACTTCGATATACATTTATAACTATCAGCTATTTACATAAGTATAGTATTTAAATTTATATATTTGTGCTACTAGTTCACATTTACACTAATTCATAGTTATGAATATAAATGACAAGATTAAACAGATACTGATTGATCGTAACTTCTCACCATCTTATTTCGCCGACGAAATTGGTGTACAACGATCCAGCATCTCACACATCCTATCAGGTAGGAACAGACCTAGTTTCGACATTATTCAAAAAATAATACGCCGTTTTCCTGACCTAGGCTACGACTGGATCATGGAAGATGAGCAACAGAACTCGTCACCGGCACCGACTTCACAGGGCGCATATAGACAGGGGAGTACTCAACCAGCAGCGGAGCGCTACAATATGGGGTACTCCAATGCGCCGAATCAGCCTGTTCAGTCGTCGATCCCGCGGAGCAGACCTCGTGAATTAGCACCGCCACAGCCCGAAATGCCCGCCGAAGAAGATTTTCCAATGGAAGATTCCGGCGCAGAAAAACGAGTCGAACGTATTTTACTTTTCTACACCGACGGGTCATTTCGTGAGTTTCTGCCATCGGTGTAAAAGGCGGTTAAAGATAAGCTTTCCAATCAATAAATCGATTAAAGTACCACTTCATCAACCTGTACACAGGTAATCAAAAAAGGGCTCCTACGTGCGTAGGAGCCCTTTTTTGATCGACACACACATAACTCGCTGTAAAGCAATGCTTTAGTGTTCCACGTGGATATTTTCACAAATCGCCGTTAAAATCGACACACAACTACCCATAACTGTAGCCCGGACGAATCTCGATAAGCGATCGTTAAACGCGTAGGCTACTTCTCTAATCAGCCAGCCACTCATCAGTGTAAAAGGCAATCCTACGAATCAATCCGGAATTAAACCCTGGTACTCGGTTCTGGCAAACTGCACAAACTCATCCGGGCTTGGTCGACTCACAAATTGATCCATATATAAACCACCATAGTCGACTACCACCAAGCTGCTTGTTACGGAAACGCCGTTCATATAACTCCTCAATCGTGATATAGCCGGGCCGGGCTTTTTATCCGACCAGAAAAGTAGAACTTAGCGCACAGGCTTGCTGGAACCTATCCATTATGCAAAGCGACAGGCCAACATACCTATTCTTATATCCCTCACTGAACACACAGTAAAGAGTCTAGCTGAGGTTACTCCATCGATGTTTTACTTACAGTATGCATAGATTCAGTAGCATACGAGTTGTTTTATAATTTATATTATGTTAAGTAGACTTTATAAATAAGTAGGGCTGTCAATTGACAGCCCTACTTGTCCTGATTATGTGTCGTTCCTAGTTAGTAGGTTCTACACAAACGACTTTACGCTCTTCGTACTGCTTCAGAATGTTTTGCAGGTTCTCCAGATTCTGGGTTACCTCCTGATCATCTTTCGCAGTTTTCGCTTTCTGGAAGTATGGCAGTGCCTGCTTGAACTTGCCGCAAACCTGACCATCTACTTCTTTACCACGCTTATTGTACTCAGCCATGTCCATGGCGTCAACGGCACCTTTCATACGGACGGCTTCGTTGAAGTACGTTACACCCATTCCGAAGTTAGCGTCGTAGTTGTTAGGATCAACAGCAACAGCTTTCTTGTAGTAATCGATCGCCATCATCCGATCGCTGTCGAATTTCTTTTTCGAATCAGCTAACTTCTGCTCGTTACCAGCGGCAGCACCCGAATTGGCAGCTGCTTCTTTAGCCGAAGCCTCCAACTGAGCAATCGTTGTTTTCTGATCGGCAGCGCGCTTCTGAACATCCGTCAGCTGACGCTTCAGATCTGCATTTTTAGGCTGCTTCTTCATGGCAGCGCTCAGACGTGTCACCTCACTATTATACGTATCCAGCAGTCCTTTAGCATCTGCCAGTTTTTTAGCTGGGTTACCGCTTTTCTTGCTCTCACCTTCCATCTTACGGATTTCTTCGTCGAGCTTAGCGGCACTGTTGTCGTAGATCTGACCAAGCAACACGAGCGTCTGCGCGTTCTTAGGATCTTTATCAACCTGCTTTTTCAGATCAGCAACAGCCTCATCCATCCGGTTCGAGGTCAGCATGATGTTGATGCGCTCGTTAACCAGATCCTTATTGGTCGGGTCGATAGCCATACCCTTTTCGAGCGCAGCCAAGGCCTTGTCGATCTGCTTGTCGTTGCGGTACAACTGAACCAGCGATCCGTACACGACGGCGTCTTTACCACCGTTGGCCATGTACTTCTCCAGCAGTTCTTTCGCCGTCTCGTTGTCACGAACCTGCTGCGCACCGATAGCTCCATAAAGTGGAGCTGTCGTATCTTTCGTGTTAATTTCCGACGCTACTTTCAGCGACTTCACCGCATCAGCGTAGTTCTTGCCCTGGAACTTAGCTACACCCTGCTGCATGAAAGCCGCGTACAACTGCTGTGACTTAAGAGCTTCCTCAGCTTCCTTTGCCAACCGGCCCGGGCCGCCTTTCTTGTCTTTATCGAGTTCGATTACCTTTTTGAATGCATCATAGGCCGTGGTGGCAGCCGCTGAATCCATCCGGATGTACTGATTGGCGATCGACTGATAGGTTTTGGCCCGGTCCATCCAGGTACTGGCTTTCGCCCCCGCCTTGGCATCGGCAATGTCTTTATCGCTCTTCTCTTTCTCCTTCTTAACGGCGTCCATCTGCGCCTGATCCAGCGTAGAAGCGGCCCCGCCCTGCTGGTTCTGAGCGTATGCCCCTACCGACAGACAACAGGCGACTACTGCAACTGCAATTGATTTCATGTGAAATTGGGGTTGTGTTTTATCCTTTTTTAACAAACGAAATTACGGAATCTATCTGTATAAGCGCGAGACGCTGAAAAATGTTTGAGCCGCCCGCCCGATCATCGCTGTCGGTACAGGCGGCTCAACAAACGCCGTATCTACTGGCTAATCAACCAGTTCTGTCTCGGACGAATCGACAACAGGACCGTTTTCGGTACCCGGCACCGTTTCAATTTCCTCGTCATCTTCACGCTTGATCTTTGTCACGGACGAGATTTCGTCGTCACCGCGTAGTGTAATCAGACGCACACCCTGCGTGTTCCGCCCAATCACGCTGATGTCAGCAATCGGAGTCCGGATCGCGATACCTGACCGGTTGATAATCATCAGGTCGTCGGTATCATCAACATCCAGTACGGCAACCAGTCGGCCGACTTTTTCGGTTACTTTCAGCGTACCGACTCCTTTGGCACCCCGGTTCGTGACGCGGTAGCCTTCGATATCAGACCGTTTGCCGTAGCCTTTTTCCGATACAACCAGCAACTGCGCATCCGGCGAGTCGATACAGACCATACCGATAACATGGTCGGCTTTATCCTCTTCGTCGAGCGAAATGCCCCGCACACCAGCGGCCGTACGACCCATCGGGCGCACCCGGCTTTCGTGAAAACGAACCGCTTTACCCGCGCTCGACGCAATTACGATGTCGTTATTCCCATTGGTCATACACACGCCGATGAGCTGATCGTCCTCATCGATCGTAATCGCGATAATACCGTTCTGGCGGGGCCGCGAATACGCTTCGAGCATCGTTTTCTTAATCGTCCCCTGCCGCGTACACATCACAATGTAATTATTGTTGATGTAGTCGTCGTTTTTCAGGTCGGAGACGTTGATGACCGCCCGCACTTTGTCGTCGGCTTCGATATTGATGAAGTTGGCCAGCGGCCGCCCCTTAGACGTGCGCGACCCTTCGGGCAATTCGTACACCGGCAACCAGTACATCCGCCCCTTCTGCGTGAACGCCAGCAGGGTGTTATGCATCGTTGCCGTAAACAGGTGTTCGGTGAAATCTTCTTCCTTGGTCGCTACAGCCTTCGCACCTACCCCACCCCGGCTCTGCGCCCGGTACTCGGTCGTTGGCGTCCGCTTGATATACCCCTCGTGCGAGATGGTGATAATCATGTCCTCATCGGCAATCAGCGACAGATCACTGATGTTGCCATCGCCGAGCGCGTTGATCTGGGTCCGGCGCGCATCGCCGTAGCGGCTGCGGATGTCGATCAGTTCGTCGCGGATTACCTGCCGCTTCCGATCTTCATTCGCCAGAATTTCCCGCAGGTCATTGATCTCCCGCATCAGCTCGTCGTACTCAGCCTGTAGCTTGTCACGCTCCAGACCGGTCAGGCGTTGCAGACGCATGTCGAGAATGGCCCGGGCCTGCAATTCGCTCAGCGCAAACTGCGTCATCAGTCCCGAGCGGGCAATTTCCGGATCGCGCGACGAACGGATCAGGTTGATTACCGCATCGATATTATCGAGGGCAATCAGCAGTCCTTCCAGGATATGCGCGCGTTTTTCAGCTTCCCGCAGTTCGTACTGCGTCCGGCGGGTTACTACTTCGAACCGGTGCTCGACGTAGTATTTCATCATGTCCCGCAGGTTGAGCAGCATAGGCCGCCCCTTCACCAGGGCCACGTTGTTAATGCTGAACGACGACTGCAAAGCGGTATGCTTGTACAGGTTGTTCAGTACTACGTTGGGAATAGCATCTTTCCGCAGGTCGTAAACCACCCGCAGGCCGTCGCGGTCCGACTCATCGCGGAAGGCCGTGATACCTTCGATCCGCTTTTCGTTGATGAGTTCAGCCGTCTTTTCGAGCATGACCGATTTGTTGACCATGTACGGTACATCGGTCACGATAATCTGCGTCTTGCCTTTGTTTTCCTCGATAGTTGCGTTGGCGCGCAGCACCACCCGACCACGACCGGTTTTAAACGCCGACTTAACGCCTTCCATCCCGTAGATCGTAGCCCCCGTCGGGAAGTCGGGCGCTTTGACGTACTGCATCAACTCGTCTACGTCGATCTCCGGCTTATCGAGGTAAGCGATAATACCGTCGACCACTTCGGTCAGGTTGTGCGGAGCCATGTTGGTGGCCATACCCACGGCAATACCCGACGAGCCGTTCAGCAGCAGGTTGGGCAGTTTAGCCGGCATCACGCTGGGTTCTTCGAGCGAGTCGTCGAAGTTAGGCTGGAAGTCGACCGTTTCTTTGTAGATATCGGTCAGCATTTCCTCGGCGATCCGCTTCAGCCGCGCTTCGGTATAGCGCATGGCCGCCGGTGAATCGCCGTCGATGGAGCCGAAGTTTCCCTGTCCGTCAACGAGTGGGTAACGCAACGACCAGTCCTGGGCCATGCGTACCATCGTATCATATACTGACGAGTCGCCGTGCGGGTGGTACTTACCCAGTACTTCCCCAACAATACGGGCCGACTTCTTATGTGGCTTGTTGTAATTGACTCCCAGTTCGGCCATCCCAAACAACACGCGCCGGTGCACGGGCTTCAGCCCGTCGCGCACATCGGGTAATGCACGGGAAATGATAACCGACATCGAATAGTCGATGTAGGCTCCGCGCATTTCGTCTTCAATGTTGATGGGGATAATGTTACTGGGCGCTTCGAGGTCGGGATTTTCTTCCGCCATGAGTAAGTGGAGTTTCGCAGAAAATTACTATTCCGATGCACACAAAAAGCGTACACCGCTGTATAGACAAATATACAAATTTTTAGCGACAAAAGAAAAGAAACGGGCTAAGGAAGGCGTCAGAGCGCGTATAACTGGCTATATTCTCCGCGTACAGATGCCTTTTTGCCACCCCGGATGAACGCCAGTATCATCTATATCAAATACAATTCTATTTCATCGGTAACACAACGCTCTTTTCCGGGCAGAAACGTCAGTTCTACAGGCTGGCTTTGATGCGCGGATCGAACCGGAACGGCTCAGTAGCAATCAGTTGGATCTGACTGAAATCGGGATGGGCGGGGCTAAGCAGGTAATTGTATTCGCCCGGTACGATGGCCGACGGCACCCGCAACACCGCCGACTTACCGAGCATCAGCCAGTCGCCCCCCCGACGCTGACAACCGCCATACTGTTGAAAATCGTCCCAGTCGGCAGGCAGCGTATCCAGTTCGATCATCTCTACCGTCAGGCTGTCGGGAATCTCGATGACCATAACCCTGAATAAATCGTTGAGCCCCTCCCCGCTTCGGTGCACCACGTTTTCCAGACAGGCCAGTGCCCGGCTTGCAGCTGTGTAAACAACGAACTGCCCCCGGCTATTCCAGCGGGCTGCCCCACCCGACGCCGTCAGCCGGTCGGCGTACTGTGCCTTGGTAATTCGATAAACCAGCATGTATGCTACGCCAGATCGCCGTATTCGATCCGGACAACTTCATCCGTGACCAGGTCAATACCGCCGGATGTGTGCAGCAGATCGAAGGGTACCTGATTGCCCAGCCCGTAGGCCGGTTTGTCCATCCAGCGCCGGAAAGCGTCAGCGGTGCCGAATACCGCTTCGCCGGTTTGAAAGAGCGCCATAATTTTCAGCACCTTTTCACTATCCTGCGGATTCAGCTTCTTCTGCTCACGCTCGTACCGCTGAAATGTTTTGAGCGATGTGTCGAACACCTCTGCCAACTGCTCACGGCGATACCCCGTCAGTTCGGCAATTTCAAAAAAACGGGTCGCCGACACCCCTTTCAGGGCCGATAAAACAAGAGCGGTGCGGTCTGGGATCATCATAGCACAAATCTAGGTCATTTGTCTGATAAACTAAGAAATTTGTCTGAAAGTTTACCAATCTCTACTATTCTGATCGAGAAACGACCCATTTTCTCAACAACAACGCGAACAGGCTGTTATTAGGCTACTCGCTCACGTGAGTATACTATTCATCTACCTACCTCTTCATGACCATCGCTGATTCGGGTTCCCCTTCCCTATCCGAGCCTGACCCTACTTTATTTTCGGCTTGCCCGCCACCCCACCCACACCTACAGGTATCCGTAATCGTTCCCGCTCGCAACGAAGCGCATCACCTTACGGAGACGCTCGACGCACTGCGTGGGCAATACCGTTCCGACGGCAACCCGCTGTCGACTACGCAATACGAAGTCCTCTTACTCCTCAACAATTGTACGGACGCGTCGGAACAGGTAGCCCGGCAGTACCAGCAAACCTACCCGGCCTTCCCCTTGTATGTCGAGGCTATTCAACTGCCCGTCTCGATGGCTAACGTCGGTACAGCCCGCCGGTTGCTGATGAACGAAGCCTGCCGACGGCTTCAGCGGGTTAATCCGATGCAGGGCATCATTGCCTCGACGGATGGTGATACAGTAGTGGATTCGCAATGGCTGTACCAGATACTCAACGCCATTCGGGAAGGAAACGAAGCTGTAGGGGGACGAATTCTGACCCGACCCGACGGGGGATCGGTACGGCTCAATCACCTGCGTGACGTGACGTACCGTATGCTGATCGCGCAGGTAGAAGCCCAACTCGATCCGCAGCCCAACGATCCCTGGCCCCGGCATTTCCAGCATTTTGGAGCCAACATGGCGGTAACCTGTACGGCGTATCTACGCGCCGGTGGACTCCCCAACGTACCTCATCTGGAAGACGAAGCATTCTACCGGGCGCTGTTGCGTACCGACGCGCGCATTCGCAAAAGCCCGGCCGTGCGGGTCTTTACGTCTACCCGCCTGAACGGACAGGCAACCATCGGATTTGCCGAGCAACTCCGCTACTGGCAGCAGCAGAATCAACAACAGCAGCACCAGCTGGCCGAGCCAGCCGACGGTATTGTTCACCGCCTGCGGTGCCGACAACAACTGCGGGCTATATGGCAACAGCGGCAGCAATCCAACGCGCCAACTCTTGCCCTACCCCTTTCGCTGGTTGCCTCATCCCTATCGCTCAGCGTCGATAGTATCGGGCAGCTACTGGCCCACTGCCGCTATTTCGGTGAGTTTTGGGAACAGATCGAGCAGCGGATCAGCAGCAACTGGGCAACCCGCTACCCGCCCGTAGCGATCACGCGCGCCATCGCCGACCTTCGACGATGTCTGAACGGGTCGCCTGTACTGGCGACTGCCGAGCAGACACCGGGCCGCTAACCAGCCGTTTTGTTGTACATACTATCGCTTGCGGAACAGATCCAGTCGGTAGGTATCAGCCCGCTGACCCAGTCGGTGCTCCAAAGGGCCATCGGCGGCAGCAGCCTGAAGAAAAAAATCGTGCACGGCGTCACCCGTCAGCGGGTAATCGGGCACGAACGGGGTCCAGTGCACCAGCAGCAGATCACCGCCCGGCTTCAGCGTATCAATCATCCGCTGTCTGGCCCTTGCCAGATCGTTTTCGGAGAGGTAATACCCCACTTCTGATACCAGGATCAGATCAAACGGCCCGTCGGGAAACGTGGCCGGAATTGCCATGCGCTCTATCCTGACGTTGGCCTTATCGGCCAGTCGCTGACGAGCTTTTGTCAGGGGCAGTTCACTGGCGTCGACGGCCAGCAGCTGATCGCAGCGATCGGCGAGCTGCCGGGTCAATACACCAATGGAGCAACCAATTTCAAACGCCGATGCGTACCGCGGCTCCGGTAACGCAGCCAGGGTGGCTTCGTATTTTCCGCGTTCATACTCGCTCGTTTCAAACGACCAGGGGTCTTCATTAGCCCGGTACACGTCGTCGAAATAAGTTGGGGGTAGAGAGGGCATAAGGTAGTTTGTGGTTCAAGGTTTAGCGTTTGAGGTTCAGGGTTAGAGCGGGTATTCGGCTAACGTCGAACCTTAAACGTTAAACCTTGACCCCTAAACCTCCAGAAATAACTCGTACGGCCGCTCGAAGTGGGTAAGCAATTCGGGAGACAGGTAGAAGGCCGTGGGGTCGTCGTCGATCAGGCGGGTAACCTGCGACGCGTGGGCGGCAATAGCCCGGTTGCGCTGGTCAATGACAGTATCGATGGGTACTTTCCAAACACGCCGTTCGTCGGGGCGGGGCATGTCGTCGGGCCTGCCGAGTTCCCAGAGCCAGATTAAGTACTCCAGTACGCGGGTAGGCATTGTCAGGTGCGTGCGGGCGGTCTGTAGCAGTTGCCAGGTTGCGCGATGGTCGCGGTGTGGGTCGCGCTCCCAGGGCACCAGAATCGTTGCCGGGTGTACCGCTTCGATCAGACCCACCAGCGTAGCTACTGCCTCGGCAAAGCCCTGTTGGTCAGGAAACGGAACAGCGGTATCCGGCAGCCGCATAAACGTGCAGGCATCGGCGGAGACGCCCAGCCGGCTCAGTGCTTCGCGGGCTTCGGTTTCGCGCAGGTCGCGTAATCGCCCGGCCGGATACGTCGGGGAGTTCGGGTGCGACATACTGCCGTCGCTTACAAACACAACGTACACGGGCAACCCCGCCTGCCGGAGCCGGATAATCGTTCCGCCACAACCCAGCGACTCATCATCGGGGTGCGGGGCCAGGATCAGCATACTCCCCAAAGACTGCACATCGTCCAAGATAATCGCCCGTTGGTCGAGGGCGCGGGCTTTTTCAGGTCCAGAGTGCATGCGCAGCGGTGGGGTTTGTTAATACATACCGGCCAATATCGACGAGCGTCGCGTCGGGGGCGGGCTGACGAAGGTACATGGTCAGGTCGCGGTGAATCCGCTCGAACGGGTGCGGTCGCAGCAAGCCGCGCGCGCCAACGCAACGTTCGCAAAGCGGCATAACCTGCAAGCAAATGGCTTCAATGGCCGTGCGGGTCATATTGGCATACGCCACAATCGTTGCCGGGTCGGTCTGATCGGCCAGCCACTGATCCGTTTTGTCGCCCGCACTACGCAGCCACTGATTCCCCGACTCGATCAGGTAAGCTAGTTCGGCCAGCCGGGTTTGCTGGAGTACATCGTCAAGGCGGTGCATATCAGCCAGAAACCGGCGGGTGGCGTCGAACAGGGCGCTGGCCCCACCCAGTTGCACGGCCGCGAATCGAATAGCGCCCCCACTGAAATACGGCTGCTCGAAGTACCGGTTAGGTTCACCCAGCAGATCGTCGTGCTGCACCGTTACGTCCGTAAAATCAAGTTTGAAACTGGCCGACGCCCGCATGCCTAGCGGTTGCCAGAACCGATCATCGACCGGAATCGGCTGGACTCGTTCCGTCGGTACGACAACCATCTGCCAGCCCCTGCGTGGCGAGTCCACGCGGGGTCCGCTTAGCTCGCCCGTTATCAATGGCCGCTGTATCCAGCCAGCACCCGAACAAAACGTTTTGGATCCACTAAGCCGGTATGACTCCTCGTCGATCGGCTCGATGCGAATGCCGTCCTGTGCCTGCGTATTCCAAACGCTGAACAGATGCCCCCCTCGCGCACATCGGCATACCAGCGTTGCCGTTGGTCGGGAGTAGCATACAGGTGAATGAGGTAGAGTGCGTTGATGTGGCCTTCGTAGACCCGACCCACCGCCAGATTAGCCGACCCAATACGGCTGAGCAACGTAAGCAGCCGGGCGGTTTGGCCCCGCTGAAAATCGAGCGGCTCGCCGGGCAGCGTAACAGCCAGCAGACCCGCGTCGGTCAGCCATTGGAACGCGTCAGTGGGGAAGCAACCCTCGGCGTCGGTATCGGGGGCAGCCGCAGCAATCCGGTCGACAAGTGCGTCGAAGGCATCCGTACCTGGTAACGTAGTATCTATACTAGATGGAAGAGGTAGGTTCATACCTCTATAAGACCCGAATCCGGCCGATTGTTTGGGCAATCAGGCATTCAGCTGCATGTACCGGTCGTACAGGCGGTCGCGGGTGCGCTTCAGCCGCATCTTAACGGCACTCTCCGACAGCCCACACTGCTGGGCAATTTCCTTGATCGAGAGGTTGTGTTCGTATTTGAGCTGGAGCAGGTGAATTTCTGACTGGGGAATTTCTTCGGCCAGCCGGGCCAGATCGCTGAGTCGCTCTTCGAGCATATCCTGACGGTCGGCATCCGGCAGCTGCGCCAGTTCCTCCTCCGACACATCTTCCCGTACCATTCGTTTACCGATCCGGAGCTGGTCCAGGCAATAGTGGTGCGAAATGGCGTACAGCCAGGTCGAAAAGCGGGACCGATGCTGAAAGGTATCGATGCTGCCCAGCACTTTGATAAAAATGTCCTGTGTGAAGTCTTCCGCTACGTCCGCATCACGGGTAATCGACAGGCATTTATTGTACACTTTGCCGACGTATCGATTATACAACATTTCAAAACAGTCGGGAGCCTGGGTATCGCGATAGAGTTCAACGAGCGTCTCGTCAGCCAATACATTTTTTGTCATAACTGTACAGAATGAGGGCTAAGCAATTAGCCAAATATAACGCCTTCCCAAAAAAAGTAACTACTCAGTTACAGTTGTTGTATGCCAATGGTACGGTAATTGAGTATGAAACCCACCCAAATTCGGCGACTACAACTAAAAAAGCGGTATTTCACCCTAAAAAAGGTAAAATACCGCTTACTCAATATTGTTACTGATTTTTTACTTACCGGCGCTATTTAGTTGATGTACAGCCATTTTCTATACAGGCTTTTCTGCGCATCCGTCGGGTTGCTGACGGGCTCGAGCCGGTAGCTGACCAGCGGATTAGCGCCCAGGGTGACGTTGATCCGGCGCAGCAGCCCCGCCCGGTTCACCAGCACGTTCAACGTATCGCCCACGGGCCGGCCCGCCAGCAGCCGGTTTAGGTCGTCGCCGACCCGCACCTGATCGATCGCCACAATTTCATCGCCTACGTTTAGTCCGTCCTCGTACGCACCCGACCCGCGCCGTACTTCCCGCACGACGGTCCGGCCGTTCGTTACCGCCGTGCTTGCGCCCAGAAACCCGTCGCCGTTTTTCCCGGCTCCATTGACCAGTTGCAGCCCCACGGCGTTGAAGTACGCATTATAGTCAATCGGCTCGGCGGAGTTGACGCCCACGTTGAAGAACGCATCCAGCGACCGCCCGGCGATCTGCTCGGCGGCCCGGCGGAATTCCTCGTCGGTGAAGCCGCGCTGCTGCTTTTTATAGTATTCCTGGTACAGGTACCGCATCAGATCGTCCATGTTACGCGCGCCGTTGCTGCCCGATAGAATCGCCAGGTTCAGCAGGGTTCCCAGCACGCTACCCTTGCTGTAGTACGAGATGGTGCTGTTGTCGGAGTTTTCGTTGGGGCGGTACCCTTTGATCCACGCATCCCAGCTCGACTCTGCCGCCGATTGTACGCGGGTACCCGGCTGGTTTTCGATCTGATTGATCTGGTAGGCGACCAGACTCAGGTAGGCATCGGGTGTGTAAAAGCCCGCCCGGCGCAGGATGTATTCCTGATAGAACGAGGTGCATCCCTCCGACAGCCAGAGCAGGTGGGTGTAGTTTTCGTTTTCGTAGTCGAACGGTCCGAGCGCGATCGGCCGGATCCGCTTGACGTTCCAGAGGTGGAAGTACTCGTGCGCCACCAGACTCAGAAACCGCTTGTAGCTCGCTTCAGTGTCGTAGGCACTGCGGGTCACTTCGAGCGTGGTCGAGTTCAGGTGCTCCAGCCCGCCCCCACCCGGCGGAATGTGGTGGACGATAAAGGTGTAATTCTCGCAGGGATGCTCGCCCACCACCGACGCGGCCGTTTCACAGACGCGGGTGTAGTCGGCTGCGAGTCGCTTTTCGTCGTAGCTGGTCAGACCGTACATAGCCACCGTGTGGGGTACCTTGGCGGCCGTGAAGCCAAACGTCCGCTGATTGCCGATCTCGATGGGCGAATCGACCAGCAGATCGAAGTTGGGGGCCTCGAAGGTATTGGCCTGCCCCGCTACGGGTTTGAGCGCGGTCGTAACGGCTTTCCATTCCTTGTACGGCTCGACCGTCACGCGCAGCGGCTGGGCCTTCAGGGCGTCGTGGTACATAAACATACCGGCCGGGGTAACGTAGCCGTGGTCGATGTCGACAAAGCTGGTCCGCACGGTCAATTCGTTAGCGTAGACACGGTAGTGAATCGTCAGGTTATCGGCACTGGTGTAGACGCGCCAGGTATTCTTGCGGATCTTCTCGCTCCGCACCGCCTGACCGCCCGTCATGGCCGTAAAGCCCTCAACGTTTTTGGCGTATTCGCGAATCAGATACGAGCCGGGCGTCCAGACGGGCATCCGGATATCGTAGTAACCGTTCTTGCGGGCACCCGTTGCGGTGGCCGCGCCGGACAGCGTCATCTCGACCTCAAAATAGTGGGTTTGTGGTTCCGGCATGGTCAGCCGATAGGTAATAGCGGGGGTTACGGCCGGCGGGGTTTGCCCGTCGTCGGCGCGGCTGTCGATGAAGAAAGGGGGGAAACCGAAAAGTGTCCAGACAGTGAGTAAATACAGAAAGCGGGTGCTTTTTTTCATACGGAAACGGGAATACCTTCGTTTTTTGTCCAGATTTAGGGTGATTTTTGCCAACTGTCAGCGAAACTACGACGCTTCGCAGGCTTTCACAACCGCTGTTTTTCGTTTATGCCTAATCCGCTTCCCCCATCAGAACACCCGCAGTCGGTCGGCTTTTCCGCCAGGCGGTTGCTGCTGTCGCTGACGCTGGGGGCTGTTACCCTGGTGCCCGCTACGGCCCAGCGTACGCTCAGTTACGCCGAACCCGACTACCACTACCGCAACGGTCTTGAACTGTTCGAGCGCGCCAACTACGCGGCTTCTCGCTACGAATTCCGGCAGTACCTCGAACCCAGACGCGGCAATGGCACCCAGACGGCCCTCAACACTACCGATCAGAATGCCGTCGAAGCCGAATACTACATCGCCCTGACGAGCCTGTACATTGATGAGCCGGGGGCCGAAGTGCTGGTCGACCGCTTCGTCAAGAACCACAGCGAACACCCCAAAGCCGGGCAGCTTTACGGCGATCTGGGTTCGTATTATTATACGCGGCAGGATTACCCCAAGGCTATCAGCTTTCTGGAGAAGGCCGTTGCGCAGGGCGGTGGTGCCCGGCAACTGGCCTACAGCTATCAATTGGCCGTGGCCTACTACAACACGCAGGATCTGGCCAAAGCCCTGCCCCTCTTCAATCAGGTCAAGACCGATCCCGCTTCGCCCGATGCCGCTTCCGCTTCGTACTATGCCGGGGTAATCAATTTCCGCAACCGCAACTACAGCGAAGCGGTCGCCGACTTCCGGCGCATCGAGTCGAATCCGACGTATCAGAATCAGGTACCGAACTGGATCGCGCAGGCGTACTACCGGCAGCGCAAATTCGACGAACTGCTGGCCTATACCGAACCGCTGCTGCGCCGGAACACTGGCCCGGCCCTGAGCGAAGTGGCTCTGTTTACGGCCGAAGTTTACTATCAGCAGAACCAGTTTGCCAAGGCCATTCCCTACTACAAGCAGTACATCAACGCGGCCGGTGCAAAGGCCCCCGGTGCCGTTCGGTTTCGCTACGGGCAGTCGCTGTTCCGCACCAACGCCTACCCAGACGCCATCACGCAGTTGAAGACGCTGGCGGGCGGGCGCGATACCACCGCGCAGTATGCCGCCTACACACTCGGCATCAGCTATCTGCAAACCCAGAACCCGACCTACGCGCTGAACGCCTTCGATCAGGCCGGGCGGCTGTCGTTCAACCCGTCGATTCAGGAAGAAGCCCGGTTCAACCACGCCAAGCTGCAACTCGACCAAAACAACGGGGCCGATGCGGTGAAGGAACTGACGGGCTTTCTGAAACAATACCCCGATAGTAAGTTTGAAAACGAAGCCAACGAACTGGTCGGGCAGGCGTACTTCGCGTCGAACAACTACCCGGCGGCCATTGCCTACATCGAAGGGCTGAAACGCCGGACACCGAAGATCAACGCGACGTATCAGCAACTGACCTACAACCAGGCCGTCAGCGACTTCAACGCCGAACGTTACCCAACGGCCATCGCTAATTTCGACAAATCACTGCGTTACCCGGTCGACTCGAAACTGCAACAGGGCGCGCAATTCTGGAAAGCGGAGTCGTATTCGGCGCAGAAGCAGTACGATCAGGCTATTCCGCTCTACACCAGCATCGGCAAGGGCGACGACGAGCTGGCAACCCGCAGCCTCTACGCGCTGGGCTACGCTTATTACAACCAGAAGAACTACAGCCGGGCTATCCCCTACTTCCGCGATTTCGTAAGCCGGGGTGGTGAAGCCGCGCCCGTTGCCGACGCGACGATCCGCCTGGCCGATGCCTACTTCGCCACCAAACAGTACGACGCGGCCCTACGGTCCTACGATCAGGCGATTGCCAAAAACGCGCCCGACAAAGACTATGCGTCGTACCAGAAGGCCATTATCCTGAGTTACGTCGGGCGCGACGCCGAAGCCAAAGCGCAGTTCGAGCAGGTGCAGCGGCAGTACCCCAACTCCCGCTTCGTCGATGAATCGCTGTTCCAGACGGCCAACGTCGATTTTGAAAAGGGCGCGTATCAGGCGGCTATTCGCGGCTTCACACGGCTGATTCAGGACAAACCCAATAGCACACTGATTCCGGCGGCTCTGCTCAAACGGGCGATTGCCTACGGAAACGTCGAGCAGTACGACCCCGCCATCGCCGACTACCGCCGGATTCTGAGCAATTACGGCAACTCGGAACAGGCACAGAGCGCGCTGTTGGGAATTCAGAACACGTTGAACGACGCGGGTCGGCCCGAAGAGTTTTCGCAGGTGCTGGGTCAGTACAAGAAAAGCAATCCGGGCAGTTCGGACGTCGAGCGCGTTCAGTTCGACAACGCGAAGAACATTTACTTCAGCCAGAAATACCCGCAGGCAATTCAGTCGCTGACGACCTACATTCAGGAATACCCGGCCAGTCCCAACGCCAGCGAAGCGCGCTACTACCTCGGTGAAGCCTACCGGCAGACCAACGACCCGGCGATGGCCCTGAAACTGTACGATCAGGTGCTGACCGACCGGCAGTCGGACTTCTTCGTCCGGGCCGCTACGCGCGTCGCCGATCTGGAATCGAAGCAGAAAAACTACCCCCGCGCCGTTCGGGCCTACCGCCTGATCATGACGCAGGCCAACAGCCGCCCCGATCAGGTGACGGCGCAACTGGGCCTGATGGATACGTATTTCGCGGGTGGCAAAGCTGACTCAGCCGCCGTGATGGCCCGCGAGCTGGTAAGCGCAGGCAACGTGGTGCCGGGCGCGCAAAACCGGGCACAGCTCATGCTGGGCAAGGTCGCGTTCGCCAAAAACGACTACGCCACCGCCAAAACCGAGTTCGACAAAACGATTACACTCGGCACCGACATCAACGGGGCCGAAGCGCAGTATTATCTGGGCGACATTCTGTATCGGCAGAAGAAGTACAAAGAGTCGGTGGCTACGCTGCTGAAGTTCAACGAACAGTTTGCCGAATTCGACTACTGGAAAGGCAAGGCGTTTATCCTCGTCGCCGACAACAACATCGCGCAGGACGAACTCGCCCAGGCCAAAGCCGTCCTCAACTCCATCATCGAAAACTCCACCGATCAGGCCATCGTCGCCGAAGCGAAACAGAAACTGGCCGGATTGGATAAGTAATGGTTCAACGTTCAACGGTTAAGGTGTAAGGTGTCTCACTCTGGCAGCGGAGGTTCCGATGTTCTCCGCCCCCAACCTTAACCGTTGAACAAAAAACATTAAACGTGCAGATGCGTACCACCCCTATACTCCTCCTTTCCACGTGCCTGACGTTGCCGGTGCTGGCCCAGCAGCGGCAACCGGCGAAGGAAGGCGAGGTCGACAATCAGGAAATCACCGTCGAGAAAAGTCGAAAAATCGACCTGCCACCGGCCACCCGGCTATTCGACAAGATTCAGTCGATTCGCCCGACCCCGGAGCAGCGGAAAATGACCTTCGAGTTCGACGATCGTAAACTCACCGTCGGCGACCCAAAGATCACGACGAATGTACTAGCCCCCACAACGGGGCAGGCCGACAACACACCGGCGTTCGGCAACTACGTCCGGCTGGGTGCGGGTAACTATAATTCCTTTCTGGGCGAAGGCTATTTCGGGCTGAACACGCTGCAAAACCTTGCCCTCGAAGGATCGGTGCGGCATCTGTCGTCGGGTACCGGCCCAGTGGACGGTAAAAACTCCGCCCAGGCCGACACGCGGGTGAAGGTGACGGGAAAGTACCTGACCGACGCGTTTAAACTTCAGGCCGACCTTGGCTACGACCGCAATGCCTACAACTTCTACGGATACAGCCGTGAGTACGCGGCACAGTCGACGTTCAACCCCGACTTGATCAAGCAGCAGCTTAACACGGTCAGTCTGCGGCTGGGTATCGAAAACGCGAAGTCGGAAAGCAACATCGACTATTCGCTGCGGTCGGGTATCACCAACCTCCGCGACCGGTTCAACGCATCTGAATTCGACTGGGGAACCAACTTCAACAGCTCGCTCGGCATCACCGACAACGTGGTGGCTCTGCTGTCGGCCGATGCTTACGTGACACAGCGCAGCGACGGGTCCATTGTCGACAACCGCAATCTGTTTCGTATCAAGCCGACGTTCAAATACACCTCGCCTTTGCTGACCGTGACGGCGGGTATCAACGTGGCCAACCAGACCGATCAGCGGCAGAACATCAACGACACCCGCGCTTTCCCGGTCGTCAACATCGACTTTGTTCCGGTCAGCACGGTTCACTTCTTCGCAGGCGTCGACGGCGACATCAATCGGAATACACTGCGTACCCTGCTGACGGAAAACAAGTGGCTGGCTCCGCAGGTATTGCTGGTTAACACCGTTAAGTCGCTGGATATCTATGGTGGTTCCAAGGGTGATCTCGGCGGTGGCTTCGGTTACGAGGGTAAAGTGTCGTACGCGAAATACCGCAACTTCGCCACCTTCAACAACAGCCTGCCCGACACGTCGAAGTTCTTCGTGCTTTACGACGGGGGTGTCTCGCGCGTCCTGACCATCTCGGCGCAACTGGGCTATACCCTGAAAGAACGCTTTCGCTCGTCGCTGAAGGGCGAGTTTTTCAGCTACGGTCTCGACCGGCTTGAAGCCGCCTGGGGGCGCCCGCGCATAGCCGCTACTTGGAGCAACTCGTATACGTTAAATAAAAAGCTGTTCGTCACCGCCGATTTGTACTATTACGAGGGCATTCAAAACAAAAATTTCGCATCAGGACTGACTTACACGCTAAAACCGATCTACGACGCGAACCTAAAAATTGACTATTTCCTGGGTAAGCAGATTTCGGCCTTCGTTTCGATCAATAACATCATCGGGCAGAACTACGAGCGTTATTTGTATTATCAGTCGCAGGGGCTTAACTTTCTCGCTGGAATCAGTTATTCGTTTTAATCGCTTCGCTTTACCCTTATATGGCAACCGTTACCGACTATCTGAAGAAACTGCTGTATCAATATGACTGCGTAGTTGTACCCGAACTGGGCGCGTTTCTGACGCACTACCAGTCCGCGTCCTTTTCAGAGTCGACCGGTTTGTTCCTGCCGCCCCGCAAGCGGGTGGCGTTCAACGAAGCCCTGCGACTTGACGACGGGATTCTGGCCAACTACATCATGCTGCACGAACCCGTCAGTCGGGAGGGTGCCCAGCGGATGATCGCGCAGTTTGTACAGTCACTTCACCAGACCCTCGACAGCAGCGACCGCTTCGACCTCGACGGCATTGGCAGCTTTACCCGCAACGAAGAAGGTAAGCTTCAGTTTGAACCGGGGCTGCGTCATAATTTCTTTGGCGAAGCTTTTGGCATGAGTGATCTGCCCGCACAGCTCGTCAATCGCAAGCCTGTTCAGGAGCCGGTGTTCGAAGCCGTGCTCATGCCAGCTACGGCGCTCGGCCCGGTACGTACACTGCCCGAGTCGGATGCTGTATTGACGCCCCTCCGCCGATCGACACCGTATTGGCGCATTGCGGCTTCGCTGCTACTGATCGGCTCACTCGGCGCGGTCAGTTACTTTACCGTAATCGAGCCGGGCGCGCCCTTGCGTAGTGGTCTTGACCCCGCCAGCCTGTTTCGCTTCTCCCCGACTCAACCAGAGGTAGCTAATCAGCAGCAGGTCAAATCGGAGGAGCCCGTCGTTGCGCAGCCGGTTGTTCCGGTAGCTATTGAGACTCCTGTTCCAGCGGCTACTCCTACTCCTACGCCTGCACCATCGGTCGAGCCAGTTGCAGTCGTCCCGACGTTTCCTACAGCGTCTGTCGAACCAGTCGCGGTTAGCGCGGTGCGGGCGAAAACAATGCCGACTACTCGCGTGAAGGTAGCCCCCAGACGGGCTGTCCGCGCCGTGGGTGATGACCACTTCACGATCATTGCCGGTAGCTTTGCCAGCAAGCGGAATGCGCTACGGCTTCGTCGGCAGCTGCAAAAAGCAGGCTACACTGATGCTTATGTGATTCCGCCCTACACGCGCAAACAACTGTACAAGGTAGCGGCTGCCAGTTTCGAAGAACGCACCGATGCTATCAACAACGTTGATTCTATCGGCCAACTGGCGCACACCAAGCCTTGGATTTTTACGCATTAGTCCGTTCGCCATGAACATTGACCCGACGCCGACTCCACAGTCGGCGTTTTTTTTGCTGTTTACTATGATCAGTATACCGATCCAGACCTTTTTTTAACGATTAATTAATTAAAATCTGGCCATCAAGTGACTTAACGTCCCGTTATTGGGTATGATTTGTTTTTCAACTCGGTTTGATGAACCGCATTCGCTCGACGCTTTATTGGCTACTGTTACCTTGCTTGCTACTACCGTTAAAATCTGTTGAAGCACAGTCGTTGCCCATACCGGTGCCCGAACTCACTGACTCGACAAGATCGGATACCGTAGTAGCCGCCGACATTGTTGACTTCGTTAAAAAAACCTGGCCGCGACTGCCTGTTCATCCTCACGAAGCAAGCAAACTGACATCGGGCGGGCATTTCGTCTGGGTAATTCCGCAGGTTGGTTACTCACTATCGACGGGCCTGCTCGGTCAGGTATTGGGCAACGTGACGTTTCGCCGACCAGGTGCCAACCTATCGGCTATCATCAGTAGCCTCACCTACACCCAGAATCAACAGGCTTTGCTGACGGTGACATCAACCATTTGGACACCCGGTAATCAGTGGGTACTGACCGGCGACTGGCGGCTGATGCACTATCCCCAGGCTACCTACGGGCTTGGGATGTTCACGACAACCGACCGGGTGGTCAGCATGGACTACGCCTATCTGCGCTTTTATCAGGGTGTGCTTCGGCGCGTACGCCCCGCCCTGTACGCCGGACTTAGCTACCAGCTTGACGATCACTGGAACATCCGCAGCTGGGACGACCGGCACGACCGCACGCGCATTTCCGGCTACGAGTACGGTATCGAAGGTCGGTCGGTATCATCGGGAATTGCCATGCAGTTGCTGTACGACAACCGGCCCAACGCCGTCAACCCGTCGGGTGGGCAGATGCTAAACCTGGTCGTTCGCAGCAACAAGCAGGCACTGGGCAGCGACACCGATTATTCGTCAATGCTGATCGATGCCCGGACGTACCTGCATCTACGGCCCGGATCACCGAACATCCTGGCGCTGTGGTCATACAATGCACTGACGCTCAACGGCAATCCACCATTCCTCGACTTGCCCAGTACGGGCTGGGACGCAACCAGCAACCTCGGTCGGGGGTACATTCAGGGCCGGTATCGCGGTAAGAAACTCCTATACGCCGAAGCCGAATACCGTTTTCAGGTCAGCCGGAGCGGCCTGCTGGGCGGGGTTGTTTTTGCTAACGCACAGACGGTTACGCAGCCCCTCAACCAACAGTTCGAACGCATTGCCCCGGCAGGTGGTGTGGGTCTGCGTATCCGCATGAACAAAGTTACCCGTGCCAATCTCTGCATCGACTACGCCGTCGGTACCGATGGCTCAAAGGGTCTTTTCTTCAATCTGGGCGAAGTGTTTTAGTTACTGACAAAAGCAAAACGGCCTCTACAGATGTAGAAGCCGTTTTACCAAAAGCAAACAGGATTGTTTAGCCGAGATACGTCTTCAGCGCCTTCGACCGTGAGGTGTGGCGCAGCCGACGAATGGCTTTTTCCTTAATCTGGCGAACCCGCTCGCGGGTCAGATTGAATTTCTCACCGATTTCTTCCAGCGTCATGGCATGTTCGCCGTTCAGACCAAAGTAAAGCGTAATCACGTCGGCTTCGCGCTGCGTCAGCGTCGACAGGGCGCGCTGTACCTCTTTACGGAGCGAATCGTTGATCAGGCCCGAATCCGGCTTGTCTTCACCATCGTTCTCTAGCACGTCGAGCAGGCTGTTCTCTTCACCCTGCACAAACGGCGCATCCATCGATACGTGACGGCCCGAAATCTTCAGTGTATCGACAACTTCAGCGGCCGAAATTTCCAGTACGGCGGCAAGCTCTTCCGGCGACGGTTCCCGCTCGAACTTTTGCTCGAGGTCCGAGAATGTCTTGGAGATTTTGTTCAGCGAACCAACCCGGTTGAGCGGCAGCCGCACAATCCGTGACTGTTCGGCCAACGCCTGAAGAATCGACTGACGAATCCACCAGACGGCGTATGAAATAAACTTAAACCCACGGGTTTCATCGAACCGTTGCGCGGCTTTGATCAGACCGAGGTTTCCTTCGTTAATAAGATCACCCAGCGACAGACCCTGGTTCTGGTACTGTTTGGCAACCGATACAACGAAGCGTAAGTTGGCTTTCGTCAACCGTTCCAGCGAGAGCTGATCACCTTCCCGAATCTTCTGGGCAAGTGTAACCTCTTCGTCCGGAGTAAGCAGATCTACCTTACCAATTTCCTGGAGATACTTGTCGAGCGACTGGCTCTCCCGGTTGGTAATCTGTTTTGAAATTTTTAGCTGTCTCATTGTTTATTGACCCAGGTGGGGGTAGCTACAAAACGCGTATATAGGACGCGCTGGTACACAAAAAAGTAACACAGCCGATTTAATTTTTGTTCTCCGGCTTGGGAAGCAGCACCTTACGCGACAACCGGTATTTTCCCGTCTTCTTGTCGACATCGATCAGCTTCACCGTCACTTCCTCACCGACCTGCAACACGCCTTCCATGTTTTCCAGTCGCTCCCACTTGATCTCCGAGATGTGCAGCAGCCCATCTTTACCCGGCATAAACTCGACAAACGCGCCGAACGGCTGAATGGTCTTTACTTTACCGACGTAGGTTTCGCCCACTTCCGGTATCGCAACGATGCCTTTCACGCGTGATACAGCCCGATCCATGCTTTGCTGATTGGTCGCGAAGATGCTAACCCAACCGGCATTGTCGTGCTCATCGATGTTGACAACGGCACCCGAATCTTTCTGAATGTCCTGCACCACCTTACCACCGGGTCCGATAACAGCACCGATCTGGTTGGTATCGATCTTGATGACGATAGCACGGGGAGCGTGCGGCTTAAGATCGGCCCGAACAGCGTCGATACCTTTCTTCATCTCACCCAGGATATGCAGCCGGCCCCGACGGGCCTGCTCCAGTGCCTGTGCCAGCACTTCATACGACAAACCGTCTACTTTCAGGTCCATCTGGCAGGCAACGATACCTTTCTCGGTACCCGTCACTTTGAAGTCCATATCGCCCAGGTGATCTTCGTCACCCAGGATGTCCGACAGAACGGCGTATTTGTCCGAACCGGGCTCGGTGTCCTGAATCAGCCCCATCGCGATACCAGCTACGGGTGCTTTAATTTTGATACCGGCGTCCATCAGCGCCATCGTACCGGCACAAACCGTCGCCATCGACGACGAACCGTTCGACTCCAGAATGTCCGATACGATCCGGATCGTGTACGGGTTTTCGTCGCCCGTAGGCAGTACTTTCTTTAGCGAACGGTGGGCCAGGTTACCGTGACCAATCTCGCGCCGACCGGCACCCCGGTTTGGCTTCACCTCACCCGTCGAGAAGCCGGGGAAGTTGTAATGCAGCAAAAACTTGCTGTAGCCCTGGTACATCGTCTGATCGATGATCTGCTCGTCCAGCTTGGTACCGAGCGTACAGGTCGTCAGCGACTGGGTTTCGCCCCGCGTAAACAAAGCCGAACCGTGGGGGCCGGGCAGGTAGCCAGCTTCCGCCGAAATTGGCCGGATCTGATCGAGCTGACGACCGTCGAGCCGGGTACGCTGATCGAGCACCAGCCGCCGGGCTGCTTCCCACTCAAGATCGTGGAAGTACGTTTTCACCAGCCCTACATTCACGTCCGATCCTTCGGGGAACGACGCGATGTACTCATCCCGCACGGCGCGGAAGCTCTGCGAGCGCCCCTTTTTGTTTGGGTTCTGCTGCGCAGCAACAGCGTAGATTTTATCGTAACAGGCAGCACGCACGGCAGCACGCAGCTCTTCGTCGTGCGTTTCGTGGTTGTACTCGCGCTTCTCCGTCTTACCGACTTTCGCTTCGAGTTCTTTCTGCGCCTGACACTGTACTTTGATGGCTTCGTGAGCGGCTTTGATAGCCTCTACAACTTCGGCTTCCGAGCATTCGCTCATCTCGCCTTCCACCATGCAGATATCTTTTTCGGTAGCCGCCACAATCAGGTCGATGGTAGCGCGCTCAATGTCGGTCGTCTTGGGGTTGATCCGGTACTCGCCATCGATTTTCGCGACGCGCACTTCCGAGATCGGTCCGTTGAACGGAATATCCGATACCGCCAGCGCCGACGATGCAGCCAGCGCAGCCAGGGCGTCGGGTTGTACTTCAGGGTCCGACGAGATCAGCGTGATCATCACCTGCGTATCGGCGTGATAGTTATCCGGGAAGATCGGACGAAGAGCCCGGTCGACCAGACGGCTAATCAGGATTTCGTGGTCGCCCAGACGACCTTCCCGGCGCTGAAAGCTACCCGGAATCCGACCGGCTGACGCGAATTTTTCCTGATAATCAACGGAGAGCGGCAGAAAGTCGACGCCTTCTTTAGCTTCTTTGCTGGACACTACGGTCGCCAGCAACATACAGTCGCCCAGGCGAACGACTACCGCACCATCGGCCTGACGAGCCAGTTTGCCGGTTTCAATGGTGATCTCCCGCCCGTCGGGCAGCGCAACGGATTGCGTGTTTATTTCGAACATACAGTTAGTTATTTCTCCCTCTTACAGCTTTTCGACCGCGCCAGCTCCGTTCGAACGACACCGGGCGGTCATACCTCTTTACTTCTCGCCATCATAAACCATAAAAGGAGGGAATCTACTGATGGCCGCAGATTCCCTCCCTTTCCTGTACGGATACTTATTTCCGCAGACCCAGCGCAGCCAGGATAGCCCGGTAGCGTGCGATGTCTTTTTTCACCAGGTAGTTCAGCAGACGCCGACGCTTACCAACCAGTTGCAACAGACCCAGTTGTGTGCCGTAATCGTGCTTGTGAACTTTCAGGTGGGCAGTCAAGTGACTGATCCGGTAAGTAAACAGCGCGATCTGGGATTCGGCCGACCCGGTGTCAGTTGCATTTTTTGCAAACCCCGAGGTGGAGAAAATCTCCTGCTTTTTTTCGGTCGTTAGATACATCTTCAGACAGCTAATTAATTAATGAAAAATGTGTTTTCGGCCGCAAAGGTACGACTTTTATTGACAGGATTACAGGATGAACGGGATTTTAACAACGGCACGCGAACGACGCAGACAGGGCTGATTTTCACAGATTGGTAAACAAAACATCCGTCGCATACGGCTAAATCCTGTCAATCCGAACGTCGGCCCGGCTGTAATCCTGTCTAAACCACTGTTTTTGCGGGAAACCAGCGGTTGCGAAAGCGGGTCCAGGCAATTATGTAAACGTCTTTGTCGAACAGCCGCGAATCATGGCGGGCGCGCTGCATCAGAAACAAACCGATCGGGAACAGAACTAGATTCGCCATCCAGGCTCCGGCCGGTACCCAGATCAGCCCATCCTTCGCGTACTTATCGCCGACGATGGTCAGCACGTACAGAAAAATAAAGAAGATAATCGCGATCAGGACCGGCACGCCAAAACCGCCTTTTTTAATAATCGCCCCCATCGATGCCCCAATCAGGAACATGACAAAGACCGATACCGACTGCGTGAACTTATGCTGACTCTCCAGCTGATAGCGCCAGATATTTTTTTCCTTTTCGGTCAGATACGTCACATTCGAATTCGCATACGACAGCATGTGCTGCGCCTGACTCAGGGCCAGCTGCGCCATATCGGGCCGGGGCGGTCCCGCTTTTTTCAACAGCTTATCGACCCAGGGGCCGTCTTTAACCACAAAGGGCTTCGGCCCCACTGCCATGTTCACCGACGGCGTCGGTGCGGGCTTGAACTGGTAGTTGTAGTACTGCCGCGACTGACTGGCAACACCCAGCCCCGTTGTCCGGAAGTCTTTGCGCAACGAATCAGTCAGGTGGTTGAGCTGCCCCAGGTCTTTCATGAACTCGTGGTACTCGAACTGATTTTCGTTGGTGCGCTTCAGGCCGAACGACTCCAGGCTGATAACGAGCCGGTAATCTCGGAAACTGTTGCGCATGAATTGCCCCCCCTTTTGCCCCGATGGCCCGGTAGTGGCGAAGGACACGGCACTATTGTCGGAATACTCCTGATAATCGTTGCCGTTGAAAAGCTCGAACACCAGGTAGGCCCGGTCGGCACTGGTGTACATCCGCCCGGAATCGGCCAGGATGACTTCGCGATTACCCAGATCGGTACCGTTCGTCGTGTGTTTGTAGATAACGAGCCCTTTTAACAGATCACCGTTTTTGCTCTCTTTTCCGGTTTTTACCTTCTGATCGACTTTGATGCTGTAGCCAGGCAGGTCGTTGTAGAAAATACCTTCCTTCAGATTCAGCGTGGCCTTCGCGGTTTTGATGTCGTAGAGCAGACTGTATCCTTTCAGATTGGCCCAGGGCGACACCTTGTTGTTGAACCAGAACGAAAACGCACTGATGAAAATAGCGACGACCAACAGCGGACGCATAGCCCGCGTCAGCGAGATGCCTGCACTCTTCAGGGCAGTTAGTTCAAAGAATTCACCCAGGTTACCGAACGTCATCAGCGATGATAACAGTACGGCCAGCGGCAACGCGGTCGGGATGGTCAGTAATGAGAAGAAAAACAGTAGTCGGCCGAAGGTAGCCAGATCGAGATCTTTGGAAACGAACTCGTCGATATACGACATCAGTAGCCGCATCAGAAAGATGAAGATGACGACGCCAAGGGTCAAAAAAAACGGCCCCCAAAACGAGCCGAGTACTAGTTTGTCAATCTTTTTCATGAACAGACAGCAGCGTTCAGTGTATCGCTTGCGAGTGGTGAAGCGATGCTAGTTTATGAACGCATCGAGCGGGGGTTTAGGTCCGTTCTTCACATTTTTTAACTACCGACGATCTCTTTGAGCTTGTCGATCAGCCCATCCCACAGGTCGACAAGCTCGTCGTCGTCGGTGGTGCCGGAGTAATCGGTGATCCGAAGGTAGGTCGACTGCGTCAGTTCGGATTGATCGACGCGGAAGTCGACGTAATTGTTGTCGTCGCCTTCGTCGGCGGCTGTATCGAGAAATTCAAAGCGGACGCCTTTGTTCTGCCGCATCGACACCTGCCGGGCAATATGGCTTTCGTTGTCCCACTGAAAGTCGAACCGCTGTTCGGGCATGGTGTTGACCTTACTGGCAAACCACTGCGACAGACCGGAGGCCGTACTGATGTACGGAAATAGCATTTTGGGCGAGGCCCGGAGTTCATACTCGGTAACGAACTTGTGTTTTTCCATGCCGCTGACCGTTAAGGGTGAAGGAGGGGTACTGAGCAAAGGTAAACGATTTTTTTTGCGAAAGTCAACGCAGCTATTTGCATCCGGCCAGATTTTGCCTACTTTTGTGAACTCAAACGGCGGGGTAGCTCAGACGGTTAGAGCGTAGGATTCATAACCCTAAGGTCGGCAGTTCGATCCTGCTCCCCGCTACTAGGGCCAAAGCTCAAACGACTTCGTTTGAGCTTTTTTTATGCCCCAGCCCGTACCCATTGCGGACGCGTTTGCCTTTCGAATACCCGGAATCTGCCGCGCACGGCCAACATTTTAAGGTTTATTCGCTTTAGATAGCATGGCGAATACCCCTACCAAGAATATGGCCCTGTCGCTGACTGATTCGCCCGGTCGTCAGTTGCTGGAATCCCAACTCAATGATTATATCGCGTTTCTGCGCCGACAGCCCGCGTTCTGTGGGACGCCCGAACAGCACGAGACGCTCGTGAAGCACGTGGCGCAGGGCAACGAGCTAATCAAACTGGTCACGGCGGAACGGTTGAAAATCACGCGGCAACTCGATCAGCAGAAGCACGACTGGATGACCATCGAGAAGGAACTGACCGACCCGATCGTGCAGGCAATGGAACCCCTCAAAAATGCGGTAGATCACTACAACCGGGAATTGTTGCGAATACAGGAACACCAACAGGCTGAACCCGCCCTGGCTGAACCCGCCGATGGAACCGAACCGGCCACAACCTGGCTGAACCCGCAAATCGAAGCTGTACGTTTGCCCAAGAACGTCAGACTGGACTGGCGGTTCGACGTTATCGACCCCAACCAATTGCCGAACGGGTACTGGAAAATTGACGAAGCAGCCATCAGGGCGGCTATCGCCGATGGTGTGCGGGAGATTCCCGGTCTGCGAATCTACGCCGAGCCCGTGACCACCTTCCGCAAATAATGTACTCAGCCAACTAATCCATATTCACCACCATAGTCAATCTACATCATAGCGAAAGCAAACAATGAGCCTACGTGCCCGTTCACTCAACCCTAGTTTTTATCGCTCAACGGCGTCCGTCGTTACCATGCTGATCGGTTTCTGGCTGCTGGGCGGGTCCACTGGTCTGGCGCAGGTAGCTAAGGCTCAGCCGGTACCCGACGGGGCCACCCGCATCGATATCAAAACCAGTTTGTCGGATTCGCTCCTCTTCGAGCGGGTCGTGACGCTGTTGCAGGCCGACGGCTACTCAGGAAACTTCCGTACGGAGAAAGCAAAGATCGTTACCGACAGCCGGGGCATCGACTCGGGCGACTGGACCGCCCGGATTGTAGCTGTGCTGGAAAAAGGGACGGTGCAGCTGCTCACGGAAGGCAACGACAAGACGGCGAATCCGCCGGTGGTGAACGAACGGCTAACATACAAAGGGAAGCCGGATGGTCCGAACAGAGCCGGATTTGCCCGACTTGATGCCTTTGCCCACCACCTGGCCAAGTCTATCGTGGGTGCAACGCTGACCTATCAGGTAATGCCCTGACACCGGGCTGCTACTTAAGGTAACGGGCGTTTGGAGACGTAAACGACACCCCGCCCCTGCTTACTGTTGCAGAATCGGAACGGTTCGTTGGTTCCGGCCCGACTGCAAACGGCATCGGTACCGGCAATGTATAAACGTTGCTGCTTGTCGAGATACAAGCTGTTCAGTTGATGCAGGTTCGGTAGGTCAATGCGCTGAGCCGTATTGGTAGTAACGCCCGGCGTTTCAAACGTACCGGTTGTCGCCGTTGGACCACCCAGAAACACCTGATTGATTTTGTAGGCCGTACCGGTCGATGCGACGACCGGGTTTATCTCCAGGTAACGATTGATAACGCCCGGTTTGGGGTCGTATTCAAGGCCGGGATTGTAGCGCTGATACGGCTGCCATGTCTTCCCATCATCGACACTGTAGTTGTCTGGATTGTTCAAGGCCTTGCCGTTGCGAAGACCACTCATCGTGTACAGTGTATCGTTGTACTGTACGACGCTGAACATACCGGTTGACTGCTGCTTCACTGATTCCCAGTGTTTGCCCCGATCCGTTGAGCGGTAGATGGTGGACATAGTGGAGATAAGCAGCGTCCTGTCGATGTCGCCCCAGACACCTTCTATGTCGCGGTCGACAGGCGCCTTTAGTACGTACCAGTTCGGGTACTCGTCCGCGACAGTATCATTCGCAGGCGACACCACGGACGAGTCGGAGCGGCCACAGGAAAGCGCAGCCAGTACCAGCAGGCAGTAAGTAAGTGTTTTCATTTGTGTTGAGTCTTGTATCGGGCTGAAGGAATGCCTTTTACCAAAACTATAGATTAAAAATCAATTAATAACCTGCTATAGCTCTATTTAACATAGAGATAATTTTATGCTATTCTTCCGGGTCCTAATTAACTTTTAATAGCGCGATTCTAAACTCGGCGGCTATATTTGCCGCAGCTTAGTACAAGCCAAACTTTAGGGGTGCCTGCCTTCGGGCGGCTGAGATGATACCCTTTGAACCTGAACAGGGTAATGCCTGCGAAGGGAAAAGTGACCTGTCCGACCGGGACGATGTGTGCTTTTTCAGCACCCGTCTGATCGTACTGCATCCTCCTCTGCTGTTTGGCCCAACCGTATCCGGTAGCCAGACCATGCTCGTCCATCTTAATCGCCAACCCGTCGACTGCCCCACGGCCAGCACCTTGCAGGAGCTGCTCAATTCGCTCGGCCTGTCCGACCGAAAGGGCATTGCCGTCGCCCGCAACGATCTCGTTGTGCCCCGCCCCCGTTGGCCCCAGACCCCACTTCAGGAAAACGATTCAATCACCCTTATTCAAGCCACTCAGGGCGGATAACCATGAGCCAGAGACCCGAAAAACTACCCACGTCGGAAACGATTACCCGTCAGCCGCTGACCGGTTCGCGCAAGATTTACGTACCCGGCCAGCTGCACGACATTCAGGTAGCGATGCGCGAAATCAGCGTGTCAGACACGGTAAGTCACCCCAGCGGCCGACGGACGCCCAACACGCCCGTAACGGTCTACGACACCAGCGGCCCCTACACCGATCCGTCGGCGCAGATCGACCTCAAAAAAGGGTTGCCCCGCCTGCGTGAGTCGTGGATTCGCAATCGGCAGGACGTCGACGATCTACCCGGCTTTTCGTCGATCTACTGCCAGCAGCGCATGGCCGACCAATCGCTCGATGCCCTGCGGTTTGAGCACATCCGTACCCCGATGCGGGCGAAAGTGGGCCAGAACGTGACGCAGCTGCACTACGCCCGGCAGGGTGTCATTACGCCCGAAATGGAGTACATCGCCATCCGGGAAAACCAGCGGATCGATCTGCTGAACAGCGATCCGCTGTCGGTACAGCACGGCGGCAACAGCTTCGGGGCCAACACGCCGAAGGGCTATATCACGCCCGAATTTGTGCGGCAGGAAGTCGCCAGCGGGCGGGCCGTGATTCCGGCCAACATCAACCACCCGGAAGCCGAGCCGATGATTATCGGGCGCAACTTTCTGGTCAAGATTAACACCAACATCGGTAACTCGGTCGTCACGTCGAGCATCGAGGAAGAGGTTGAGAAAGCGGTGTGGAGCTGCCGGTGGGGTGGCGATACGCTGATGGATCTGTCGACGGGGAAGAACATTCACGAAACCCGCGAATGGATCATCCGCAACTGCCCCGTGCCGGTCGGGACGGTACCGATTTATCAGGCACTGGAGAAAGTGAATGGCAAGGCTGAGAATCTGACATGGGAGATTTTCCGCGACACGCTCATCGAGCAGGCCGAGCAGGGCGTCGATTACTTCACGATCCATGCCGGGGTGCTGCTGCGCTACATTCCGCTGACGGCCAAACGCGTTACGGGCATCGTCTCGCGGGGCGGCAGTATTCTGGCGAAATGGTGTCTGGCGCACCATCAGGAGAACTTCCTGTACACGCATTTTGAGGAAATCTGCGAAATCATGAAAGCCTACGACGTGGCCTTTTCGCTGGGCGACGGACTGCGGCCGGGGTCTATCGCCGACGCCAACGACGCGGCCCAGTTTGCCGAACTCGAAACACTGGGCGAGCTGACTAAGATTGCCTGGAAGCACGACGTGCAGGTGATGATCGAGGGGCCGGGCCACGTGCCGATGCACCTCATCAAAGAAAACATGGAGAAGCAGTTGCAACACTGCGACGAAGCGCCGTTCTACACGCTCGGCCCCCTGACGACCGATATCGCGCCCGGCTACGACCACATCACCTCGGCCATCGGCGCAGCCATGATCGGCTGGTACGGTACGGCCATGCTCTGCTACGTGACGCCCAAAGAACACCTCGGCCTGCCCAACAAGCAGGACGTGAAAGACGGGGTAATTACGTACAAGATTGCCGCCCACGCGGCCGATCTGGCCAAAGGGCATCCGGGCGCGCAGTACCGCGACAATGCGCTGAGCAAAGCCCGCTTCGAGTTTCGCTGGGAAGACCAGTTCAACCTCTCCCTCGATCCCGATACGGCCCGGAAGTTTCACGACGAAACACTGCCCGCCGAAGGGGCCAAGATTGCCCACTTCTGCTCGATGTGCGGTCCGAATTTCTGCTCGATGAAAATCACGCAGGATGTGCGCGATTATGCGGAACAGCAGGGCCTGACCGACGCCGACGTACTGGAAAAAGCCATGGCCGACAAAGCGAAGGAGTTTGTCGAGCAGGGCAGCGAAATCTACCAGTGATGCCCGAAATGCCACCGATTCAAACCGAGCGGCCCTACGCTCTCTCCATCGCCGGGCTGGACCCCAGCGCGGGGGCGGGGCTGCTGGCCGACGTTAAAACGCTGGAAGCCTGCGGGGTGTATGGGCTGGGCGTCTGCACGGCCCTGACCATGCAGCACGACAGCGACTTTCGGGCCGTCGACTGGGTACCGCTGGACCGGATTATCGCCCAGTGCGAACCGTTGTTCGAGCGGTACCCAATCGACGTGGTCAAGATCGGGCTGATCGAATCGCTGGACGTACTGGCAAACCTGCTCGACTGGCTGCAAGGCATCGCGCCGGGCGTTTCGATCATCTGGGACCCGATTCTAAAGGCGTCCGCCGGGTTTAGCTTTCACCAGATCGACGGTCGAAGTCCGGTCCTGCCGTTGCTGGCTAGACTATCGCTACTAACGCCCAACGCGCCGGAAGCTGTTCAACTGGCTGGCACCGACCAGCCGTGGGCAGCCGCCGAACAGCTCAGTGCTTACTGCCCGGTTTACCTGAAAGGGGGGCACCTGCCGACGCATGACGGGCAGGTCGCTGATTATCTGCTGGTGGATGGCTACGGAACAACCTCGTTCCCCGCTTTTTTCATTGCCAACGGGGAAAAGCACGGCAGCGGCTGTGTGCTGTCGGCGGCAGTAGCGGCCGGACTAGCCCGGGGGCTGCCGCTGCCGGATGCCTGCCGCACGGCCCGCCGGTACATGAATCAATACCTGGCCAGTTCGCCCACGCGGCTTGGCTTTCATTCGACAATTGCATGAGTACCAATAAACCGATCAGTACCCTACACTACATCACCGACCGACCCGAACACGCCGAACACGCGTGCCGGGCCGGTATCGATTGGGTACAGTTACGCGTCAAAAACAAGCCCTATACAGAGTGGAAAGCACTGGCGCTCGATACGCTGGCCATCTGCCGGGCGTTTGGTGCGCGGCTGCTCATCAACGACAACGTCGCGCTGGCGGGTGAGGTCGGGGCCGACGGGGTACATGTGGGATTAACCGATATGCCCGTCGCCGACGCCCGGCGACTGCTCGGTCCTGAACTGATTATCGGCGGCACGGCCAACACGCTGGCGGATATTCATACACACCACCTGGCCGGCGCTGACTACGTTGGGCTGGGCCCGTACCGGTTTACGGCGACGAAAGAAAAGCTTAGTCCGATTCTGGGTCTGGCGGGATACGAGACTATCCTGACCACCTGTCAGCAGGAAGGGATTACGTTACCCATCATCGCCATCGGCGGACTTGACGTAGCCGACGTTCCGGCCCTGATACAGACGGGTTTGCATGGCATTGCTGTTTCGTCGGCCATTACCCGCGACCCGGCCACACAGGTACCGGCGTTTCGGCACGCGCTGATCAACAACTAGTTGTCTCAGACAAAACAATGTGCAACCTTAATCCTGACAACCATGACTACAGAACCACTACGCATTGCCGACCGGACGTTTTCGTCGCGGCTGTTTACCGGCACCGGCAAGTTCAGTTCGACCGGACAGATGGAAGCGGCCCTGCTGGCGTCGGGTTCGGAACTGGTGACGGTGGCCCTCAAACGCATCAACGCCAATGACACGGCCGACGATACGCTGCGCCACCTGACTGCCCCGCATATCCATTTGTTGCCCAATACGTCGGGCGTTCGGACGGCGCGCGAAGCGGTGTTTGCCGCCCAACTGGCCCGCGAAGCCCTCAAAACGAACTGGCTCAAGCTGGAAATCCACCCTGATCCGCGCTACCTCCTCCCCGACCCTATCGAAACGCTCAAAGCCGCCGACGAACTGGTCCGGCTGGGCTTCGTGGTGCTGCCCTACATTCACGCTGACCCTGTTCTGTGCAAGCGACTGGAAGAAGTTGGCGTGGCAGCGGTGATGCCGCTGGGGTCGCCCATCGGGTCGAATAAGGGGTTGCGGACGATTGATTTTCTGGAAATTATCATCGGGCAAAGCAAGGTACCGGTCGTTGTCGATGCGGGAATCGGTGCACCGTCCCACGCGGCTGCCGCGCTGGAACTAGGGGCCGATGCCGTGCTGGTTAATACCGCCATTGCGGTCGCCGACAACCCGGTGCAGATGGCAACGGCCTTTAAGCTGGCGGTCGAAGCAGGACGGCTGGCCTACGAAGCTAAGCTGGGCGTTACGGCATCGACCGCCGTTGCCAGCAGCCCCCTCACCGCTTTCCTGGACGATTGATTGGGTGCACGTATTGGACTAATTACCCCACCCAGGTCTGTGTCTTCACAGACTTCGCATCCGGCAGGATTGGCTGACGCGCGTGAGTCTGTGAAGACACAGACCTGGGATCGGATCACTTCCCCTGAATGAGCATCGATATGTTCACCGATTTACTAAATCAATATGATTGGGCCGATGTCAGCCGACTGATCGACACAGCCACGGCAACCGACGTCGAGCGGGCACTGACCCGCCCAACCCGGACGCTGACCGATTTTGCCGCCCTGATTTCGCCGGCCGCCCGGCCGTATCTGGAAGCGATGGCCCGGCAGAGTCAGCAGCTGACGCAGCAGCGGTTTGGCAAGACCATGCAGTTGTACGCGCCACTGTATCTGTCGAACGAGTGCCAGAACATCTGCACCTACTGCGCTTTTAGTCTGGACAACAAAATCCGGCGACGCACGCTGACCGACGCCGAGATCCTTCGCGAAGCCGACGCGCTTAAGGCAATGGGCTACGACCATGTACTGCTCGTTACCGGGGAAGCAAACCAGACCGTGGGAGTACCCTACATCAAAAACGCCATCCGGCTGCTGCGTGACCGCTTTGCCCATATCTCAATGGAAGTACAGCCGCTCGACCAGCCAGCCTACGCCGAACTAATCGCCGAAGGGTTACATACGGTACTGGTCTATCAGGAAACCTACAACCGCGACAGTTACCAGTTGCACCACCCGAAAGGCAAAAAAGCCAGCTATCGCTACCGCATCGAAACGCCCGACCGGCTGGGGCAGGCGGGCATTTACAAGATCGGGTTAGGCGCGTTGCTGGGCTTATCGGACTGGCGGACAGACAGTTTTTTCACCGCCCTGCACCTCGATTACCTCGAACGGACCTACTGGAAAACGCGCTACAGCCTGTCGTTCCCACGACTGCGCCCCATCGATGTGCTGGGTGCGTCGGGGGTGCAGTCGCGCGATTTTGGAGCCTGCATGACCGACCGCGACCTCGTGCAACTGATCTGCGCGTACCGGCTGTTTAAACCCGACGTCGAACTATCGCTATCGACCCGCGAGAGTCCCCGCTTCCGTGATCACGTGATTCAGCTGGGCATTACCAGCCTGAGCGCGGGATCGAAGACCAACCCCGGCGGCTATGTCGTGGAGCCGCAGTCGCTGGAGCAGTTCGAAATTTCGGACGAACGCAGCCCCGCTGAGGTTGCCGACATGATTCGCCGGGCCGGTTACGAGCCGGTCTGGAAAGACTGGGACCCAACGCTGATGACCGTATGCCACTGACAGAAGCTGAACAAAGCCGCTACAGCCGCCACCTGCTGCTGCCCGAGATCGGCACGGCCGGGCAGGAAAAGCTGCGCGACGCCCGCGTACTGGTCGTCGGAGCGGGCGGATTGGGTTGCCCTGCGCTGCAATATCTCGCGGCTGCGGGTGTCGGCACACTGGGCGTAGTCGACGGCGATACGGTCGCTGAGAGCAACCTGCATCGGCAGATTCTGTTTGGCCCCGCCGACGTGGGTCAGTCGAAGGCGATGGTTGCTGCGGCCCGGTTGCAGGCCCAGAACCCGCTGATTGCCGTAAAGCCGCACCTCACGTTTCTGACCCGCGACAACGCACTATCCCTGCTGGCCGACTACGATCTGATCGTCGATGGGTCGGACAATTTCGCGACGCGCTATCTGGTCAACGATGCCTGTGTACTGCTGAACAAGCCACTCGTGTTCGGGTCGATCTATCGTTTCGAGGGGCAGGTGAGCGTGTTCAACGTCGGCGACGGACCGACCTACCGCTGTCTCTACCCCGACCCCAGCGACCTGCCGAGCTGCGCGGAAGCCGGAGTACTGGGCGTGCTGCCGGGCATCGTAGGTTGCCTGATGGCGAACGAAGTCATCAAACTACTGACGGGTGTGGGTAATCCGCTCATCGGTCGACTCTTGCTGTTCGACGCCCTGACGATGCAGTTTCAGACCGTCCGTTTTGCCACCGACCCGGCCAACAAACAGATTACGGATTTGCCGGCTGGTCTAGCCGTCTGCGATCCCGTTCCGGCCATCGCCTACGCCGACTATCTGGACTGGAAAAAACGCGATGACACAGTGTTGCTGATCGACGTACGACAACCAGACGAAGCGGCCCGGCAAACGCTGGGTGGGCAGTTGATACCGCTGGCGGAGTTGCTGGCGCATCCCGAACAAGTTCCGACAGATCGGCCAGTCGTCATCCATTGTCAGTCGGGCGGGCGGAGCAGTCAGGCAGTAGCCTTTCTGCAAGAACGGGGTTATACGCAAGTCTGGAATCTGACCGGCGGCATTAATAGTGTAGACCCTCGTGGTGTCAGGGTCGCGACCTGACACCACGGAGCAACTCCTGCACAACAACGACAGGGTCAGGGCTTTGCCAGAGCGTACCGAGCACGGCGGCTCCGTCGAAACCGGCTTCGTTTACGAGTTGAATCATGTCGATTTGCACACCACCCAAGCCAATCAGGCGGGGCAGGTTTGGGTGGTGTTGCCGCATGATGTCAATTTGCCGGGCAATCTCGTCCAGCGATTGCGCAGGTCCGTAGCCCGGCTTGCTGATGCTGGCGAAAATGGGGCTGTAAAACACCTGCTCGACCCGCCCGGCCAGCGCAGGCCAGTCGCTGAGGGAATGGATGCTGGTCGAGAACGCGCGTTCATCAGGTAAAGCCGACAGCCGAGCAGCTTCTTTCCAGTGTCGGCGAAACGAGCCGCTGGGTATGTCGAACGGCACAAGCAACCGGGACTGATGCGGTTGTAATTCGTTACTGTCCAGTCGTTGTCGCAGGGCGTCGCTGTCCGGTTGGCGAACGTACAGGTACGACAGTCCAGCCGCGAACAGGTCGGGGACGATGGCCCATTGACCATCCGAGAGCGTATCCGGCGTGATGCCGATTAGTTGAAAACTCATGCATCAAAACACGTTATAGCCATTCCCACGCACTTCGGTAGGCGTCGTGCTCCTGCGCGTAAGCCACCAGATCAGCGTAAAAACTGTGAGTCGACAGCGTGGCACTGTCGCCGACCATGACCAGCTTCTTTCGCGCCCGTGTCATCGCCACGTTCATCCGCCGAATGTCGGACAGAAACCCGATTTCGCCCGCTGCGTTGCTGCGCGTCAGGGAAATATAGACGATGTCGCGCTCCTGCCCCTGAAAACTGTCGATGGTATTGACCGAGATACTGCTCAGGTACGGTTGTAATTCCGGCGTAGCCAGCAGGTGCTGATTCAGCTGAGCCAGCTGCTGTTTGTAGGGCGAAATCACCGCAATACTCGGAAAATCGGCAACGGGGTACACGTTACCCAGGTCAGCGACGGTCTGACTGAGGTGGCGAATCAGGAAGGCAGCTTCGTCGGGGTTGGTCGAACTGGTACCCTCCAGTTGATCCTCAAAGCCGCAGCCCGCCGTGTCGATAAATAACATCGGCTCATCGTCGGGGCGCAGCGTATGGCTGGCCACCGACTCGTGCGCCCGTAGCTGCCCCCCGTAAAACACCTGCGACGAATAGCCCATGATGCGTTCGTGCATTCGGTACTGCTCCTCCAGCAGGCTGACGGCTTCGGGGTGGCGACTTACATTCTTTTCCAGCAGCGTTTCGCTCAGTCCCTTCCGGGCGGCTTCGGCCGATTTAATCGTTGGTGGCAGTTGACAGTGGTCGCCCGCCAGCACGACTTTTTCGGCTTTCAGAATTGGAATCCAGCAGGCGGGTTCGAGGGCCTGCCCCGCTTCGTCGATCACGACGGTATGGTAACGCCGGTCGCGAATCAGGTAGTTGTTCGACCCGACGAGCGTGGCCGTGATGACCTGCGCCTGCCCCAGCACTTCGTCGATGATGTACTGCTCCGACTGGGCCACATCTTTCATGATCCGGTGCGCTTCGTCGAACAGGGCTTTGCGCTGCGCCCGCTCCGACGGCCCAAACTGCCGCTTGTATTTGTGGGCCATCGATTTGAACTCGTTGGCCTGCTTGCGGCTCTTTTTGATGTCGCGCATCAGCCGGTGGTCGGCCATTTGCTGATCGAGTGTCAGGGCCGCGAGTCGTTCGGAGACGCGAGCCGGGTTGCCCACCCGCACCACGCGAATACCTTCCGCATGCAGCTTCTCACTCAACAAATCGACGGCCGTATTGCTCGGTGCAACAACCAGCAACTGCCGGTGATCCTGTTGACGTAACGCTTTAACTGCCTGGACAATCGTCGTGGTTTTGCCCGTTCCAGGCGGGCCATGCACAATCACTAACTCGTTCGCAGCCAGCATCGTACCTACCGCCCGCTGCTGACTACTGTTGAGCTTGGGCAGGTGCGGTACGTTGGGTTGCGGGTGAAACATCGGGGCTTTTTCACCAGCGAGAATATCAATAATCCGGCTTTCGTGTTTGTCGGCCAGCAGGTCGGCCTGTTTGAGGGCGCCCTCCATCTGCTCGTAGCTCTGATCGTCGAACAGCAGCTCAACACCCAGCTTGCCGTCCCGCGACCAGTCGGGTAGCTCGTCGGTGAGCAGGGTAATGCGGAGCCGGTTGCCGCCCTGATACGCAATGGTACCCTCCACACGGTCGGTCTGGGGGGCGTGGTTGCTGAACAGAACGGCGGGCATCCCGACCCGAAACTGATGGGCTGTGTCCTGATGCGTCGGCCGCTCGACCTCGACGGTCAGGTAGTCGCCCCGCCCCAGTTCCGAGCCGCGAATAGCGATGGGGTACCAGGTCAGGCCATTGGCCCGCCGTTCGGCAACCGTGGTCGATTCAGTCAGTCGCCGGTACTGCGCCCGGTCTTCGTCGCGCTCGGTGCGGAGAAGCTGGAGCAGGTTTTTAAAGTAATCCATGAAGAAGTAATGTTTCAAACATCGGACCGCCGAAGCGGCATCTTGCTGTTTGCATAAATAGTTAACAAACAGCAAGATGCCGCTTCGGCGGTCCGATGTTTTAGCCAAAAGCACGTGTCAACTACCCAAATCAGCGACCAGTTCGTCGGCGAGACGGTATCCGGCGAGGGCGACCTGCCGCTGGGCAATGGGGCGCACGGTAGCGACGTAATCCGGGGGCAGCAACGAGCCCTCCTGACTGGTACCCGGTTGCAGCGTATTACTGCGGTAGGCGTTGTCCTGTGCCAGTTGGAAACTTTCCTTCGACCAGGCCATAATGCCCGAATTACCCAGTTGCGGCAATTGATTGCGCGCGAATTCGTGTTGTTCCCCCACGGCCATACTGTCGACCGATGCATATGTGTCGGTGTGGAGCAGCATCCCATCCCAGAACGAGTGCAAGTTACTGGTGGGGCTGCTCATCATCACCTTGATGCGAAACAGGTTGCCGCCTTTGTCGCCCTGCGGAAACTGCGGGTCAACGAGGGCCGTCGTGTGCAGGGGCATATGGACGTCGCCCGCGAGGTGAAACAGCCAGCATAGGGACACGGCCTTTGAACTGTCGGGTGACGGACTGGTCAGTAGCTGCCGGTTTTGTTCATAGGCTTGCAAAATCGTTTCCCCCGTCGCCAGTGTGGTATCAGTGCGGGCCACACCCTGTTTGGGGGCGTAAACGTAGTTGATAAAGTGCCAGGTTGGCCGGTCGTGGTAGGGGTCTCGCCCCCGAATGTCGTCGGGCCAGCGAGCGGCCAGCATAAACAGATATTCGTCGCGCTGGGCGGCAGGCAGTTGCAGGCTGTCCATAAGTGGTAGCCATTGCCGCTGGTAGTAGGGGTGCTGTTTCAGCAAACCCGCGACACGCCCGGCGGTCTGGGGCGACGCGGTTTGCAGGTCGTGGTAAGCGATGGCCCCAATGGCCATGTGCGTCGGTTTATTCCAGCCGTAAGCCAGCCGGTTTGTCGCAAACAGGGTCAGCAGGAGAGCCAGGCCCACGAAAAGTTGACGAGAAAACATACGTTGATGAGTGATGCTCATCGGTACGACACACGACGCAGCCTGTGGGTTCCCGCTCGGGTCAATCTACCGCATTACGGGGTGAATCAGCCGACCACTTAACACCGTTAAGTCAATCAATAAAGGCACAGCTTTCGCAAAGAAAAACGGCTTTTCCGTGCTGAAAACGGCTTTTATTTTGTTATTTCTATACAACGGTATTCAACTACAACGAACCATGAACACAACGTCTGTCAGCCCCGAATTTACTACACGAAAAGCAACAAACCGGACCACCCGACGCCGGGCCGACGGACAGGCAACTGCTGCTCTGCTGATTCAGATGGCTACCGAAATCCTGTCGGCCTCGCCCACCCTGCGGCAGAAGGCAGGTATCACGCTCACCGACCTGTCAGCCGCCGATAAGGTGCGTAAGCAACTACTGAAGCACGGCCTTACCACAATTAGCTAGTACCAACATCCATACCTAATGTCCGTCGCAAAAGCGGGCTACGAAACTGATTCGTAGCCCGCTTTTTTATTTTTATTGGCCACTCTGAAACGAAACGTATAGTATTCAGGATCGATCTACAGTTTTGGTTTGGCTGTATAAATTCGATAGCCAGTACTGTGCCAATTCCTACCCGCCCAAGAGGTATTGCTCCAAGACAAACAATCAATATATCTGTCGACCTGTTTTAGGACGGGTTAGCAACGCAGCTATTTCATATCCATCTGGTAATGCGATTGATATGACCACACTGTCGTGCCTGTTCTTACGAGACCGTACCCAGACCCAGCATTCGAATGGCGTTTTCTTTCAGGATTAGCGGTTTGACTTCCTCCTTGAACCCGGCATTCTCGAAATCTTTCAGCCAGCGTTCGGGCGTGATAAGCGGAAAATCGGTACCGAACAGTATCCGGTGTTTGAGCTGCGTGTTGGCGTATTGCACCAGCTGGGGCGGAAAATACTTCGGCGACCAGCCCGACAAATCGATGTACACGTTGGGCTTGTGCATCGCTACCGACAGGGCCTCATCCTGCCACGGCCACGAGGGGTGCGCGATGATGATGGGCGCATCGGGGAAGTCGATGGCGACGTCGTCGAGGTGAATGGGGTTGGAATATTCGAGCCGCAGCCCGCCCCCACCCCGCACCCCAGACCCGAAACCCGAATGGCCGGAGTGAAACAGCATCGGCAGTTTGTACTCGGCAATGACTTCATAGAGGTGATACGCCATGCGGTCGTTCGGGTAAAAACCCTGCACCGTGGGGTGGAATTTGAAGCCTTTCACGCCGAACTCTTCGATGAGCCGACGCGCTTCACGGGCACCCATCCGGCCCTTGTGCGGGTCGATGCTGGCGAAGGCGATCATCACGTCGGGGTTTTCGATGGCGGCTTCGGCGATTTCTTCGTTTGGAATCCGGCGACGGCCCGTTTCGTGCTCCGAGTCGATGGTGAACATGATAAAAGCCATTTTCAACTCCCGATAATACGCCACCGTTTCCTGAATCGTGGGGCGGTGGTCGGACTTGAAATAGCGGGCAAACGCTTCGTCGAACTCCGGCCGGTAATCGTCGTGGGGTTGGCGGCACGACACTTCGGCATGCGTGTGTACGTCGATGGCAATCAGGTCATTTGTATTCATACAGTCTTGATAGTCAGTTTATTTTGCCGCCATGCGAATCGCGCCATCCAGCCGGATAACCTCGCCGTTGAGCATCGTATTGTCGAGAATGTGTTTAACCAGCGACGCGTACTCGTCGGGCTGACCGAGCCGCGACGGGAACGGCACCTGCTGACCCAGTGACAACCTAGCCTCTTCGGGTAGGCTGGCCAGCAGGGGCGTTTCAAACAGGCCCGGCGCAATGGTCATCACTCGGATGCCAAAGCGGGCCAGTTCGCGGGCGATGGGCAACGTCATACCAACGATGCCCCCTTTGGAGGCCGAATAGCCCGCCTGCCCGATCTGCCCGTCGAACGCGGCTACCGACGCCGTCGATACGAGCACACCCCGCTCTCCACCCGGACTGGGTTCGTTGGTTTGCAGCACAGCCGCCACCAGCCGGATGACGTTGAACGTACCGATAAGGTTGACCGTGACGGTTCGGGTAAAACTCGCCAGGGAGTGCGTGCCATTTTTGCCAATAACCCGCTCCGCCGGACCAATACCTGCACAACTGATGGCGCCGTGCAGCCCACCGAATTCGCGCAGGGCCGTGTCGATGGCGTTCTGCACGCTGTCTTCGCTCGTTACGTCGGTCTGCACGAACCGGGCGTTGTTGCCCAGTTCGGTTTCAGCCTGTTGCCCGGCGGCAACGTTTACGTCGGCCAATAGGGCAAAGCCACCCGCCTGCGTAATCATCCGGGCGGTGGCCAGCCCCAGGCCCGACGCCCCGCCGGTCACGATAAAGGTTTGCTTCTGAATAGTCATTGTGTGGCGTTGATGGTTGGGCTCTACTCCTCCCCCCACACAGTGCGGGCGGTGTTGACGACCAGTTCGAGCTTGCGCCATTGGTCATCGGGGGTCATAGCGTTGCCGTGGTGCGTGCTCGAAAAGCCACACTGCGGACTCAGAGCCATGTTTTCCAGCGGCATGTACTTCGCGGCTTCACTGATGCGGGTCGTTAGTTCGGCTTCGGTTTCGAGCTGGGGCACCTTCGACGAAACCAGCCCCAGCACCACCCGTTTGCCATCCGGCACGAAACGCAGGGGCGCAAAATCGCCGGAGCGTTCGTCATCATATTCCAGAAAATACCCGTCGACGTTGATGCTATTGAACAACACTTCAGCCACGGGCTCGTAGCCACCCTCGGCAAAATAGGTGCTGCGATAGTTACCCCGGCACAGGTGAATGCCCACCGTCAGGTCGTCGGGGCGACCGTCGATGACCGAGTTAATCAGCGCGGCATAGGTACGCGGCAGTTCGTTGGGATCTTCACCGCGCTCTTTGGCCGCTTCCCGCATTTTGGGGTCGCAGAGGTAGGCCAGGTTCGTATCGTCGAGTTGCAGGTAGCGCAGACCGGCCTTGTACAGGTGGTCGATTTCCTGCCGGTACGCAGCCGCCAGGTCATGAAAAAACTCGTCCATCTCGGGGTACGCGTCGATATCGATGGATTTACGGCCACCCCGAAAGTGCACCATCGTCGGCGACGGAATGCTTACTTTGGGCGTTTGCGTCACCACCGATTTCAGGTAATTGAAATCATCCATCTGAATGTCGCGGGCGTGTTTCAGCTTGCCCGTCACGCTCAGTTTTGGGGGCGTAAACCCATCTTCAGCGGCTTTGGCGTGGGGGTTGGCTTCGATGCCGCCTGTCACGGTTACGCCGTCGAGCTGTTTCAGGAAATCGAGGTGGAAATAGTCGCGCCGGAATTCGCCATCGGTCACGGCTTTCATACCAATCGCTTCAACGCGACGGACCGTATCGGCAATGGCGGCATCTTCGATAGCCCGCAGTTCGTCGGCGGGTAGCTCGCCTTTTTTCCAGCGAATCCGGTTTTCCCGAACGGCATCGGTACGCAACAAACTGCCGACCTGGTCGGCGCGGAATGGGTATTTGGTCATTTGATTTAGGAGATTTTCTTAGTTGCAATGTACAGTGTAGCGATGCCAGCCAGCAAGGTTGGGACAGCGAAGGCCAGAAAATTATCCGCCAGCGACAGGCCCATACCGATGAGCACTCCGCCCAGCGCGGGACCGATGATGCCACCCAGCCGCCCGACGCCAATGGCCCAGCCAACCCCGGCGGCTTTAAACTCGGTTGGGTAAAGCCGGGCCGAAATGGCGTACAGACCCACAAACCCGCCCTGAATGCCGAAACCGAGTAGTCCGAACAGCGGCAGCAGCAGGTTGCTACCGATGAAAAACCGGAACGACGCCATCAGCACCGCCGTGATGATAAGGAACGTACCGATGGTTTTTTTCAGTCCGAACCGCGACGAGCAATAGCCCTGCGTCAGCACGCCCACGAAAGCCCCGCCGTTGAAGACCGTACCCGCGTAGATAGCCAGCGAGAGTGACAGCCCGGCGTTGGAAGCCAGTTTGGGAATCCAGGCGGTCAGGAAATAGAGCGACGCGAACGACAGGAAGAGGGCGGTCCAGAGCTGGAAGGTCGGAAGGCGGTATTCGCTACCCAGAACGTCCTGAAACGGCAGGTTATGTGCTTGTGGCGTGTTGGCAGGCAGGGCCGCGAGCCGTTCCCGGCCGAGTTTTTCCAGAATCGTATTAGCCTTGTCGAGCGCACCGGCGGGTTGTTTTCTGAGGTAAAACGCCAGCGACTCCGACAGGTAATACCACGCCACCGGCAGGGTAACGAACGACGCCAGACCGGCCAGCTGAAACATACGCGGCCAGCCGTCGTGCGGCACCACCGAAGCCGCGACCATCCCCGACAGAATAGCCCCCATCGGATAGCCCGCAATCGCCAGACTCACCCAGAAATCGCGGCTACGGTCGGGGGTGTATTCGGCGGTCAGGGCCGCCGTGCTTGCCAGCATACAGCCGATACCGAACCCGCTGATAAGCCGCATAACAAGCAGCATGGCTACTGAAGTGACAAACGAAGTCAGGAAGATGCTGCCGCCCATGAGCACCGTACTGACCAGAATCATGGTTTTTCGGCCCACGTGGTCGGCAGCGGGCGCGAGCAGCAGCGCACCGAGCGTCATGCCCACCAGCCCCGAACTGAACACGACGCCGAGGGCTTCCGGCCCGACGTTCCAGGATTTGGCAATGGCGGGTGCACAGTACGAAATCACCAGCACGTCCATGCCGTCGAGCACATTCATCAGGAAGCAGATAAAAATGGTCGCGTACTGGAGCGGCCGGATGGCGGTTTGCTCGATGGAAGCGGGTATGGCGGGATTCATGGGATCAGGTAGGTTTAGAAAGCGTTGGTTTCGTGGGGTTTCCTCAACTCGACAGGATTCGGGACGACTCTATGTTCGGGTGCGGGCCTGCGCGGCCAGCCGAACCTGGGCGTTGATTTCACCGAAGCGGCTGTACGAACCCTGCCGGTGGACAATCTCGATGAACAGGCCATTTATCTCCTTGAAATAGACGTGAAAAAACACGCCCGATTCGTTGCGGTCATACAGGATATTGTGCGCCTGCATGGCCGCAATCTGCGCGTCGGGCAGGTCGGTTTTTGCTTGCAAATCGTCGTAATAGTTAGCCGGGATGGGCAGAATCAGGTCTTTGTTACGAACCGATGCGACCAGGCCAAAAATATCGTCGGTATGCCAGGCAATCTGCTGAATACCGCTCCCACTCCGCGCCACAAACTGGTCGGACGAGGTGCCCTGGCTTCGGCTTGAACTGAGCGGAATCCGAATCGACCCGCTACCGTTAGCGGCCACCCGGCTATACACAATCCCGCGCGGGTCGAGCAGTTCGAGCGACTCATCAACCGACAGCCCCAGCAGTGTGCGGTAATACAGCGTATTCGACAAATAGGCGTCGTGGCCAACGGTATGCCCGATGTGGTCGAAGCGGAGCGCGTCCGGCCCCGTTGGGGTGTGGCCGGTCGGGTCAAATTCAAGGTCGTAAATAGCATTCCCCGCCGACTCATCGATGAAATAATACAGCATACCACCGATGCCCCGGCTGGCGGGCATGTCGAGTTCGTTGGGGCTGCGGCTCCGCTCCTGCCAGTCGTAGCGGAGCTGCTTTGCCCGTTGGGCCACCGCCTGCTTGTCGGGCGTGCGGAACCCAATGGCGCAGACCGTGTTCGGGGCGTAATCGTCGGCCTGTCGGTTCAGCACCACCGTAACCTGCCCGCACTGCCACAGGCTCACCGCTTTGGTGCGGTGCCGAAACGTTTCGGCAAAGCCCAGATTAGCCAGCAGGTCGATGAGGTCCGGCTGCGCATCGGGCGTAGTAGTAAACTCCACGAATTCAAGGCGTTGCAGATCGGGCTTGGGGGTCTGGTTCAGCGTTTGTTCGAGCCAGATCAGCGACCGTTTGCCATCCACCGCCACCGGCTCGATGGCCGACGACCGGAATTCATCGCTGAAAATCTCGTGCGACAGGTACCCGTCGTACCCCGTTGACTGCACCGCCTTCAGAAACTCGACGACCGGAAACGACCCCTGCCCGGGAAAGCAGCGGTAGTGCCGACCCAGGTGCATGGCCCCCATATCGAACCGGGGTGCGTCGGCCATCTGCACAATGGTCAGCTTGTGGGCCGGAATGGTGTAAATATCTTCGAACGTGCTGTTAAGCGCGCTGATGTGGAAGTTGTCCAGAATGTTGCCGAGGTTGGGGTGGTTGGCCCGCCGGACAATCTCCACCGACTGATGGTAGGTGTTGACGTGGCGCCCCCACGAGAGAGCTTCATAGCCAATGCGAAAGCCGTGCTGCCGGGCCAGTTCGGCCATATCGTACAAATCTTCGGCGGCTTTTTCGAGGCTGTCGATGGTATGGGGCGAAGTGTTGGAGCAGATAAAGAGCGTTTCCGTATCCAACTGATGCATGAGTTCAAACTTCCGTTTGGCCCGGTCGAGGCTACGGGTTTTGAACGGCTCAGGCATCGCTTCGTAGTCGCGGAAGGGTTGCAGGCCCACCAGTTCCAGCCCCAGTTCGGCCAGCAAATTCCGGTAGTCGGTGGGTGAAACGGTCGAGATAGTCAGGTCATTTTCAAACAGTTCGATACCGTCGTACCCCGCGTTGGCGATAGCCCGCGTTTTTTCAAGCAGCGTACCCGACAGCGAAACGGTAGCGATGGAATGAAGCATGGCGAAACGGGTTTTGGGTACGATGCGTCAGGCGGTCAGGTCGATAATCAGCTTACTTTCCTCGCCCGTCGCGGCTCGCTCAAACGCAGCCTGAATGTCGTTCAACGGGTAGTAGCCGGAGATGATGGTGGCGGGTGTAATCTGCTGTCGGCGAATGAGTTCGATGGTTCGGCGGAAGTCAGTCGGGTGCTGATAGATAAGCGACGGAACGATGGTAATGCCTTCGCGGGCAATTTTGAGGGGCGTAAACTGCGCGTGCTTTTCCGACAGGCCCAACAGCACAATTTCCGACCCGCGCGGTGCCGCCCCGGCTACCAGCGACACGGCCCCGGCCGACCCCGCACATTCGAAGACAGCCGCTACCTCGTGAGCTTCCCAGATGGCGTTCAGCGTTGGGGCGTCGCCCTGTGCGGCAATAGCCCCCTCATTCACAGCCTTTTGCAATTTCGACTCGCTGATTTCGCTGACGAGCACCCGATAGCCCAGCCGCAGCGCAAGGTGCGTGAGCAACAGTCCGATAGCCCCCAGCCCCACCACCGCGATGGTATCGCCCGGCCGGGCCGACGACAAAAACAGAGCGTGAACGCTTACCGCCGTTGGCTCGATACAGACCGCATTGGCCGCGTCGATTTCGTCGGGAATGGCCCAGCAGAACGCTGATGGCAGGCAGACATATTCGGCAAAGCAACCGTTTTCGGTCAGGCCAATTACCCGCTTGTTGGGGCAGATGTGTCCTTTCCCAGTGAAGCAAAACCGACAGTTCATGCACGGAATGTTGGGTTCAATAACTACCCGTTCGCCGATAGTTCGGTTTGTGACGGCTGCGCCCAGCTTATCGATAAATCCATAGCCTTCGTGCCCAATAACCGTTGGGCGGCTGAGGGGCCGGTGCCCCAGAAACACGTGTACGTCGGAGCCGCAGACCCCCACCTGCGCCAGCTTGACCCGCACCTCACCCCGCCCCGGCTCCGGCACGGGTATGTTGCGGGCCGATAGCTGCTGCGGTTTTTCCAGAAAAAATGCGTTCATCATACCGTTGATAAGGTTTTTTACGCCTGTTTATCTTACCCCCCGTCCCCCTGAAGGGGGTGAGGACTTACACTTTACAGGACATGCTACATACCGAGTCCTCACCCCCTTCAGGGGGACGGGGGGTAGGTAGACTGATGCACTCCTCTATCAGCGCAACCATATCCCCAAATCCATCACAGTTGCCCGGAGCGGAGCGACCAGATGCAGCACCCCATTACGAGCAGTGGCAGAGAAAACAGCACAAACAGGGTCTGAATGCTGACCCCACCGTCGGAGAGGTAGCCGAACAGCAGCGGACCCAGAATGGCCCCCAGCCGCCCGATACCAACCGTATAACCCACGCCCGTCGCCCGGATACCCGCCGGGTACAGCCGCGACAGCGTGGGCCAGATACCGTTGAAACCACCCTGCACGAAGAAGCCAATCAGCAGCACCAGCCCGAAAATCAGGGTGGGCGTCAGCGGGGTGAATGCGTAGACCTGCATCACCGCAAAAGCCACCAGCATAAATGTCAGGACACTTTGGCGCAGCCCGAACCGACTCCCGAAGGCACCGATGGAAGCCGACCCCAGCGCAGCCCCAACGTTCAGCATGATGCCCACGCCAGTAGCCAGCGCAAACGGCAGGCCCGCGTCTTTCGCAATGGTTGGCACCCAGCTCATGAGCGTGTAGAGCGTCATAAACCCGAAAAAAGCCCCCACCCACACCGTCAGCGTATTTCGTTTGTAGGTCGTTCCCAGCAGAGCCGGTAGCCCCGGCTGCGGAGCATCCCGCTGAACGGTTGGCAACGCAGCGATTGGGTCGGCGTTCATGCGGGCCAGAAGCCGGTTCACGGCCGTCAGCGTTCTCGCCGATTGCCCACTGGCGGTTCGCTGATTGAGCATAAAGTCAAGTGAGTCGGTCATGAAAAATAGCACGAGCAGCCACATCACCACCGCAAGGCCACCCGCCACCAGAAAGGCACTATGCCAGCCATAGACCGGGATGTAGTTGGCACAGAAGAGGCCCGTCAGGATAGCACCGATCGGCCAGCCCGCCTGCACCAGCCCCACGTTGATGTCGCGGTATTTCTGGTTAGAGAACTCAGCCGCTGTAGCCGCCATCGTCGGCAGGATTCCACCGATGCCCAGCCCCGTCAGGAAGCGCAGCGCCAGCAGCAGCCCGTAGTTATGGCATAGCCCCACCCCCAGCATCCCAAGCGCAATCACACCCACCGACACCAGAAAAATTGCTCGTCGGCCCCGGCGGTCGGCAAGGGGGGCAATCAGGAAACAGCCCAGCGTCATGCCGGCCAGCCCCGCGCTGAACACGTACCCCATCTCCACCTTCGACAGCCCCCACTCCGCGATAATGGCCGTGCTCGAAAACGATACGATGAGCACGTCGATACCGTCGTTGAAGTTCAGAATGAAGCAGATAGCAACCATCAGCCACTGAAACGCCGACATGGGCCGGTGCGACAGGTCGATGGGCGATGATGTCTGTATGTCGAGCGCAGGTGCTGCCATTTACTTATGTTTTTAACTCAGGAATTTTACCCCCAAACAACCTCTGAAGGGGAGCTTTCCGCAAATGAACCACTCCCCCTTGAGAGATTGTCTGGGGAATCTTTGACCGCGGCAAAATGGTCTTTTTTGTCATCCCGACGACAGGAGGGATCTTCGCTAGGAGCAAATAAAACCGCCTACTACCGAAAATCCCTCCTGTCGTCGGGATGACAAAACTCATTCCCCAAACAACCTCTCAGGACGGTCCGACGGGTCGGGGCCGGGGGCAAAAAGTTTCACTATTCAAGGTAGCCAGCTTTCGCTTTTTTGCCCGTTTTCACCCACGCCCGCAGCGCGTCGAAGGCAGCACCGGTTTGTTCGGGGGTGAAATTACAGTGGCCCTGCCCGTTGGTGTAGCGCACTGTGAAATACTGGTCGCGGCCCTGCTGATGCACCATGTTCTCGAAATTATCGACAGCATACCGGGCCGGAATCAACTGGTCATACACGGTGTGCATGAGCACCGTTGGCTTGTCGATTTTCCCCGTCCGGTCATACTTTTTGAAAATCTTGTCGGGGTCAGCCGTGGCGGGTAGCCGTTCGGCTTTCTGGTTCACCTCCAAGTCGTTCGGGAAACCGCTGTAGAGCGTGTTTGTGTTGTCGAAAGGATTGCCGCCTTCTTTCTGGGCGATGTCGCGGAGCACGTTTTCGTTGAAAAACAGCGACATCGGCAGGTCGTCGAGTTTCAGGTCGTAGCGCCGGGCGAAAGCCACCGCCAGCACCGAATCTTTAGCCAGTATGGCCGTGCGAATGGCTTTCGATTTCTCGGGCATGGTGCGGGCGTTCTGCGCCTTGTACGGCTTCGACAAATCGAAAATGTCGGCTAGCGGGGTGGCGATACCGGGAAACAGACCGTTGAAGGTTGCGTAGAGGTCGAACTCTTTGCGGCACTGCAAATACGGGCGGCTCGACAGCGGGCACATGGGCAACCCACCCACGTAGTTCTGGCCGAAATTTTCCAGAGTCGCCAGCGTAATCCCCCCGCCCATCGAATGGCCCACCATAAACGTGGTGTCGGGTTTGCCGTACTTTTTCACAAAATAGGTACGCAGCGTTTCCGTGTCATCGACTCCCTGCGGCAGCGCAAACCCCTGATACTGGTAATCGGACGCGGCCACAGCAAACCCCCGGTCGAGAAAGGGAGCCATGCGTTTGGCAAACGCCGGGTTTTTGCTTTGCAGCGGGGAACCCATAAACTCGTATCCGTGGGCATACATCACCAGTTTCCCCTTCCAGTTGGCGGGAAAAAAGATGCGGTAGGCGGCACCGTTGATGGCCCCCGAATCAACCTTTGCCACGTTCTGGCCCAGGGCCGACATGCTCAACAAGCAACAAATCAGTAGTTTTTTCATAGCGATAAACAGACGGCTCAGAAACGGTAGGTGGCGGTGAGGTAATAGGCTCTCGGCATATTCCGCAGGCCAGAAAACACGTCGTTGGGATTAGCTTTTACGTAGTCGGGCGTAATTCGGTCGCGGTTCAGGTTGGCTGGAAAGCCGCCCGACCCCAGCCACTCCAGCAGCCCATACTGGCTGAACAAGTTATTGACATTCAGTTGAAGACCCAGCTTGCTACTAACCTGATAACCCATCGACACATCAGTATTGGAGTACCCTTTCATCATGAAGCCGTTGGGCGTGTTGGCGGGACGATCTGATACGTAGTTAAAATTCAGGATGGCGAAAAACTTGTTCGTTGTGTACCGGGGCGACAGGCTATACATGACCGGCGGTACGCCCCCCGTTTTGTTGCCCGAAAAGTCGAGTAGTACGTCGTCCTGCGGGCCGTTGGCGTTGGCTACCCAGGTTTTGTACTGATCGGCCACCGAGTTCTGGAACAGCGCCGATGCCCGCACCGAGATCCGTTTCGTCAAAGCCACGTCACCCTCTATCTCTACCCCTTTCGTGATGAACGAGTTATGCTGAAGGGGCGGCACATACGAGGTATTGTCGACGTTGCGGAAATTGTTGACGGTGATCACATTGGTCAGGCGGCTCACGAACGGCGTCACGAACAGCTTGAACCGCTCACTGGTGTATTTGTAGCCAAACTCGTACTGGTCGACGTTCTGCAACAGCGTGTTGCCGGTGTTGTTATCGACCAGAAACTGCGAAGTCAGCGTGTACAGCGTGTTTACGTCCGGCGATTTGCCCCCCCGCGATACCCGCGCATAGACTGACTGCGACTCGCCCAGGCGATAGTTCAGCCCGAACGAATACGACATATAGCGCGACTGGATATTGTAATTGATCGGTGTGGCCGGTACCCCGCCGAAGTTGTCGTACAGCGTCAGCGGGTTGTTGTCGAAGCCGCCGAACGTAACGGCGTCGGCCGTGTTGGTCGGTATAGTGGTGGCGTTCCAGCCCCTATTGCTCACCATTTCGTAGCGCAGCCCCCAGTCGAAATTGAGCTTGGGAATAATCTGCCAGTCGTGGCCGAAGAAGACCGAAGTCACCGTCTGATCGACGTAGCTGGTATTCTGCCCGCCCTCATCGAGTTTCATGAACCCCTGCGGATTGGTCACCTGATACGTCTTACCGTCGGTCGCGGCCAGACTGATGCCAATCATGTGGGGGCGGTCCTGAATGGTGGCCGCACCGGGGCCGGAGCCGGTGCCCTGCCCATCACTGGTTTGGGTGGTGGTGCCGTAGTACATCCCCGCCGTAAACCGCATGGTTTTGAGCTGCTTCGATACGCTGGCCTGACTCATGCTTTCTTTAGCCGCCCGGCGGGTCATGAATGCGGGCATAAACAGCACCTGATTGTTGACACCGGGAAAATTGTTTTTGTCGCCCGCCACGATTGGCTGACCCGGCAGGCGCGTAAACGTGCCCAACTGCTGCCCCGTGGCGAGGTCGGTGAAGGTGTAGGTCCCGAACCGCCCCGCCAGCCCCGGCAGGATATAGAAAATGTTTGTGGTCGGAATAAACGGCGACACAATCTGCGACCCCTGCTGAAGCATATCCTTATTGGAATACTTGGTGTTGAGGGCCAGCGAGAAACCGTTGCCCAGTTCGTGCATCCAGTTCAGGCCAATGCTCTGCTCGGTCGAGTGGTATTTGTTGCGCGAATCGAAATCGACCGTCTGCCCGTTGCGAGGCAATTGCATCTGAATCGACGGCATATCGTAGGAGTCGGTGTAATTGAAACCGGCAGGTAGTGCCTGTTCCGCCCAGCCCTGCGTCGGCATAAAGGAATATTGCAGGTTGCGGTCGTCGAGGAATTTACCGTACAGTTTTATCGTGCCGTTTTTGTACGTTTTCGTCAGGTTCAGCTTCACCTGCCCCCCGTTGTTGGCGGGGTAGCCGGGGTAGCGCGCACCGTTGGCGTAGCGGTAGAAACCACCCAGGTTAAAGCGCAGGCTTTTATCCTTGTTCAGTGGCCCGCCGAGGTCAAAATCGGCGCGGTAGTACGGGTTTCGTCCGTCGCCTTCCAGCCCCACTTTCGCCCGCACTTCACCCCCCATCACCTCACCACCAGTTTTGGAAATGTAGTTGAAGATACCCCCCGGTGCATTCGGCCCCGTCACGGCCGCCGACCCACCCCGCAGTACCTCGATCCGGGCCGTCGTCGCGTCAGGGCGGATATAGTAGTCGGTCGCGTAGTTGATATTCGTTACCGGCAGGCCATCTTCCTGCATCGATACGTAGTTGTACGAATACGCATTCGGGTAAAGCGTCAAGCCTCTGGTTGTAAGCTGATTGGCAATTTCACCCCGCCCCGCATTGACGAACACCCCCGGCACGTTTTTCAGGTAATCGGCCGCGCTCGTTGCCGCCATCCGCTCCACATCCTTCGTTTTCAAAATGCTGACCGAGGTCGATGTTTCGAGCCGGGTACGCGGGTCGAACACCCCCGTAACGACCACCTCATCAAGCGACTTGTTGACCGCTACCATCGTGACGTTGATTACCGACCGGTTACCCACTGCTATTTCCTGCGGAGCGTAGCCCACGAACGAAAACACAAGCACCGCCTTCGCGTCGGGCACCGTGATACTGAACTGCCCTTTCGCGTCGGTTTGCGACCCTTTGGTACTGCCTTTCAGCAGCACATTGGCCCCGGCAATGGGCGAACCGGCATTATCCTGCACCAGACCCGTTACGGTCTGCTCGGCCCGATAGAACGACGGCACAGGGGTAGCCCGAACCGCCGGAACACCCAGCGTCAGGCTCAGCGCAAGCAAGAGTACATTTGTCTTCATCACTGCTACGGTTAAGGAATTAGGAATGGGAAAAAGGTGGGGATGCGCAGTCCGGGACGCGTGGTCCGGGGCTTTGTCAGACCGGGTAAATCTGCGCCAGCAATTCCGGGTGATTGGCCAGAACAGCCCGCTGATTAATACTGCCCTTGTCGGTGATTTCGCCCCGTTCGGGCGAGGGCAGAAAGGGAGCGAACACCGCTTTCCTGACCTGACTCGCACTACCGCCCGTGTTGCTCTTGGCGAAGGCCGTCAGCACGGTATCGAGCGCGTCAAGGAGCGGGGGATATATCGCTATCTCGCTCATTGTCAGACTATCGAGTGCGTAGTGTTTGCGGCAATGGTTGAGGTCGGGAAACAGGATAGCCCCGATAAACCCCTGGTCGTGACCCGTAATAACGGCATCGGTAAACAGCCCCTGCCCCGCTTCGATGAGCCTGGCCCGCAACGCCCCCACACTTACCCACGTGCCGGTGTTCAGCTTGAAATCTTCGGCAATGCGCCCGTCGAACACCATGCCCTCGTTGGGGTCGTTGGGGTCAACGAAACGGAGCGCGTCGCCGGTGCAGTAGAACCCTTCTTCGTCGAATGCGTTGGCCGTAGCATTGGGGTTGCGCCAGTAGCCGGGCATCACATTGCGGCCCCGGTAGCGCACTTCCAGCTTGCCGCCGTTGGGAATCAGTTTCAGGTCAAACGCCCGCACCGGTACGCCCAACAACCCCGCAAACCCGCCCGGCCGGGAGGCAAACAGGGCTGAAGGGCTGGATTCGGTGCAGCCAAGTCCGGTGGTAATGACAATTTTTTCGCCGGTGGTGGCCACCGCAACGTCTTCCAGCGCGTCCCAGACGTGCTGCGGCATACCGGCCCCGGCATAAAACAGCAGTTTCAGGTTGCTGAAAAAGGTTTCGGCCAATGCGCCATCACTACGCAGGTACGGAATCAGGTCGGCAAACCCTTTCGGTACGTTGCAGTACATCGTGGGGCGGCACTCGCGCAGGTTTGCCACGGTTATGGCGAGACCGGCCGGCGTTGGGTTGCCCTCGTCGATGTAGAGCGTTCCCCCGTTGAATAGCGTGAGTCCCAGGTTATGATTGCCGCCAAAGGTGTGGTTCCACGGCAGCCAGTCAATCATCATCAGCCCGCCGTTTTCCATGAACGGAAACGTCTGGGTAATCTGCTGCCAATTGGTGCTGACGTTGTCGTGGGTGTTGATAACCCCCTTCGGCAAGCCCGTAGACCCCGACGTAAACAGGATTTTGGCAATGGTTTCGGGTCGAATCTGCTCATGCGCCTGCTTAACCGCGTCGGCATCAGCAACGGGCGCGGTCGTCATCACGGCTTCCCAGCCGATACTGCCGGGCAGGTCGGGTGCGTTCACAACACTCAGCACGGTGGTGTTGCCCGCCAGGGCGTGCAGCGCATCGGCATAGGCGGCTCCATCCTGCGCAAACAGCACACCCGGTGTCAGCAGGTTCAGCACGTGCCGCAGCTTGTCGAAATCCGTCGACCGCAGGGCGTAGGCGGGCGAAATCACCGAAACGGGCAAGCCCACGTGCAGCGCAGCCAGGCACAGCAGGGCGTGTTCGATGCTATTCTCCGACAGAATCACCACCGGTCGTTCGGGTGATGCATCAGTGGTGAGCAGCCAGCCCGCCAGCCGGAGCACCTGCCCGTAGGTTTGAGCGTAGGTCAGCGTTTTCCAGGGGCCTACTTGCCCGACGGGGGCTTTTTCACGCTGCCCGATAAACACCCGGTCGGGGGTTTCTGCGGCCCAGTGTGGTAGTCGGGCGGTCAGTCGGTAGGGCCGTTCAGCGAGGGGTTCGTCGGTGCGAAGTAGTACCGACCCGTCGGGCCGCTGCTGCGCGTAGACGTGCGGCTGATGCATCCCGACAGACCGGAACGGAGCCGTTTTGTAGTTGGTGGGTGTGGCGTTGGTGTGCATGGCTATTGACCTACTTTCGGGGTTCTTCCGGCCAGAAAATCGTGCAAACGGGCTTTCGCTTCGGGAGCCTGCTGGGCAATAGCCGCCATCAGCGATTCGATGAGCAGCCCTTCCGTCTGGCCCGAATCCACGATGCGGGGCAGTACGTGCATCAGGGCGTAGTTGGTCATGCCCGCGTTCCACGCTATTTTCTTCGCCAGCGTGAGGGCGTGTTCCAGCCCCTGCCCGGCCTCCACCACGTATTGCGACAGGCCGATGCGTTCGCCTTCGTCGGCCCGGTACACACGCCCGGTCAGCATCATGTCGGTCATGCGGGCCATACCGATGAGTTTGGGTACCCGCACCGAGGCCCCGCCCCCGACAAAAATGCCGCGCTGCCCTTCGGGTAAGGCGTAGAAGGTGCTGGTTTCGGCCACGCGAATGTGGCAGGCGCTCGCCAGCTCAAGCCCCCCGCCCACGCAGGCCCCGTGCAGCACCGCTATGACGGGAACGGTACCAAACTGCACCCGGTCGAGAGCGCGGTGCCACATTCTGGAATGGTGCAGCCCCTGCACGGCGTCGCGCTCGGTTAGAGCCGACAAGTCGAGTCCGGCGCTGAAATGATCGCCTTCGCCATAGATAATGGCGCAGCCGATACCCGCCGGAATGTCGGAAAACACCTGCTCAATGCCGAGCACGGTTTCATCGTTCAGGGCGTTCCGTTTTTCAGGCCTGTTTAGTTTGACAATCAGGATATTATCCCGTATTTCGGTATGAATAGTTGCGGGAAGCATACGACGTTTCATCGGGTTTAGGAAACCGACGACGTCGTAAAAGTCTAATTAACTATCCGGATAGTCCAATACGGTTTTTGAATAGTCTAATAAGTTTTACTTATTGAAGCGCCCGGATTTAGAAGAATGGGCAACTACAGATGAGGCATTATTAGTAAGAGAGTTTATACTAATTTGTCACCCCGACGACAGAACCGGACTGATAAAGCGGGTTTCTCAATACATCTGCACTTTGACAATATACACTATGAGATCCCACCTTCAGCGCAGGACCGTTAAGTTCTTGACTCGGTCTTGGCTGCTACCAAATTTCTTTCGGTCCATTTACCCCCCAGCCCCCTGAAGGGGGAGCATTCCGCAAATGAACCGCTCCCCCTTCAGGGGGCTGGGGGGTAAATGGACTGGCACTTAACAATATGAAAAAAATACTCAAAAGCTAATTACTCGTCGTATGGAAAAAGCAGCTTATTATCTGGACCGGTTTCGGCAGGAAACATCGCCTGAACAACGTTCGACCCTGATTCAGGACTATCAGGATTACTTAAAAACGCTCCCGGCCGATGAACAGAAGAGCGTGCGCCAGTTTATGCAGGAAGCCATGCGTCCACAGCTACAGGAACGCATCGAAACGTTGGATGCGCTGGTCGAAAAAGCGGAGTTGATCCTCAGTCAGCGAGGAAAAGTTACCTACGAAGGCAAAGAGTACGTTTTCGGCGACTGGGTGACGCTGGCTGATTATTGCCGACTGTATGACTTCAAACCATCGCGTGTACAAAACTGGATTGACCGGCGTATCGTACCCTCCGATAACGTGGTGGTTATCAGGGAACTGAATAACCTGAAACTGATAAAGAATCAGCGTTACCGAGCTGCGTAAAGAGTCAATTTTCGGCTAGCCAATCAGTCCGGCGAGGGCCTGCACAAGGGGCGTTGGTCGGTCGGTGCAGTGTATTAGTACGTGTTGGATGATGACCTGCCGGAAGGGGCTACCGTCGGCGTTGACGATAGGTTTAGCCACCAGATTCGGCTCCTGTGACAGGTTGAGCGTTGCCGGGGTGAAGGCGACGCCCCGGCCCATGCTGACCAGACTTTTAAGCAGATCAAACGAAGGTACGACCTGCACGATATTGCGTTCGCGCTCGACCCCCACCTGCCGACAGACATCTTCCAGTTGCCCGAAAAACAAGCCGAAATCCCGTCCGTGGTCAATCCATTTATCGGCCTGAAACTGGTCGATACGCACCGTCGGCTGGTCGGCAAGCCGGTGCTGGCGGCTCATCAGGATACTGTATTCGGCTTCAGCATACTGGTGCACCGTCAGGCCGGGTTTGAGCAACGGCAGCACCGTCAGCCCCATGTCAATTTTTCCGCTGGCAACCTGTTCCTGCACCTGAAGCGTGTTGCTCAGTTCAACCAGTTGCACGTCGATATTGGGGAAGTGGCTGGCAAACAAATCGAGCATTCGCAGGATACGTTCCGGCAAAATCAGTTTAAACACACCCAGCGTTACGACGGTCTGATTTAGCCCGACCTGCCGCGTTTTTTCGATAGCCTGCCGACTCAGTTCAAGAATCTGCCGGGCTTCGGCCAGCAGCACCGCCCCCGCTTCGGTCAGTTCGACGCGCCGGGCCTGTGTCCGCCGTAAACCCACGAACAGCTCAACACCCAGCTCCCCTTCCAGCAATTTAATCTGCTGACTCAGTGCGGGTTGCGAGATGAACAGTTTCTGAGCGGCACGCCCGTAATGCAGTTCATCAGCGACCCCCACAAAGTATTTGAGCTGGCGAAGTTCCATAGGTAGTCAGGTAGGGCTGGCGGAAAGATCGGCTTATGGGCAACTGTGCCGATAAGATTTGCTTATAAAGGTACAGGAAATACGAATTAGACTTTTCAGTTATATTCTTGTCTTTTTGCATTGACTCATTCCTACCGCTATGCACCTCCGTTTGTTATTGCTCCTGCTAATCAGTTGCGCCCTCCTTACCACCGGCACATTCGCGCAGACCACGCCCACTGCGCCGGGGCTGGAATTTATCTACGAACTACAGGTCACTGTCGACCCCGCGCTTGTCGTTGGCGAGACGATGCACGGCACCCGCCGGATTATCCCGATTACGGGCGGGACATTCAGCGGCCCCAAGCTCAAAGGCACCATCGTCAACGGCGGGGCCGACTGGCAGCTTGTTCACCCCAACGGTGTAGCCGAACTAAACGCACTTTACACGCTGAAAACCGACGATGGCACACTGATTTACATCAACAACCGGGGTATGCGTTCGGCAACGCCCGAAACAGCTCAGCGCATTGCCAACGGCGAATCCGTCGACCCTCGCGAGTACTATTTTCGGGCCGCGCCCTCGTTCGAAGCCCCACCCGGCAAATACGACTGGCTAAACCGCGCCCTGTTTATCTCGAAAGGCATCCGCGCTCCGAAAGGCGTCACGATTCAAGTCTGGCAAGTTCTGTGATACTCGACTTGTCGATGTTTGTTTTGTCTGATTCTCCATCGATACCTGCCGGGGATGTAGTGCGCTGCTGTTCGCGAAACTGCTTCGGGGAAAGGCCCGTCTTTTTACGGAACAGCCGCGAGAAATAGCTGGCATCCTCAAACTGAAGCAGGTAAGCGATTTCGGCAATCGAGTACGACGAATGATGCAGGTACCGCTTCGCTTCCAGCAGTAGTTCATCCTGTATCAGTTGCAGGGTCGACAACCCCGCCACCGACCGGCACACCCGGTTCAGGTGAACGGAGGTGATGCCCAGCCGTCGGGCATATGCGCTGATAGACAGTGGATTAATTGGCACATCTGCCGTTCGATTTTCTTTCAGCAGTTGTTGAAACTGCCTGAAATACCGCACGTTACGATTGTCAACGGCCAATTCGTCCTGCAACCGCTGCTCCCCCAGCCGGTACACCGCAATGAGCAGCAGCCCGATATACGATTGCAGGGCCAGCCCACGCTCGGGGCGGTCGGCGTAGAGTTCGGTGTGAATTTGCCACGCCAGTTCAGACAATTGCCGGAACGCAGCCGGATCAGTAGACTGACGAATCAGGTGCATCCGGCTGAGTTCGAGCAGTACGCCCGGCGATTCGGGAAATAACTTTCCAACGTACTCGTCTGACAGCGAAATGATTAATCCCTTTACGTCCTGACTAAACAGGTACCCATGCAGCACGTCGGCGGGCACCGTAATCAGGCAGGGTTCGGTGAGTTGAGCCGTTTCGGTATGATGGGTAAACTCCGCACTGCCGCTGTCGATCAGTACGATCTGAAACAGATTGGTATGCATGTGCGGCCGGATAACCCAACCGTGCTGCTGACAGCGCGTTTCGTGCAGTTCGCTATGCACAAAGCCGGGCAGCCGGGGTTCGTAGCTTTCCCCGTACAACCCATAATTCACGACGGTCTGCCGACCCGACTGATTCTCTTTTTTTGACACAGTCGCGAAGTACGGAAATTTTCGTGTTTGTATTGTGCTATTATTTGTACGTATAAGTCAAGGCTAAACGCCCGGTATCGGGTAGTTTTGCCAAACCACGTTCCGACGACATAAACCCGTTTGCCATGAATTTGGATGAGCGTACCCTCCCGATGTCAGACACCCAGCCGCCGACCGATCCGGCCGGTGTGCATCCTCCGCATCTGTATCCGCCCTATAAATCGTCGGTGCTGCGGTCGCCGACTCAGCCGCTGATGCCGGTGGCCGAACTGCTCCGCGACCGGTCGATGCCCGCCTTTGGCGAGTCGGCCCTGCGGCCCTTTGACAACGATTTGACCCGCAACGCCCGCATCAACGGCGAACCCATCGGCGAGCGCATCAAGGTGATGGGCCGAGTTCTGGACGACCGGGGACGACCGCTTCCCAACGTACTCATCGAAATCTGGCAGGCCAATTCGGCGGGTCGTTACGTGCACAAAGCCGAGATCCACGACGCCCCGCTCGATCCCAATTTTCTGGGCGGGGGGCGCGTATTGAGCGGGGCCGACGGTAGCTACTCGTTCTATACCATCAAGCCGGGGGCCTATCCGTGGGGCAACCACTACAACGCCTGGCGACCCAATCACATCCACTTTTCGGTCATCGGTCCTCAGTTCGAGCACCGGCTCATCACGCAGATGTACTTCCCCGGCGACCCGCTGTTTGCCTACGACCCAATTTTCCAGTCGACGCCCCAGCACGCCCGCGAACTGATGGTTGCGACGTTCCGCATAGACTGGACCGAACCCGAATTTGCACTGGCCTACCAGTTTGATATTGTCCTGAACGGTCGTCGCTCAACCCCTTTCGAGTAATGGAACAACTACGCCAAACGCCCTCCCAGACCGTGGGGCCTTTTTTTGCTTACAGCCTGACGGCCAAGCAGTACGACTACCCGTACGATAGCCTGACCGACGAAGCATTGGTGGGTCCCGACGCACCCGGACCGCGCATTTACATCACGGGTACGCTCTACGACGGGCAGGGCGCGCCCATTCCCGACGCTATCGTGGAACTGTGGCAGGCCGACCCGCAGGGGCATCACCGCACCACATCCATAGATACCAACACAAACGCCAGCAACCGGCGCGGATTCGTCGGCTTCGGGCGCATGGGAACGGGGACGATGGCCCCCGGTCAGTTTCGGTTTACGACGCTAAAGCCGGGTGCCATCGACGCAACATCAGCCCCGCACATCGACGTAATTCTGATGATGCGCGGCTCGTTGCGTACCTTGTTTACGCGCCTGTATTTCGACGATGAAGCCGAAGCCAACGACCGAGACCCACTGTTTCAGACCATCCCCGCCGACCGTAGGGCGACGCTGCTGGCCCGTAAACGCACGGTGAACGACGAAACTGAATATGTTTTCGACATTCACATGCAGGGACCCGACGAAACGGTTTTTTTTGATCTTTAACCTGACCCCGCTGGGGCGAACGTAGCACGTATGCTTGCCGACGCACTTTTTACCACGCCGTTTCTGGACGACCTGCTGAACGACGAAACCGAACTGCGGTACATGCTCGCGTTCGAATCGGCACTGGCGCAGGTGCAGGCCGAGGTGGGCGACATTCCGGCATCGGCGGCACGGGCGATTACCGATGTTTGCGCCCAAACGGACTGGCGGGCCGACATCGACTACATTCGTCAGCAGACCCCGCTGGCTGGCAACCCGGCTATTCCGTTTGTCGACCGGCTACGGGCGCGGGTGGCTGAGACGGACGCGGAAGCAGCGCGGTACGTGCATCGGGGGCTACCAGTCAGGACGTACTCGACACGGTGCTAATGATGCAGTTGCACCGGGCCGTCAGTCAATTTCAAACCGACCTGACGACCCTGACGGACCGCCTTTCAGTGCTGATTCAGACCTACGGCAAAACGCCGATGATGGGCCGGACCCTGCTGCAACACGCTCTGCCGATCACCTTCGGCGACAAGCTTACGGGCTGGCTCGATGGGCTGACCCGCTCCGTCGACCGGCTGCAACGGCTGGCCGATTCAGGGCTGGTGCTTCAGTTGGGCGGGCCGGTCGGAACGGGTACGTCGTTTGGCGCACAGGTAGCAACTATTCGGCAGCGCGTGGCGCAACAACTCGATTTACAACCGACTGACCACGCCTGGCACACCCAGCGCGACCGCCTGAACGAACTGACAACTGCGCTCGGCATCCTGAACGGGTCGCTGGGCAAACTGGCCAACGACGTGATTCTGCTGATGCAGACCGAAGTTGGGGAGGTGCGCGAAGGAGCCGCCGAAGGCAAAGGCGGATCGTCGTCAATGCCGCACAAGCGCAACCCCGTTTCGGCTACGTTCATGCTGTCGATTGCCCATCAGACGCCAGGGCTAGTATCGGCCATGCTCGGGGCCATGATTCAGCCGCACGAACGGGCCGCCGGTGCCTGGCATAGCGAGTGGCCCATTGTCCGGCAACTCGCCCGACTGACCGGTGCTAATCTGCACCACGCCAACGAGTTGTTCGCCGGGTTGGAGGTTGATGTCGATCGAATGAAGAAGAATATGGGAGGTGGATGATAGAAAACCATTATCCGAATTAGGTTTTTTTGTCATTCCGACGACAGGAGGAATCTCCGTGAATGGGCGATTTCAGCTGCTTTTACCGAACCGGGCCGCCGGAGCGGATCCCTCCTGTCGTCGGAATGACAGAAATCAGTTATGATCTTAAAAATCATACGAATCTGTCGGTCCGCCGATGCGGTTCCATCAGCCACATAAACCCGTGAATACACACTATCAAATCGACGGAGAAACCGGCCCAGTGCTTGTTTTCTCCAACTCGCTCGGTGCCGACCTGATCATGTGGGACAAGGTTGTGCCCCGGCTCTTACCCCATTTCCGTATCCTGCGCTACGACACACGCGGCCACGGGCAGACACCGGTTTCGGCAGAACCGTTTACCATCACTGATCTGGGGCTGGATGTGCTGAACCTGCTCGACAAACTGGCTATCGACAAAATCGTTTTCTGCGGTCTGTCGATGGGTGGACTGATTGGGCAGTGGCTGGCGATCAATCACCCGGAGCGTGTCGAAAGACTGATTCTGAGCAACACGGCGGCTAAAATCGGCAACGACACGACCTGGAATGAGCGCATCGACCGGGTGCGTCAGGTGGGGCTACCGGCCATTGTCGACGGGGTGCTCGACCGCTGGCTGACACCCGACTATCGACAGGCGAATCCCGCCGAACTGGCCCAACTCCGCGACAGCTTTCTTCGGAATACCGTTGCGGGCTACGCGGCCTGTTGCGAAGCCATCCGCGACGTTGATTTCCGGGAAACAATCGGGCAAATCAGCGCACCCACCCTCGTGATTGCCGGTACGCACGACCCGGTTACGACCGTTGCCGATGGGCAGTTTTTGCAGCAACACATTCCCGGCGCGCAGCTTGTCGAACTGTCGGCGGCCCACGTATCGGCTATCGAATCGCCCGACGCTTTTACCGACGCGATCCGTTCGTTTCTGATTGCAGAAGCCCCAAAGCAGTCTGTTTACGACGCTGGTATGGCCGTTCGTCGGGCGGTGCTGGGCGACGCGCACGTGGACCGAGCCACCACTGGCATCACCGACTTCAACGGCGAATTTCAGGACTTTATCACCCGCTACGCCTGGGGCGAAATCTGGACCCGTCCCGGTTTACCGCGTCATTCGCGCAGCCTGATTACGCTGGGAATGCTGATCGCGCTGAACCGCGAAGCCGAGTTTAAAATGCACGTGCGGGCCGCGTTCAACAACGGCGTCACCATCGACGAAATCAAGGAAGTCATCATGCATTCGGCCTTATACTGCGGTTTACCAGCCGCCAACGCTGCCTTTCACGCGGCACAGGACGTAATCGCGATGGAACATAAAAACCTGTAGGATAGCTTGAAAACCATGAAAACACAGGTAGGAGTCATTGGTGCGGGACCGGCGGGGTTGCTGCTGGCGCAGTTGCTGCATCAGCACGGCATCGAGTCGGTGGTGCTGGAAAACCGGCCCCGCGAGCGCGTCGAAAGTCGGCAGCGGGCGGGTCTGCTCGAACAGGGCACCGTCGACCGGCTGCGGCAGGCGGGCGCTACTGACCGGCTCGACCGCGAAGGGCTGATTCACGACGGGGTGATGCTTAGTTTCAACGGCAAACGCCACCGCATCGACCTCGCCGAACTGACGGGCGGCTCACGGGTGACGATCTATGCGCAGACCGAGGTGGTCAAAGACCTGATCGCCCTGCGGCTGGCGGCTGACCTACCCCTCTATTTCGAAGCCGAAGCTACCCAGCTTGACGGACTTGACACCGATCAGCCCACGATTCAGTTTACCCACAACGGTGAAACGCATACGCTAACCTGCGACTTTATAGCGGGTTGCGACGGTTTCCACGGCATCGCCCGCAAGACCATACCGGCTGAAATTCAGGGCGTTTACGACAAGGTGTACCCGTATAGCTGGCTGGGCATTCTGGCCAACGTCCCGCCCTCGACCGACGAACTGATTTACGCGTACCACGAAAACGGCTTCGCCCTGCACAGTATGCGGTCGCCAACGGTGTCGCGCCTGTACGTGCAATGCGACCCGACCGATACGCTGGCCGACTGGCCCGACGAGCGCATCTGGGCCGAGTTGCAAATCCGGCTCGGCACCGAAGGCTGGACGCTGCACGAGGGGCCAATCATCGAAAAAACCATCACACCGATGCGGAGCTTCGTCAGCGAACCGATGCAGCACGGACGGTTGTTTCTAGCCGGTGATTCGGCGCATATTGTTCCGCCAACAGGTGCTAAGGGTCTCAATATGGCCGTTGCCGACACGGGTTACCTCTTCGACGCCCTGCTCGACTGGTACCAATCGGGCAACGCCGAGGGGCTGCGGACCTACACTGAGGGGTGTATGCGCCGGGTATGGCGGGTGCAGGAGTTTTCCAATTTCATGACCGAAATGCTGCACCGCAACCCCGACAAATCTCCCTTCGATCAGGCCTTACAGGCATCCCGATTCAACCAACTTATCACCAGCGAATCAGCCGCTGCCACCGTCGCCGAAAACTACGTCGGCCTGGGCGCGCAGAAGGCGGTTTCAAAGAGCGAAAGTGTGAAAGAATGAAAGAGCGAAAGAGTTGCTGACGCAGGCCATCGCTCCGCTTCGGCGGTCCGATTTCATTCTTTCACACTTTCGCTCTTTAAAGTACTCATTCACAATTCACTCATTGCCCATGAAATCCGTCCCCATACTTTCACTTACCGATGCGGCTGCGCTGGTCAACGATGGCGATACGCTGTTGCAGGGCGGCTTCGGCATGACCGGCAACCCCGTTCACCTGATGCACGCCCTGGCCGAACGCGGCACCAAAAACCTGACATTTATCGGCAACAATACCGGCGAGCCGGGGCTGGGTGGCGGTCGGCTGCTGCGTAACGGGCAGATCAGCAAGATGATCGGTTCCTTTTTTACGTCGAACCCCGATGCGGTGAAAGCCGCTCAGTCAGGGGCGGTGGCGTATGAGTTACTGCCGCAGGGTACGCTAGCCGAAGCGTTGCGGGCGGGCGGAGCCGGTATCGGCGGTTTTTACACGCCCACGGCGGCCGGGACACTGATTGCAGAAGGTCACGAAACCAAAGTCATCGACGGCGTAGAGCAGGTGTTTGTCAAGGCCCTGCGCGGCAACGTCGCGTTCATCCGGGCGTGGCGGGCCGACACGGCGGGCAACCTCACCTACCGCATGACCGAAAATAATTTCAACAAAGCGATGGCAACAGCCGCCGATCTGGTTATCGCTGAGGTTGAGGAGATTGTGCCCGTCGGCGACATTGCGCCTGAGCACATTCATACACCCGGTTGCTATGTCGATTATCTGGTCGAAGCTAAACTCACGCTCGAAGACCTGGGTAGTTCGGCGTCGGTATCGTCGTCGAAAAAAGTAGACGAGAGCCGGATGAACATGGCCCGCCGGGCGTTGGACGAACTGCACCGGGGCGACGTCGTAAACCTAGGCATCGGCATCCCGACGTTGGTAGCCGACCTGATTACGCCCGAGCACGGCATCATTCTGCACACCGAAAACGGAATGCTGGGCGTGGGTCCGGTTCCGGCCGATGGCGGTGGGGCGATGGATTACCCGGTCAACGCGGGCAAGATTCCGGTGACGGCCCTGCCCGGCAGCAGCTACTTCGACAGTGCCGATTCATTCGCCATGATTCGCGGAAAGCACGTCGACGTGGCCATCATGGGCGGGCTGGAAGCCGACGAGTCGGCCAACCTCGCCAACTGGGCTGTACCGGGCAAACCCCTGCTCGGCGTTGGCGGAGCGATGGACCTCGCCAAAGGAGCCAAGCGCCTGATTATCACAATGACGCACACCAACCCCGACGGGTCGCCCAAGATCGTGCCGCAGTGTACCCTCCCGCTGACGGCCTCGGGCGTGGTCTCGATGATTATCACCGACCTGGCCGTATTCACTTACCCCAACAATCAGCTCACCCTGCTCGAACTCATGCCCGGCGCCACGCTGGCCGAAGTCCAGGCAAAAACGAGCGCGAGCTTTTTAATGAGCGAAAGAGTGAAAGAATGAAAGAATGAAATCGGACCGCCGAAGCGGAGCGAAAGTTGCTGACGCACGCCACCCATCTTTCACTCTTTCATACTTTCACTCTTTCACTCTCTGAACTATGGATGCTTACATAATTGACGCGATACGTACCCCGATTGGCAGTTTTGGGGGGAGTTTATCACCGGTTCGGGCCGACGATCTGGCGGCACTGCCTATCCGCGAACTGCTGGCCCGCAACCCGTCGCTGGCTCCTGATGCTGTTGAGGACGTGCTCCTTGGTTGCCACAATCAGGCGGGGGAAGACAACCGCAACGTAGCCCGCATGGCCCTGCTGCTGGCGGGTTTACCCATAACCGTGCCGGGCGTAACCGTCAACCGGTTGTGCGCGTCGGGAATGTCGGCGGTGGCGCAGGCGGGGCAGGCCATCAGTACGGGCGACGGCGACGTGTTCATTGCCGGGGGCGTCGAGCACATGACACGCGGGCCGTGGGTGATGTCGAAAAGCGCGAAACCGTTCGGTAACGACGTTCAACTGTTCGACTCGAGCTTCGGCTGGCGATTTATCAACCCCAAAATGCGCGAGTTGTACGGCGTCGATGCAATGGGCGTAACGGCGGAAAACCTGGCCGAACTGTACAGTATCAGTCGGGAAGATCAGGATCTGTTTGCGTATCGGTCGCAGCAGAAAGCCGCGCGGGCGAAACAATCGGGTCGGCTGGCTGAGGAAATTAAGGCCGTCGAGATTCCCGGCAAGAAGGGAGCCGTGACCGTATTCGATCACGACGAATTCGTAAAACCATCGACCACAACCAACGTGCTGGCGACGCTGAAACCGGCTTTTAAAACCACCGGCGGCACCGTTACGGCGGGCAACGCGGCTGGTCTGAACGACGGGGCAGCGGTTATGTTACTAGCGTCGGAAGCGGGGGCCAAACAGCACGGTCTCACCCCAAAGGCGCGCATCGTGGCGTCGGCGGTGGTGGGTGTTGAACCGCGCATCATGGGTATCGGCCCCGTCCCGGCCACGCAGAAAGTGCTCAAAAAAGCAGGTCTGACGCTCGATCAGATCGACGTTATAGAGCTGAACGAAGCCTTTGCCGCCCAATCGCTGGCCTGCATCCGGCAGCTCGGCCTGGCCGACGACGACCCACGTATCAACCCCAACGGCGGGGCCATCGCGCTGGGGCATCCGCTGGGGATGTCGGGTACGCGTATTCTCCAGAGTGCCGCGCTGGAACTGGCGCATCAACAGAAACGCTACGCCCTGGCCACCATGTGCGTTGGTGTCGGGATGGGGTATGCTGTCGTGATTGAGCGGGTTTAATAACCGCAACGTCAGGGCGAAGACCATTCCTATCATCAGGATGACGAAAAAGCAACAAGCCCCATCTCTCACCAGCGAGAAACGGGGCTTGTTGCGTTGATAACCGTCCGCTGGGCCTACTTGATCACGACCGGGAATGACGTATCCAGATCGGTAGTACCGGGTTGCTCCGTCCCGTTTTTGCTGTTTGGCTGATGGCGCAACACCACGTGCATTGACCCCGAACCGGCCGTCGATCCTGTCTGCATCCGGGTTGTCAGCCCAACCGGATACGGCCCCGGCGACGGGTTAGTATCGCGGTCGGTGATCGTTACTGACACTGCCGATGTAGTTGTGCCGCTGGGCATATACATGTACACAAACAGGTGCTCGTTGGTCTTTTCCCGAATTTCCTCCGTTGCGTCGACCGTTGGGGTTTTGGTTTTATCGAGCAGCGAGATACTGCCATTGTACGTCGTGTTGGCTTTCAGATTCAGCGTCGCATTGGTGAAACTGGCCGACGTGTTCAGGTTCTCAATCGTCCCGGAGACGACTTCAGACGGGGAAGCTACGTTGGTTAGCGAAAGCGTCGCCGTGGTGATCGCTTCGTTGTCGTCGGTCGGGTCGACGTTCTGTTCGTCTTTTTTACAGGCACCAGCCATCAGGCCAACGGCCAGCAAAAACAGCAGCGAGGATTTTTGCATGGGTTGCATAGAGTTGTTTGTTTTAGTTGAGAAGAGATTAGCTTTTCCGCTGCCCCAGTGGCATACGGAGTTTGAGCATAATGTTGCGGCCGGGCTCGTCGGCGAAGTAGCGGAATCGGTCGAGGTAATCGCGGTAACGTTGGTTGAGCAGGTTTGACCCCGTCAGGATGATGCTCAGCGGATGCCCGGCTACCTCCCAGCGCATCCCCACTTCGGCACCGACCAGCGTGTAGGCCGGTGGTGGCGGGGCAAAGTCACCGGTGAAGATAAGCTGCCCGTTTTCCTGCCGTTCGCTCACCGCCGGGGCCCGGTTCTGCCGGGCTACGTATAGCACGTTGGCACGCACGTACAGCCCCGACACCCGGCGCGACGAGCTGGCATCGTCACCGATAAAATCGTAGCGCAGGCCGTTGTCGGTCCGGTTTGGTGGGATGTAGACCAAATAGCCATTGTTAGTATGGTCGTAGGCGTAAAGCAGCGAGGTCTTGGAAATCAGCGTCAGCCGGGGCAGCAGCTTGTACTGAATCGTCGCATCGACACCCCGGAATGTGGCCAGCACCTGATTATAGGTGTAGGCCGGGAACGCCCCCCGCTGCCGCACAATCGGCACCGAGTCGGGTTTGAGGTAGATGTAGTTGTCGATTCGGTTGTTGTACAGACTCAGATCGACACGCAGCCGATTGTGGTTGTATTCGATGTTCAGGTTAGTGTTAACGGCGTATTCGGGGTTCAGATTCGGGTTGCCGCGTTCGTAAGCCACCGCACTCTGATGCAACCCATCGGAATACAGATCGCTGACGTTGGGCGCCCGCCAGGCCGTACCGAGCGTACCGGTCAGCGTCAGTTCGGGCGTTAGCTGAAACGTCGCCCCCAGCGACCCCATCACGTTCTGCCAGTCGCGGGTTTTGTTCGTGACCAGTTCGGTCACTTCGTCGCGGAAATACGCCCGCAGCCAGCGGTAGTCGTAACGTAGCCCCCCTTCGACCGTCCAGCGGCCACGGGCATAGCGTTCGATGGCAAACAGCCCCGCCCCGTAGTTGCGGAAGTTCGGGATCAGAAACAGAAACCGACGGACGTTTCCCTGCGTAATACCGCTAAAGCCTGCGCTGCCCGTCCAGCGACCGCCGTTTTTGGTCTGAACGGGCGCATGTTCCCAGACCAGATCGGCCGTGTGCGTCACCAGTTTCAGGTACAGTTCAGGGTCGGTGGAGCGGCTGAACGAGAGCAAATCGTACTCCTGCCGGACGTTCTGCTGCCGCGCCACGGTCGCCGTCAGCGTCCCCAGCGATCAGACCGGACGAAGGCCCGCAGGCGAAACAGATCGTGCTGCACGTCTTGGTAAGGCCGGTCGAGCGCGTACGAAAACCCCGGCTGACTTAGTGGCTCCGGTCGGGCGATGGCCGCGTAAAAATCCGCAAGGCTACCGACCTGCGCCCCCCTGAATAACCCGATCCGCGTAGCAAACTGACTGTAGAACAAGTCGATACCGGCATTTTTCCGAGTGTAGTTGAGCGCGGCCGAATAGTTGGTTTCGTGGTAACTGCTGTTCTCCAAGAAGTAATCGGGTGTTCGGGCGTAGCCAACCTTTTTGAGCGTTCCCTGAACCCGCCAGCTTAATCCAGTGAGTGGACCACCCAATGCCTGCTCGATCAACCCCGACGCGGTCTGCTGCCGCCCGTTGGTTGCGCCAACCAGATTCAGTTCGCCACCCAGTCCGGGCGCGGTGGGCATGGCGGCCGGTTCGATCAGGATAACGCCCCCGATGGCATCGGAGCCGTAGCGGATACCGGCCGCACCTTTGATGACGGTGATGCGCGTGGCCAGAAATGGGTCAATCTGGGGCGCGTGTTCGGTACCCCACTGCTGATCTTCCTGCCGAACGCCGTTGTTAAGCGTAATAATCCGGTTGCTGTACAGGCCATGAATGACAGGCTTGGAAATCGACGGACCCGTCTGAATTGAGTACAGGCCCGGCAGTGATTTCAGGCTCTCCCCTAGCGACTGCCCCCGCACGGCGTTGAGGGCGTTGCCGCTCAGGTCCGTCTGCACCTGCAACAGCTTCTGCGCTTCCGACCGATGCTCCGTCACGACGACCTCCTGCAAGGTATGATTGTCGGGAACAAGCCGGACTGTGGGCATCGTCGTCAGCAAATCGGTGCCAACCGTTGCGGACACCGTCAGCGTTTTGTAGCCGATGTATTCGATGGTCAGCGTGTAGTTGCCGGGGCACAGCGGTGTAACCCGAAACTGCCCGGCCGTGTCGGCGACGGCCCCGGTCTGCCGTTCCCGCACATACACCGACGCACCGGGTAATGCCTGGCCGTTATCCTGCCCGACGACTCGCCCGGTCAGCACACCCGAACACGGCTGCTGACCCAACACCGTCAGCGGCAACAGGTGGCTTGCTAAAACAAGAACAGTAATGAAAAAACGGTATATAGGCATGAATGCCAGAAAGACTTATGCAATCACATTTGCAACGACGTTGCAATATTAACGGAAAAATCCGGGTTTGGTTGTGGTGGGGTTGAAAAAGCGTTGACCTCACCCCCGGCCCCTCTCCTAAAACAGGAGAGGGGTGACTTGCGGTAAAATAGCCTTCGGCTTTTTTCTAGTACCTAGTCTGTTCTACATTGAGTATGTAACGAAATATTGTCTGTCGTTAGCGACACCCCTCTCCCGTTTTGGGAGAGGGGCCGGGGGTGAGGGTAACACAAAAGAACCTTTTCCCCATCCCCCACCGTTTTCCAATTAAACAGACGGCCGCAATGCCGTTGCTACTCCTCTCGGTTATGATTCCTTTTTCAATTCTTGACTTATCCCCCGTCGTTGCGGGCAGCACCCCCGCCGACTCGTTTCGTAGCACGCTGGCGCTGGCGCAACGGGCCGAAGCACTGGGTTACAACCGATATTGGCTGGCCGAGCACCACAACATGCCCGGCGTAGCCAGTGCGGCTACATCGGTTGTCATTGGCTATGTAGCGGCTGGAACGAAGACGATCCGCGTAGGGTCGGGCGGCATCATGCTGCCCAACCACGCCCCGCTGGTCATTGCCGAGCAGTTCGGTACGCTGGAATCACTGTATCCCGGCCGAATTGATCTGGGACTGGGCCGGGCGCCGGGTTCGGATGGGTACACCTCGCAGGCGCTTCGGCGCAACAACACACAGGCCGACAGTTTTCCGCAGGACGTGCTTGAATTGCAGCAGTATTTTCAGGACGCCGAAGATGGGCAACGCGTGCGGGCTGTGCCGGGCGAAGGGCTAAATGTGCCGATCTGGATTCTGGGGTCGAGCCTGTACGGGGCGCAGCTGGCGGCTTATCTGGGCCTCCCCTACGCTTTTGCGTCGCACTTCGCCCCTACGCATCTGCTACAGGCCATTCACACCTACCGCACACAGTTCCGGCCGTCGGCAACGTTATCAGAGCCGTATATGATGGTCGCGATGAACGCCGTCGTGGCCGATACCGACGCCGAAGCACAGCGGTTGTTTACGTCGGTACAGCAGCAGTTTCTAAACATCCGGCGGGGTAAAGCGTCGCAGATGGCCCCGCCCGTCGACGACATCAGCCGACTGGCTTCTCCCGACGAACTGGCGGGTATGGAACAGATGCTGCGTTATTCGGTAATCGGCTCGCCCGACACGGTGCGGCAGGGGCTGGCCCGCATCATCGACGAAACGGGTGCTGACGAGCTGATCATGACCGCCCCCATTTTCGACCAGGCCGCCCGGCTTCATTCCATCGACCTGGTGGCTCAGGTACGGGAAGAGCTGGCCAGTGTAGCGGTCTAACGGTTTGACTCGTCGGTCGTTACGCTGCATGACTTCAACGGCTCGACAGTCCGTAAGCCATCTGGCAGGATTAAATAGCCGTTAGCAGCTAACCTTTGCCTGTACCGCTGGTTAATCAATCGGGTCGGTAGTGTATACCCGACCCGATTGACTTACTCAACGAATACAGGAATGGACACATCGAATTCAGTAAGCCGTCGCCAGGTGATCGGCGGCTTGAGCAGCGGCCTGGCAGCCGTTATTGCTACCCCCGCTCTGGCCGGATCGCCGGATCAGCAGCCCGACGCAACAGCGCCACCGGCTCTCGAAAATCCGGTCAGCAAATACCCGAAGCCACCGTTTAACACCCCCATGCAGCCCTTCCCGGGTCTGGTCAGCAAAATGAATCCCCGGCCTGATCACGGCGAAACCAGCTACAAAGGTTCCGGTCGTCTGACGGGTCGCCGGGCCCTGATTACCGGGGGTGACTCAGGCATGGGCCGGGCCGCAGCCATTGCGTACGCCCGGGAGGGGGCCGACGTAGCTATCAACTACCTGCCGGCCGAAGAGTCTGACGCGAAAGAAGTCATTGACCTGATCAAAGCGGCTGGCCGAAAAGGTATTGCCATTCCCGGCGACATCCGCGACGAAGCGTTTTGCAAGCGGCTGGTCGATGAAGCCGTGAAAGGATTGGGCGGACTGGATATTCTGGTCAGCAACGCCGGTCGGCAACAACAGCGCGAGTCTATTCTCGACCTGACGACCGAAGATTTTGACGCGACGATGAAAACGAACATCTACGCGCCGTTCTGGATCATCAAAGCGGCTTTGCCCCACATGCCAGCCGGTTCGGCCATCATCGGCACCACCTCCGAGCAGGCATACGACCCGTCGCCCAACCTGTACGATTACGCGCAGACCAAAGCCGCGACCATGAATTACGTGAAGTCACTGGCCAAGCAACTGGGGCCGAAAGGTATCCGGGTCAACGGTGTTGCGCCCGGCCCGATCTGGACACCCCTGCAACCGAGTGGTGGAGCCACGGCCGAAAAGCTCAAAACATTCGGTGAGAACACAGCACTGAGTCGGCCCGGTCAGCCGGCTGAACTAGCCTCTATCTACGTACAGTTGGCAGCCAGCGACGCCAGTTTCGCCACCGGTCAGGTTTACGGCTCGGCGGGTGGTAACGGTCAGCCCTGATCAGCAGATTCAGTTACCCAGCAAACACAAAAGGGGACGCATCTGATAGATACGTCCCCTTTTGTGTTTTTGTAACTTCAGATGGACTTGATCACATTGTATCCGGCAGCATCCTGCTGTCGGAGCCGATAGGCTAATTGGTAGAAGCCCTGTTAGCCGCTATCGCGGCTCCGACAGCAGGATGCTGCCGGATACAAAGCAATAGCTTTACAAATTCCACAAACCTTAAACTACCGTTTGTAGTACTTCATAGCCTCTGGCATGAGCTTTTCCAGGTCGGCGATCCGGCGGGCGTCGGAGGGGTGATCCGACATAAATTCGGCGGGGGCTTTACCACCACTCGCTTTGGCCATGCGGGTCCAGAACGTAATGGCTTCGTGAGGGTCATACCCAGCCATTGCCATGAAAATCAGGCCCAGATGGTCAGCTTCCGACTCCTGACGGCGGCTGTGGGGCAACCCGACGCCATACTGATACGCCAGCGGACCCACGATGCCAAACGCCTGCTGAAAAATAGCCTGCGTCTGCGGGCTGCGCGACGCCGTGCTGATACCCGTCGCGACCTGACCGACTTGCAACAAACGGTTGGCGACCAGACTTTCACTCATCCGCTCGTTACCGTGTTCAGCCACGGCGTGCGATACTTCGTGGCCCAGCACCGTTGCCAGTCCGGCTTCGTTCTGCGTATACGGCAGGATGCCGGAATAGACTACGATTTTACCGCCGGGCATACACCAGGCGTTGACCTGCGGGCTTTGCACCAGATGGTATTCCCATTTGAACCCTTCCAGCCGCTTGCTAAGGCCGTTGCTGTTCATGTACGCTTCGACAGCCTGCCGGATACGGCCACCTACTCGGCTGACCATCTCGGCGTCGCCCGAATTACTGCTAACAACTTTACTGGTATCCAGAAACTGTTTGTACTGGGTAAAACTCATGCTCAGCATCTCGTTATTCGGCACCAGAATCAACTGCTTGCGCCCCGTTAGTGGTACCCGCTCACAGGCCGTTACGGCCAGCGCAATACCAATCAGCGCGATCATCATCTTCTTCATAGGGTACTTTGTTTTCTTTTGTGTAGGAATGGTAAAATCAGAACACCCATTATGACTGTTACACCGCTTGGTTTGTTTGAATTTTTTCCCGTTGGCGTGGTCAGGGGCGCTTTACTCCTTAGATTTGCGATGGTTCCGTTCGTTTAATCGACGAGCCTGTGCCGGTTGCCTTAGCGCCTGCCCGATTCCTTTCGCCCTCTTCTGACCGGGGCCAGCCCCCGTAGTAACACTATGAAAATCATTTGCGTCGGTCGCAACTACGTCGACCATATCCACGAACTCAACAACGAACAGCCCGACGATCCCGTCATTTTCCTCAAACCGGAAACGGCCCTCCCGCTGCGCCACGAACCGTTTTTTTACCCCGATTTTTCCAAAGACGTCCACCACGAAGTGGAGGTGCTGGTCAAAATCAATCGGGTTGGCAAAAACATCGACCAGAAGTTTGCCCATAAGTATTACGACGAAATCGGCGTAGGTATCGACTTCACGGCCCGCGACGTGCAGAGCAAGCTGAAAGCGAAAGGTCTGCCGTGGGAACTCGCCAAAGCCTTCAACGGCTCGGCCCCTATCTCGAACTTCGTTGCCAAAACTGAGTTTGCCGACCTGCAAAACCTGAACTTCCGGCTCGACATCAACGGTGAAACGCGGCAGCAGGGCAACACAAGCCTGATGCTGTTCAAAATCGATTACCTGATCTCGTTCGTGTCGCGCTATTTCCTGCTGCAACAGGGCGATATTATCTTCACCGGTACGCCCAAAGGCGTTGGCCCCGTACAGATCGGCGATACACTGACCTGCTACCTGGAAGACCGCCCTATGCTAACGGTCGACGTAAAATAAATTATTGACCGGCTGCGTCTAGTAAATAGATACCGGATTGCTTTTTCCTGTTTTTCATTGAAACGACTGCTGTTTTACAGTGCCCTGCTTGCCCTGACCACGCTTGGCCAATCGCGGGGACAAACTCCGGCACCCAACCGCCCGAATGGTTACATTCAGCCGGGTACGATTCAGCCCGGCTATTTTTTGTTTCCCATTCAGCCGGGTGGGGCCAACTCGCTGTCGGGTGGTCTCGGCGATTTGCGGCCCAACCACTTCCACGCGGGGCTTGACATCCGCACGGGGGCCGCGAGGGGCTACCGGTCCATGCCGCTGCGGATGGCTACGTGTCGCGCATTGCGGTGTTTACCGGCGGCTACGGCAACGTCGTTTTCCTGAAACACCCCAACGGTCTGACGACGGTATACGGCCACCTCAAAACCCTCAACGACACGCTGGGCCGCTACCTGCACGAGCAGCAGTACGCCCGCAAAACGTTCGAGATCGACCTGCGCCCCGCCCCCGGTCAGTTTACCGTTAAGCAGGGCGACATCATTGCGGCATCGGGCAACACGGGCGGGTCGGGCGGACCGCACCTGCACTTTGAAGTCCGCGACGCCCGCGACAACCTCATCAACCCGCTGCTCTACAACTTTTCCGAACTAGGCGACGACGTACCGCCTTACTTCGAGCGTATCGCCCTGAAAACGATGACCGCCGAATCGCGCATCAACGGCGAATACCAGCGGGTCACATATGCGCCGGTCCGCCGGTCAGATGGTTCGTATACACTTACCCAGCCAGTGTCCGCGTCAGGGCTGATCGGGCTGGAAGTACTGGGCTACGATAAAGCCAACGGGTCGCCCTACCGCAACGGTATCAACTGCATGGAGGTCCGGCTCGACGGACGGGAGGTGTTCGCCTACAACATGAACAGCTTCCCCAATGAGCAGACGCGACTCCTGAATATCCACGAAAATTACGAGGTCGAGCAAACGACGGGGCAGCGGTACCACCGGGGCTATATCGCCGACGGCAACACGCTGCAATTGTATTCAGCAACGAATTCGGCCTACCGGGGCCGATTGCCGCTACTCGATAAACAGCCGCACGAGGTGACGATCACGCTGTTCGACGCCTACGACCACGCGGCCCGCCTGACGTTTACGATTCTGCCCGACGGCGTTCCCGTTCCCCCGCCCCCCGCGGACACGCTCACCAACGATCCGAACGCCGAACCCATCGACAGCAGCGAGGTGGGGTTGCCCGCGCCGGGGGTGTCCCCTCCCCTGGTACAGCCATCCGGTCCGCCCGTCGCGACGATTACGACCGACGAAAACGTGCTGAAACTGACCGTCCGCAACGTGTCGACCAGCAACCCGCCCACCGCGCAACTGATGACCGGGCGCAGCAGTGTCAGTCAGGCCGTCAGCTACGTGCAGGGCGACAAAGCCGTGTACCTGATCGACCTCCGCAAGACAATGCCTGACTCGATTCTATTTGGTCGGCAGGTGGTCCGCACTAACTTCCGCAAGCGCATTCTGCCCGGCCGACCGGAGACGCTGACCACTGGGAATGCGCGGCTGTCGTTCTCGCCCAAAACCCTGTTCGACACGCTTCATCTGGCCGTACGTTCGCTGCCCGAAGGTGGTATCGAAATCAACCAGTCGACGATTCCGCTGAACGATTTTCTGTCAGTGCAGTACCAGTCCGGCTATTCGCCGGGCACCGTCGACACCATGCGAACGAAGATGTACTGGGTCAGCGGTGGACGGCCAAGTTTTCTGGGTGGCACCTGGCAAAACAGCCGGATCGACTTCCTAACCCGCAACCTGGGCCGCTTCAAACTCCTGACTGACAACACCCCGCCATCGGTACAGATCACTGGTGCCACGCCCAACGGCATCACGGCCAAAATCCGCGACGACCTCTCGGGTATCGCCGATTTCCGCGCCCTGGTCAACGGCGAGTGGGTACTAATGCAGTACGATTACAAACGCGCCCTGCTCTGGTCGGATAAACTGGACCCCGCCGAACCGTTCGAGGAGGGTGCCGAAATCCTGATTCAGGTAAAAGATCGAGCGGGCAACATCGGGCAGGCCGAAACCACCGTTCACGTTCCCCGCCCCCCCGTCCGCAAGACAGTGACGAGGAAACGCAGGCGGAAATAGATGAGGAGTTTAAGGTTTGTAGTTTAACGTTTACTGTTAATTTCCGAACCTTAAACATTGAACCACAAACCTTAAACACAATGCTCACCACCGGCGATCCAGCCCCTGACTTTACGAGTACCGACCAATACGGCGAACCTGTTCGGCTATCTGACTACCGGGGTCGGCGGGTGGCCCTGTACTTCTACCCCAAAGACGACACACCCGGTTGCACGGCGCAGGCTTGCAGCTTACGCGACAACTACAACGACTTGCAGGCGGCTGGCTACGAAGTGCTGGGCGTTAGCATCGACAGTCAGGCGTCGCACCAGAAGTTCGCGCAAAAGTATGACCTGCCGTTTCGGCTCGTTGCCGACACCGACAAACAGATTGTGAAAGCCTACGGGGTGTGGCAGGAAAAGTCCAACTACGGCCGTACCTACATGGGTACCGTCCGCACGACCTTCGTCGTCGATGAGCAGGGCATTATCACCAGCATCATCGGTAAAATCGATACGAAAAACCACGCGAAGCAGCTGCTGGGCTGATTTTCATCGACAGGATTGCAGGATTAACAGGGTTGGATGGCAAGCGGATGACGCGAATGGTGCGGATCAGCACAGAGTACGCTCTTCGGCCTGTTAAACTGCAATCAGAAGTAGATAAAATCCTGTCAATCCGGTAATCCTGTCTACAAAAAGCCTGTCAGTTCCTTCTAAAGCCGTATTATTACACCCGAAATTCATTACTAACTACGCATGGAAATCGAACAACTCGAACACGTTGCCACCGCCGTTCGGCGGGATATTGTCCGCATGGTAGCTGCTGTCAGCTCTGGCCACCCCGGTGGTTCGCTTGGCTGCACCGACTTTCTGGTTGCCCTGTACTTTGACGTAATGCGTCGGAAACAAAATGCCGACGGCACGCCTATCTTCGACATGAATGGCACCGACGAAGACCTGTTCTTCCTCTCGAACGGCCACATTTCGCCCGTTTTCTACTCCGTACTGGCCCGCGCCGGTTACTTCCCACTGGCCGAACTCGCGACATTCCGTAAGCTCGACAGCCGCCTGCAAGGACACCCCACCACCGCCGAACACCTACCGGGCGTCCGCATCGCGTCGGGTTCGCTGGGACAGGGCCTGTCGGTAGCCGCCGGTGCTGCCTACTCGAAAAAACTCAACGGCGACGACAGACACGTCTACGTACTGATGGGCGACGGTGAGCAGCAGGAAGGCCAAATCTGGGAAGCCGCCCAATTTGCCCCCAACAAGAAACTCGGCAACCTGACCGCCGTTGTCGACTTTAACCTCGCACAGATCGACGGCACCACCGAGAACGTCAACGACAACCGCGACCTGGCCGCTAAGTACAAGGCGTTCGGCTGGCACGTCGACGAGATGAAGGGCAACGACATGGCCGACGTGGTTAAGACGCTGAAAAAAGCGCAGGAAAACCCCGACGTACCAACGCTGATTCTGATGCACACTGAAATGGGCTTCGGCGTCGATTACATGGTGGGTAACTACAAGTGGCACGGCGTCGCCCCCAACGCGGAGCAGGTTACGCAGGCCATGAACCAACTCCCCCTATCCGTCGGCTTCTCGGACTATTAATCCTGACAAATTTGTCTCGAACAGCATCCTGCTGTTCGTACAACCACTTGCCGTGCCGCCTGCGTCATGAAGATCAACCGCCTGGTCATCGAAAATTTCAAGTCCATTGAACGGATCGAACTCATTGAGCCGAATCCGTTCACGGTCTTTGTCGGCCCCAACGGTTCCGGCAAATCGAATATTTTCGAAGCTCTGGAATTTGTGAACAGCTATACTCGGGTTTATCCTTCTGAGGCTGTACGATTGTTCGGTGGAACTGAAAAACTAACAAATAGAGGTAACAAAACTGCTAAGAGTTTTCGCTTCGACAGTTCATTCGACAGTTTCCCGCACACAGCTTTTATCAGTCATGATTTTCGCAATAAAGCGGCCCTTGAATCTAAAGGAATTCCTGGAGCACGCGAAAGAGGGCAAGGATCACCGATATTCGTTCAAGATGGAGAAAGATGGCGCACTAGTGCAACAGACCAATTTTTCTACCGCTTCCTTAGACTGTTCGTCGGGAATAGAGATACGTTGAGATTTCCGTATCAGGATGAGATTTCGCTTGACTTGGCAGCGACTAATTTAGAGCCTGTGTTGAAGCGCATCCTAACTAGTCCCCTCCTGCGCGACGAAATATTCGAGTGGCTGGAGCTGTTTATACCAGGCTTCAAAGCGGTAGAAGTTGATGATCGGGACGAGTTGCACTGGTTTGAGAATTCATCTTCGGAGTATTTTACCAAAGACCTGATTTCCGACGGCACGTATAACATTCTGGCCCTGCTGACCGCCGTTTACCAAAGCGACGACAAGCCGCAATTTCTGTGCATTGAAGAGCCGGAGAACGGTCTACATCCGCAGGTAGCGGGAGAACTGGTTGATTTCTTTCGCATTATGTGTGAGGAACGCGGTCATTATATCTGGCTCAATACGCATTCACAGTCGATGGCGTCGCGCGTACGGCCGAATGAATTTGTTGTCGTTGAGAAAAAGGATGGAGCAACTACCACCCGACAGTTTCGAAATGAGGATTTCAACGGAATGCGCGTCGATGAAGCCTGGCTGACGAACGCCTTAAACGGAGGACTCGCATGGTAGACGTCGGGTTTATCTGCGAAGGCGATACGGAAGTGAAGATCGTCAGGTCCGATGCGTTTCAGGCGTTGCTCACGGTCAGCGGACTGCGCTGTGTGTCGCCAATTCAAGATGCCGATGGAAACGGTAATCTGTTGCCGCGTAATCTTGAAAAGCGACGAGCAGCTTTGTACAAAGGTGGAGCTACGCACATTGTGATCCTTACCGATCAGGACAACGATGTATCGGCTGATGACACGCGAAAGCGAATTGGCGACCATCCCAACCAGCATACGGTGGTGGCCGTTCGAGCCGCAGAAGCCTGGTTTCTGGCCGATTCTACCACGATGAGTGTGATCATGGGTGTAGAATTTCACCACGACCGCCCTGAGCAGGAAGCCGATCCGTTCGAGACTATCCGACAACTGTTTATTCAGCAAACAGGGCGTGGTGTGGGGACGAAACCTATTCTCGCTCGTCGTATGATAAAATGCGGCTTCACCATTGAGCGGGCGGCAGCGCATGAGAACTGCCCGTCGGCACGGTATTTTTTAACGAAATTGCAAACCCTCGCTTCGGCGAACTAACTACGATCGACGTTCCTGGAGCGTCGCTACACCAAATGAAGAAATACGAATACACAGAATCAAAAGATACGCGCTCGGGCTTCGGCGCGGGTATTGCCGAACTCGGCCGCACCAACCCCAACGTCGTAGCGCTGACCGCCGACCTCGCCGGTTCGCTTAAGCTCGACACGTTCATTAAGGAAAACCCCGAGCGGTTTGTGCAGTGCGGCATCGCCGAAGCTAACATGATCGGCGTATCGGCCGGCCTGACCATCGGCGGACACATCCCCTTCGCTACGACCTTTGCCAACTTCGCTACGGGTCGCGTTTATGACCAAATCCGGCAGTCGGTTGCGTATTCGAACAAGAATGTCAAAATCTGCGCATCGCACGCGGGGCTGACGCTGGGCGAAGACGGGGCTACGCACCAGATTCTGGAAGACCTGGGCATGATGAAAATGCTACCCAACATGACCGTTATCAACCCCTGCGACTACAATCAGACCAAAGCGGCTACGTTGGCTATCGCCGAGCATGAGGGGCCGGTTTACCTGCGGTTCGGCCGTCCGGTCATTCCCGTATTTACCCCCGCCGATCAGAAGTTCGAGATTGGTAAAGCGTGGACGGTAAACGAAGGCAAAGACGTGTCGATTTTCTGCACGGGCCATCTCGTTTGGGAAGCGATCAAGGCGGGCGAAAAGCTGGCGGAAGAAGGTATCGAAGCCGACATCATCAACATTCACACGATTAAACCGTTGGATGAAGAAGCAATCCTGGCGTCGATTAAGAAGACGGGCTGCGCCGTTACGGCCGAAGAGCACATGCTCAACGGTGGTCTGGGCGACAGCGTGGCACAGGTATTGTCGCGCAACTATCCTGCCCCCATCGAGTACGTCGGTGTTCACGACACGTTCGGCGAAAGCGGCACCCCAGCGCAACTGATGGAGAAATACGGCCTGACTGCCGAGAACATCATCGCGCAGGTAAAGAAAGTAATGAGCCGCAAGGCTTAATTGTAGTTTAAAGTTCAAGGTTTAAGGTTCAAGGTTGGTCACTGAAGCAACCTTGAACCTTAAACTTTGAACCTCAAACTTCCCCTGAATGACTGACGAAGAACTGCTTGCCAAATTTCGCGATCCGTCGAGCCGGAACTATGCCTTTAATCTGCTGGTGCGCAAGTATCAGCAGAAGATTTACTGGCACGTTCGGAAAATGGTCATTGACCACGACGATGCCGATGATCTGGTGCAGGAAACGTTTATCAAAGTCTGGAACAGTCTGGAACAGTTTCGGGGGATAGTCAGTTGTACACATGGGTGTACCGCATTGCCACCAACGAGTGCCTTAACTTCCTCAACAAGAAACGTCGGCGCTTTTTTCTGCCCATCGGCGACGTGGAAGGCGAGCTGATGGAGAAGCTGGAAAGCAATTCCGACTACACCACGTCGGGTAGAGAACCGAGTGGCGACGAAGTGCAGTTGAAACTACAGCAGGCCCTGCTCAAACTACCCGACAAACAGCGGCTGGTGTTCAACATGAAGTACTTCGACGACATGAAATACGAAGACATCGCCGAAGTCACCGGTACGTCGGTTGGGGCGCTGAAAGCATCGTATCACCTGGCGGTTAAAAAAATAGAAGACTTTATTAAGAAAACCGACACATCCGATTAAACCCAGGCGCTGGGAATCAGTCAAATCGGTATATACAATGATTTAAGACAGCTGCTCGCTCGACCTCCTTTATGAATACGGACGACTTTTTTCGGCTTGATGAACTGCCACCGGAACACCCCCTCCGGCAACAGCCGTTTCACGCACCCGATGGCTACTTCGATGAACTGCCAATGCGGCTTCAATCCCGCATTGCGCGTAAGTCGAAACCGGCCTTTTCGATCAGCTGGTCGTGGCAACGGTCGCTGGCGACGATGGCGGGAGCGGGTCTGGTAGCCGTACTCGTCTGGCAAACGATACCGCAGCGGCAGGAGGCTTTACCTTCCGAAGCCCTGACCGGTGTCAGCGATGATGTTATCGCAGCCTATCTTGATGATCAGGGACTCAACCCATACGAACTGGCCGATGTCGGTCAGATCAACGCGTCGATGGGCAGCGATACAACGGCAATCCAGTTTCTGAACGTGCAGCCGACTGATATTCGCCAGAAACTCGACGAGCAAAACCTAACGGAGACAAAAAACCTGGACTCCTGACCGTGATAAAACGTACAACCACCATGAATTACGCATGTGTTGCTCTGCTGATCGGTTCGCTGACGCTGGCCACCGCAGCCGGTGCACAGGACCTGAACGGTCGCCAGAAGATCGAATCCGCCAAAATTGGCATGATTACGAATCGGCTGAATCTGACCCCCGAACAGGCTCCCGGCTTCTGGGCCGTGTACAACGACTATAACAACAAAAAACTGGAACTGAACCGGCGCATCCGGCAGCTTAACAACGAGCCCGGCCGCAGCAGTCTGAACGACGACCAGATTATGAATGGCATTCGCGAAGTCAACGCGACACGGCAGAAGCTGGCCGATTTGGACGAAGAGTACTCAAATCGTTTCCTAAAAGTAATCAGTCCCCCGCAACTTGCTGAACTCTACAAAACCGAGCAGATGTTCAACAACATGCTGTTGAAGCGGCTGAAGGACTAGGTATTCAGTTTATAGTTTTCGGTTTTTGATGGTACGCATCACAGAACCGTTATACGAAAGGGGCCTGCAATGGATGCAGGCCCCTTTTTGCGTGTCTCAGACATCGGACCGGCGAACCGGCATCCTGCTGTCTGAGACAACCGAATACCGTAAACCGACCTAGTACCGAACCACTTTCAGGCTCGACAGCCCACCGTCGAAGCGGATCGTGATTTTCTTTGTCGATGCTTCGTAGCCGGGGCTGAGAAATTCGCCACCACCGGTTTCTGTGAAGCCGTCAAGGTTTTCGGATGTCAGCGCCCCGTCTTTTTTCACACGGCACCCCACGCCTTCGGGAACCCGTACCGTTACCGACGCAGCACCAACGTCCAGCTTTACATCTGACTGATCGGCTTTGTCGCTTAGCTTGACATCCAGGCTGGCAGCTCCGGCCGCTACTTTAAGCGATTTTACGGCATACTGACTTAGGTCAAGCTCGCCCTGCCCGGCCCCCAGCGCAATGTCCATCGTCCAGACCGGTGCCGTGTTGAGGTGTACGTCGACGCGGTTTTCGAAGTTGCCATCTTTCAGTTCAATATGCTGATTACCATCGGTCGGTTTGAGTTCGACGGTCGGGATGCGCGTTGCCGGGTCACGTTCGACCGACATGGAGTACGTACCGACTGTTTGCTTCGTGTCTGCTTTGATCAGCTCAGACGAGGGTTCGCCGATGTTGAACTGACCGGCTCCGCCAGCCAGTTTCAATACCGCTTCGCGCGTGTCGGGCGACATTGCTTCGGTAAACGTGCTGCTGTGCATCTCACCGTCGCCCCGGCGGTCGCGCTCGGCCCGATAATCGTCTTCGTTATCATTGTCTTCGTTGTCCTCGTCATCCGTGTCATCCTCATCCTCATCGTTCTCGTCCTCTTCCTGGTCGTGGTCGTCACTGCTGCTCCACCCGATGTTGTAGCGGCTATGATCGCGGGAGAAGAACCCGAAGAGCGTGGTCGGGACAGCGACGGCCAGCATAACCGTTGTGATGAAAGCTGCCGGGTTGCGGGTGCGTATCAGAATCAGGTTGATACCGGCCAAGATCAGCAACACCGGCCATAGGTTGGTCAGGCTGTGCCAGTCGACATTGAGCCAGCCCGCCCGACGGGCCAGAAATAGAACGCCCAGCGTGAGGAGCGCGATGCCCCAGAATAAACCGTTTCGTCGTTGATACATGGTAGTTGTCAGAATAGCCGCGCTGACTGTGAAGTCAGCGCGGACAGTTGGTTTACAGGCCCGACGAAGGAGGGTTGCTATTGTTGTCGTAGGGTGGCCGAATCCGGTCCCGGAAGATGAACCAAAGCCCCAGCGCGATCAGGATGAACGGAAACAGATCGCCCAAGTCGATGTCGAAGTAGCGGTCGATCAGGAACAGCACACCAAGCACAATCAGGATGGCGCCACCGATCAGGCTGCGGTTCTGGGTGTTCGGCTGGTTGGGATTGTATGGATTCATAGAAAACAGGGGGTTTGCGTATAAAGTCGACGAGTGAACAGACATGCCCTGCGGCTGCTGCGGCATTACGATCCACAAGATACCGTAGATCAGCAGTGAAGGAAAGCCCGGCAGCGGAATACCGATCAGAAACAGTAAGCGAACAACCGTGCGGTTGATACCGAAATAGTGGGCCAGTCCGGCCGCCACACCACCGACTACGGCTTCGTCGGCAATGCGCTCTAATCGTTGGTTCATGGCGTTTTTTGATTGATTAACGATGTAAAGCTATAGCGTAGCCGGGATCAGCGGTAGTAGAATTGGACGGATGGACGGGGCCGTTGATGGAAGTATGTTTTCAATGATAGTAGGTAATACACAGTAGCGACCGGCACCGCTGATCGGCTGGTAGCGATACAACTGGTATCAGCTATGGTCAGCTACCACCCTGGCTGGCTCGGCCGATCGTCTGTTGAGCAGATAATCGGCAAAAATTGTCCCCCTTGATTCGCCGATAAACTGGTCGATCAGAATATGCGCGTTGTAGTGGCTGAGCGTTTTGATCGGATCGTACAGGAACGCCCGCTCCTTGATCCGGTCACGGATAAACCGGGGAATCAGCTGATCTTCGTGATGGGCTACCAACACCTGCCGGGCTGCGTACAGGTAATGACTACCCGTAAAAAACACCGACCGGGTCAGTTCCAGCCCTGGCGTGATACTCCCGATCAGCAGATAAACCAGCAGCCCCACCTTGAGTTTTCGTTCCACCTGTCGGTCCAGCAGTGTTTTGGCGGTGAGCACGAACAGGACAAACAGATAGGCGATGGACGCCCGCATACTGAAGTCGTACAGACTACCTATTCTGACGAATGGGATGAGTAGCAGCAGGACAGCGCAAAACAGAAGCAGTTGTCGGTGCGCACGCTGAACCACAAATAGAAAGCCGATCAGTAGTCCGACTTCCAGCAACAGAAAGAGCCCGTACCCCAGGGGAGCCATCGGGACGATACCCCGGAGTGAACCCGCTTTGTTGGCCGTAAAAAACAGGAACGTAATGCCGAACACAGTAGCTGCTCCAACCAGATTCACGACGTTGAGATAGCGGTTGACCGTAGCACCTACCCCCCGTTCAGCCGCTTCTTTTACGAGCAGGAAAATAACCAGCGGCACCAGACCAATGGTACCAAGCGGGGCAAGAAACAAACTCAGTGTCAGCACGAAAAATAAGTACGCCGAACTCCTGTTTATCAGCACCAGCAGAATGCAGAGCCACAGCGGAATTGTCTGGTTGAATACCCAGTACAACAGCGTGGTATTCGACGAAAACTGCGCGTTGACATTGGCCGGTTCGGCCCACCATTCGATATGCGAGAGTAACCCAAATTCAGGGCCCTTTCCGTACATCAGCGTCATCAGCATTGTGCCGACACCGTCAAGGCCGCTCCAGAACACGAGCAGTACCACGATCAGAAACGTGGTCTTTTTCAGGTAGATGCACAATAGCGCGTAAACGAGACTGAGGCCCAGCAGCGCCCACACCATCAAAAACAGATTGGCCGCCTGCAAGCCCGCGAGTTTGCCTACTCCGGCAGCCGGTAGCCAGTACCCGAAGTAGTAGATCAGCACGAACTTGTTTTGTATGGTTGCCTGACCGGGCGCATTGATATTGCTACTATACATAATAGGCCACTCCTGCTCGACAAGATCGCGCAGGATGGCGTTGCGTACTTCAAAGTCCGAATTCTGGTATGCCAGGTTGCCGATGCCGGAGAAAAAAACCCAGACGGCGAGTATGCCGACCCCGATGTAAATCTGGCGCAACTGCCGGGGTGATAGCTGACTCTTCACCGGGTCGTTCGCCCGTATATCGCGGCTGGCTTGGTACAGGCAGTACAACACAATACCAATTACCGGAACAGCATAGATTGCTTTCAGCCAGAAGGTGACAAAGAGCAGGAAAGGAACAAGCAGATAAAGAAGCGTCGATAAGTAAACGAACGACTTGCTCAGCGGTATGTTCATATGTGTAAAGTGCCTGATAGTCAGCGGATACGCTAAACTAACAGGCCTTACAACAGACCCACGTCAGAACTATACAAGTGGGAACAAAACTGTAGAGCGGGTCCTTCTTCCGCCACTAACGACAGGTAACTCAACCCACCTTATTCCTCTTCGATAGCTTCGAGAATATCCATCAGTTCGCCAAAATCCTTGTCGCCGGGTTTGTCTTCGTCGCCACCGCGCAGGGCAATTCCCCGGATGGGTAGTTCGTCGAGCAGTTCGTGTACATTCTCGGCGGTAATGCCAGCCCCCAGCAGGATCGGGTATTTACCGGCCAGTTTGTACAGCATATCGGGCGGCACGGTCGTCAGGGGCTCGGCAACGCCGTTTTCCAGCAGGATGTATTCGGCCGTGGCCGAGCCATCGCGGATCGTGGCTTCGAGCTGCGGCAAGGGGGTCTGCGTCATGTCGACACGCAGGATGAGCGGCTTTTCAAAGGATGCCAGGTAAGGCAGCATCGCGGCATCGTCGACCTGAAGGTAGTCGGGCTGGTACGTTTGCACTAACTGTTCGATGGCAACGGGGTCTGTCGAGTGGGTTTCGCCCACGATCTGCACGCCGGCGACCCAGCCCCGGATATCGGCAAAACGGACCGGATCGATGTAATCCGGCGCGTCGGCGTCCATTGAGAAGCCCAGCATATCGACGCCCATACCGGCGCAGTACCGGGCATCGCTGAGGTTGGTAACATTGGAAATTTTGACGAGGGTAGTAAGTGCCATACTGCTGGTAAACGAATGTCGGAAAGGCTGGTATCCGCACAAAGGTAGGCTCAAGCGCTGAATTGACGTCGTTTTGATATATACAACCCCGACGGCCCCAGCTTACCGGACCCTGCCGGCGGTTCAACGCTCAGTTGGTCACGCAGTTGAGCGAAACATCACGTACGATACGTAACTTTACCGCTCCGCAGCCACGCCCAGCCATGTCAACAGCGCCACTTAGTCCCATCATCAACCTGTTGCAGTACGCCTACGGGCACAGCCGGTCGGGGCGGAGGTTGCTGGTCGGTCTTACCCTGCTCGCGGGCCCGATAGCCTGCCAGTCGAGCACTCAGCAGCCGAGTGCGGTTCGGGATCTGCTCATCGATCGCATCAGCTGGCAACCCACTCCCGGCGACTCCGCCAATCAGCATCAGTTTTCCATTACCAACACATCACCCCGGTACAGCTACCAGCAGATCAAGCTTTGTTTTGCCTACTATACGAAGGATTACCGGCTACTGGGGTCGGATACCAGCGTCGTAGACACCATCATCAGGCCGGGCACGATCGTCAAACAAATACCTATGCGCCTGGGAGCGCTTCGACCGGGTACGAATCGCACCGAAATCCGCGTGTTGACAGCCGCAGCCGACTCGTAATCGTAAGCCAATCGACCTGTATCGACGTTCGTCAACCAGTCAAAACGGCTCCACTCACCTGCCAGTGAAGCCGCGTTGGCGTGCCCAAAGCAGCCACATCAGGTATCAGGTTGCGTATACGGCGCACCGTTTCCTCACTAACACATGCACATTCTTGTATACTCCGCGCAACCTATTGTTTATTAGCACGTTGCATAAATAAACTCGTCAAAACGGATCGTTTACAAAGTATAATTTTTTATAGACTTTCTATAAATTCGATTAAACATTGGCCTATTTTTAAGAAACTATCACTCAGTTACAGCGACAGCTGATTTGTAGGCGAAGTAACCACCACGGATATGAATCGACGAGAAAGAAATCTGCTTCAACCAGACACGAACAGTCAAAGCATTGTACTGGCTAACTGGCTGGCGGTCATTGGAGACTTCAATTCATTGTACAATCAGCTGAGCAATTGCCTGGCAGCAAGTGCCCATTCCCCCGTTATTTCGGCACAGGACCCGCCCTGGGTGGGGAATTGCCGTACCACTCAGATTAAGGCACTGCTTTCAACGATGCATAACGAGTTGGAAATCATGCTCAACGATGCTGACCGATTCGAGAACCTCAACACGAAGGAGGGGTACGCTCAACTCGCCATTCACGTCACCCACCTCAGACAACTCAATGAGCAGGCTCAGATACTACTTTGTCTGGCTTCATTACCGACGGGTTGAGTCTGACGACCAAATCATCAAGCTATAAACCTTTCGTTCCCATGAATCCGGCTTTAGCCCATTTTAACCAGCTTCTGGAACAATACGCCTTTAAAATAGCCAGTCACCAGATTGGAGGAGCTGACCCGGCTACGCAGACGGCACTGATTACTTTCTGGCAGACCCTAAATAAGGAAACAACCGCCAATGGTCCGGCTCCGGATGTATCCTCCCCACAGTCAACCGAGTGGGAAGCAGTCTTGCACGAGCCAATCAACTGGCGCTCGGTAAATCAGCAATGGATACAGGGAATCATTCGCGAACGTAGTCAATGCCACCGTGAATATCTGGTGCGGCTAAGCGAAGCAATAGAAGCCACCCGTACGCGCCTGCTGTCTCTGGAAGACAGTGTATATTCTGAATCATCCCGCGCCCGGCTAACGGCTCACTACAGGCAAACACTGCTGATGTACCAGCAGCAGCTGACCAAAGCCCGACACCTCCAGGCTATTTACTTTGCGCATTTGAGCGCAGGCATGCCCTGAAGGCGATTTTAGAAAAACCACCTTCAGTGCTCTGTTTCCGTTCGGCCTTGTCTACGGGCTACTGTGAGAGGCTCCTTGCTGGCCGGGAAACCAAATACGCTGCTTCGAGTGTTTGGTAGGGAACTGGTAAACCTACCGGTATAGTACTAAACAGAGGGCTTTGAACCCTCCTGGGCCGTAACCACGGCAGATTCTGCAATGAGCAAACACGGACGCATTCTGGTCGCCATGAGTGGCGGCATCGATTCTTCGCTGGCAGCGGTCATGCTGCACGAAGAAGGCTATGAGGTCATCGGTATGACCATGAAAACCTGGGACTATGCCTCGTCGGGCGGCTCCAAAAAAGAAACGGGCTGCTGTAGCCTCGACTCGATCAACGACGCCCGCAACATCGCCGTCAGTCTTGGTTTCCCCCATTACATTCTCGACATCCGCGAAGAGTTCGGCGACTCCGTCATCGACCATTTTACGGGTGAATACCTCGAAGGCCGCACGCCCAACCCCTGCGTACTGTGCAACACCCACATCAAATGGGACGCGCTGCTGCGCCGGGCCGACCGGCTCGACTGCGAATCCATCGCGACGGGGCACTACGCCCATATTCGGCAGGACGTGGGAGGACCATCGGACGGGCGGTACGTGATTTCGCGGGGCGTCGACACGTTGAAAGATCAGTCGTACGTGCTGTGGGGCGTGTCGCAGGAGAGTCTGAGCCGCACGAAGCTACCGCTGGGGCACCTGCGTAAGTCAGAAATCCGGCAGATGGCGACCGAACGCGGTTTTATCGAGCTGGTCACTAAATCGGAATCGTACGAAATCTGCTTTGTACCCGACAACGACTACCGGGGTTTCCTGAAACGGCGCGTGCCGGGGCTGGAAGCCGAAGTCGCCGGGGGGAATTTCGTGGAAGAAGGTACCGGGCGGGTGCTGGGCAAGCACCTGGGCTATCCGTTCTACACCATCGGTCAGCGGAAAGGACTCGGCATGGCGTTCGGGCAACCTATGTTCGTCACTGAAATCCGGAAAGACACCAACGAAGTCGTGCTTGGCCTCGATAAAGACCTGTTCCGCGACGGCATGTACGTTAGCAAGCTGAATCTGCAAAAGTACGCAGCCATCACCAGCCCGCTGGAAACGGTCACGAAAGTGCGGTACAAAGACCCCGGCACCCCTGCCACCATCTCGCAGGACGGCGACCGGATTACGGTGCTGTTCAACGAGGGAGTGTCGGCCATCGCGCCGGGGCAGGCGGCCGTATTCTACGAAGGCGACGACGTAGTGGGCGGTGGCTGGATCATGAAAAGCTTCCGGCAGGCCGATACGCTGGCCGCTGAACAGCAGCTGCTGGCGGTTTAACTTCCTGTCTCCGGCACCATCCTGCCGTCGAGCTGCTACAGCGGCTAACCACTTATGCCCATTAGTCGCTATCGCGGCTCGACAGCAGGATGGTGCCGGAGACAATTTCTGTATCTTTACTGCGCAGCCTCACCACCGGGGCTGCGCAGGGCTTTTCCGCATGACCACCGAACCGATTGACCCACTCCGTCACCCAATAGGCACCTGGCAACCGCAGGAATCCTACACGCTGGCCGACATCAAACAGCTTGTCGACCAGATCCGTACCTTGCCCGACGTGTATGCGCTGGTACTGGCGGATGCCACGCCCAACGATCTGCAAAAGCAGTATCGGCCCGGTAGCTGGACCGTCCGGCAGCTGATTCACCACGTCGCCGATATTCACATGCTGCATTTCATGCGGCTTAAAAACGCGCTCGTCAACCCCGGCACTCCGGGTATTCTTGTCGACATGGATGGCTGGGCCGCCCTCAACGAAGCACAAAACGCGCCCGTAACCGACTCGCTGACTATGCTGAAAGGCATTCACCAGCGGATCGCGTTTCTGGCCGGGTCGCTTCAGCCGGAGGATCTGGCGGTTTCGTACTACCACCCCATCCGGCAGCGCGATCTGACGATTCCCCAGGCACTGTCGATGACGGTCTGGCACGGCGAGCACCACCTGGCGCACATTCGGCTGGCCATGCAATCGGCCTGATCGGCTCTGCCTGCCCAGCGTTGTTCGTTTACTTCTTTCGTTGCCTCATGCGTATCCCCTATTTCGTTGCCCTACTGGTCGCGACCAGCGTTTCCCTGTTTGCTCAGACGCCCCCCAAAGGCCACCCCAACACGAGTGGACCGGGTTGGGAATACCTGTTTGAAACCAATCTGACAAACGCAACCTTCCCAAAAGGCGTCTGGCACATGGACGAGGGCGAACTGACGGCGACGGACGACAAACCGATCTGGATCAATCAGGCTTACGACGATTTTATACTGGATTTGCAGTTCAAAACCGCCGATGGAACAAACAGTGGTGTCGTGGTACACGCCAGCGATACGACCAACTGGATTCCCAACTCCGTCGAGATTCAGATTGCCGATGATTACGCCAAAGAGTGGGCAGAAGCCCCCGCCGACTGGCGATGCGGAGCTTTTTTTGGCCACCAGGCCCCTACGAAGAGCGCGGTCAGAAAACCCGGCGAATGGAACCGCTACACCATTACCTGCCAGGGCAAAATCATCTACGTCGTGCTGAACAACCAGCTCGTCAACACCATCGACCTGAGTCAGTTTACGTCGGCGACGGTCAACCCCGACGGTACGAAGCCGCCAGCCTGGTTCAGCAAAGCCCCGGCCACGCTGCCGCTGCACGGCCACATCGGTTTGCAGGGTAAACACGCGGGGGCACCGATTTACTACCGAAATCTAAAGATCAAACCGCTCTGACCATGACCGAAACCCGCCATAGTCACGCGCTGCCCGAACTGCGTTTTTCGCTCAGCCTGCTCTACGTAGGCCGGGTACTGCTGGGTATGAACAAAACTACGGTGCTGGACGACGAACGGCTCACCGACGTCGACGAACGCATCGAAGCGATCACCGACGAACTCGTCGCCACCGAACTCCTCCACGAAGCCGCCGTCCTGGCGGGAGACGTGATTGACTAGTTTGTTTAAGGTTTGAGGTCTAACGTTTAAGGTTAGCTACCGTAGGAAAACCTTAAACATTAGACGTTAAACTTTAAACAAATGAATCTTCCCCCCTTCGCTGCGCTGTTCGATATGGACGGCGTATTGGTTGACAATACCGATTTTCACATTAACGCCTGGATTCAGTTTGCGCACCACAACGGGCTGACACTGACCCGCGAGCAGTACGTCGAGCACATCAATGGGCATGTATCCGCCGACTCGATGGCCTACGTGTTCGGGCATCCGCTGTCACCGGCTGAGCTGGCAACGCGCACGGAGGAAAAAGAGCAGATCTACCGCGACCTGTACTTACCCCACCGCCAGCCACTGACGGGCCTGATGGATTTTCTGGACGCTATGCGGGCCGAGGGTATTCCGATGGCCGTGGGTACGTCGGCTCCAGTCAGCAACCTGGGCTTCACACTTGACGGGCTGGCCCTTCGCCCCTATTTCGCCACGGTGGTCGATGCCAGCATGGTTACCCACGGCAAGCCCGACCCCGAAATTTACCTGAAAGCCGCCGAACGGCTGAACATGGCACCCGCCCGGTGCGTCGTGTTTGAAGATGCGTTTGCGGGTATCGAAGCGGGTCTACGAGCGGGTATGGTCGTGGTAGCGCTGGCAACGACACATACGCGCGCTGAACTGGCGACGTCGGGCGCGGCACTCATTCTCGACAACTTTTCGGGCCTGACACCCGCATCGATTCAGCAGTTGTTACCAGCGGAATAGGCGGGTCGATACCGGGTCAGCCGGGGCTTTTTTGTAGCTTTACGCCCTCATTACCGATTTAAGACATGGCCCCGCTTTCCACCTCGTCGGCCCTGACCGACGATTTTATCCCGGCTCAACACGGCTTTTTCTTTCCCCCTGAGTGGCATCCCCACGTCGCGACCTGGCTTAGCTGGCCCCATACCGAAGCGTCGTGGACGTCGGACCGGCTACCGCTGATGCTGCCCGCCTACATCGATTTTATTAAAGCGATTTCAGCCAGCGAACAGGTCTGTATCAACGCGCACAACGAAGCGGTGATGCAGACAGCCGCGCGGCACCTGACCGAAGCCGGGGCCGACATGAGCCGGATTACGCTGCTTCCCCACCCAACCAACGACTCGTGGTGCCGCGATCACGGTCCGGCGTTTCTCATCAACCCCGACCGGCAGGAGCGTATGATCGTCAACTGGGGTTACAACGCCTGGGGGGTAAATACCCACCCTTTACCCTCGACGATCAGATTCCCGTTGCCATTGCCAACTACCGCAATCTGCCCTATGTTACGCCCACAACCCCGGCGGGTCCGGTCATCATGGAAGGTGGTTCGGTGGAGTTCAACGGGGCCGGAACTGTGCTGACAAGCCGGGCCTGCCTGCTCAACCAGAACCGAAACGCCCACCTGTCGCAGACCGATATCGAGCGGTATTTGTGCGACTACTACGGCGTGCAGCAGGTGCTTTGGGTTGAAGAAGGTATCGTCGGCGACGACACCGACGGGCATATCGATGATACAGTTCGGTTTGTGAACGAAGACACCGTCATTGCCGCCTACGAAGCAAACAAAAGCGACGATAACTATCCGTTTTTGCAGGAGATTCACCACGAACTGAAGCAGATGCGCCTGCTCAACGGCAAGCAGCTGAACATTGTAGAATTGCCCATGCCCAACCCGATCGTCAGCGACGGGCTGCGGCTACCGGCGTCATACGCCAACTTTCTGATTACCAACGATTCGGTTATCGTCCCGACTTTCCGCTGCCAGCAGGATCAAATCGCGCTCGATTTGATCGGGCAGTGCTACCCTAACCGGAAAATTGTCGGGATCGATTCGACGGATATTGTGTGGGGACTGGGTAGTTTCCATTGCCTGAGTCAGCAGGAACCCTTGGTCTGATTGTAACCAATATGCAGTTCGATCAGCTTCCTCCCGCCCTGCAACGGCTACTACCGCATACGGACTGGCGTACCGACTCATTGGGTATGTCGTCAGCGCAAACCGTATATATAAACGGGCGGGAACCGTTCTATTTGAAGGTAAACCCGGTAGATCCTTGGGGCGGCTTACGGGCCGAAGCTGACGCACTGATCTGGTTACGGACTTATCTGCCAGCTCCCGAAGTGGTGAGCTACGAACGGGCCGACGGCGTCGATTATTTGCTTATGCGGGCGTTAACCGGTTTACCGTCGTCGGACGAAAGCTGGAAAGCCAGCCCTGAGCGTCTGGTCAGGCGGTTGGCGGAGAGCCTGCGAACGCTGCACGATCTGAACCCGGCTACCTGTCCATTCGATCAGCGAAACGAGGTGAAACTTAGTGCTGTGACAGCGAATGTTGCTCATAACCTGGTTGACACTGACAACTTCAGTGACCCAAATCAGGGTCGGTCACCACAAGCTATTCTAGATCAACTCCGTGCGCAGCAACCTGCCCAGCGCGAACTGGTTGTTACCCACGGCGACTTCTGTCTGCCCAACCTGATCCTTGACAACTGGTCGCTAAGTGGCTTTATCGACGTTGGACGACTGGGTGTCGGTGACCCATATCAGGATTTGGCTCTCTGCATACGCGACCTGACTGATGAATTAGAAACGGATCGATACAACGAACTTTTTTTCGCGACCTACGGGCTGACAGACGTCGATACAGCACGAATGCGCTATTTTACATTGCTCGATGAATTAAATTAACCTGTATGTACGACGGTAAAACGTTTCGCTCGGTAACCAACACGGCCAATGGCGAAGTAAGTGGCGACACGCTCTTTCACTATCATCAGGCGGACACCATCGTCTGGGCCGAGTATGGCGGGGGTGCTATCGTGCGCGGCACTTTGATTGCAACTGTCGCCCCCGACAATAGCCTTGATATGCGGTATCAGCACGTCAATACGGCGGGTGAACTGATGACCGGCCGCTGCCAGACGACGCCCGAAACCCTGCCCAACGGGCGGCTGCGGCTGCACGAACACTGGCAGTGGACGAGTGGCGACGGCTCGATGGGTGAGTCAATTGTTGACGAAGTCAGGTAATATGTCGAACCACCCCCTATTGCTCCGTTTACGCCTTGCTGGCTGGCTGGTGCCCCTCTTGCTGACGGGGGCCTGTTCACCACAACTGATCCGCACGGCGCAGCTTCGGCCAACCCAGCTTACAGCCGTTAATCTGGAAGAAACCGTGAGTCAGCGCGACGAAATCATGCTGGCGTATTCACTGGCGACGTTCGACGCGCAGAACAAACCCGCCGGGGTCGTCAACGGTGGTTGGGGTGTCGAGCCCGTTCGCAAGGGGCAGGTTGTCGAGCTGCAATCGGGCGAAAAACAAGCCCTGCCCATCGAGATTTCTGTGCCACGCGGGGGAAGGGTCGTGGCATCGCTGGTGCTGGTTGAAGTAGACGCCTACGACCGGGCGCAACAGCTGGTCGATCAGGTCAAGCGCGTGCACAACGTTGTGGCGGGTCCGGCCTCGTGGCTCCTGACAGCGACGGAGGTGCTGACACCCCTGCGCTACGTATCGGCGGGACTGGCCGCATCGGGAGTGGGCCTGAAACTGGTCGATCATCTCGACGACGATGACCTGCTGGGTCAGAGCAGTGTGGAGATGACCGAGACGGAACTGCGTCAGAATAAGCAGGGTTATGTGCGTGTGCCGGTAATATTCGCGGGCCGTAACCTGCGTGACGCCTACGAATATCGCCTGACCTACGATATCCGCCTGGGCCATGTCAGGCCGGGAAAAGGCAAAAAAGAATCGATTCGCCAATAGGCAGTTTAGTTGCTTCGTTTACGGTTTACAGTATTCGGTTTTCGGAAGTGAAAGCATCGCGCAAACAGCCACAGTAAACCGAATACCGTAACCCATATCTACTACTTTATGCGCGTACTTACTGGCGGCCTGCTGCTGACGCTGCTGGCCGCTGCCTGCAAAACGACGACACCGACTACGGTTCAGACTGTGCCCGCCCAGCCCGTGTTGCTGACGCTCGGCAACAGGTCGTTTACCACCGACGATTTCTTTCAGTCGTTTACCAAAAATCAGTTATCCGCCGATTCTGTTCAGCGTACCGACGTTCGTAACTACTTCGACCTGTACACCAATCTAAAGCTGAAAGTGCTGGCGGCACAGGCCGAAGGACGCGACACCACGGAAGCGTTTCGGGAAGAGATAGCCACGTATCGCAAGCAACTGGCTCAGTCGTACCTGACCGACAAAGTGCTGATCGAGTCGCTGGCGGCCGAAGCCTATCAGCGCATGCAGCAGGAAGTCAATGCGTCGCACCTGCTGGTGGCGGTTTCGGAAGATGCAGCCCCGGCCGATACCGCAGCGGCTTACCAACAGGCGATGGCCCTTCGGCAGCGAGCGATGGCCGGTGAAGACTTCGTCAAACTGGTGCGCGAAAACTCGAAAGACCAGGCCACCGCTGCTACTGGCGGCAACCTGGGCTATTTCTCCACCTTCTTCGTCGTCTATCCGCTCGAAACGGCGGCTTACGCGACGCCGGTCGGTAGTGTTTCGCAGCCAGTGCGAACCCGTTATGGCTACGATTTGCTGAAAATTAACGACCGGCGACCCAGCCGGGGTACCGTGCGGGTTGCACACATCCTTGTCCGGCTCAGCCCCACGGCCGACGAAGCCGGGCAGCAGGCAGCCAAACAACGTATCGACGCCGTCTACGAACGACTCCAGAAAGGCGAACCGTTCGACGAAGTATGCCGCGACGTATCTGACGACCTGACCTCCAAACTCAATGGTGGCGTATTGCCGCTAATTGAAACGGGGCGGCAGGTACCCCCGTTTGAAGAAGCCGCCTTCGCGCTGACCAAACCCGGCGAGCTATCGAAGCCCGTGCGGACAAACTACGGCTGGCACATTCTGAAGCTCATCGACCGGCGGGGTGTTCAGCCGTATGCCGATCTGGCAGCGTCCCTCCGGCAGCGCGTCGCGACCGATTCGAGAGGGGAAGTGCTGCGGCAGGCCGTCTTACAACGCTTAACTAAAACGTATCCCGTTCAGCCAAACGCAGCGGTGCTCACAACTGCGCTGACCAAAGCCGACAGTAGTTTGCTGCGCGGCCAGTGGCGCTACACTGAACCGCTTGATCCAGCCCTGCAAAACAAGCCATTGGTTACGATCGGCGGTCAGCCGTACACGGTCAACCAGTTTTTTGCGTACGTGCGGCAGAAGCAGCAGCCCGCCCGGAAGCCAAACACGGCTGCCCCTACCCGCCCCGCCGAACAGCCGCTGACGGGTTCGCCCGCCGTAGCGATGCAGCACCTGTACGACCGCTACGTCGGCGACCGGCTTCTGGCAACGGAAGAAAGTAATCTGGAGCAGAAGTCGTCCGAGTTCCGGTCGCTGATGAATGAAATCCGCGATGGCGTGCTTATGTCGCAGGTGATGGAAGAGCACGTCTGGGGAAAATCGATTGCCGACTCGGCGGGCCAACTGGCTTACTACGAGCAGCATAAAGATCGCTATCAGTTTCCTGAACGGATTCGGGCAACCGTCATCACGGCCCCTACCGACGCTCAGCTGACGCAGGCCCGGGAGTGGCTGGGTGGCAAAGCCCCTTATTCACTCCGCCGTACGAGCCCGGCCCTGGTGTACGCGCCCAATCAGACCACGGTTTCGGCCAAAGACCGGGAATCGCTGTACGAGGTCGTCGTTAACCTGAGCCGGAATCCGGACTACATCGTAGAAGTGGCCGCGTCTCACGACCCCACCGAACGGGATTCAGTATCGGCCGGGCGCATCCGTAACGCCGTGGCATACCTGCGCCAGAACGGTATTGGGCTGGGGCGGATCATGGAGAAAGATTACCAGGGCACCCGGCCGGGCGAAGCCAAACAGGCTCCCGCCACCCAGCGCCGGTTGACGTTCCAGTATTTTTCCACCAGCAAAGCCGATGTCGTACAGGCCCTGACCGGGCATCTGGGCCTGCCAACCGATGCCATTACCGTGTCGGAGGGGCTGTTTGCGAAGGGGGCAAATCCATACGTAGACAGTGTTAATCCCCGGAAGCCCGGCACGACAACGACGCTGCGCCCGGCAGGAAAAGTGGTATCGGTGCAACTGGATCAGCTCGAACCGGCCCGCCCCAAGACCTTCGCCGAAGCGCGGGGCAGCGTTATCAACGACTATCAGGCGCAGTTGGAGCAGCAGTGGCTGGCCCAGCTGCGACAGCAGTATCCGGCTCAGATTAATGACACCGAGTTGCGCAAACTCGCCAAATGATTTTTATGGACAGGATTACAGCCGGGCCGACGTTCGGATTATCCTCTTAAGGAAAAAATTCAATCCTATTAATCCTGTAATCCTGTCCATACCCCTTAAAAAACCTTAAACACAGCCCGAAAGTGGCATTACCTCGTTATCTTTAGGACATGAAACAAGTCATTAATCGCCTTGCCTTTAGCCTGATCGGTGCGCTTTTCGCGACGGTCGCGTTTGGGCAGGGGCAGCCCATCAGCCTCAATAAGATCATTGCGAAAGTAGACAACTACTACGTGCTGCGGTCGGATCTGGAAGAAGCCATGCAGTCGTACGCCGGTCAGAACCAGACGCCCCCTCCCGCTGTCAGCTGCTGGAAAGTCTGGTCATCAACAAAATGATGCTCGCCAAAGCCGACATCGACTCAGTAGTGGTCGACGACAAAATGGTCGACGGCGAACTCGACACCCGGATGCAGTACATGATCTCGCAGTTCGGGTCGGAGAAGAACATTATCGAAGCCTACGGCAAGAGCCTGGAAATGCTCAAGAGCGAACTGCGCCAGCAGGTGAAAGACCAGAAGGTGGTGCAGAAAATGCAGCAGAAAATTACGTCTGACGTCAAAGTGACCCCCCGCGACGTACGTAAGTTCTTCGACGCTATCCCGAAAGACAGTCTGCCGTACATGCCCGCCGACGTTGAAATCGGGCAGATCGTCCGGTTTGCCAAGCCGACCAAAGAGCAGAAGGAAGCCCTGCGCCAGCGGCTGCTCGACATCAAAAAGCGGGTTGAAGCCGGTGAGGATTTCGCCAAGCTGGCCAAAGAAACATCCGAAGACGTAGGCTCCGCCGAGAAAGGTGGCGACCTCGGCTTTGCCAAGCGCGGTATGATGGTGGCTCCGTTTGAAGGCGCGGCCCTGAAACTGAAGCCCAACGAAATGTCGGACGTTGTTGAGTCTGATTTCGGCCTCCACCTGATTCAGCTGCTGGATACGCGCGGTGCTGAATACCACGCCCGACACATTCTGCTCCGCCCCGATTACAACCGGCTCGATCTGACTACGCAAACGCACTTCCTCGACAGCCTGCGCAAAGAAATTCAAATCGACTCGATTAAGTTTGACAAAGCCGCCAAGGAGTTTTCGGAGGATAAAAATACGGCCGATGCCGGTGGTTTACTGCGCGATGCCCAATCGGGCGGTTCGCGGCTGGCGATGGACGGTACGATGGACTACGCGCTGTTTTCACTGCTCGACACGATGAAAGTAGGCAGCATCTCGGCTCCGTTGGCATACCGCACGGAAGACGGTAAGAGCGCCATGCGAATCCTGTATTTCAAGAGTAAAGTTGCTCCGCACACCGCTGATTTTAAAACCGATTTCGAGCGGTTGCAGACCATCGTGCTGCAAAACAAAAAGAACCGCGCCATCGATGAGTGGTTCAAAAAATCGATCAGCGACGTGTACATCACCGTCGACCCCGAATTTCAGAACTGCCGTATCTTCGGTAACACCCAAACCAGTGCCGCGCAACTTGGGGGCGGGGAATAGTCTCGAATGAGTGAATGATTGAGTGACTGAATGCATCAGCAACTCAATCATTCACTCATTCTATCACTCAACATTAACCTCACAACCTGTGCCTTATTCTTCCGATGTGGAGGCTGCCAAAGCCCTGACTACTTCCTACGAAAAACTCAAACGCGAAATTGGTAAAGTCGTTATTGGGCAGGACGAAACGGTTCGATTGCTGCTAACGGCTATCTTTTGTCAGGGTCACTGCCTGCTCGTGGGCGTGCCGGGACTGGCCAAAACGCTGCTCATTCAGACCATTGCCGGGGTACTCGATCTTGAGTTTAACCGCATTCAGTTTACCCCCGACCTGATGCCGTCCGACATTCTCGGCTCGGAAACGCTCGACCAGGAACGCAATTTCAAGTTCATCAAAGGCCCCGTTTTCGCCAACATCATTCTGGCCGACGAGATCAACCGGACGCCACCCAAAACGCAGTCGGCGTTGCTGGAAGCCATGCAGGAGTACTCCGTAACGATTGCCGGGCAGAAGTACGGACTCGGACGACCATTCTTCGTACTGGCCACGCAGAACCCCATCGAGCAGGAAGGTACCTACCCCCTGCCGGAAGCGCAGCTCGACCGGTTTATGTTCAACATTTACCTCGATTACCCCTCGTATCAGTCGGAGCTGGACATTGTCAAGAACACGACGACTGATACGCGTCAGGCTGTAGAACGGGTTGTGACGGGTGAGGAAATCCGGGAGTTTCAACACCTCGTCCGGCGCGTACCTGTCGTCGACAACGTGATTGAATACGCGGTGAAGCTGGTGCACAAAACCCGGCCCAACACCGAATTCGCGACCGCTGATACTAATCAGTACTTTGAGTGGGGCGCAGGGCCGCGGGCATCGCAAGCGCTGATTCTGGCGGCCAAGTGCAACGCTCTGCTCAACGGTAAGTATTCACCCGATATCGAAGACGTGAAGGCCGTTGCCTTACCGATTCTGCGGCACCGGGTTGTACGCAACTTCAAAGCCGAAGCCGAAAATATCTCGGTTGAGCAGCTTATCAAACGCCTGATGTAAGCTTGATATGGGCACAAAAAAGGGGCTATCACTCGATAGCCCCTTTTTTGTGCCCGTAAGCTGCCGTTAGTCTTCGTCTTCTTTGTTTGTTTTGCCCAGGTAATCGTCCTTTTTACCAGTTGAATTGTCGTTTACCCCCGACGCGTCGACGTCTTCGGTTTCTTCCCCGACCAGAAAGCCATCGGTAGGATTTTCGCTGGTGTCGGTCTGGCGTTCGCCTTCGGTCTGTTTGTAATCCATGACAGTCGTGTTGTTTAGTCTGTCTCTACAACCCATTGATGAACGCAAGGGTTATCAGTTATTCAGGAACGAAGCGGCCACACCGCATCGGCGTTGACCCGGATATTCACCAGTTGCCCAACCTGTATATCGGCGCGGGTAGTGAGCAGGCGCAGGCTGGCGTAGCGATTCAGCTCAACCTCCAGTTCGTAATGACTACCCATAAAAAATACGGCCCTAACTCTAACCGCTACGCCCGACTCGTCAATCGTTACCTGTTCCGGGCGGATGCTCATTAGCCGGTCGGGCGAATCGCTGGCGGGCAGGCCCAGCAGCGGGCGGTACTTCTCGGCTAGCACCGTAACCCGGCCCGTCAGCCGGGCCGCGTAGGCCGTGTCGGGCCGGAGGTAGACCGACTCAGGGGTGCCGAGTTGAATAAGTTTACCGTCGCGCAGAATACCGATAGTGTCGGCGATAGAAAGGGCGTCGACAGCATCGTGCGTGACGAACAGGCAGGCCGTTTGCTGCTCACGGACCAACTCAAACAGCAGGTCGCGGACGAGCAGGCGGTTGGGCAGATCGAGGTGGCTAAACGGTTCGTCGAGCAGCAGCACGGCGGGCACGTCGGCGATGGCGCGGGCGATGGCCGTGCGTTGTTTTTCGCCCCCCGACACCTGTCGGGGCAGCCGGTCCTGCACCGCCGTCAGTCGGCACAGTTTGAGCAGCGCATCGACCCGGTGGGTGCGGTATTCTTTCTCGAAATAGCGAACGGCGTAGGCGATGTTTTCGCGGATCGATACGTTGGGCATCAGCTGGTATTCCTGATGCACCAGGCGAATGTCGGGATGCCCGGCAATCAGCACGTCCGATGGCCCCGGCACCCGTTTGTCGTTAAGTAGTACGCTACCGGTGTCAACGTCGGCTAGCCCGGCCAATAGGTTCAGCAGGGTGCTTTTCCCCGACCCACTCGCGCCCACCAGCCCCATAATCTGGCCGGGTGCCAGCGAAAACGACACCCCACGCACGGCCCGAACACTCCCCGCGAACGCTTTACTTACATTATCGGCAACTAGCATGAAGGCAATAGTGACGAAAGAAGTGGGTTTTTCTCCCCTGAATTTCCTGAAAGACAGGGCTGTTGAGTGCTGGTTAGCTTCACCCCTAAATCCCCTGAAGGGCAGGGCTGTTAAGTTCTTCTCTTGGCTGTAGCAATTGCCAAATTTCCTTCGGCCTGTCTACCCCCCAGCCCCCTGAAGGGGGAGTGGTTCATTTGCGGAATGCTCCCCCTTCAGGGGGCTGGGGGGTAAACGGACTAGAACTTAACAGCCCTGCCCTGAAGGGGACTTTGTCTATGAACGAGCAAAGTCCCCTTCAGAGGTTGTTTGGGGAGCGAATTTTTGTCATCCCGACGACAGGAGGGATCTCCGGTAACAGGCGTTTTCCTGCTCCTAGCGAACCGGGCCGCCGGAGCGGATCCCTCCTGTCGTCGGGATGACAAAAAAGGCACTTTTGACCCGGATTGTGCTTCCCCAAACAACCTCTCAGGGGATTCAGGGGTAATGCCCCCTCTCACCTCTTCCGTCTAAAAGGTTAAAAAATGAAACTGGTGCTCAGGAAATTCGACTGGTGTTCCCCGACGATTTCGTTCAGAATGGCTTTGTTCTCGTCGGTTTCCTTCGTGGCCACGCAGGTACGAATCGAGAACGAGCGTAGCGCGTCTTCCACCGATAGCGTCCCTTCCGCCGAATCTTTGCGCCCCGTAAACGGGAATGTGTCCGGCCCGCGCTGACACTGGGCGTTGATGTTGACCCGGCAAACCAGATTCACCAGCGGGTCGATCAGATCGGCGATGGGTTTGGTATCGGTACCGAAAACGCTGGCCTGCATCCCGTGGCTATCAGTAATCAGATAATCGATAAACTCCTCGACATCGTCGTACGCCACTACCGGTACTACTGGTCCGAACTGCTCGTCGCGGTAAAGTTTCATACCGTCTTTGACGGGGTATACTACCGCCGGTTTGAACAGGCCACCCGCGTAGTCGCCCCCGCCATCGTTAACGATTTTAGCCCCGCCCGCTTCAGCGTCGCGGATCGTATCGGTCAGGTAATCGACCTTGTTTAGTTCGGGCAACGGCGTAATCTGCACACCGTCGGTCCAGGGCATACCCAGTTTCAGCGCACTCACTGCCGGAGCGAATTTTTCCAGGAATTTATCGGCGATTGAACGGTGCGCCCAGATAATTTTTATGGCTGTGCAGCGCTGCCCGTTAAACGACAATGATCCCAGCAGACACTCTTTCACGGCAATGTCGAGATCGGCGTCGGGCAGGATGATCGCGGCATTTTTGGCGTCGAGGCTCAGAATCGAGCGGAGCCGGTTGAGCTTCGGGTGCTGCCGTTGCAGTTCGTCGGCCACTTTACTCGACCCAATCAGCGTCAGCACGTTGACTTTACCCGACTGCATCACGGGTGGCACCACCACAGCCCCGCGCCCGTAGATCGAGTTAACGACGCCTTTCGGAAAGCTCGTACGGAAGGCTTCCAGCAACGGATAGTGCAGCAGCGAACCGTGTTTGGGCGTTTTAAACAAAATTGTGTTGCCCATCAGGATGCTTGGGATCAGCGTCGTGTAGGTTTCGTTGAGTGGGTAGTTGAACGGCCCCATCGCCAGCACAACGCCCAGCGGTGCCCGCCGAATCTGCCCGATAATGCCTTCCTCCACCCGAAACCGCGACCCGGCCCGGTCTATGTCTTTCAGCGAGTCGATCGTGTCGTAGATGTATTTCACCGTCCGGTCGAACTCTTTGGTCGAATCAGCGAGATTCTTACCGATTTCCCACATCATCAGAGCCACGACGCGCTGCTTCTGCTCCAGCATTTTGCCCACGAATGTTTCCATGCAGGCAATACGCCCGGCTACCGACATCGTCGGCCATTCGCCACGACCGTTGTCGTAGGCGGCCACGGCCGCGTCGAGGGCCTCCATCGCTTCGGTTGGCGTGCAGACGGGGAAGCTGCCAACCAGCCGGGGCTTGATACTACCGTCGGGCTGGGGCGTCCCGATCTGTGAATATACCTCCGTCGTGGGGCCGTCCCACTGACGCATTTCTCCGTTGATAAGGTACTCCCGCTGATGAATGGGTTCGATCCGGTAATCGGCCGGAATCTGATCGTCTGCGGGGAAAAGCTGCGCTACTTCAGGGGTGCTCATAACGAGTTCGGTTGTTTAAACAAACGGCGGTAAACGTCGCCAATGTCGGGCCGATTTCCAACCCGCTCCCGTAGATAATCAGCGGCCGGACCCGATTTGTTTGGCCCGTTCCACGTATTTCTACTCAACAGTCAACCCACGCATTACACGTTATCGGCGTGCCTGGTACTACAATTTTCCGATTGCACGCTAGTAGGTAGAATAGCTGAAAATCAAGCCGTTACCGTTCCCTAAATATTTATAACCATTCATATAACTCGCTGATTGTGAATTAAATAATCTTTAAGAAATTGATTAATCGGTAGTTGAGCCCTATTTTTAGTCGATAGTAATCCGCACCCCCACCCTGAGCTAAACTACATCCTCTGTTTATTCCATCGTCTACTTGTGTTAACCGTAACTGTACAGAATTACCCACGCCCCACCCGGCGTATTGGTCGCGGTATGTCCGCGCTGCTGCTTTCACTACTCGTTGTCCCGGCAGCCTTTTCCCAAACCACCTATTACGTAGCGGCCAACGGCAGCGACGGCAATTCGGGCCGCTCGGTCGACAGTCCGTTTCAGTCGCTGGCCAAAGCCAGTAGCCTGTCGTTGCAGCCCGGCGATCAGGTGCTGCTCCGGCGGGGCGATACCTTCCGGGGGACACTCTATGTCCGGCAGTCGGGGGCCTCGGGCAACCCGATCGTGGTGGATGCCTACGGTTCCGGCAACAAACCCGTCATTGCCGGATCAACGCTCATAACGGGCTGGAACAACGTCGGCAACAACACCTGGCAGGCCAGTTGCCCCAGCTGCGGTAGCCGCGTGACGGGGGTGTACCGCGACAATACCGTCCTGCCGCTGGGCCGCTATCCAAACCTGAGCGATTCGAACAAAGGTTACCTGACCATACAGTCGCACAACGGCCGGGGACAGATTACCAGTCAGCAGGGACTGCCAACCAGCTACGCGGGGGGCGAAGCCGTAATACGGTCGGCAACCTGGGTGCTCGACCGGGTGACTATTGCTCAGCAAAATGGCAATACGCTATCGCTGGCGGGCAGTACCACTTACGAGCCCACCGATGGCTGGGGCTATTTTATCCAGAACCACCCGGCAACCCTCGATCAGGTCGGTGAATGGTACTACAACCCGTCGGATAAGACGATTCGGCTGTTTGATAACCAGAACAACCCCAACAACCAGTCGATTGCCCTGACGACGGCGGGTGAAGGGATCAACCTGACCAACGTCAACAACGTAACGGTGCGGAACGTTAAAGTGACGCAGACACTGTCGTCGGGAGTACTGTCGGTCAACGGCAACGGTATTGCGCTGTCGGGCAACGACATCACGAACTCCGGCGAAAACGCGGTGTTTTTCAACGGGTCGGGCAGTGGGATTACGGTTGAGAATAACCTGCTCGAAGATGCCAACAACAGCGGTCTGACGATTCAGTCATTCCAGAATTTCACGTTTCGGGGCAACACCGTACAGCGCATCGGTCTGGTGCCGGGCCGGGGCGTCAACGGCGACGGCAGCTACTCAGGTCTGCAATCGAGCTGCCCGGCCAACTCGCTCATCGAGTACAACGTCTTCGATAACATTGGGTACACGGGGGTTTCGGTCGTGACCAGTTCGACGGTGCAGTATAACCGGGTGTCGAACTACTGCATGACCAAAAGCGACGGCGGTGGCCTGTACACCTGGAACGGTAACCGCAACAACGTCACCGGCCTGCGCTTCCTGTCGAACATCATTTACAACGGCGTGGGCGCGCCGGAAGGGGCACCGATCAACGCGACAACCGGCGCACATGGTATCTTTCTGGACGACTGCACAGTGAACGCCGAAGTGACGGGCAACTCGATATTCCGGGTGGCCGGTATGGGCATCTTCCTGCGTGGGGCTTACAACAACACGCTCAAGAACAACACGGTGTTCGACAACGGCGAAGAGCAGTTGAAAATCGTTGCTAATCAGGTCTGCACACCCCGCAACATCACCAGTCAGAACAACATTTTCGTCAGCAAACTGGCCACACAGACCGTAGCCGGTTACGAGTCAAGCGCCAATGACCTGAGTCAGTACGGCTCGTTCGACTACAATTATTACATGCGGCCTTTCGAGGATCAGTTCAAGATTCTGGCCGTTTACAACCCCGGCTCCGGCCTGACGGGTCAGCAGATGTCGCTGGCCGAGTGGCAGAACAAATACGGGCAGGATCGGAATTCGGGCAACAGCCCCATAACCTACAAATCGCAGATGGTGACGCAGACGGGCGCTACCCTGCTGAACTTCCCCTACGGTGGCGACATCAACGGCTGGGGAGTCTGGTCGCCCTACGGCAATGGCCGCGCCGACTGGAACAACCCCGGCACACTCGACGGGGGGCGATGCGCCTGTCGTTTGCATCGTCGTCGGGGAAGGGCGACAGTTATCTGCTGGCGACGATCAATTTGGGCAGCGTACGAAAAGGGCAAACCTACCAGCTGGTACTGGACGGCATCGCGTCGGGGGCCAACAAGCGCCTTACCGTGTACCCGCGTCAGCAGGCTGGCAGCTACCGCGATCTGGCCGACCGCACCACCTTCGTGCTGGGCACAAGCCGGCAGGCGATGGAAGCTACGTTTACCGCCAACGCCGATGAGTCGAACGCGATTCTGGTGGTGCAGGCCTACGAAGACGGGCAAACAGCCTGGGTCGACAACCTGATTATGCGGGAAGCCACACTGGCGACCCTCAACCCCGACGATTACGTCAAGATCGTTTATAACGCATCGGGGCAATCAACCAACGTCGGGCTGGACGGTACGTACCGCGACGCTAAAAACACGGCCTACACTGGTCAGATTACGCTGGCCCCCTATACGTCGGCCGTCCTGCTCAAGCAACTGAACGCAACGACCACGCCAACCCCGGCCCCGGTAAGTCTGCGTGATCCCGAGAATCCGGGCAACGCCGTGACCGGCACCGACTATCAGTACTACGAAGGTTCCTGGAGCAACCTGCCCGATTTCACCTCGCTCACCCCCGCCAAAACCGGCACCGCCAGCCAGATCGACTTCTCGATGCGGGGCCGCGATCAGAACTACGGCCTGCGCTTTACGGGCTACATCAACGTACCCACCGACGGCACCTACACCTTCTACACCACCTCCGACGACGGCACCAAACTGATGATCGGTAACACGACCGTTGTCAGCAACGACGGCGTGCACGGCGATCAGGAGCAGTCGGGCAGCATCGGCCTGAAAGCGGGCAAACACGCGTTTACGATAGTTTATTTTCAGGGTGTCGGCGGGCAGTCGCTGAGTGCCAGCTACAGCGGCCCGAATCTGGGCAAGCAGGCCATTCCGGCCAGTGCGTTCTACCGCGTCCCCACCACAACCACTACGCCGACCACACCGACCACACCAGCCCCCACGGGTTCGGGCGTTTACCTGTCGGATCTGACCTGGTCATCGGCGGTGAACGGCTACGGGCCGGCCGAGAAAGACAAGAGCAACGGCGAAGCCAACGGGGGCGACGGGCGCACCATCACCCTCAACGGACAAACCTACGCCAAGGGGCTGGGCGTCCACGCCAGTTCAACCATCAGCTACAACCTGGGCGGGCAGTACACGCAGTTCATCACCGATATGGGCATCGACGATGAGATCGCCAGTGCGAGTTGCGGTACGGTCGAGTTTCAGGTCTTTCTGGACGGCAACAAAGTCTACAGCAGCGGTACGATGAACGCGGCCACAGCCACTAAATCGGTCACGTTGGACGTATCAGGCAAACAAACATTGACGCTGGTGATGACCGACGCGGGCGATGGCGCAGCCTGCGATCACGGCGACTGGGCCGGGGCACGGCTCATGCCGAAGTCGACGACGACGACACCCACGACCCCAACAACGTCGAGTCTTTATTTGTCGGATCTGACCTGGTCGTCGGCGGTAAACGGCTACGGGCCGGTCGAGAAAGACAAAAGCAACGGCGAAGCCAACGCGGGCGACGGACGCACCATCACCCTCAACGGGCAGACCTACGCCAAGGGGCTGGGCGTCCACGCCAGTTCAACCATCAGCTACAACCTGGGCGGGCAGTATACGCAGTTCATCACCGATATGGGCATCGACGATGAGATCACCAGTGCGGGGTGCGGCACGGTCGAGTTTCAGGTCTTTCTGGACGGCAACAAGGTCTACAGCAGCGGCACGATGAACGCGGCCACGGCCACCAAATCGGTTGTGCTGGACGTATCAGGCAAGCAGACGCTGACGCTGGTGATGACCGACGCGGGCGATGGCGCAGCCTGCGATCACGGCGACTGGGCCGGAGCGCGGCTCACCAAAACCGGCAGTAGCCGCATAGCTGCGACGGTGCAGCCCGAAGCGGGTACATTTACGGCAGAACTGTACCCCAACCCTGCCCACGAAACGCTCCACCTGCGCTATTGGGCCGAAACCCCCGGCGACCTATCGCTGCAACTGCTTAGCGAATCAGGGCGGGCAGTGCGGCAGCAGGTACAGGCCGTTACGACGGGTGAAAACCTGATCAGCCTGCCCGTTCAGGACCTCAGCCGTGGTTTTTACGTGCTGTCACTCATTCAGGGGCAGCAGCGGGTTACGCGCAAGGTGATATTGTCGGAGTAATTCGTAATAGTGCACTCGTTCAAACAGAGAAAGCGACCCCGTGAAGGAGTCGCTTTCTCTGTTTACAATACCGTATTTTTGTCATCCCGAGCCCGCGAGGGATCTTCGGCAAAAGGAGACTATACGCCTGCTAACGAAGCTCCCTCGCGGGCTCAAGGCGACAAAAAAAACCGACAAATCATTAACCGACTACCCAACTATTTTATAGCCTGAAAAGGGGTTGGAAGCCTTTTAGTATACAGCCCACACGCTAACGCAATGCCTTTGCCGCGTCAGCGACGCGGTCGGTGTTGATGATGTCGACGCCAATTTTCCGGAGCACTTTCCAGGCATCCGGCTGGTCGGGAATGGCCCAGAACCGAACGAGTTTACCATCGCTGTGCGCCCGTTTGATGACGCGCTTGAGCTTATCGCGATCTTCGCCGGAGAGTTCGCCGGTACCGTTCCAGCGTGTGTACGATTGGAAATTATCACTAATCATCGCCACCTTTTGCAGCGTTTCCTGATCGTATACTTCGCTCGGCCGCCCGTCGAACTGAAGCAGCGGGTAATCGAAAAACTTCTCGGGTCGTGGGCGGTTGCCGCTGATGATAACCTGCACGGCAGTGGCGTTGGCGTTGCGGTTGAAACTGATCAGGCTGGCTTGCAGCAGTTCGATCAGTTTGGGCAGCACCACCGTCGGGTCGTCTTTCACGTCGATCATCAGCCCAAACGTGTAAGTGCGGTCGGTACTGACCCGCCCGTCGTTTTTGGCAAACAGGGCCGCGATCGGTTTCAGATACAGCGAATCAAGCGTAGGCGCATTGGAAGCGGGCTTATCATGCGACACTACCAGCTTGCCATCCTGTACCCACACGTCGGCTTCGATGTAGTCGGCCCGTTGTTCGTAGGCATTCAGGAACGGACGTGACTGGGTATAGTCGTTGTGAGCGTGTATTTTCTGGGCAAACAGGCTGGTTGTCGACGACAGAAAACTCAGCAGAATTAGTGAATGTAGGCGCATACAGAGTCGGTCAGAATAGTGGGCAGAAAGGTAAGCAACCTGACCCATTTTGGACAAGTTTATCGTTTAAAGTCTACCGTATAAGGTTGTCCGCGTCGAAACCCTTTACTTTACAAGTAGCTGCCACGCGGCAAACCTTGTACATTAAACTATAAACCTTAAACTGAAGCATGAGTTACCTCGATGCCACCGTTGACGTGTACCGGCAGGCTGCCGAAGAACCACAGGTTGGGCTGTGCTGCACAACCAACCCCGTCTGGCAATTGCCGGGCCTGAGCATACCCAAACGGATGCTGGAGATGAACTACGGCTGCGGCAGCACCGTCAACCCCCGCGACCTGGTCAACAGCCCAACCGTGATGTACGTGGGCGTTGGGGGCGGCATGGAACTGCTTCAGTTCGCCTACTTTAGCCGCCGGCCGGGGGCTATCATCGGCGTCGACGTGGTGCCGGAAATGCTGAAGGCTTGCCAAGACAACCTGGGAGAAGCTGAAGCCCAGAACGACTGGTTCAGCAGCGACTTCATCGACCTACGCGAAGGCTCGGCCCTCGACCTGCCCCTACCCGACAACAGCGTCGACGTGGCCGCGCAGAACTGCCTGTTCAATATTTTCCGGGTCGAAGACCTGCACCGGGCACTGGCCGAAACCTACCGCATCCTGAAACCGCACGGTCGGCTCGTCATGTCGGATCCCGTTTGCGAACAGCCCATGTCCGACGAACTCCGTAACGACGACCGCCTTCGCGCCCTCTGCCTGACGGGGTCAGTACCGCTGCAAACCTACCTTGATATGATTGCAAGCGTGGGCTTCGGCACCATCGAAGTGCGGGCCAAACGCGCCTATCGGGTGCTGCCGCCGGGTCAGTACGCCACCGACGAGCTGCTGTATATCGAAAGCGTCGAAGTCTGCGCGATCAAAGACCCGATGCCCACCGACGGTCCCTGCATTTTCACCGGCAAAACGGCCATCTACTACGGCTCCGATACGCACTTCGACGATCAGAAAGGCCACGTCCTGCTGCCCAATCAGCCGCTGGCCGTCTGCGACAAAACCGCTGGTGCGCTGGCCCGGCTTAACCGCAACGACCTGTTCATTTCGCCCTCGACCTACCACTACGACGGCGGGGGCTGCTGTTAATGGCGGGCCGCCGTTGGCGATTCAGTGGCAACCGGCTATTTTTGACCCATTCTTACGATCAGACCACCGCACCGGTCAACTAGTCTGGCTGGTGCGGTGCTGTTATTTTTAACCAATGGATTTACTGAAAGGCAAAGTGGCACTCATCACGGGTGCATCGCGGGGTATCGGCCGGGCCATGGCCCAGAAATTCGCGCAGGAAGGGGCTACCGTAGCCTTTACCTACCTGTCGAGCGTTGAAAAAGGGCAGGCGCTGGAAGAAGAACTCCGGCAGTTTGGCGGGCAGGTGAAAGGCTACCGCTCCGACGCGTCGGACCACAAAGCCGCCGACGAACTCATCACGCAGGTCATCGCCGACTTCGGCAAGCTCGACGTGCTGATCAACAACGCGGGAATTACCAAAGACGGGCTGCTGATGCGGATGTCGGAAGAACAATGGGACGCCGTTATCAACGTTAACCTAAAGTCGGTCTTTAACCTGACCAAAGCAGCCATCAAACCGATGATGAAAGCCAAAGCCGGGTCGATTATCAACCTGACGTCGGTGGTCGGTATCCGGGGCAACGCGGGGCAGGCCAACTACGCTGCGTCGAAGGCGGGCATCATCGGCTTCACCAAGTCGGTCGCGCTGGAACTGGGGTCGCGGAATATCCGCTCCAACGCCATCGCACCAGGCTTCATCGAAACCGAAATGACCGGCGAAATCAACGAAAAAGCCGTCGAAGAATGGAAGCAGCAAATCCCGATGAAACGGGGTGGTCAACCCGACGAGGTGGCCGACTGCGCCGTTTTTCTGGCGTCCGACCTCTCCCGCTACATCACCGGTCAGGTGTTGCAGGTCGACGGGGGGATGTTAACTTAGGGGTTTACGGTTTAACGTGTAAGGTTTAAGGTTTTCTACGGGCATTACTTTCCCGATAGTGAACCCTAAACCTTACACGTTAAACCTTGAACGTTAAACTCACCTCAATGTCCAACGTTATTTTTCAGTCGTCGCCCTGGTGGATACTGGTTTGTTTGCTGGTGGGGGCCGCGTATGCCTATGCGCTGTATCAGCCGCTGCCGCTGGCTACCACCGGTACGTCGGTAGGTGGATTCGACCGGCGCACGACCTACGGGCTGGCCGTGCTGCGCTTTCTGGCCGTGAGTCTGCTGTGCTTTCTGCTGCTCGACCCGCTCATCCGCAGCATTCAGACGACGACGGAAAAACCGAAGATTGTGCTAGCCGTCGACAATTCGGAGTCGGTAGCCGTCGGCGGTCGACCGGCCATCAACCGGTCGCTGGCTGCGTTGCAGTCGCTGCGGCAACAGTTGACCGACAAAGGCATGGACGTGTCGGTACGCACGCTCGACGACACGCTGAACGACCCCGGTGCCGACCTTACTCAAATACCCTTTACCCGCCGAACCACCGATCTATCGGGTCTGCTCAACGGCATCCGCTCCGACTACGAAGGCCGCAATCTGACCGACGTTGTATTGGTGACGGACGGTATTTTCAATCAGGGCCTGTCGCCCACCTTCGGGCAATACCCGTTTTCGGTTAACACGATCGGGCTGGGCGATACCATTCCCCGCAAAGACATTCAGCTCAAGGGCGTCATTGCCAACCGCATTGCGTATCTGGGCAATCAGTTTCCGGTGCAGGCTGAAATCGTCAGCTATGGCTACGCCGGACAGGCCGCCACGGTCGTGATCCGGCAGGGCGGGCAGGAATTAAGTCGTCAGTCGGTGCGGTTCGGACAGGGCGATGCGTTCAATCAACTGACCTTTCAGACCACCGCCACCCGAAAAGGGGTGCAGCATTACGTGGTCGAGGTGCTGCCCCAGCCGGGCGAATACACGATCAGCAACAACCGGCAGGACGTGTACATCGACGTGATTGACGGTAAGGAAAAAGTGCTGCTGCTGGGCCTGGCCCCTCACCCCGACATCCGGGCGATTCGCAGTATCCTCGAAAAAAACCAGAACTACGACGTCGACGTGCGGGTACTGACCGGCTCGATCGACCCGACACCCCCGGTTGACAAAAAGTACGACCTGATCATTCTGCACCAGATCCCCGACAGTCGGGGTACGGGCAACGCCGTTTTCCAGACCCTGCTGAGCAGCAACACGCCCATGCTGTTTGTGCTGGGCGGTCAGTCGGCGATCGGGCCGTTTACGGCGTCGAACCCGGTGCTGCAAATCAGCGGGCCGGGGACGCAGACGGATAAAGTCACGGCGACGTTCAACCCCGACTTCAAGCAACTTGCGTTCGACCCCGCCAAACTCGACCTGCTGGCCAAGCTCCCCCCGCTGACGGTACCCTACGGCGATTACCGCGCGCAGCCGGGCAGCGAAGTGGTCTTGTGGCAGCAGATCGGCACCGTGAAAACGACCAAGCCGCTGCTGGCTTTCAACGTAACCTCGCCCCGCAAAACGGCCGTGCTGGCGGGGAAGGGCTGTGGGCGTGGCGGCTGGAAGAGTTCGCGCTGACGGAAAAACAGGAGGTAGTCGACGAGTTACTCCAGAAAATCATCCAGTTGATTTCGGTGAAGGAAGACCGGCGGAAGCTGCGCGTTTACCCCATTCGCAACGAGTTTGTCGCGGGCGACAAGGTCATTTTCGAATCCGAACTCTACAACGACATCTACGAGCGGCAGTACGACCAACCCGTCCGGCTGCAACTGACCGACGAGCGCAACCTGACGCGCAGCTACACGTTTACGCCCACGGCTGCCAACAGCCGCTACGAGATCAGTCAGCTACCGGAAGGCGCCTATCAGTTTCGGGCGACGGCCACGCTCAACGGCCGGGCCGAGCAATCGTCGGGGCAGTTTGTCGTCCGGACGCAGCAACTTGAAGCCCTCAACACCACCGCCGACCACGCCATGCTCCGGCAGCTGGCGACGCAGACGGGTGGCCGTTTCTACAAACCCGCCCAGGTCGACGCGCTGGTAAACGCGCTGACAAGCCGCCCCCACCCCGCCCGCCTGAGCAGCACCGAAGCCATCGACGAAATCATCAACTGGCGTTGGCTGTTCTTCGTCGTACTCCTGCTGGCCACCATCGAGTGGGGTCTGCGTAAGTTTTACGGGGGGTACTAAGCGACGATTTCTTCGCTGGCCAATACTTGTTAACCAGAAAAGAACTTACGGGTACTTTTCGGTCGTTTTGTCTTGTGGTAACCACACATTGATTACCCCTAGGCCCCGATTCGACCAGACCTAGCAGAAAATGACTTTCACTAAGCCCACTGACCGGGTTTGGTCACCACGATGCCGGTAATAACGTTGACTACACTACGTCAAATAACTCGGGCTCCGCATCGAGCATGGTCAGACCGCTGACTAACGCAATTGAGTACAATCTTCTATTCAAGCGAAACAGTTAGCTTTTGAATTGATTCTGCCTTCGCCAGCAACTTGCCATTTGAAAAACACAACAACCCTCTTCCCTTGTTGTATTTTGTCCCAAAACGATCGAACAACACGGTGAGTGTTTTGCCATGGTATGTAATATTGTCCAGGCAGAACCAATCCCATCCATCAGCTGGAACCAATGGATTAACAACGATACTATTAGTATCCTGCGGTCGTATACCGATGAGCCCCGAAATGACCAAATCGCAGAATGTAGAGTGGTTATAATCTTTTCCTCGCTCGACCCCTCCTTTATCAGCTCGCCAACCCATTGATTCTAACATTGTCCGGGAAATCCAGTCCCCCGTATACGGATTTACTACTTCGTCAATCCAAGGCAGCAGGCGACCATTTTCTGAAACTCGACGGTGGGCATTCGAATAAATAACCAACTGATCAAAATAATCCCGAGGTTCGATTATCGTCTGCTCATACTCATTAAGTACGTTGGCCATGGCCGTTAATGTTACTGCCGTTGAAAAAGGCCAGCTCGGTCCATTCCATTTGCATTCGTGTCCTTCATACGTTAATTCAAATTTCGGATGACTTTGTTCGGCGGTGGTTAATCCATAAGGAGCCTTAAATCCCTGGTCCGAGAGTAGCAGTCGCCAGGCTTTTTCGTATCCCTTCCCCTGAGTAGGTAGTTTAAAATACCAGGGTGTGTACCCCAAAATCTCCCGAACATCAACCAGTTTCGACTGGTTATAGGGCATGGTTTTGAAGAAGTTAGATTGATTATCCCACAGCTTCATTAGCACCAATTTTTGTAGCGTATCAGCTTTCGACAAAAACAGCTTCTCACTTTGTTTGTCTCCTTTCAGGCGTGCAACACGGGCAATAGCTTTGGCATCACCATACATATATGAATTAATGGTTGGGCGCTTACCATGTTGGCCAATGGACATTTCCATTCCGTCCCGATCATCAATTGTACTAAAAAGTCCATCGGGATTTTTACCAATAAAATATTTATCTTGATACATTCGCCCCGTTTCCCATCCCTGATAATTCTTGATTAAATCGGGTAGCAGATCGGTTAATAAGGCTGAATTAGGTTTAACCTGATGAAATGACCACAATGCATCCGAAATCCAAAAGCTATAACTTCGTAAATCCCCTCCCTTTCTTAGCCAGAAATTTGCATAATCATTTAAGTATTTGGTATCCTTTAGCCAACGACCTTCATAAAAATGATGAGCGGCTGCACAACTGATCGAATTATGCTTACCCGCCCAATATACAGAGGGCAAAAACTCGGTAACGATAAAACCATCAGGCGTCGCCTTTATTTGTTTGCGATAGGTCCACCAACGGAAATAATACGTTAATTCCAAATTCTTGTCCGGGCAGTCCAGCAGCGGCACGTTCGATTGAATGAATTGCCAGGCTGAATCATTAGGAATGTATTGTTTATACAATTCGTTATCGTCAGCATTAAACTGATCAATGTAAGGCTTATAGCGTTCAGGATTGAGTACAAAAAAAGACTGGCTTTGCGCGGAAAAACTGAGCCAGGTTAATAGACCCAGAACAGCTATTACTTTTTTCATCATGATCGCAAAAAATCAATTGGTGCTTATGCTTTTGTGCTAAGTACGGTTTATGAATTGGACGCAACATGCGGATAATTGATCCCTGCCCTGTCTGGAAACGCCCACATTGCGGCACACGTATTACTTGACTAGCCGCGTTGCCACGACGTATTCTCCTATTCGCTGCCCCTCGTTCAATCCTTCTGTAACTGAATCATTGAAATGAATGCCGCCGTAGAACCGCGATAGGCCAGCTTCCTGCGCGGCCTGCCGGAACGAGGTAAACCGCCGGGGAGCCAGTCCAAAACCAATTTCGGTGGAGTCGGTGTACGCCAGGTTGTCACCGAAAAAGTGGGTCAGTACCTCCGCCGACGCGCCCGAAATCACCGAATGGCCGCTCACGTATTCTGGAAACGGAGGTGTTTGCAACAGCGGCTTCCAGTCGGGGTCGATGTATTGGCGGATGACGGTTTCTGGGCGGATGCGGTTGCTGCGGTACTTCTCGGCCCAGCAGCAGATAAAGGCGTCCATCAGCGTCATGGCCAGTACTGTATGTACCTGTAGCGTCCGGCTGAACGACGCGCGTTGCCGCCGACAGGCGGCTCCGGCAATAGCCATCCAATGCGCCCCCGGCGACATCTTTTTCAAGCCAATTTGAAGATGCCCCGCGTCCTGCACGGCGAAGGGGTTGCAATCCCAGAACTGGGCGCTGGCTTTTTGGTCGGACGTCAGCGTTTGCCCAGCCCGGCACACATCGGCCATTTGCCGGTAAAAGGCGCTTTGTTTGTTGGTCGAAAAAACGGTAGGTGGCCGGGGCGTGTACGTACCTGCTGAATCGATCAGAAACGGGCGAATTTGGCCGAAATGAGGCTCTACGGCCGACAGAAACGCGGGCGGGGTCGGGTACCAGTAGCCCTCGCCTTTGGTTGGGGTATAACGCGGGTAGTCGCTTAGGCGGTTGTAGCCGTCCTGCCGGGCGTAGCGCACCACCGCGTCGGCGATGGTTTTGGCAACTTTCTGTGACCCGGTCAGTATATCATCGGGCATACCCTTTTTCCGGCTATCGTCCAGCAGGCTCGTACGGCAGCTATCCAGGTTCCGGCCGGACGGTTGCAGGCGCCCCGCCGTTTCGAGCATCGCCAGCAACGCAGCCAGTTGAGGGTTATAGTTTGTTACGGTGGGTGTCGGAATACTGGGGTACTGATTGAGTCGGCGCAACAGCGGGCGCAGCGTCGAATCGGAGTGACTGAGCGTTTCGTAACCAGCCAGCGTGGCGTAGGCAAAGAACCGCGCGGCCAGCGGGGGATTGGTGACGTCGTGCATCATCACGTCGTTCATCGCGTCGACTACCCGGCTTACTTGATCGGCTCCAGGCTGATAGGACGATGACTCCGTCGGTCGGCAGGCCCCAGCAGCAGGCATCCCAGGACTATGATTAGCAGCAGACGCATCAGTTTTCCCTCCGTTTAAATGCCAGAAACGGCTGGTTATTGACCCCGGCCAGTAACAGCCCGTTCAGCCAGGTAAAGCTGCGGATATCCCCTCGAACCGCCAGTCCCGACCGAGCCTGACTGACCGCCGTAAACGTACCGGTCCCATCGTTTCGCAGCAACAGCCCCAGCCCCGCGTCGTTGTTGCCGAACCGAATCCGGCTGTGGTTTATGTTGCCGCCCAGCAGCAAATCAGGGTGACTGTCGCCGTCATAGTCGGTGGTGGTGATGGCGAAGATGGGCGTGTATTGTGCTTCGGCAGGAAGCCGGGCCAGCCGGTATTTCTTCCCGGCGGGGCCGCTGACGAACACGGTTGTTTGCAGCCGGTCGGCCCGGAGGGTCGTCGCGCCGGTTCGCTCGTCAGCCGTCAGCACGTCGGTCAGGCTGGCGTCGGCGTAGCTTTTGTAGTCGGTGAAGCGAGGGCGCATAGTGGTCATCTGATCGAGCAGTTCGTCACGCGACACGAACGGGTACATACGTCCCTGAATGGGCATCATCAGGATGGGGTCGACGGTGCCGTTGTCGTCAAAGTCTTTGTAGATCAGTTCGGCGGGTCGACCAACCGACGCCCGGCACTGCGTGTTCATGCCCATGTTGCCCGCAACGATGTCGGGCCGACCGTCGCCGTTCAGATCCGCGACGAATAGTTTGTTCCACCAGCCCGACAGCCGGGGCAGGTAGTCGGTTGTTTTGTCGACCAGTCGGCCGTTCTGATTGATCCAGACCTGCACCGGTAGCCATTCCCCCGCCGTAATCAGGTCCGGCCGACCATCGGCGTTCATGTCCGCCCAGGCGGCATCGGTTACCATACCCAATTTTTTGAGTGCGGGGGCTACGCGGCTGGTTGCGTCGGAGAAATGGCCGTGCCCATCATTGAGCAGCACGTAGCTGTCGGGTGTTTCGGGATACCGCGCCGGTACGACCCGCCCGCCCACGAACAAGTCGGGATGACCATCGGCGTTAATGTCGGCCACGCGCACGCAGCTTTTGCTGGTGTACAGGCGCGGTAGGGCGTCGGGTTGCCGGGCGAACTGACCCCGGCCGTCGTTGAGATACAGGCGATCCTGCAAGAGTGCGTCGTTGGGCAGAAAATTATCGTACCCCCCACTACACACGTACAAATCCAGATCACCATCGCGGTCAACGTCCACGAAAGCTGCGTCGGTGTCTTCCTGCAAATAATCGGCAATGAGCGCGGGCTGACGCGTATCGGTGAACCGCTCTGCCCGCTGCACCAGTACCCGCCCGGCATAACCCGACGCGCCACCGATGAATAAATCCTCGAGGCCGTCGCCGTTGACGTCGCCCTTAACCAAGCACGGCCCACTGTACGACAGCGAGTTGGTGAGCAGCGGTTGCCGCTTGAAATCGTTGACATCGTTTTCCGACGCCGTACCGCTGACCGGCGACGTTGCCGGCTGAAAAATAGAACCTTGAATACCGACGGGTTGCTTCACCCCAGCCTGCGCGTCTTTTTCGTGCAATGTGAGCGTTTGGTTGGCGGCTACGTTACGCAGCCACTGCGCCTGTCCGCCCGGCCAGTCGACCCGTAGCGAATCGATTGTTTTCGACGCTCCCAGCCCGAAGTGCAGCACCGGTGATACGCTCGACTGAAAGCCGCGGCACAGGAGCTGCTCCTGCCGCTGTACCGTACCCCGGCTGTAGAGCGTAACCGCAGCGCCCACACCGTAGCGGTTCGCCCCGGTCCCGTCCAGTCTGACCGACAGCGTGTTGTGTTTCAGTAGTTTTTCAGCGTCGTTGCGGTAGACAAACGCTTCCTGATTGATGTTATTGACGACCAGATCCAGATCGCCGTCGTTGTCGAGGTCGGCGTAGGCGGCTCCGTTACTATTCGAGGGTGTGTCGAACCCCCAGGCCCGGCTCACGTTGCTGAACAGGCTTCCCTGTCCGGCCGTATCCGTGGGTGGCCGACCGGCGTTGTTGCGAAATACGTAGTTGATAACGTTGGACGACGGCATCTGCCGCACCAGATCGAGCAGGTTACTCCGCTGAATACTGCCACTGTTGGCTTTCACGAAATCGCCCATGTATTTCAGAAAATCCATGTTCGTGTAGTCGTGTACGTAACCATTGGTGATGACCAGGTCTTTCCAGCCGTCGTTGTCCAGGTCAGCGGCCAGCGGTGCCCAGCTCCAGTCGGTGTTCGACGTGCCCGCCTGCTGCCCGATTTCGACAAAAACGGGCGTTTTACCGCCGGTCGCGCCCTGATTCAAGTGCAGCATATTGCGCATGTACTGCCGGTGCAGGCCCGTGCGTTCGCGCAACGCAAAGAGTTCGTAGTTGTCGTTGGCGAAGAGCAGTTTCTGCCGGTGATTGTCTTCGGGTAGCATATCCATCGTGAAGATGTCGCTCCAGCCGTCGTTGTTGACGTCGGCAATGTCGTTGCCCATCGAAAACTGCGACGTGTGACCCAGGGCCGCGTCGGTCTGATCGGTAAAATGCCCACTCTGATTGATGTACAGGTAATCGGGGGCGAGGTAATCGTTGGAGAGATAAATGTCGGGCCAGCCGTCGTTGTTAACGTCGGCGACCGACACGCCCAGGCCGTAGGAAAGCCGGGCGTTGCGCAACCCAACTTCCTGCGCTACCTCAGTGAATTTATTGGTATCGTTGCGGTACAGTTTGATACCCGTAAGGCCGTCGGGCGTATTCATGATTCGCTCGATTCCCGTCTCGTCCAGATTCTCGAACCGGCGCGGGCTGTGGTTAATCAGCAGCATGTCGAGGTCGTGATCGTGGTCGAAATCGAAGAACGCGGCCTGTGTGCTGAACGCCGAATCAGCCAGTCCAAACTGGGTGGCTTCGTCGCGAAACTGTGGGATGCCCTGTTTGTCGTTCCCCTGATTGATGAACAGCCGATTTTGCCGCTTCTCCGGGGCCAGATTGCCGGAGTGGCAGACGTATAGATCGAGCCGACCGTCGCCGTTGACGTCGGCCATCGTCACGCCCGTTTTCCAGTTCTCGGCATCAGCCACGCCCGCGGCTTCGGTGATGTCGTCGAAGCGAATTGCCGGGTTAGGCCCCTTCGCCGTGCGGTTCAGATACAGCCGGTTCGGCCCCTGATTAGCGGTGAAATACAGGTCGTCCAGGCCATCGCCGTTCAGATCACCAGCCGCCACACCCCCGCCGTTGTAGGTGTATTCGTAGACCAGCGGGTTTGTATCTTCGTTTTCGGGCAGTTCATTCCGAAAGGCTATGCCCGTCTCGTCGACCGACAGCCGATGCAACAGAGTGGGGCTAACCGAATTCTTATCAGTCCCCTTCTGTTGACAGCCGGGCAAACCCCATAGCAGCCAGCCAGCGATCAAACACAGCAGCAAACAGCGATACACACGCATGAAAGAAGATAATCGATTCAGCAAACAGAAGTCGCTATGGCAATTGACCGGCCGTAATTCAGTAATACGTAGTACAGGTTACCAAATTACGCCCGGTCATAAGAGCTAGTACCCCGGATTTTGTTTCAGCTTGGGGTTCTTGTTTAGTTCGGCCTGCGGAAGGGGCAGCAGAATGCGATAGTCGCCGTTGGGCGAGTGCGAGAGCCACGATTTTTTGGTGTACGTGCCGAAGCGGATCATATCCTGCCGACGGTGTCCTTCCTGCGTGAACTCCCAGCCCAGCTCGTCTAGAAACCGGCCATACTGCACATCGTCGCCGGTTTGCGTGGTTGTAAACTGACCGTTCCGCGTCAGACCATATTTGTATATACTGCCTTTTATCAGGTCAGCCGCCGTTACGGTCGCTTTGGTCGAGTTGTTTTTGAAACTACGCGACCGGACTTGCGTCACCAAAGTAGCAGCCCCACCGGCGTTACCAGTTCGCAGCAGACATTCGGCTTTCATCATCAGCAGGTCGGCATACCGGAACAACGGCACATCGTTGCTCATGTTGATCCGCAGGCCCTGCTTATACTCGTACTTACCCATGCGAAAACCGTGTACTTCCTCCGACGAATCGACACCCGGCAGTTGGTTAAGATAGATCAGCGGCTTGCCGTTGGTGGCCCGCATACTGCCTAACAGCGGTTGTCCGGAGGCATCGTACTGCTGTCCCTGAATCCAGTTTTCCTTCAACCGGCTGTCGTCGGGATCGTAGGTGTTGATGAATTGCGGTACGGCGCAGGTGCCGCCCCAACAGGCCGCTTCAACACCGTAGGTTTTCTGGTTGGCGGGTTGCAGCGTCTCCATCGCCATGCTGAACGTACCCCCGTATATTTCGTCGTACGGAATAGCGAAGACGATCTCTTTCGAGTTTTCATTAACCGTTTTGAACACGTCGCGCTGATTGGTTTCAAGCGCAAAAAGTCCAGCGTTAATAACGGCGTCGCAGGCCGCAGCGCACTTGTCCCACTGCGCCGTACCCGAGTACACCTGTGCGTTGAGGTACACCCGCGCCAGCAGTGCATAGGCCGCCCACTTATTATTGAACCGGCCATACGTGCTTTTATCGACCGTGTTGCCCAGCAGCGGCAGCGACTCGGTAATTTCTTTTACGATGAAGTTATACACCTCGGCACGTGAGCTTTGATCAGGCAGAAAGCCTTCCTCTACGTTGAACCGCGTGACGATGGGTACGTTACCGAAGATGTCGCAGAGCACGTAGTAGTACGACGCCCGCAATACGCGCAGTTCACCCAACAGGGCGTCTTTGCCCTGCGTCACCGGAATCTGCCCCGACTCAATCTGGTAGATCACCCGGTTGGCGTTGGTGATGCCACCAAAGGCGTTATTCCAGTTATCGTACGCACTGCCGTCCTGCGAGGTCCACTTGTGTTCGTGCAGCCGCCGGAAAATCCCCCCGTCGACCCAGCCGTTGGGCCGGGCGGGGATTACGAGTTCGTCGGCACCGATTTCGTTGGTGCGGAAAAAGCCGTTGTTCTGCATCATCAGCGGACGCCAGTTGCCGTAGGCTGGCCCAACGAGCGACGCCAAATCCTGCGGGGTCGGTACGAAGCTGCTGCTGACGAGCTGCGTGTAGTTTTCGTCCTGGAGTTTGGTGCAGCCCGGCATCAGCGCGGTTAGAGCTGAAATCAAGAGGGCGGTACTGCCCGCCTGCCGGTATGGTTTGAAAGTCATGGCGGATATAAGTTAAAAAGTTAGGTTCAGGCCAAACGTGTAGGTACGTACCGATGGGTACTTGTCACGGTCGTCGAGGCCGGGAGCCAGCCCACCCCGGTTAACTTCGGGGTCAAGCCCTTTGTAGCCGGTGAACTGGAACGTATTCAGCGTCGAGACGTAGACGCGGGCATTGCGGATGATCTTACTGCTGGTGGGCAGGTTGACGTTGTAGCCCAGCGTGACGTTATCGATCTTCCAGAAATCGCCGTTTTCAACATAATAGCTGTTGTATTCGAGCGGTACGTTTTTGTTCAGTACGACTTTGCCGAACACCGGCTCCTGCGCCGACCGCAGCTGGTTGTATTGCACCACACCGGGGTTTTCGTAGTACATCCGCTGGAAGTTCAGAATCTGGTAGCCAAACGCACCGCGCATGGTAACGGCTAGGTCGAAGTTTTTGTAACGCAGGTTGTTGTTCCAGCCCGCGTAGTACCTGGGTAGGCCATTGCCAAGAATCATCTTGTCTTCGTCGCTGTGGGCAAACTGATCGTATGGCACCTGCTGCCCTTCCCGGTTTTCGTAAATCCATTTCCCGTCAGCCCCCACATCGACTACCTTGAAGCCGTAGAAGTTACCGATGGGTTGCCCTACCCGCACCCGGCTGGTGTAGGTCTGGATGGGTTCACCCGTGTAGCCGGTGTTGAAAAAGTCGTTGGTCAGCGTGTACAGGTCGTTGGTCAGCGAGGTCAGTCGGTTCTGGTTGGTTGAGAAGTTGACGCTCGAATTCCAGACGAACGACTTTGTCTGCACCGGCACAACGTTGACAATGACTTCAACACCCCGGTTGCGCATCGAACCCACGTTGGCGCGGGTGATGCCGAACAGATTGGGGGGCGACGGCACGGGGTAGTCGTAGAGCAGGCCGTTGGTTTCGCGGTTGTACAGGTCGATCGAGCCGCTGACCCGCCCCTTGTAGAGCGAAAAATCGAGGCCGATGTTGGTTTCGCGTTTTTCTTCCCAGCGCAGGTACGGGTTGGGGTTACTGGCTGGCACCAGGCTCGGCACCCACGTACCGTTGACCAGGAAGAAGCCGCTGTAGTTGAGCCGGGCTACGCCCAAAAACAGATCGTCGGGGGCCGTACCGGTGACGCCGTAGCCTGCCCGCAGTTTCAGGTCGTCAAACACCTTGACGTCCCGCATGAACCCTTCCCGGTTGATACGCCAGCCCAGCGATACGGCCGGAAACGTACCCCATGGCTGATTGGCCCCGACAAACTTGGACGACGCTTCCCGGCGCACACTGGCCAGCAGCAGGTATTTGTCTTCATAGTTGTAAGTCAGTCGACCGAAGAAACCGACCAGGTTCCAGGCCCCTTTGTAGCTGCCGATGGGTGCCAGACCGGTCCGCAGGGCGTTCCCCGTGCCGATGTTATTGTAGGTAAACTTGTCGGTCGGGAAATTCCAGTTCTGCATGAAATAATCCTCGTACACGTTGTCCTGATAACTATACCCCCCAAGAACCGACAGGCGGTGTGCCCCGAAGTTGTGGTCGTAGTTGGCCGTCAGTTCAAGCAGCCGGTCGGTTACGGCCTGCGTCCCTCGCGATGCGTAGCCGTTACGACCGTCGCGGATGGTCGAGATATGCTGCTTGGTTTCGGCGTAGCCCCGCGTCTGGTTAAACTGGTTTAGCGAAGCCAGGGCTTTCAGTTGCAGCCGGTCGATGGGGAGCCAGGTTAGGCTACCGTTGTAACGCGTGTTGAGCGACTTATTTTCGCCATCCGATTCGTAGATGCGGGCCAGCGGGTTGTCGTAGTTGAACAGACCCGGCTGCTGATACCAGGTTCCGTCAGCATTGGTGATCGGCTGCGTCGGGTTTTGGATCACCGCCTGCCGGTACGTGTAGCCGCTAAAGCTACCGCCGTCGGTCAGGGTTGTATACCGGTTGTTAGAGCTGAGCAAGCCGACATTCAGTTTCAGCCGACTGTCGAACATGTTGTGGTTGACGTCGATCCGGCCGGTGAAGGTGCGGTTGTCCGACTTCAGGAAAATACCTTCAAAATACCGGTACGTGCCGTTGGCCAGGTAGTTGGTCGTTGCATTACCACCTCGCAACGTCACGTTGTTGACGTGAATGAGCGGAGCCCGCGAGAGTGCGTTGATCCAGTCGGTATCGCCCCCAGATCCTGAAAACCGACGCCCTGCGGAATGAGCCGCCGGTAGTCGGTCGCCGTCAGCAGATCAGGTTTGCGGGTGATCGTCTGCGTACTGACGTAGCCGCTGTATTCGATTGTCGGTTTGATATCGCCCTGCGCCCGGCGGGTCGTAATCAGGATAACGCCGTTGGTGCCGCGCGTACCATAGATAGCAGCCGCTGAACCGTCTTTTAGCACGTCGATGGACGCGATATCTTCCGGGGCTACCGTGTTCAAACTTCCCGGCACGCCGTCGATCAGAATCAGGGGTTGGGAGCTGCTACTGAGCGTAGCCGTACCGCGCAGCAAAATCTGCGTGTTGGCCGTTGGGTCGCCACTAGGGTTACTAATCGTCAGACCGGCGACCTTGCCCTGAAGCAGTTGCCCGGCATCTTTCACGGCTCCTTTCACGAAATTCTCCGACTTTACGCTGGCGACGGCGCTGGTCAGGTCAGCCTTCCGCTGCGTACCGTAGCCCACGACAACCACCTCCGACAACGACTTATCGTCGGATGCCAGTTGCACGTCGACCGTGGTACGCCCGCCTATGGCAACCTCCTTCGACGTGTAACCGATAAATGAGATCACCAGCGTTTCAGTACCCGTCGGTACTGAGAGCGAGTAAGCGCCATCGGTATCGGTAACCGTCCCCGTCGTACTGCCCTTTATCAGGACGTTGGCACCGGGCAGGCCCATGCCTTTATCGTCGGTCACGCGCCCCCGAACGGTTACGGCTTCGGCGACACCGACCTGCCCACCAGTAGACGTCGGTTCATCGGCGTCGCCTGTCTTTTCCTGGCGGTAGAGAATGATTTGGCGTCCCTCCACGCGATACGCAATGTTCAGCGGTGTCAGAAGCCGGTTCATCACATCGGACAGTCGCTCATTGGTAACCGACAGGCTGACGCGCCGATTGGTTTCGACAACCGACGAACTGTACGTAAACCGCACGTCCACCTGCTTACGCAGCAGTCCTAGCACGGACCCAATCTGCTGATTCGTGACTTGCATGGTTACCGAGCGGTCAAGCACCCCCTGCGCTGCCGATGGGCCAGCCAGTACGATGCTGCCCACGAATGCCGCCAGTAAAAGCTGACAGATAATGAGTTTCATAATCCCAAACGTCAACCGTTGAAACGACTCACATTTATGCATAAATTTGCTGGATTTGTTCAATTTGATTAAGGATAGGACAAATACGTCCCCGTCAGCTTCTGGAAGCCGTTGCAGGTACCGATACGGACGAGGGATGAATCAGGCAACGGTGCTGGACCCACCGTTGCTTTTTTTGTGTTACTACTGAGTAAACTTTGCTTAAATCATAGGCGCTGGGTTAGTTGGTGAAATTGGTAGCCGGTGAACATCCCTGGCTCATGACGTCGATTCGATCGGCGCCGATCCGGTAGGTGGCCCCGATTGCCCGACAGATGCTGCTCAGCCGTTCCGGCAGGGTTTCGTCGGCGAAAGACGTGGTGATCCGACAACTGCTGAGTCGATCAGCGTCGAATGAGATGGTTACTTCGTACAGCTGAGCGAGCGTTGTCAGCACATCCGCGACGGGCCGATCATCGAATGAGATCTCCGTGGGGCCTACCTGAATTGGAGCGACTGCGCTGCGATTCAGCACATTTCGTTTAGTTAGTACGCCGTCCGCGATCTCCACCTGCTGATTGGGCAGCAACACGTCGCTCTTCGTCGACGCATCCGACGGGTTTCCTGCCTTGTCCAGCGCGTAAACAGCTACCCGCCCCGTACGCACCAGCACGCTAACCGGTTTTTGCTGAAAGGCCCGAATTCGAAAGCTAGTGCCCAGCACGCGGGTCACCGACCGGTCTGTACGGATCAGAAACGGCCTTTTCGGATTCTTTCTGATATCGAAGAAAGCCTCGCCCGACAGGTTGACCAATCGGGTGTCAGCGGCAAACGTTCGCGGGTATGATAGCCAGCTATTCGGCTCCAGCGTAACGACGCTGCCATCGCTCAGCAGCACCGTCATGGGGTGCGTGCCCGTATTCGACCGTTCGATCAGCGCGAGTTCAGCAGTCGTAGCGGGACTGGATGATCCAGTCAGCCGGGTTGGTGATTGCACATACCAAAAGCCCGCTACTACTAATAAAACCGCAGCGGCTGCGACCGACGACCACTGCCACCAGGTCGCCCTTTGGCCAACAACCTTATCGGGACGCCAGTCCGTAGACTGGGCGGTTGTTACAATTCGCTGTACGTTTTCCCGCAAATGCCGATCGACCAACTCATCGGTATCGTACAAGCCATGTATGGCCTGCACGAGTATGACGGCCTGAACAATCGTTTCCTGCTGTTCGGGGTGCTGGGCTACCCACCCAGCCCAGAATGCGTAGCGTGGGTCGTCGGGCCGACGTACCCACTCGGCGAAAGTAGGGTCAGCTGCCAGGTCATCGGCCGTGTAATTAGAGAAGTTGTTCATCAACGCGTAAGGAGTCTCTAGTATCAGTAGTCCAGCTCCGCGTTGTTTATCACCAAAAAAAAGTAAACTTTTTTCCGAAAAAATATGAATCCTTTCTAACTCACCCAGTTAGCGCAAGGCCGGGCCCAGCAGTAACACAAACACAACGATGGGTAGTTGAATCTTTTTACGTAGCTCTTTCAGCGATATACTGAGCAAATTAGCGACAGCGGGGCGGCTTATTGTCAACAGTTGAGCTATCTCGTCATTGTTTAGGTGCTGGTAGAACCGCAGGTAGATGATCTCCTGCTGACGGGGTGTCAGTTGCAGTATACTGCGCTGAAGATGACGCACCTGCTCCTCCTGATGCTCTCCTGCGATCAGCACCTCTTCCACCGGCCGCTCGACGGCATCTGCTGAAAATGTCAAATCGTCGATTGGCCGGAAAAAATCGGCACGGCGCAGTGCTTTCAGCAATCGGTTCCGTACAGCCGTTAACAGGTATGCTTTTACGAACACGGTCTCGCTCAGGCTGGCCCGATTGTACCAGAGGTCGAGAAACACTTCCTGTAAACAGTCTTCGACAAAGGCGCTGTCCTTCGAGAACTTCGTCGCGTAGTTATACAGCAATTTGTAATGTTGCGTCACCAACTGACCAAAAGCCAGTGAGTCGCCGTTTTTAAAACGACTCCATAACAGGCTTTGCTCATCGACGGTAGTGGGCTGCAACTCATTATTCATTGTGTACGTGTGTCTGTGACACAAACATACAATTATAATCTAGTAAAGAATATATTGCACCTAGCTCATTATTGCAGGCAACAAGTTAATCACACGGTAGCAGTTGATAGACAAACGCATGATGGTGCCTACCACCCTGCTTTTTTGCTACCTGAGTAATCACAGCCACATATCTTTTCCGCCCTACCGAAACATGTAAATGGCTTGCCAAGCGGGTAAGAGGTGGATCAGGTCGAGCGAAACCACGCGTTTATCCCCACCATCGTAACGTTCCCTTCTCAGTATCTCCTCATCACAGCGAAAAAGCGGTACTTTCCCCGTATACTTCGCCCAATCATGACGCTTGAATCGACCATCACTTGCCCCCAGTGCAGCCATCAGCAAACCGAAACCATGCCGACGGACGCCTGCCAGTTCTTCTACGAATGCACCCATTGCCAGACGCTGCTCCGCCCCCTGCCGGGCGACTGCTGCGTATTCTGCTCCTACGGGTCGGTCAAGTGCCCACCCATTCAGCAGCAGAAGTCGTGCTGTTCGTAAGTAGTATTTACGGACCATCGCACTTATTGAACAAATCACCGGTGGTCATGCGTCGCTTCTCCGTTCAGATTCCACAGCCCTGTCCCCAGTCGTGGGACAATATGCAGCCGAATGATACGGGCCGATTCTGTACCAGCTGCCAGAAAACGGTAGTCGACTACACAACTTTATCCGATCAGGAACTAATAAAACGACTAGCCCGGCCAACGGCCGAAACCCAGTGTGGTCGCCTGCGTGACGATCAGTTCAATCGCCTGCTGGTGGCAGACACGATTGAAAGCAGTTGGCAGCGTTGGCTAAGCCTGTTGGCTATGAGCTGGCTCGGTCTGCAAACAGCTCTGGCTCAGCAGCACTCAACAAAGTCAACCCCGTCACACCCAACGCAAACGTCGCCGGTTCAGCCCAGTTTTACACCAATCGTACGAGCCGATCTCCCACTTACTACGGATCGTACGAAGTCGCTGATGATCACCGGACGCGTACTGCTGCGCGATACAACTGGTACGGTGCAGCCGCTAGCAAACGCCTACGTCCAGGTTGGCTACTACCACGGCAGTTGGCAGGTGAAAACCGATCGTGATGGTACGTACAGCCTTACAATTACCGCGCTGGAAAAGCCGACTACGCTCAACGTTCACATCAACAGTGGTGGCACAGTACGTACAGACTACTATAGTTCATGCCAGATTCAGACCACGGGAACGGAGAAATCACTTCAACTTAACGATGTTACGCTGGTGCAATCCGTCACCCGTAACCTACAAACGATCACCGGAGGTGGCATAGCGATTATTCCCGCGCCAACCCGCTGGCAACGGTTCTGGCGCAGCCTCCTGCACCGGGAGCCGCACCAGAACGGGTAAGTTAACCCTTATAGAACACCCACTTTGATAGTTCTTTGTAGGTGATTTTTTTGCCGTACATCAGGATACCGACGCGGTAGATACGGGCGGCCAGCCAGATCGTGCCGAGGAAGCCCAGCACCAGCAGCACCATCGACAGGGCCAGTTGCCAGCCCGGTACGCCAAACGGAATCCGGACCATCATAATCACCGGCGAGGTAAACGGAATCATCGAGGTCCAGAACGCCAATGGGCCGTCGGGGTCGCGGACGACGAACTGGGCAAAGGCGATGGACGCGATGATGGGCAGCATGATCGGGAACATGAACTGCTGCGTCTCCGTCTCGTTGTCGACGGCCGCGCCGATAGCCCCGAACAGCGCGCTGTAGAGCAGGTAGCCGCCGAGGAAGTAAAACATAAAGCACGAAATAATCAGCGGCAGGTTCAGCGTGTCGATAGCCGCCATGATGTTGGCCGCGGGGCCGTCGGCAGCGGCCATCTTGCGTTCCATAGCCTCCCGATCACTGGCCGACATTGTCGGTACATTACCAACCCGGCTGGTCACGGCCGACTGTGCTGTTTCTTTGGGCGATTTCCCCAGCATAGACGAGCCAATCGTGAGCAAACCTACCGTCAGCACGATCCAGAGCAGAAACTGGGTCAGGCCCACCAACGCGACGCCGATGATCTTACCCAGCATCAGTTGAAACGGCTTTACCGACGAGATAATCACTTCGATAATGCGGTTGGTTTTTTCTTCCATTACCCCCCGCATCACCTGCGTGCCGTAAATCAGCATCATAATGTAGATCATCACGGCGCAGGCACCACCAATAATCGACGTGGCCACCGAACTGCTGTTTTTCTCGCCTTCCTCGCTCAGGCTGATCGTCTGCGCGTCGACGTTGACTTTGGCGTCTTCGATCACCTGCTGCGTGATGCCCGCCCGGTTCAGCTTAATCGTTTCGATTTCGCGCGAAATGGCCCGTTCAACGTTGTTCTGCACATCAAGACTGACGCTTTTTTCGGCAAAAATCCGCACCGTCTTCGGCTGCTCGATAACGTCTTTGGGGATGTACACCAGCACGTCGTACCCCTGCTTGACGAACGACTTCTTGGCCACGTCCAGCGATTCTTTCGGGTACGCATACGCCGACTCTTTTGTCTGCTTGAACTTGCCTTTGAACAGACCGCTGTCGTCGACAACGGCAATTTTCTTCTGGTTGATCGAACTGATAGCCGCCCAGCCAATGACCCCGTAGAACGCCGTGATAAGCAGCGGCCCCAGGATAGTCATGATGATAAACGACTTCTTACGCACCCGAACCAGGTACTCGCGTTTGATAATGATAAAGATGGTATTCATGACTGAATGATTGAATTGTTGAATGATTGATTTATCGAGTGTTGAAATGAATGACTTAAACAGTGGGCGTTAGCCTATTCAATCATTCTATCAGTCACTAATTCAATCATTTGCACCCACCGTCCGGATGAAGATGTCGTTCATGCTGGGAATGTTTTCGCCGAATGAGCGCACGGCTACGCGATCGAGGAGGAAGCGGATCAGGTCGTTGACCGATGCGTCGGGGGGAATCTGAATGTCGGCACGCTCGAAACCGTCGTCGGTGGTGCCCGTCTGTTTGAGGGCGAAGGCAGCGGGCAGGTCGCCTAGTGCGCCCTTGTATTCGACGTGGTACGTGTGCGTCCGGAACTGCTCTTTGATGGCCCGCTTGGAGCCGTCGAGCACCTTGTGCGACCGGTTGATGAGCGCGATGTGATCGCACAGTTCTTCGACGGATTCCATGCGGTGGGTCGAGAAAATGATCGTTTTGCCCCGGTCGCGCAGTTCCAGAATCTCGTCTTTGATGAGGTTGGCGTTGATTGGATCGAAGCCGGAAAAGGGTTCATCCAGAATAATCAGGTCGGGATCGTGCATGACCGTTGCTACGAACTGCACCTTCTGCTGCATCCCCTTTGAGAGGTCTTCAACCTGCTTATCCCACCAGGTTTTGATATCGAACTTGATAAACCACGTTTTGAGCTTATCCAGCGCCTGCCGTTCGTTCAGCCCTTTGAGCTGCGCCAGGTACAACAGCTGCTCGCCGACCTTCATTTTCTTGTACAACCCCCGCTCTTCGGGCAGGTAGCCAATGTTACGGATGTGGCCGGGATTGAGTCGCTCCCCACCCAGCAGTACCTCACCTTCGTCGGGGGCCGTAATCTGGTTAATGATGCGGATGAGCGAGGTTTTCCCCGCTCCGTTGGGGCCCAGCAGACCGAAGATACTACCCTTCGGCACGGCCAGACTAACATCGTCAAGCGCACGGTGTTCGGCGTACTGCTTGACGATGTGATGCGTTTCCAGAATGTTCATGGTATATAGGGACGGCATGAGCCGCTGTGTTTCGTAAACCTACTGACATTGCCGTGACCCGCAAACAAATTAGGTTAAATGGCGATTGAATTTGGTGAGTGGTGGTAAATCACGGCTTGTATACTGGCGATCCGGCGGTACGTCGTAATTTTGCGGAGCGGTCGTGGTTGCTCCACACCCTGCTACCCGAATCCTGTATTTATGCCCATAGACTCATACGCGCTACTGCTGGGTGCCCTGCTGGCCCTGATTCTGGCCGGTTTTTTCTCCGCCGTCGAGATGGCCTATGTGTCGGTCAACCGGTTTTATTTCGAGCTGCACGGCAAGCAGGGGCCTCTGGGCGAAAAGCTGGTGTCGGAGTTTTTGCGCAACCCGATCCTCTTTATCGGCACTACGCTGACGGGCAACACGCTCTTTCTGGTTATCTACGCGGTACTGGGCGTTACGGTCCTGAACCCGCTGCTGATCGACCTGCTCCCCCCCGACTGGACCCGGCACGAGTCGGTACTGATCGGGCTGGAAACGCTGATTCTGACGATCATTTTCCTGCCCGTTGCCGATTACCTTCCCAAAAGTCTGGCGCTGATTCACCCCGACCGGTTTCTGGAACGGCTGGCCGTACCGCTCTGGATCATCTACCGCACCATCGCCCCGCTCGTTCGGGTGCTGGTCGGCATCGCCCGACTGATTATCCGCTACGGCTTTCGCAAGCGCAACCCCGAAATCCGGCCCGTTTTCGGCCTGACCGATCTTAACCATTACCTGCAACAGCTCAATCAGACGGCCAACACGGAAGAGGATGTTGAGATCGACACCCGTATTTTCAACAACGCCATCGAATTTCGCGACGTCCGGGTGCGCGACTGTCTGGTGCCGCGCACGGACATTACCGCCGTCGAAGTCGACGATACGATCGCGGAGCTACAGCAGGCTTTTCAGGATAGCGGCCACTCCAAAATTATCGTGTACCGCAACACCATCGACGACGTAATTGGCTACTGCCACGCACTGTCATTGTTCCGCAAACCCGACACGATCGAATCCATTGTAACGCCCATCATCACCGTACCGCAAAGTATGCCCGCGCAGGATCTGCTGCTGCGGTTTCTGTCGGAACGCCGGAATCTGGCGCTGGTAGTCGATGAGTTTGGTGGCACGGCCGGTATCGTCAGCATCGAAGATATGGTCGAGCAGATTTTCGGTGAGATTCAGGACGAGTTCGACGCCAACGAAGACTGGGAAGAGCGGCAGATCGACGCCAACACCTGGCTGCTGAGCGCCCGTCATGAGATCGACGATCTGAACGAGAAGTACGGCTGGGCGATACCCGAAGGCAGTTACGACACCCTCGGCGGCCTGATTCTGGCCACCAACGAAGACCTGCCCCGCGTCGGAGAGGTGATCGAACTGGCCCCGTTTACGTTCACCATCGTTTCCATGAACGGCTCCCGCATCGACACGGTCAACGTCCATCGGAATCGGGAATAAGATTTAAGGTTCAAGGTTTAAAGTCTAAGGGTTAAGGTTGGGAATCACACTGACTGCCAACCTTAAACTTTAGACTTTAAACCTTGAACAACATTGTAAAAACCATGAACCAAAAACAAACCATTGCCCGGCACCTGCTGGAAGTAAAAGCCGTCCGGCTGCAACCTGAGAATCCGTTTACCTGGAGTTCGGGCTGGAAGTCGCCCATCTACTGCGACAACCGCGTGACGCTGGCTTTCCCCGCTGTTCGCACCTACATCAAAAATGCGCTGGCCGACGCCATCCGGCAGCAGTTTCCGGGCGTGCAGGCCATTGCCGGTGTCGCTACGGCGGGTATTCCACAGGGGGCACTCGTCGCCGACGTGCTGGGTTTGCCTTACTGCTATGTCCGGCCCGAGCCTAAAAATCACGGCATGGGTAAGCAGATTGAAGGGCAACTGGAAGCGGGTCAGTCGGTTGTGGTGATCGAAGATCTGATCTCGACGGGCGGCAGCTCGCTTAAAGTTGTCGATGCGCTGCGTGCCGCTGGTGCGGAAGTGCTGGGCATGGCCGCGATCTTCACGTACGGCTTTCCGGTTGCCGACAAAAACTTCGCCGACAAAGGCGTTACGCTTGTTTGCCTGAGCGACTACAACGCCCTGCTGACCGAAGCAGAAGCCATGAACTACATCTCGGCCGACGCGCTGGATTCGCTGGCCTCCTGGCGCGAAAATCCGGCCGACTGGACCGATCAGTAATTCACCGCATACCCACCGTCATCATGCCAATCATCACCGCGCGCATTGAGCGTACGCCCTACGAAACCCACCTTACAACCGGCACTCAGGTCATCGTTTCCGACGAGCCGACTGATGTTGGCGGACAGGATCGGGGCATGAAACCGGGCGAGTTGCTGGCCGGGTCACTTGCCGCCTGCACCGCCATTACCCTGCGCATGTACGCGGATCGCAAAGCGTGGCCCCTCGACACGGCCGTCGTTCACGTCGACTACAGCCACGACCGGGAGCACAAGCGGTCGCGCTTTGAGGTGCAACTCGTTCTTACGGGCGACCTGACCGATGAGCAGCGGATGCGGTTGCTGGAAATCGCCGACAAATGCCCGATTCATCAGGTTCTCGAACACCCCGCTGAGTTCAGCACGACACTGGCAGGCGAATAAGCTATTGAGTTGTTAGGCTGTCCCCGGCAGCTTCCAGCTGTCGGAGCCGCGTTATCGGCTGATTAGGCAATCGCACTTAGCCTACGGCTCCGACAGCTGGAAGCTGTCGGGGACAAACTAATCCGTTACTCTTTTAGCATGTAGCTGATATCCGATGAGCGGGTTGGGTACGCGTAAATCGTTTTGGTCAGGTCCGACGCGGTGATCTTGTGGGCCATCGCTACGGCGAAAATATTGATAACCTCGTCGCTGCCTTCGCCCAGCAGGTGCGCGCCAACGATTTCGTCCGTTTTGCTATCGATCAAAATCTTCGATCCCGCAGCGGGTTCGTTGATGCGTTTTGAGGTGTACCAGGACACGGCGTCTTTGAAAATTACCTTTACTTTTTTACCCTGCTCCTTCGCCTTCGCTTCCGTCAACCCGACCGACGCCATCGGCGGAATAGCATAAACCGTTGTCGGAACAGGCTGCTGCTCGTACTTCGTCGTGTTGCCTTCCACCAGATTCGTCCCGACGATCTTGCCTTCGTACGACGCCATCGGTGTCAGTGGCAACCCCTTCTCGGCCACGTCGCCACAGGCATACACGGCGGGATTCGATACGCTCTGCATGTAGTCGTTCACGACCACGCCTTTCTTGCCGACCGTTACACCCGCCACATCGAGCGCGAGTTCGTCGATATCGGGCGCACGACCGGCCGCATGTACAGCCAGTCCCGCTTTAACCGACTGCGTTTTACCGTCCTGTTTGTACTCAACCGTCAGCTTACCCGGCTTGCCGGAGATGCCCGACACGGCTGCGTTGACCAGGATCGTGATACCGGCGTCTTCCATCGTCTTCACCAGTAAATCGACCAGATCAGGATCAAAGCCACCGAGCGGTCGGGGCGTGTCGTTGATGATTGTCACCTTCGCTCCAGCCCGCATGGCTACATTGGCAAATTCAAACGCGATGTATCCCCCGCCAACCAGCACGATTTCGTCCGGTAGTTCATCCAGATCAAGGAAGCCGGTGCTGTCGATCAGCAGTTCTTCGCCGGGAATACCGAGCGTCATCGGTTTGTTGCCCGATGCAATCACGATCTGTTTACCCTTGATTTCCTTGTCGTTCACGCGAATGGTGTCGGCCAAGATAAACGTCGCGACGCCGTGAAACTGTTTCAGGCCTTCGTCCTTGAACTTCTCCACCGTGCGGTCGGGTATGGGTTCCGTGAAGGTTCGCTTGAAAGCCATCAGATCGGCCCAGCTGATTTTGGGTTGCTTATCGATGCCTTTACCGGTCATCCAACTGCTGCGCGCGCTGATCTCGGCCACACCAACCAATACTTTTTTGGGGTCGCACCCGCGCTGCGAGCAGGTGCCGCCAAACGGCTGTTTATCAATAATGGCTACGGATTTACCAGCTTCACGGGCAGCTTCGGCAGCAGACACCCCCGCCGACCCGGTCCCGATTACGATTACATCTACGGTTTGCATGTACGGTTTTTCGTTTCGTCATAGATATAACCAGTTACATAGCCCTTGTGGCTAAAAAAATGGTTTACTACCGGTCAGCCGATGCGTCGATACCGGACCGCGACGGCAGGACGAACGAAACACGAGTCGTTTCTTTTACGTTAATCAGCGAAAATTGAGCAACCCATGAACCAACCTGAAACCAGCATCTGGTTTGTCACCGGCATCTCCGGCGGCTTAGGCAAGTCACTAGCCGAAACCATCATGCAGCACGGCGACTTCGTTGTCGGCACCTTCCGCAATCACGAACAGGTCGACGCCTTCAACGCCCAGCACGACGGCCGGGGGCTGGCCCTGCTCCTCGACGTCACCAAGCCCGAGCAGATTCAACGAGCGGTACAGACAGTTCAGGACCGTTTCGGCCGACTCGACGTACTGGTCAACAACGCGGGTTACGGGTTTGCCGGGGCCGTCGAAGAAGCCACCGAAGCAGACGTACGGGCGGTGTTTGAAGCCAACTTCTTCGGTATGCTGGCCGTAACACAGGCGTTTTTACCCTTGTTCCGGCAGCAGCGGCACGGGCGGATCATCCAGATTTCGTCGCAGTCGGGCGTGAAAGCCGTACCGGGATTCGGCATTTATAATGCCAGCAAATTTGCCGTCGAAGGGCTCAGCGAAGCACTGGCGGCTGAGATTGCCCCGCTGGGCATTCACCTGACGCTCGTGGAGCCGGGGCCGTTCCGCACCAACTTTGCCGGGTCGTCGTTCGGAAAGGCGGAGCAGCATATTGCCGACTACGACGGCACAGCCGGGGCCTTCCGGCAGCGAATGGAGCAAGCCAATGGTAAGCAGGAAGGCGACCCCGATAAAGCCGCCGACGCTATCTGGGCCCTTTCCCGGCAGGACAACCCACCCCTGCGGCTACCCCTTGGCAAAATCTCCGTTACGACTATTCAGGCCAAGATCGATAGTCTGCAAGCCGACCTCAACGCCGGTAAAGCAATCGCCGAGCAGGCCGTGTTTGCGTAACAGGTTTCGCCCAAGCAGTTATTTAGGCATACATGAAAAAGCTTTTTCTGTCATCCCGACGTCAGGAGGGATCTTCGCCAATGGCTGGTTCTGTTCGCTGCTAGCGAAGATCCCTCCTGACGTCGGGATGACAAAATCAGCGATTTTACCACAGGTGATGAAATTCTGGACGACCCTTGTGGTTGCGAGAGACAAAAAGCAGAAAGCCCGCCAAGGATATCCTTAGCGGGCTTTCTGCTTTCGGTAGTAAATCTATGCGACGGCAGCATACAACTCCTCGCGCTGTTGTTTAACGCGGGCGTCGGTTAGGTATTCGTCGTAGGTCATCAGCTTATCGAGCAGGCCCGTCGGGGTGATCTCGATGATGCGGTTGGCGATCGTCTGGACAAACTGGTGGTCGTGCGATGTGAACAGCACCGGCCCTTTGAAATCGATCAGGCCGTTATTCAGCGATTCGATCGATTCGAGGTCGAGGTGGTTGGTCGGCTCGTCGAGTAGCAGCGCGTTGGCTCCCGACAGCATCATCTTCGAGAGCATACACCGTACTTTTTCACCCCCGCTCAGCACGCTCGATTTCTTCAGCGACTCTTCGCCCGAAAACAACATCCGGCCCAGGAAACCCCGGATAAAGCTTTCGTCTTTCTCCTCCGAGTACTGCCGCAGCCAGTCAACAAGGCTCAGGTCGTTCTGGAAAAACTTGTCTTTCTCGGTATCGTTGGGGAAGTATGACTTCGTGATCGTGATGCCCCAGCGGAACGTGCCCGAATCGGCGGTGCGCTCGCCCGACAGGATATCCAGCAGCGCCGATACCGCCAGACCATCGCGGCTATAGAGGAAGATCTTGTCGTTTTTATTAACCGTGAACGACAGGTTTTCAAACAGCTTAACGCCGTCTTCGGCCGTGTACGTCAGGTTTTCGACGGTCAGGATCTGATCGCCGGGCTCACGTTCGGGCTTGAAATGCACGTATGGGTACTTCCGCGACGACGGCTGAATATCGTCGATCGTCAGCTTTTCCAGCAACTTGGCGCGGCTGGTAGCCTGCTTCGACTTCGACGCGTTGGCCGAGAAGCGACGGATGAATTCTTCCAGTTCCTTACGCTTGTCTTCGGTCTTTTTGTTCTGATCCTGCCGCTGTTTCAACGCCAGCTGGCTCGACTCATACCAGAACGAATAGTTACCGGCGTAGAGTTTTACTTTGCTGAAATCGACGTCGACAATCTGCGTGCAGACCTGATCGAGGAAGTGGCGGTCGTGGCTGACCACGATTACCGTGTTTTCGAAGTTAGCAAGGAAGTTTTCCAGCCAGCCCACCGATTCAACGTCGAGGTTGTTGGTCGGCTCGTCGAGCAGCAGCACGTCGGGGTTGCCGAACAGGGCCTGTGCCAGCAGCGCGCGCACCTTCTCCGATCCGTTCAGGTCGCTCATCTGCGCGTAGTGCATGTCTTCCTTGATACCCAGACCCGACAGCAGGCTTGCTGCATCAGACTCGGCATCCCAGCCGTTCATCTCGGCAAATTCAGACTCCAGCTCAGCGGCTTTCTCGCCGTCGGCGTCGGTGAAGTCCGTTTTGGCGTACAGCTCGTCTTTCTCCTGCATGATGTCGTACAGGCGTTTGTTGCCCATAATGACGGTTTGCAGCACCGGAAACTCATCGTAGGCCGACTGGTTCTGGTTCAGCACCGACATCCGTTCGCCGGGCGACATGCTGACCGTGCCGGTCTGGGCTTCGATTTCGCCGGACAGGATTTTGAGAAACGTGGACTTACCGGCCCCGTTGGCACCAATGACGCCGTAGCAGTTGCCGGGGGTAAATTTTATCGTGACATCGTCGAACAGCACCCGCTTACCATAGCGGAGTGAGACGTTGGATACATTAACCATCTGGTGATTTTTCTGGTCAGATTGAGACGACAAAGATACGACTTTTTGGCCGGAAAGCCGCCTGACCAGCCGGGCTTACTGCGCCAGTACACCCTTCATAAACTCGACGCGGTAACTCCGCCCGACGGGGATTGTCTGCCCCCCACCTGCACTTCCTGTTCGCTGAACGTGGTGACCTGCCGCAGGTTAACGGCGTACGAGCGATGAATCCGGACAATGTTGGTCCGGGCCATTTCGTTGGCGTGCAGCTTTTCCAGTACCCGGTTCAGCACCAGCCGCAGCGTATACTTGTGGCTCGCCGTAACAATGTCGGTGTAGTTGCCCTCCGATTGCAGATGGCGGATGTCGGAGATCGGAAATTTGACGAAGCGGTAGTTCTGCTTGACAAACACATGATCCTTCGTCAGCATGATAATCTCCCCGCGCGACGGCTCCTCGGTCGGTAACGTATCAGTGGCCGGTTGGATGGGCGAAACAACCGTTGCCGACCGGGTGACGTTGTAAATGGCCAGGTCGATAGCGATACGTAGGTTCAGGTCGTTGAAGGGCTTGGTGATGTAAGCCGACGGGCCAACCTGCCGGGCGCGATCGATGGTAGGTCCATCGGTCAGGGCCGTCAGAAAAATAAGCGGCATCTGGCTGATCTCCCGGATGCGCCGGGCCGTTTCGACCCCGTCCCACTCGCCCCGAATATGAATATCGAGCAAGACCAGATCGACCGTCTTTTGCTCGCAGATACGCAGCGCGTCGGGTCCGTTATCAACGGCGTCGACTACGTAGTACCCCATCTGTTCGAGCCGGTAGGTAAGGTCCATGCTCAGAATAGCTTCATCTTCGACTAGTAGAATAGTAACGGATTGCATGTATTGATCGAGCGGTTAAACTTTTCTGATGTGTGGGCACAAAGAGGTATTGCAATTTACATAGTCTATCGTTCCTAAAGACAAATGTACTAATAAACATAGACATTATGTGTCCAACTGGTTACAGCGCAACATGAATCGACTGAACCGGTTCGCCATAAAACATCGTGGCTTTTCGGTCGAAATCAGCCGGCGAGTCGGTGGTCAGAAACTGGCGTTGCCCGGTTTTTGAACATTGCTGCTCTATCGCCGGATGCCGCCGAAGGTAATCGGCCAGACTGTCGGCAACAATCTGCCCCTGACTCAGCACAGTCGTAGCTGTCGGCACAGCCTGCCGTATCTTGTCGATCAATAGGGGGTAGTGTGTACAGGCCAGCAACAGGGTGTCGATATCGGGCGACTTTGCAATAACACGATCAATATGTTGCCGGACAAAATAATCGGCACCGGGGCTATCGTATTCGCCATTTTCAACCAGCGGTACCCACATCGGGCAGGCTTCCTGGAACACCGTTACGCCGGGGAAAAACTTTTCGATCTCGACCACGTACGATTCCGACGCCACCGTTCCCTGGGTTGCCAGTACCCCCACCGCGCCCGTTTTCGAATACGTTCCGATCACTTCCGCCGTAGGCCGGATCACGCCCAGCACCCGCCGTGCCGGGTCGTGGGGGCCAGCACCGGGGTAAAGCCGGGGCAGATCAAGCTGTTGAATGTTGCGCAGGGCTTTGGCCGACGCGGTGTTACAGGCCAGAATGACAAGCCGACACCCCTGGTCGAACAGGTGCTGCACGCATTCCAGGGTGTAGTGATACACCGTTTCGAACGAACGCGGGCCGTAGGGCGTCCGGGCGTTATCGCCCAGATACAGGTAATCGTACTGCGGCAGTGCCCGGACAATCTCACGCAGGACCGTCAGGCCGCCGTAGCCCGAATCGAATACGCCAATCGGTTGTAACATGGTACTGGTTTATAGGGATCAACAGTTGAGCGAAGTAGCTGAACTGGCTGCGGTTTTCAACAAACGCGGCTGCGGCCCGGAAGTTTCGTCCTGCAAGCTGCGCACAAACGCGAATATTGCAACGGGTCGTACACCGACGCCTGGACAACGCTCGATTAGTCGGCGGCCGATTGATTTAAAGGCGCCCTCATCCGGCTGCACAATCCCGGCTTTGACCCGCCCCCAACTACCCGATAGATGAGCAAGCTACCGTATCTTGCAGCGCCAATAAACCTGGCCGGCAGAATCCCGGTCAGTTGCTTACCTATGCTTGTCGGTCGGTTGGCGAGACGTGCCACCTGACCGGTTACCGCGCTTGACTCAATGGACTGGATTTATTCCTTACCGAACTGGTTATTTTTCATTTTCTGCTGCGGCACAACCTGGCTTTTCTCCATAGTCGGGCTATACGGCCTGCGTTCCTGGGTCGCAAAAATCGTTACGGAGACGGCTGAACACAACGACCTGGTGAGTTATTTTCTGGGGTCGGCGGGGGTCATCTACGGCATTCTACTTGGCCTGGTCGCTGCGGGCGCGTGGAGCAATTTCCAGAGCCTGTCCAATCAGGTCGATGAGGAAGCGACCATTACGGCGGCTCTGTATCAGGACATGGCCACCTACCCGGCCAATTACCGGAAGGCCTACCAGCAGGAGCTGAAGCAGTACGTCAAATCGATTATCTACCAGGACTGGCCAGCTCACCATCGGGGCGAGGTACCGCAGGAAAGCAGCAAAATTCTGCGGTCGTTCAAGAACCATCTGTTTGCCTTCATACCCAATACACCCCGGCTCAATGTCGTTCATCAGCAGGCGATTAATCAGCTTAACGAGCTGTTGATCGCTCACCGGCTACGGCTGCGCGGAGATCAGGCAAACCTGCCCGAGCTGCTCTGGTGGGTCATCATACTGGGTGCCCTCATCAACGTGGCCATTTCGTGGTTTTTCGTATCGAAAGACCGTGCGCACCAGCTGGCGCTCACCTCGCTGATCGCGCTGTTGCTGGGCTCACTCCTGTTTCTGACGGCCGCGATGGACAATCCCTTTCGGGGCGGTTTCAGCGTCGATGCCAGTGCTTTCGAATCCGTACTCTACGAAATGGTGACCTACTAAGCTTTATAGTTGTAAAGTTGGATAGCTATAGCGTTGTAAAGTTGCTACCGCTCGCAGCTAGCCGCCGGATGGGCTGACGCGCCAGTCCCGGCACCGTCCGCGGCTGCGGGGGAACCGCAACTTTACAACTATCCAACTCTACAACTATCCAACTTTTTTCATCGTGTCAGCCGGTACAGCAGCAGGGCGGTGCGCTGAATCAGGACCGGGTATTCCTTCAGGTTCAGGGTTTCTTCGATGCTGTGGGCGCCTTTCCCCGACGCGCCCAGGCCGTCGAGGCAGGGCATAAATTCGGCCACGAACGATACATCGCCTGCGCCCCGGCTACCGGGATCAACGGCTCCAACCGGCCCCAGACCCATGTCGCGGCTTACTTTGTCGACGATCATGCGTAGGTTTTCGTTGGCGGGCGTGGGGTCCATCGACGGGATGCCGTCAGCGAAGGTGATTTTTGAACCAGTCAGCGGCAAACTCTTCTCGACGATCTCCCGCATTTTGGCGCGGGCTTTTTCCTTCTGCGCTTCACCCAGAAACCGCAGATCGCCCTTCACCAGCGCCGATTCGGCGACGATATTGGTTTTGCCAACGGTTTCGGCGCGGGCGGTTTTGTCGTCGTATTTCACCGACGAACCACCAACGATCAGACCGGGATTGAAGGTCAGGTATTGCTCCTGCCCCAGTTGCCGCCGAAACTCGGTCAATACGCGGGCGGCTTCGTAGATAGCCCCATAACCGAGATCACTAAAGATGCGTGAGGAATGGCCCGTCCGGGCTTTTACGGTCAGCGTCCAGCTACTCGACCCCCGCCGACCCGTCGTAACGTTGTGCAGCCCCTGCGCCCCTTCGAAGGCCAGCGCGATGTCGTTTTTCCGGGCCCGCTCGATGAAATCACGCCGACTTTCGGGGCCGCCGGAGCTTTCTTCGTCGCCCGTCATGTAGATAGTAATCGACGTATCATCCAGCAGTTTCTGGGTCTGCATCGCTTTCAGGGCCGCGATAATCAGCACGTCGCCCCCTTTCATGTCGTTTACCCCCTGCCCGGCCGCCGTTGTGTCGTTGACGCGGGTGTAGGGCTCCATCGGCAGGCTTTTCTCGAAGACCGTGTCGAGGTGACCGATGAGAAACAGTTTTTTGCCCCGCTTGCCGGTACGTGTTGCCACAAGGTGCCCCGCCCGGTTGAGCGAGTCGGGCAGCGGTACCCATTCAACGGCGAAGCCCAGCTTTTTCAGTTCGTCGCCCATCAGATCGCCGACCTGCCGTACGCCTTCCTTGTTGAGCGTGCCGCTGTTGATATTGACGACCTTTTCCAGAAAACTCATCGTTTCGGGCAGCTGCTTCGTAACGGTACCGACGAGGGTTGCTTCGGGTTTGGTCAGCGACTGTGCCGACGCGCCGGAAGCGGACACGCCGAGACTTCCCAGCAGGAACAGTGGTAACAGTTTTTTCATAGCGGGTACAATTTTGACAGGTTGTACCGGCTAAAATACGGAGCGGGCGCAGAAAACCACGATCAGGGGCCGTTGGCTTTAATTGGAACCTGCCGGATATAGCCGTCCGAAATCCCCATCTTTGACAAACCAACGTCTTTGCCATGAAATTACCCTTCCAGACAGACCCGTTTGTCGCGTTTCGTTACGAATTGCACCGCTTCCCGGAACTGTCGGGGCAGGAAACGCAGACGCAGCAGCGAATTCGTGCGTTTATCAGCCTGTTCGACCCGGCCGATATAACGCCGATTGGCGGTACGGGGCTGCTGGTCCGGTACGGTACCGGTACCGGTACCGGGGGGCCGGTTACGCTGATCCGGGCCGACATCGACGCGCTGCCCATTCCCGAAACGAATACGTTTGCGCACCAGTCCCGGCACGAGCGGGTGTCGCACAAATGCGGGCACGACGGCCACACGGCCATTCTGGTCAGGCTGGCGGCTTCGCTCCACGCCAGTCCGATCGCTACCGGTCTGGTGTATCTGCTATTTCAACCCGCCGAAGAAACGGGTGAGGGAGCGGATCTGGTCCTTCACGACAACGCATTCAGGGCCCTGCGCCCACCCGACAGAGTCTTCGCCCTGCACAATCTGCCGGGGTTTGCCGAGGGCGTTATCGTCTGCAAACCCGGCCTGTTTACGGCTTCGGTATCGGGTATGGATATCCGCTTTACAGGACACGTTTCGCACGCGGCCGAACCAGAAAACGGAAACAATCCGGCCTACGCGATGGCCGAGTTTGTTCTGCAAAGCCGCGCCCTCCAGCAACCCGACCCGCAGCTTGACACCTTCGCACTGATTACCCCGGTGCAGACCACGATGAGCGACTGGTCGTACGGTGTCTCGCCCGGTACTGGTCAGGTTCATCTGACGCTGCGCAGCCGGACACCCGCCCGGATGGACGACCTAAAAAAGCAGATCGGTCAGCTGCTCGACACACTGGCCGACGCCCACAAGCTGGTTATCGACAGCACTGACGTACAGCCGTTTTACGCGACGGAGAATGACGCGGATGCGGTCGATCAGATCAGAAACTGCGCCGAGACACTGGGGTTCCCCTATCAGGAACTGACGCAACCCTTTCGCTGGGGAGAGGATTTCGGCCTGTTTACGCAGCATTTTCGGGGGGCGATGTTCGGCATCGGCGCGGGTGAAGACAGCCCCGCGCTACACAACGACGACTACGATTTCAACGACAACTTAATCGAACCGGCCGCCCGACTATTCCGTGCCCTGATCGATCTCAAACATACATAAGCGGTCGTTCTGTGGGAACGACCGCTTATGAACAGCCATTTTCGGATGGTCTTCCTTCTCAATTGACCGACAACGACACATCGTCGTAGTAAGCCGTACCGATTGTGTTGGGCAGAAAAAAAATCAGCGCGTACATACTGTGCATATTCGCCGGAAACGAATCGAACGTAATCGCGTACTCTTTAAAATCGTTCGTGCCGGTAATCGTCGTTTTTCCTTCCGTTGAGGTATAAAATGCCGTTTCATATTTCCGATCGGAACCATAGTTACCGCCAATGGCGATGGAAATACCGTTGCCCTGGATGTTGACCGTCTTGATTTTAACCTTCATCGTCAGCTTTCCCCCGGTCGGTATCGAAATCACCCTCCCGCCCGCCGGGGCCGTTGCACTCGACAGGTAAAAAAACTGCTGGATCAACTGGTATGTCGAGTCGTTGTAGGCGCCATTGCAACTAACTTTCATCGAATGGCTGGGTGATGACGCGGCTTCGGTGCTGTACTCGATTGTGTAGCCGTTGGATTTTGTTTTTGAGACTTTATTAATGTCTATCTTCCAGTCCTGATAGGGCGATGTTTCAAAGTCGCCATTCGTCAATACATTCGCAACAGACTGAGGCTGTGCATCGTCCTTTTTACAGGCATTGACCAGACCAGCAATAGCAACAAGCGGAACGAGTAGTTTAAGTAGGCGCATAAGGACGGTAAACAGATGTGGTGAATCAATTGAGAACAACGACGTCAGGTAAGCTATACAAATGAAATTAAGATAGTTAAATGTAGATTAAATACAACTTTAGCCAACAAATACCCATCCCAGATCATTGATTACACCGTTCTCTCCCGCACATCAGCAGACAACCAGATTTAGTCACTTCTTCTTACATCAGTTCACCATTACTCTCCAACCGATGAATCAATCGTCCAATTCTGTTTCGCGCCGTCAGTTTATGAATGGCAGCCTGGCCACAGCCGCCAGCCTGAGCCTGACCGGCGCCCTACCCGCCCTGGCCCACACACTGCCCGCTCCGCCAGAAAACAACCTGCTTGTTGTGGGGCCGGTGGAAGGGTACTCCCCCATGATCGGGACACTGGTGTCGATGATGCGCTACAACCGCGACACGATCATCCGCACGGTAAAAGACCTAACTCAAACCCAGCTCGATCACCTGTTCGACGCGAAAGCCAACACCATCGGCGCGTTGATTATGCACCTCGGCGCAACCGATAAATTTTATCAGATCAACACCTTCGAGGGACGGCAGGAATTCAACGACGCGGAGAAAAAAGACTGGGGCGCAGCTATGGAACTGGGCGACGCGGGGCGCAGCGAGATCAAAGGCCACGACGCACAGTATTATCTCGACAAGATCAATGCTGTGCGCGATGAAACGCTCGCCAGACTAAAGACCAAAGACGATAAGTGGCTACTGGCCCTTGACCCAATCTGGTCGAAGCAACAGCCGGTGAATACGTACTGGAAGTGGTTCCACGTCTGCGAACACGAGTCGAACCACCGGGGCCAGGTGACCTGGCTCAAAGGCCGCCTGCCGGGCATGAAGGCGGGGAAGGAGTGACGGAATGATTGAATGATAGAGTGATTGAATGAGTTCGTAAGCCAGTTTATTCAATCACTCTATCATTCAATCATTCAACCTTTTAGCGCCGACTTGTCCATGTACTGGATGACGTTTTTGGTGTCGATTTTCTTGCCGGTGCGGGCGGCTTCGAAGATGGCGGAGATCAGCTGCACGTCGCGCATACCGAGTTCACCGGGAACGGTCGTCGGTGTGTCGGTCAGGATGCATTGCGCGAAGGCGTCCATCTGTCGGGCCTGCTGCGGCACGTTATCGATGTTCATCTTACCCTTGCTGGTTTCGCCCGATAAGCCACCGTACGCGTAGGCCGGGTCGAGCTCAAACCAGCCGTTGGCCGCTTCGGCCCGCAGCTTGTTCATCTTTTTGTTGAAGCTGGCGGAACAGTCGGCCGTCGTTCCGTCGGAGAAGTATAGCTGAAAATCAGCACCTTCTTCGACCTTATCGAATTTCTTTGGGTCGGTAATGGGGTGAAATTTAGCGGTGATCGCAATGGGAATTTGCCCCTTTGTGTAGATCGCTCCCTGCAAGGCGTAGATGCCCACGTCGCGGATGGGGCCACCGCTGCCAATACCCCGGCCCAGCCGCCACGGGTTATCTTCACTCTGCACCTGTCCGTCCTGCGCGATGATCTTGTTTATTTTCCCGAACGTCTGGTTCTGTCCCAGCCGCATCATCTCCTGATTGTGCGGCTCGAAGTGCAGCCGGTAGCCAATCGACAGTTGTTTCCCTGCTTTCTTACAGGCGTCGATCATCTGCTGACATTCCTCAGGCGTCATGGCCATCGGCTTCTCGCAGATCACGTGCTTACCCGCTTTTGCCGCCCGGATAACGTATTCGGCGTGTAGCGCGTTGGGCAACACGACGTACACCACGTCGATGTCGGGGTTGTCGGCGATGGTGTCGAAGGTTTTGTAGTCGTAGACGTTCTTATCGGGAATGTCGTACTTCTTCTTCCACTTCTCGGCTTTTTCGGGCGTTCCCGTCACGATACCGGCCAGTCGACAGTTGGTCGTTTTTTCGAGTGCGGGAGCCAGTTGCCCCTCGCTATACTGCCCAAGCCCGACGAGCGCGATACCAATTTTGCGGGCAGCCCCGGTCGTCGCAGTTGTCGATGTAGCTTCGTCGGCCGTTTTTTCGCCCGCCTGTCCGCCACAGGCCTGAAGGCCAAGCGTGGTTATCGCCGGAACGGCCAGCGACGCCAGCCCAAGCTGGTGAACGAAGCCCCGGCGCGAGAGTGATTCGTAATTCATAACGCAGGTTAGTTGAGCATCAGGTCGATACCACACCGACCGTTAACGTCTTTTTAACCCACGGGACTAGTGAAAGGTTAACAGCAGGTTTGAATGACTGAGTGATAGAATGATTGAATGAAGGCAAAAACACAATTAGTCAATCATTCTATCACTCAGTCATTCAACCATTCTATCACTCTGCGTCAAGCACAATCCGGTAGTGGGCTTTACCCGAACGCAGGTGCTCCATCGCTTCGTTGACCTGACTCATTGGGAAGTGCTCCACAACGGGCGAAATCTGATGGTGAGCGGCAAACTGAAGCATCCGGTCGATCTGACTGCGGCTACCCGTCGGTGAACCCGAAATGGATTTTTTGCCCAGCACCAGCATCATCACATGTACCGGTACCGGCTCCAGCACGGCACCAACGAAGTGCAGCTTACCGCCCGGTTTCAGCATCCCGATAATATCGTTCCAGTCGAGCGAAACGTTGACCGTAATCAGGATAAAGTCGAACGAGTTGGCGAGTTTCTTCATGTCGCTGGCGTCGCGGCTCGACGCTACGAAATCAGCACCCAGTTCTTTCGCTTCAGCGTGCTTGTCGGCGCTCGACGTGAAGGCCGTCACTTCGCAGCCCCAGGCGTTGAGGAACTGCACGGCCATGTGACCCAGTCCGCCAATGCCGAACACGGCAACTTTGTGGGTGGGCAGAATGTCCTGATTGAGCAGGGGTGCAAACACGGTGATACCACCGCACAGCAGCGGCCCGGCCGCCGAGGCATCGACGCCGTCGGGGATAGGTACAGCCCAAACCCAGTGGCTACGCACGTGCGACGCAAACGCGCCGTGGTGACCTACGATCGTCGGCTGAACCGACGTACACTGATGCTGATCGCCTTCCAGGCAGGGTTCGCAGTGCAGGCAGCTGCCCACGTTCCAGCCAACACCCACGCGCTGACCGATTTTCAGCCCTTTCTGAGCGGCAATGTCGCCCATGGCTACCACCCGGCCGATGGCTTCGTGGCCCGGTACCAGCGGATACGCCGAAATACCCCATTCATTGTTGAGCATCGACAAATCGGAGTGGCAAACGCCACAATACTCCACCGCAATGTCGACATCTTCCGGGCCCAGCTGACCGGGGTCGTAGGTGTACTGTTCCAGTTTTCCGGCCGCCGAATGCGCGGCCCATGCCTGTACTGAACTCATAAGTTGGTTGGGATTTTTAGTACAAGTATCAGCGTGATACCTGACCCCATTACCGGCTGATTACCCAAACGGTTCCCATTGCATGTATCGACACGCATTAAATCGAGTTTGCGGACTGCCGAAAACCGGGTACATTGACCTTCGTCTTTGTGTCGTCTTTCTTCCCGAAACGTCCCTATGCTAAGAACTCCCTCCCCATCGCCCGGCCCCAGCTGGCAGAGTAAAGTGCTCGAAAAGGGCTTCCGGCTGTTCCAAGTTCCCCGGTTGTTTCTCTGGCTTAGCAAGCATGGCAAAAACCGCATCGGCGATTTCAAAACGGCTGCGAAACTGGGCTTTGTGGCCGAAGACATCGCCGGTCTGCGCTGCTACTGGCTCAACGAATCCAGCCGCGACCGGGGGGTGCTGATCTACCTGCCGGGGGGCGGTTTCGTGACCGGCCCGACCAACCTTCACTGGTACCACTGCCTGCGTGTGAGCCGCCGACTGCGCTACGCCGTACTGGTCATCCCCTACCCGCTCGCACCCGAGCACCCGTTTCCAGCCGCGATCAACAGCATTACGGCCGTGATTCAGGCCTTGCAGCAACAGGACAGACTACCCGACAACTGGCTCATCAGTGGCGACAGTGCCGGGGGTAACCTGTCGCTGACGACGACGCTTAACCTGCGAACGCTGGGGGCACCGCTGCCGAAAAAGCTGGTACTGCTGTCGCCGGTGGCAAACATGAACAAAATTGGCTGGGAAGGCCACCCGCCCGACCCGATGCTCTCGGACGCCTACCGCGACTACGTCGATCAGTCGTACGTGCGACAGTCCGACCCGGCCAACCCGCTCCTGTCGCCCCTCTCCGCCGATCTGAGCGGTCTGCCGCCGGTACTGATTCAGATGGGTACGCACGACATTCTGATTCACGAAGTCCGCAAGCTGGTGCAGCGGATGCAGGCCGATGGACAGTCAGTTCGGTTTGAGGAGTATCCAGCGATGATCCACGTATTCATGCTGTTCTGGTGGCTCCCCGAAGCCCATCAGGCCATCCGCGATCAGGTGGCGTTTATTTCGCGGGTTTAATGTTTGTGGTTCAAGGTTTAACGTTGCTATCACTGGCATCTTGCTGCTGGAGTCAACCTTAAACTTTGAACTACAAACATTAAACCCAACTACAGATTCTTCATCCACGCGTCGCGGAGCTGGAGTTGCTGCGGGGTGGCCTGCGGATCAGGGGTGAAGGCGAAGCGTTTGACGATTTCGCGCTCCTGCACGGGCAGTGTCAGGTTTACGTCCTGCCCGTCGCGCCGGACGGTGACAGTGTAGGTTTCGCCCGGCTTCAGTTGCCGTACGGCTTTCTGCACCGGCGCAATGGTTTCCAGTTTTACGGGTTGTCCGTTGAAGCCGGTCCACTCGTCGTTTTCCTTCAACCCGGCTTTCAGTAATGGCTCACTGATGCCCGTCAGTACAAACTTTGAATCGGTGTCGAGGTAGGTCGGCTTCATACCCAGCCAGGCCGCTTTCTGCCCCGTTGGGGTGGCGGGGGTAAACGTAACGCCCAGCTTGCCGTAATAGTCGGCGTAGGGCAGCGGCTCGGCGGCTTTCACGTAGCGGTTGAAGAAATCGCCGATTTCGGGGTACGTTTTCTGGGTGAAGATGGTGAAGAAATCCGCTTCGGGAAATGGGCGGTTCGGGCCGTAGGTCGTCGCCAGTTCGTTAATCACTTCGCGCAGACCCCGCTTCCCACCCGACAGTTCAAGCAGACGAATGTCGAGTAATCCGGCCGTCAGGGCACCACGGGCGTAGATGTTGCCGTATTGCCGCTGCCCCGAATCTGAGTAGCAGGTCAGGCCGAGTTTGGCAAGGCTGTACGTGCTGTCGTAGCTTTTGTCCTGCCCGATCTTCTGGGTCATCTCGCCCAGGTAGGTTGGTAAATCCATCAGGCCACCGCGTAGCTGCATGGCTTTGCTGGCCCATTCGGTTACGCCTTCATACAGCCACAGGTGCTCCGAGGGCGTGGGCGTTACGAAGTTGAACTGCTGAATAATCTCGCTGTGGATGTTGAGGGGCGTCACGACGTGGAAAAACTCGTGGGCCGCAATCGACGTCACCTCATCGGCCAGCTGCTGCGAGTAGGGTGCTTCTTTCAGCACGTACTCCGAGCTGTACGAATGCTCCCACGCGCCCCAGCTCTGGTCTTCGAAGTGGTACAGGAACGTGTAGCGTTTCACCGGCAACTGCTTCAGAAACTGCCCGGCAGCCGTCAGCATCGACTTCATATTATCGAGCAGTTGCTGCGAGGTTACCTGATCGGTTTTCGAGTAGGTGTACATATCGACCTGTGCCCCGGCCACCGTCGTGCTGGCTTTGGTCAGCTTACCCAGCAGGATCGGCGAGTCGACGATACGGTCGTAGTTATCGGCCAGGAACGTGCCCGACACCGTTTTGTCCAGCGCGGTACCCACCTCCCACTCCGCCGGGCGGGCAATCTTCACCTCGATGGGTGCGTCCTGCATACCGGTTGGGTAGCCAAACACCCCCTGCCCGTTGATGAGCGCGTGGTCTTTCTCGATCGACGTGCCGCACATGTTGTACGGATGGTGCTCCTTGACGGGTGTATCCCAGGTTTCGGCGATGCTGTACTGAATCGTGCGCACTTTCTGCGGCTGATCGAGTTTCCACTGATTAGTCGATACAGCTTCGGTTTTTAGTTCGCGCCCTTTCGCGTCGAACGCCTTGAACGACCGAACGTACCGGCCAATGTCCATGATCTGATACGTACCGGGGGCCGTCGACGCAAACTGGTAGATGGCGTTATCAGGCGTCAGGCCGTCGACGTGCAGCGTGACCTTAAACTGATCGTCGGCGCGGTCGTTGAGGTTGATGTCGTAAACGAGGGGCGTTTTGGGTTTGGCCAGCGCCAGTTGCGTCAGCAACAGACCCGACGCCAGTAATGCAGAACGAAAGTGCATCATGAAGTGCGTAATGAGCTAAATAAGCTGCAAGCTACAACCGTCCGGCCGACGACTCAACCTACCTGTTTGTCGGCGGACTGATTTCGGGATGGGCGGTCTTCGTATCTGTAATACTGGTTAGCTAGTTCGACAGCAAAAGACCGCGTGGGCACCGTTGCAGGATTCTCACCGATTAGAAACCGTACCGGGCCACTTGTTGCATGACCAATGTAACTGTCTATTTCATCCACTAACCCCGACGTACGTAGAATTACTCAGGTAAAAATCATTAAATCAATATTAATTCTAGAAATACACTCATTGCCGTGTTACTTTTTAGCACTATTCTTGTCTTACAGTTACCGTAACACAAAAAAGAAATGATAACCATTCGCAACACCTCAATTGATCTGGTTAGCCTGGGCGCCTGGATTTTCGTCATTGTAACGTCCGTCGTATTCACTGCTACCGTACTGCGCCTGCTGTTTTAAACCATTCTGGCGTTTTAGTACCCACCGCTTCTAACAAACACGTCCGGTTCCAGCCAGTCTTATCGACAAGGGCGGAACCGGACGTTCTTCATTTAGTAGCAGTGTGTTCCCGTCAACGGATCGTCGACTGTCCATTCCGTGCCGGATCGCCCGGCGTCTTGGCTACCTGCACGCTCTCGGTTGTCTGGTGCGTGATCGTCGTCGTGGGCGTAACGGGAGTTGGGTCTTTCCGAACCAGATTGATGGAGTTGATAAGGCCTTTCATCCGCGACGGATCGTAGCCCGCCAGATACGCCAGCAGTGACACCGACACCGCAAATTTGAAGTACGACGAAGCCGTCAGCCCAACAAAACTGGCCGTGTCGCGCGGATCGACCGAGGTGGTAAAGTTGGTCAGGTACGACCCGGCAATGAAAATCAGGTACGTGATAAACCCCCGCAGCATCGACACCAGCGGACTTTCGGTCATGTACAGATAGCTTTTGAAGTCGTCGGAATTAGGGTCGAGCGTGGCCGGACGAACATAGCGGAACTGGTTACTGGCCGCCAGATTACTGGCGAATCCACCCAGCACCCCGGCCAGCGACGCCAGTACAGCTACATTGGTTGGTGTAAAGGTCGTGGCGTACAGCAATAGGTAGCTCAGATCTAAGTGTTCGTTTTTGAAAATCTGGCCACGATAATCGTCGGCTTTCAGACTCATACCGAAGATAAACAGCAGCAGCCAGCCCAGAAACAGCACCGTACCAACGGTGGTTTTCACGAATATTTCAACCGCACTCAATCGTTGAAACATCGGTGGCTCAGGCCCCATTCTGGCCGAATGATCGGTTAATGTAGCAGGAGTATTCATGATAGTCAGTGGTTAGAGGAGACACAAATTTCGCCCTATACTACTGATTATCAACAGACTGCTTATTATTCGGCGTATATATCTACAAAACAAGTAGAACTACTTGGCCGATTACGGATTTCGCTTTACCCAGCGGTTTGCCTGCCCGGTCAATCTCACTTCGGCCCGGTCTGACAGTGTCGAGGTAAAAGCATCAATGCGCGTGCCGTCCAGATGAATTTCGCTCGAATCCTGAACAGTCACTTCCACTGCTTTATAGCTTCCGCTTCTTAGTATGGCAAAACTGTTCTGTGTTTCGGTTAACCGGAGTGAAGGAGAAGCGGTCAGTTTATTTGCAAACAGAACACTGTTCTGTAATGACACATCAAGCGTAGGCTGCGTCCGGTCCTGTATGGTTAGCCGGGTGTTAATTCCATTCACGCTGACAAACGCAGGTAGCCGAAGTACCAAGCCTGTCAACCTACTATTCCAGACGGTTTGAATTGGTCGCTGATGATCTGCCGTATCCGGGTTGAATGAAACATGTAATGTGTCGTGCTGCATTCGGAAACTAAAGAACAAACTATCTTCGGGTGCAACAAGGGCCTGCGCCTGCGGACCCGTTTCGACAAGAATATCCCGGCTCTGTGTCCCCTCAATCACAATATGTTTAGCCGCAGGCAGGGGGCGCCGGGCGAAAAACTGATACGGGTTGCTCCAATCAATTTTCTCGTATTCCCGCTTTAACAGTACGTCCGTAGTGACCATACCCGTCAGGGTAATCAGAATCGCAGCAATCAGCAGATAATAGCTTGTTTTCATGGCTGAACGGGGGTTTGTGGAGTTGATTGCATAGCAGCAAACTGTTCGTACCGCTGTTCGATTTCGCGCAGGTCGATACCGAGCAGTGTCAGGTTTTTAAAGAAAATAGGCAGGTCGTTCGCCAGAAACTGCTCGCGCCGAAACGACCGGATTTTGTCGGTCGCGTCGTCGGCGGGGAAGTAGCCAATGCCGCGCTTATTAGCGATCACGCCCTGTTGACTCAAAAATTCGTAGGTCCGCATCACAGTGTTTGGGTTTACTTCCAGTTCGGCCGCCAGTTCGCGCACCGACGGTATGCGGTCGCCCGCGTTCCAGCGGCCCAGCAGTACCTGCTCGCTGACGTACTCGGCGATTTGCAGGTAAATGGCTTGTTTATCACGAAATTCCATACTCACACCTCCCGTTCTTTCAGCCGGAAAAAGGCCATTACATACAACAAAAGCATCACCAACGCACCGACCCCGTAGCGGATTGCATCACCAACAGGTTGAGGCAGTGCTACCGTCTTCCAATCGTCACTCGTCCGCAAAACAGACATTTTGTCAAAGGGGGACGCTGACACCTCTTTCACAGAATCAATCATACCGCTCAGCAATTGATGATTAATCAGTATTACGAGAATCAGCGCAAAGAATAGAATTACCGGAATCAGGGGTAATGTGTACCGGCGAATCAGTAAGGCCAGTGCCAGTGCCACTGGATGTAACAAAAGTGCGTCAACCCAGAGCATTGGGGGTATCTCGCGCAATTGACTCGGTTCAAACCACGGCTTTATCGTTGATCGATCAAGCAAATCTTTCAGTTGTTCAGGCTTCCATTCTCGATGGTTGACGTACCAGACTCCAACCGTATCAATTACGGTAAACAACAGTGTGTACGCTATGATGAATCCTAGCCCGGAAACCAATACGAGTTGCGCCCACTTTTCTAGTTTCGATGCGGGACGCAGCAAATACGTAATTGCCCGTTCTTTCTCATTTAATAAGGTGATTTGTTGAACAGTAAATACATACCAGGCTACCCCACCGGCAAAAAACAGGAGCATAGCGCGAGTGCGTGGAATGGACCAGGGAAAGCTAGAATATATGAGGAAAGCCAGTCCAGCCAGCCCCACAAATAGTACCGCGACATTGGCCAGCAGAACGTTCCGGTTTTCTACAAAATACGTGCGCAGGAGCCGACCGAAGCGGCTCAGGGAAAAGGTCTGATTCATAGAACAGCAACGGTTGAAGATGATGCGAACAACGTGCGGATACGGGCAGGATCGGCCTGAACGGCGTTGAACAGGCGTTCCAGATCAAGTCGGCTGGGTTCGCCGGTGGGGTTCTCGGCCACCACGGCATAACCGCCCACAGCCCGCTCCGAAAACAGGATGGGCCGATGTGTGTCCAGCGTCGGCAACATACCGAACCACAGCCGCGCCGTAATCTCTTCGACGCTGGCTTGCAGGGCCACCGTCATCCGACTATCGCGCTCGGCCAGGATAATGACCGGGTCGATCAGGGCTTCGAGGTCGCGCACCTGATGGGTCGAAATCACGACCGTCCGGCGCTCATCGACCGCCCCCGCCACCAACCGCCGAAACTGACTCTTCGACGGAATATCGAGTCCGTTAGTGGGTTCGTCCATGAGCAGCAGGGCCGTATTGGTAGCCAGCCCAAAGCCGATCAGCACCTTCTTTTTCTGGCCGTACGACAGTTCGTTCAGTTTCTGCGTATCGGCCAGACCAAACTCGCGCAGGTAATGATTCATCTGCTCATGGCTGAAGCCCGGATAAAAGCGCGCGTTGCTCTCGACAAACTGCCGAATGCGAACGGGCGGCAGGTAAAACTCCTCCGGCACCAGAAACAGCTCTTCCAGGAACGCAGGCTGTCGGTCGCCCGGCACCCGTTCCCCTACCCTGATCTGGCCACGCTGTGGATAGAGCAGCCCCGACAACAGCCGCAGCAGCGTCGACTTTCCGGCCCCATTCGGTCCCAGCAACCCATACACCGAACCCGGCCTTAGCGTCAGGTTCAGCCCGGCATACAACGGCTTTTTGCGGCTGTAGCCAAACGCGACATCATCCAGTACAATCATTGTTATAGTGTATTAGATAAATAGTACACCGCAATAGTAAGCGTTCTAATTATCGCTGTCAAGTAGTCACTCAATAAAATTTCGTATACGGTCGACCGGCAGTGGAAACAGGCTATGACACGTAGTATCTTGCTGCACCAACACACATACATATGTCTTTCCGGTTTATCGGTCGCATCGCATGCAGCCTGCTGTTCATCAGCCTATCGCAACTCGCATGGACCCAATCACTGCCCGCCGGACGATGGACCTCCCTATTCAACGGAAAAAGTCTGGCGGGCTGGGATATGTACCTGCGGCAGCCGGAGGGTACCAACCAGCCCCCCTATGGCCTGAACAACGACCCGCTGCACGTATTCACCGTGGCCGATGGGGCTATTCGGGCATCGGGACAACTCTGGGGTGGGATCAGTACCTGGCATGAATACGACAACTATCACCTGCGACTGGATGTCCGCTGGGGCACGAAAAAGTGGTACCCCAGCGACAGTACCCGGCGCGATGCGGGGCTGCTTTACCATGCCACCGGCCCGTACTCGTTTGCTTATAATTGCTGGCTTCGCAGCAGCGAACTCCAGATTCAGGAGGGCGAAATCGGCGACTTCTTCGGGGTTGGCGCAGGGTCGGCGGAGTTCCCGATGCAGCCGGTAACCGTGCGCGGAAAAGTGCTGGATCAGTACGCGTTCGACGCTCCCTTACGGCGCAATGCCGACGCCGTTGGTAGTGGACGCGTGTATCGATCGGGAAATTTTGAGCGTCCGCACGGGCAGTGGAACACCGTCGAGCTGATTACGCGCGGGGCCGATGCGGTCTATATTATCAACGGTTATGTAGTCAACCGGTTGTTCAACACCTACCGCCCGGCGATTCACCAGCAGACGACACGCGGCAAGATTCAGCTTCAGTCGGAAGGGGCCGAGGTTTATTACCGGCAGATTCAACTGCGCCCGATCAGTTACGCGTCTCCCCAATCGCTAAGCCTTTCCGCCGACAAAACCACCCTAACCGACCTCATCCCCGACAAACCGCAAACCGTTCGGATCACCAACCGGGGCGACGCCGTCGAGCTGGTGGCGGTGGAGTTAAGCGGCCCGGCGGGCGATCAATTCCGGGTGAAGCTACCGCCCTTCCCCCGGCGACTGAAACGGGGCGAAACCCTTGATTTGCTCGTCATGCTTCTATCAGATACTCCCGGCAAATCCGTAACGGCTACGCTCCGGCTGGAAACGGTGCTGGGGCCGGTTCCTGATCTGACAGTAACGCTGCAAAGCCGCTAATGCATAGCTTGTCAGATCAACAGTATTCGTTTAAAGCAGTCGGTTTATGGAGGCAATTTTTATTATCGCGTTGTTCTCGCTGGTGGCGAATCCGATAATCGGCATGATACTGGTCAAAGTGAATAGGAATCGCCCTGACCGGCAAAAAATGCTGGCGCGTGTGTCGGTCGGCACACTTGCATTTGTTAGCCTGGCACTTTTCACAAACGTTTCGACCTCGTCTGATGCCATTGACTGTGTTTTCCTGGGGCTTTTTTATCTGGCTATTTGTGTATTGCTCTGGCTGGGCACTTCGAAAAAAAACAAAGTCAGTTTGATTTTCTCCAGCGTTCTGCTGGTCATTTTATTCGGATTAAGCTGCTTATTCAGCACGATTGGCATTCTGGGACTTGCTTTCATAGTGGGCGAGTTTGAGCCGTCAAGATCGGTCAGGATAAACGGCAGTACGCTTTACCGAGAATACGGTCGTGGCAATGCAACCACGGCTACAGGCGGTTCCGAGGTGTCGCTGTTCACCAGCTTTCGGTGGTTCCCGTTCGTTGAGCGGAAGTTTTTTTCCAAACAATACATCAGCGGTTTCGCCACAACAAACGACAACAAACAAAAACGCTTCACGACGCCAGAAAACTCCCCGATCAACAATACCCCGACTTTCTACGGAACCCATTTCAAGTTGACATACGACACCACGAAAAACGACCTGATCCTGTCGTACCAACAAACACGGGATACGCTGCACCTCGACAGGTGATTTCGCATACCTAGAAGGTTTTGAAAACCGTTTAAGTATCTCGACCGCAACCAGTTACTATATTTTCATTGGTGAGCCAACGAATGTCCTTACTTCTCACTCCCACCAATAGGCACTCTATCAACCTTTTACACCATGCGTATAATTTTCAACCTGATTGCAATTACTGCGGTTCTCTTCACGCTGCTTTCGACCAGTTCGTATGCGCAATTTCAGATTAACGTTACCGGCGGTCGGCTAATCCCAACAGCTAGAGGCACATCCCCCAGCGATGGGGTGTGGGGGCCCGGAGCTACCCTCCGGTACTTCGTCAAACCCAATCTGGCGATTGGCCTGAACACCCGCTATTTTACCCGAAGCAGTTCGTATCAATACGGCGGAGTATCGTCTTCCAACAGAGGTTCGGCTCTCTCTGGAACCGGACAGGTGGAGTATTTTTTCACGGTGAAATCTGCCCTGCAACCATACATCGGCGCTGAAATCGGCGTCTATCACAGTTGGTACAAAAATGAGTACACCACAGCTGGCAAAACATCGTCATATCGCGGCAATGACTCCAATCTAATTCTCGGGCCTAAAGCCGGGCTGCAATATGCGATCACGCCAACAGCGGGTCTAAGCCTCGATGCTAGTTATCAGTTTCTTGTCGACCGGGGTTATACCGCTCATTTCCTGCTTGTCAACGCTGGTGGCTTCGTCAAATTCGGCAGGCGCTAACCCGGATCAGCTAACCAACTGACCAGCACATAACTGCCGTTTACTCAAAAGCGTGTTTTTCCGCTTTACTAAGTTTGTTCAGTACTGGATTTTCGTTGGCTCAGACCGGCCGTTTCCCGACTAAGAAACGGCCGGTCCGGTCAGTCAAACCAAAAACTATCCTGAACATGTACACTATCCTTTCTATCGACGGCGGAGGTATTCGCGGCATCATTCCCGGCCAGGTACTGGTCACGCTGGAAGAAAAACTAGCTAAAAAAATAGCCCAGAATACAGACCTACAGCAGCAGTTTTCGGACACGCCCCGCATCGCTGACTTTTTCGATTTCATCGCCGGTACGTCGACGGGCGGAATCCTGACGAGTCTATACCTCTGTCCTGATTCAAAACAGCCGGACCGGCCCCGCTTCTCGGCTCAACAGGCAGTAAACCTCTACCTCGAACACGGCGACGAAATTTTCGAGATTCCAGTCTGGAAAAAGGTTCAGTCGGCCGATGGGGTGCTCGATGAAAAACACGATGCTGCGCAGTTGGAACGCGCCCTGAGACGGTTTCTGGGCAACACCAAACTGAGCGAACTACTCCGCCCCTGCCTCATCACGTCCTACGACATCCGCCGTCGGCGCACCCATTTTTTCAATCAGAACGACGCTAGAAAGCGCGGCAACTCCCACGATTTCTACGTGCGCGACGTAGCGCGGGCTACGTCGGCGGCTCCTACTTACTTCGAAACGGCCATGGTTCACTCCCTCGATGAGGTGGGCTACCCGCTGATCGACGGTGGTGTGTTCGCCAACAATCCGTCGTTGTGTGCCTATTCGGAAGTACGCAATATGTACCCCAAACTCACGGCCAAAGACCTGCTGATTGTATCGCTCGGAACGGGCAGCGAAGCCGAGCCGTATCCCTACAAGGTGGCTAAAGACTGGGGATCAATTGGCTGGGTTCGGCCCGTGATCGACATTATGATGTCGGGAGCCGCTGAAGTGACCGATTACCACCTGGCCAAGATGTACGAGGCCGTGAAGCACCCCGAACAGTACATCCGGATTCAGCCATCAGATCTGGGCGATGCCGATATGGCAATGGATAACGCGACGCCTAAAAACATGAAGGCTTTACTTGAGGTGGGCAAGATCACGGCCACCAACTGCGCCAGCACGCTCGACAAGCTGGCCGATACGCTGATCAACCACCGGCTGAAAACAGCCGCCCCGGCAGCAAATTAGTAACCCATCTCTCTGTCAGGCGCGGCTAACTTGCCGCCAAACCTCCCATACCCCCACCCCTGAAGGGGGAGCACTCCGCGAATGAATTTCTCTCTTTTAGAGGTTGCTTGAGGCAGCATTTTACGAGCCAAAATGGCCTTTTTTGTCATCCCGACGCAGGAGGGATCTTCGGTAGTAGGCGGCTTTATTTGCTCCTACCGAAGATCCCTCCTGCGTCGGGATGACAAAAAAGGCGATTCTAGGATCCTGAAATCGTTCCCCAAACAGGACCTCTCAGGGGGCTGGGGCCGGGGGGTTAGTCTACTACCCCACGAAACTAGCCTTACAGCAGCCGGATACCAGCGTCGCGGAGACGCCCGACCAGTTGTTGCAGGAAGTCGCTTTTCAGGCTGGCTTCGCTGGAAATGCTCCGAATCCAGGCAACGATTTTCAGATCGATCGAATCGGCACCGATACCCGTCACGACGACGTCGGGCGGCATTTGTTGCGGTGAGTCGTCAAGCTTACTGGCGATTTCCTGAGCGATCGTCCGGAGTTGCTGCATGTCGGTGTCGCCCCCTACTTTCAGGGTAAACTCCGTTTTCAGGTACGTCCCCCGCGATGACCAGTTGACCAGCCGGTTCGACAACAGATCGCCGTTGGGGATGATAACCTCGGCCCCCTGCCCGGTGAGCATCTTGCTGGATCGAATGCCGATGTCCAGAATTCGACCTTTCCTGTCGGCCAGTTCGATATAGTCGCCGATGCGGAACGGCTTCTCGAAGATCAGGATGATGCCCGACACGAAGTTGGACACGATGTTTTGCATACCCAGACCAATACCGACGCTCAATGCCCCCAGCACCACCGTAAACTTATCGACCGACACGCCCGATGCCACGACGGCCAGCAACACACCGCCGATGATGATGGCCAGCCGGATCAGGGCCAGCACCGAACTGACCTGATCGATTTGCCCGTCGGCGGTGGGTACCCGGCTTTCGCCGAAAAATAAGCCGATATTTTTCTGGAGCAGACTCGACAGGTACAGGATGATGACAAACGAAAGGATATTGCCCAGGCTAAACGTGACACTGCCGAATGTACGGGTTCTGCTCAGCACGTCGCCGATAAAGTCAAACACGCCGTCGGCGATGCCCAGGTTGATGAAAAAGACCAGAAACCACAGCGCAACGGCCAGAAAGACCAGCACTTTTTTGGCGGAACGGCGGGTGTGATCGACGTTTACCCGTGAGAAAATCCCCTGCGACCGCGCACTGATTCGCATTTGCAGATCAAGGGCTTCCAGCACAATCTCGATCAGTACGGCCAGACCGGTAATCTGCACCAGCCCTACAACGGCCGTGATACTGAACGTTTTCGCCAGGCTGATCCGACCGATGATGTTGAGCAGGATCGCCAGCACGTGCAGGACGAAAAACAGCTTCGTAACCGGCCGGATGATGCGCGTGCTGACGGAGTTACGTTGCAGGTGGCTGGCGTAGTGATAGCCGATGTACAGAAACAGCACGTTCAACCCAATAAGCCACAGTCTGACAATGAGCGCGTTGCTGGACAGGCTGTTTGTCAGAATCAGCAGCACATAGAGAGCCGCGTTCAGCAGCCACAGCCGCAGGTCGGGTTTGCTCAATCGGGGCCACAGATGAACCGTCAGCGCCAGCAACAGCAAAAACTGGGTGAGTTCAATGTAAAACGACGGCGAACCCGGCTCGAACAGCGGAATCAGGTTGAACAGGACGATCAGCGAGGCAACGACCGGCACCGGCCGAAGATTGGTGAGCTGTAGCGTGCCAAGATCCTCACTCCCCGAGCGAGCCTTGTACGTCCGGAAATTGGTAAACACCCACACGAAGAAGCCAATCGTCAGCAGGTAGAGTAGCACCCGGTCGTCCCAGGTCGATGCCAGAAAGTACGTCAGAATTTTTTGCTGCCCCTGGTACGTCGACCGGACGATGGCCTGCTGATTACTGGTGTTTGGCCACACAGGAGCGCGCCACAGGTACGGCGATTCCTGCTCGAACACGTTTACGGTCGACTGCTGCAACTGCTCGTTCAATGTCGCTTGCAGGTCATTGACGCCCAGCGACGCCCCCGACACGTCGGCCAGCAATCGGCTGACGGTATCCAGCCGGGCGGTAGTCTGCGTGCCCGACTCCTGCAATTGAAGCTTGAGGCTAACCAGCTGATCGCGGTACAGTAGCCGGGCCGTGGTGTCGTTGCTGGTCACTGTCAGCAGCGAATCGCTGCTCAGCGCCAGCAGCTGGTCGAGCTGACTCTGGAGGTCGTTGTTTGATCTGGACAGGGAAGTTTGCCAGGTCGTGAGTTTTCCCTGCGCGTCGGTTAGGATGAGCCGGTAGTTGGCCAGACTCTTCGCGTCGATCGACTTTTTGTGCAGCTTGACATCGGTCAGGATGGGGGCCACGTTGGTGTTCACGTTCGCCAGCCCGGTGCGTATCCGGGCAATGCCATAGCCCCGCTTCCCCGCCGATTTGATCTCCGTAACGATCGACTGGGCTTTCTGAATTTTGAAAAGCAGCGTGTCGGGAATGCGCTGCCCGGCCAACGGCACAGTGGCCGTGTCCTGCGCCCGCACCGATCCGAAAGCGGTGAAAATAGAGAAAAGAAGAAGGTAATAAATCCAGCAACGTTGATTCTGCATGCAACTATAGACCGATGGTATTAGGTAGTTTAACGAACAAGGTCGGTCTATTGATCGTATTTTTTGAAAAATGAGCTGGGCACTGGGGGTCAGTTTTTGTCATTGACCGGCCGCTGGCACACTGCGAACCAGTTTCGTTCGGCCGGATCAGTGCATCCAAAAAACCCCGTGCGTACTCGATACGCGCGGGGTTTTTTGGATGACCAATGCCGCACCGGGAGCGACTAGACCGGATCAGTCGTGACGGTGATATTTACGTCGATATTACCCCGTGTCGCGCGTGAGTACGGGCAGCTTTCGTGCGCTTTTGCGACCATATCCTCCGCCTGCTCCTGCGTCAGACCCGGCAGGTTTACGTGCATCGACACGGTCAGCGTTGGTAGCTTCTCCTCGTTCAAAAACATATCGACCGTCGAATCGACTGCAATTTCGTCGGGCGTCAATTTGGCGGCCCGGAGGTGGAAACCCAGCGCCCCGCCGAAGCAGGCCGAATACCCGGCGGCAAACAGTTGCTCGGGGTTGGTGGCTCCCTCGCGGGCACGTCCGCCGAGTGACTTAGGCAGGGTAAGTTCCAGATTCAGGTTATTGTCGTTGGACGTCACCTGACCATCGCGCCCGCCGACTGATTTGGCCTGGCCCGTATGCAGAATGTTGGTTGTCGTCATAATCGTATAAAAAGTAAACGTAAATACGCTTGTTCAGGCGAACAGCGTCGGCGGGCGGTTGGGTTCACCCCGCAGCGGATAAGTTGACGGGCGACCCGGCTAGGCAGCGTATGGGGCGGCATTGACTAACGCGACGAAGGCGCGGGCGAATTGCTGAACGGCCGTTTCAGTAGCCGCATCGGTGATGGTACCAGCCCGGTCGATTTTGCCTTTGATCGCCTGAATGAGCAGATTCGTTTCGTCGGACAGGCGGGGTGTGAAGGTTTCCATGATCAGATACAGCTCCTTGTGCCCCAGTTCGCCGTTGGCCGATGCGGTGATCAGGCCCGTGGGTTTACCGTCGAAAATTATGGTCGCTACGCACCATTCGAGCGCGTTTTTTAGTCGGCTGGGGATGCTGAAAATGTATTCGGGCGTGCAGAACAGCACGGCATCAGCCTGTTCGACGGCATCGCGAAAAGCCAGGACCTCCGACGGCGTATTCTCGAACGCATACACTGGATCAAACGGCGGTATTTTGTGCAGTTCTTCAAAAATTGTCAGTTCCAGCTGATCGGTGGTCAACTCCGCGATTCGGTCGACAAGTCGCCGGTTCGAGGAGTTCTGGCTGGCACTACCGATGATGACGAACACATTCTTTTTCGTACGCATGGACCGACAACAGCAAATCAGTACTCCCTGTTCCGACCCGTATGTCCCAACCGTGCCAGTTGATACGGCCCACTCCTGACCCTGGCAACGGGCCATTTCCGGCTATCGTCGTCGGCTTTTCGCCTTACTGCCGGTTTCAGTTTCGGTCATTGGTGCGTAGCTTTAGCCAGTTCTTCACGACAAACGAATACGACCGTATGACCTCATCCCGACGTAGTTTCCTGCGCCGAACAGCGCAAGGCAGCGTGGCCCTCTCGACCGCTGCCCTGACCGGACAGGCAACTGATCTGCTGGCCAGCCCCGCGTCAGCCCCCGTCCGCATCAAGCCCGACCACGTCGTTCGTTCCTTGCCCGAAAATATGGTGTACGGCTATTTCGGAGCCGACGTGCCACCAGTGGCGCGGGTGAAAGACGGTGACGTGGTGGAAATTCAGACGGTCAACCCGTCGGGGGTGAGCCGCACTGATCCCGAAGCATTTTACACGAAAAACAACCTGCCCATCGACGCCCACGCGCAGGAGGTGATCGCAATCATGAAAAACGTGAAGCCGGAGCCGTCGGGCATCCGGGGGCACATGCTGACGGGACCAATCTACATCGACGGGGCCGAACCGGGCGACTCGCTCGAACTGCGCATCCTCGACCTGACGCTACCCGCCGACTTCGGGGTAAATAGCGTGTGGCCCGGCGGGGGCGGCATTCCCGACGCCGTGACCACCCGCGAATCGTTTGTGTACCGCTACGACGCCAAACGCCGGACCGCGACCTTCCGGGAAGGCATCGAGATTCCGCTGAAGCCGTTTATGGGCGTGATGGCCCTGTCGCCCCCGCCCGAGCAGGGCCGGGTCAGTTCGATACCGCCCGCGTTCTTCGGCGGCAACCTCGACATCAAGCACCTGACGAAAGGCACGACGCTGTACCTGCCCGTATCGGTGCCGGGCGGTCTGTTCACCACCGGCGACGGCAACGGGGCGCAGGGCAACGGCGAAGTCAGCGGAGTGGCGATTGAAACGGCGGTGACGCTGACGGCCAAATTCATCGTGCACAAGGGGAAGAAGCTGACCATGCCCCGCGCCGAAACACCCACGCATTTTATCGCCGTCGGGCTGGATAAAGACCTGAACAAAGCGATGAAAAACGCGCTGACCGAAGCCGTCACGTTCATTAAAGACGAACTGGGTTTTACCTTCAATGAAGCCCTCTCGATTGCCAGCACGGGCGTCGATCTGGAAGTCAGTCAGGTAGTCGATCAGACGCTGGGCGTTCACGCGATAATTCCCAAGTCGATCTTCACCAAGAAGAAGTTTAGTTACTGGGTGTAGCTTCATAGTCCGATCACCGGGAAAAATTGACCTTAGCTGCGAATCAACCAACTGGTAGTCAACTAATCCGTTTGTCGGGAACGATCAATCCAGTACAACTGTAGGTTTAGCAACCACAGTGCTTTTTTCGTATGACGCGCCGACAGTATTTCGTCGTGATCCTGATTCTGGGGGCACTCTCCACTATCGGACCGTTTTCCATCGATATGTATTTGCCGGCGTTCCCGGCCATCGCCCGCGACCTGCGTACGTCTGTGTCACAGGTGCAACTTTCGCTTACGTCGTACTTTATCGGGATTGCCTTCGGGCAGTTGCTGTACGGCCCGCTCATCGACCGGTTTGGTCGAAAGAAGCCGCTGTACGCGGGTTTGGCGGTGTATCTGCTGGCCACGTTCGGCTGCGCGACGGCGGGTTCGATCGAGGTGCTGATCGGAATGCGGCTGTTGCAGGCACTGGGTGGCTGCGTGGGGCTGGTAGCGGCTCAGGCCCTCGTCCGCGATTTGTTTCCGGTCGGTAAAATTGCGTCGGTGTTCTCACTGCTCACGCTGGTCATTGCCGTTTCACCGATGATTGCCCCGACCGTAGGCGGCTATGCCACGGTCGCGCTCGGCTGGCATTCGATCTTCCTGATTCTGGCGGGAATCACGGTGTTGATGCTACTGGCTATTCACTACCTGCTGCCCGACGGTCGCCCGGCCGATGCGTCGTTGTCGCTGCGTCCGCAGGCGGTGATGGGCAGCTTTTTTACGGTGTTGCGTCAGCCGCAGTTTCTAACCTACGCGCTGGCGGGTGGCATCGCGACCTCGGCCCCGTTTGCTTACATCGCCGGTTCGCCCGACGTGATGATGAACATCTACCACGTCAGCGCGCAGCAGTACGGCTGGATTTTCTCGTTTATAGCCATCGCCATACTGGCTCCCAATCAGCTGAATCACGTCCTGCTGAAGCGTTTCAGTAGCGAGCAGCTCGTTTACGCAGCGATGCTCTACCAGACGCTCATGGGCATTCTGCTGGTGCTGGGCGTGTGGGCTGGCTGGTTCGGCGTGTACGGTCTGATCGCTATGATTTTTCTATTCCTCTGCGGGCAGGGCTTGATCTCGCCCAACGCGTCGGCCCTGTCGATGGCCCCGTTTGAGCGGCACGCAGGTAGCGCGGCTGCGCTGATGGGCAGCTTCCGCATGGCATTCGGGGCCGTCGCATCGGGAACCGTCAGCGCCCTGCACAACGGCACCGCCCTACCGATGGTCGGCACCATGCTGGCCTGCGTGCTGACGGGCCTGACGATCCTGCTGATCGGTCAGCAGTACAAAGAGCGAAAAAGAGCGCGCGTACTGGCGTAAGCAGCTTTCGCTCTTTCACTCTTTCACTCTTTCACTCTTTATTCCTAGTCTGCGATGAACGTGATTTCCGGGAAGCCGTACATTTCGTATTTCACGTTAATCGTCTGGTCGGGGAAGGTAGCCGTACCGGTCTGCCGATAGGCCGAATTGTAGACCAGAATGTTTCCTTTTGTGAATGGCATGAACTCAAGACTACTCCCTTTGTGGGCGTAGTTGTACTTTTTAGTCACCCCATCGGCCTGATTGTTAATACTGACCATCAGCTTCTTGTTGGCCGCAACAGCCAGCGATTCAATGTCCCCCATCGTCAGCGTGTTGGGGGCTGTTTGGGAAATGGTTTTCTGCCGCAGAATCTGTTTGGTGTCGTTGTCCCAGATAATGATTCGGTAGTTACCGGGATCGACCATTCGACTGCCCACCTGCGTAATTTTTCCGGCCGTCGACGCGCTCAGCACAATACCGAGTTCCCAGGGCCCCGACGTGCGGGTGTCGGTCGTAATGGTCGTTTCAGACGTCATAAAACTCGTAACCGGGTTCTCTGCGGGCTTGGCGGTGTCCCCACCTTTCTGGCAACTATTCAGGCTCAACAAACCGGCCACTGTCAGGCCAACGAGTAGGATAGATTTCATTGGAATCAAGAGATTGATGTTCGATTCCATTCGTCGCAATCCGGCCGTTTTCGCTAACAACGCTTGAGCCAACGGTAATGCTATGTTGTAGAAGTTGTAGAGTTGGCTAGCGCCGGATTATTCGTCCCGCGTCGAAGAATCAGCCAGCAATCGGTCAACTACTCGCTTAAGCGGCTTACGTTTATTCACGGCAGTATCCCACAACACTATCCCTCAAGGAACTCGTCAACGTATGTAATCGCCTGAAGGATATGAAGCAGCCGTGCCCTGTCGCTAAGCGACTCTTTCATAAATCAGCTGCTTTTCGCGGTCGATGAACGGCTTGATAAACGGCGATAGACCATTTGCGCTAACCAGATCGACAGGCCTGTCAAGTAGTTCAGACAGTTGCTCCTGCATGGTTAGAAACTGGTAAAAATCAGCACCACCCGCATAATCGAGTTCCACCAGAATGTCCACGTCGCTACCGTCTGTTTGCTCTCCCCTCGCGACGGAGCCAAACACGTATGCCCGCTTAACAGGCTTGTCGTGAAAATACGTGACTAGTTGCGGAAACATGCGTAGATGACCAGCTTGATTTTAGGACAATATACGGTTTTACCCAAAAAAGAGCGCCCCGACCTGCCTGCGCAAATCGGGACGCTAACTGTTTACAGCCTGACAACCATCGAATTCACCCAGTCAGTGAATTGTTGTCGAGTCAACATACCTTCAGCCACTCGCAGAATTATGTTCTCCTGTTCATCGACGTCGGCCACTAATTCAAACCCGTTCAACACCAGGATTACCTCCATCACAGCATGCCCGATACGCTTATTCCCATCCATGAACGGATGGTTGCAAATGAGAAGATACCCTGCTAGTGCCGCTTTTTCAACAAGGGTAGGATACAGTTCCTGCCCGTCGAATGTAGCAAAAGGCTGTAAAAGAGCCGATTCTACATCGGCTCGATTGCGAACTCCAGAGCTTCCACCTGACTGTTGAATAATACGCTCATGCAACAGAAACGTCTCCTCAAGCGATAGAAAAACCATTAAGCGAGTCGCTCGTATAGTGACTTATTTTTTGTCAGTACGTAATTCATCGCCTGCTCAGTAGCTGACGGCTGCGCAAGCGCTGCACTAATCATCTCCTTCAGCAGTTCATCAACCGTCAGATTGGCTGCCCGCGCTTTCTGTTCCAGCGCTGACAGCTGTTGTTCGGGTAACACCAGTTCGATAGTTGCCATTGCACGTTTCAATTATATCAACTCGCTAACGCTACAACTCACAAAAGCAGTTCTTTCCCCTGCACCAGAGCCGCATCCAGCCCCGACGAATCGGAGCCACCGGCGGTCGCGAAGAAGGGTTGGCCACCACCCCCGCCTTTGATGTTTTTAGCCAGTTCTTTCACCACCTGACCAGCGTTCAGCTTGCGGTCCTGAATCAGTGAATCGGGCAGCATGACGGCCAGTTGGGGCTTGCCGTTGATGTCGGCACCCAGCACCAGCGCGAGGTTGTCGATTTTGGCTTTGAGATCGTAGGCCAGTTGTTTCAACGCATCCGCCGATGGTACGTCGACGCGCTCGACCAGCACCATGTGCCCGTTGGATGGCGTCACTTTATCAAGCAGGCTGTTTTTGATCTGCTGCACTTTCTCGTTTTGCAGGGCCTCGATCTGCTTCTGCAACGCGCTGCGCTCGGTTAGCAAATCCTGCACGGCTTTCACCACGTCCTTCGGTGCTTTCAGAACGTCCTTCAGTTCCGTTACAATCGCCATCTGCTCGTTGACCAGCGTTTCGGCACCCAGCGCAGTCTTGGCTTCGACGCGCCGAACGCCCGTCGATACCGAACCTTCAGCGGTGAACTTGAACAGACCGATATGCCCCGTCCGGTAGACGTGCGTGCCGCCACAGAGTTCGACCGAGTAGCTGGGGTCGAAGGTAATAACCCGGACGAAGTCGCCGTATTTCTCTCCGAACAGGGCCGTAGCGCCCATGTCTTTCGCCTGCGCAATGGGTACGTTACGCTGCTCATCGAGCGGAATGTCTTCGCGAACTTTCTCGTTTACAATCCGCTCGACTTCGGCCAGTTGCTCATCGGTTACTTTCGAAAAGTGCGAGAAGTCGAAGCGCAGGGCGTCGGGACCGACGTATGACCCTTTCTGCGCCACGTGCGTACCCAGTACGTCGCGTAGGGCCGCATGCAACAGGTGCGTCGCCGAGTGGTTAGCGGCAATCTGCGCCCGGCGCGTCGTATCGATTTCGGCGTACACCGAATCAGCGTCGGTCAGCAGGTCGTCGATGTTAGCAACATTCTCAACCAGATGAATAACGAGGTCGTTTTCCTTCTTCGTGTCCAGCACCACCAGCTTACCCGTTACAATACCGCCCGCCGTGAACGTCAGCGTACCGGTATCGCCAATCTGCCCACCCGACTCCGCGTAGAACGGCGTCTTGTCGAGCACAACCTGCACCTGCGTGCCCTGCTTATTCTGAATCTTGCGATACTTCACCACATGGGCGTAATCGGCGGGTTGATCGTAACCGACAAACTCAACCCGATTGTCCATATCGGTCAGGTCGATCCAGTCGCCAGCCGACGACGCGGCATCTTTGCGGGAACGGGTTTTCTGCTCCTGCAACGCCTTTTGAAACCCTTCTTCATCGATACCCAGCCCTTTCTCGCGGGCGATCAGGGCGGTCAGGTCGGCGGGGAAGCCGAAGGTGTCGTTTAGTTCAAAGACCGTTTCGCCAGCAATGGCGTCGCTACCCGTTGCTTTCGTGTCGCTGACGATCTGATCCAGCCGACCCAGACCCGTGCCAAGCGTACGTAGGAAGGCGATTTCTTCTTCGCGGATCACCGTCGCAACGAAATCGCGCTGGGCGTTCAGTTCGGGGAATACCTCGGCAAACTGGATCGCGAGCGTCGGCACCAGCTTGGTCATGAACGGCTCGGTCAGGTTCAGGTACGAATAGCCGTAGCGGATAGCCCGACGCAGGATCCGGCGGATTACGTAACCCGCCTTGCTGTTGCTCGGCACTAGCCCGTCGGCAATGGCAAACGAGACGGCCCGGATGTGGTCGGCGATGACACGCATAGCGACGTCGCCCATGTCGGTGCCAGCCGTGTATTGTTTACCCGACAGTTCTTCGATGACGTGAATCGTACCCGAAAATACGTCGGTGTCGTAGTTCGATTTTTTGCCCTGAATGGCCATGCACAACCGCTCGAAACCCATGCCCGTATCGACGTGCCGGGCGGGCAGCGGCTCCAGCGAACCGTCGGCCTTGCGGTTGAACTGCATGAACACGAGGTTCCAGATTTCAACGACCTGCGGATGGTCGGCGTTGACGAGTTCCTTGCCGGGCTTCTGCGCTACTTCCTCGGGTGAGCGCAGGTCGACGTGGATTTCCGAGCAGGGACCGCACGGCCCCGTATCGCCCATCTCCCAGAAGTTGTCTTTCTTGTTGCCGTAAATAATCCGGTCTTTGCCGACGATGGGCTCCCACAGGTCGAACGCTTCCTGATCGAAGGGCACGTTGTCTTTCTGGTCGCCCTCGAATACTGATACATACAGCCGGTCTTTCGGCAGGCCGTACACCTCCGTCAGCAGTTCCCACGCCCAGTGAATGGCTTCTTTCTTGAAGTAATCGCCAAACGACCAGTTGCCCAGCATCTCGAACATGGTGTGGTGGTAGGTGTCGAAGCCTACGTCTTCCAGGTCGTTGTGCTTACCCGACACGCGCAGACATTTCTGCGTGTCGGCAACACGTTTGGCCGGGGGTGTTCCGTTACCCAGAAAGAAATCCTTGAACTGCGCCATGCCCGAGTTGTTGAACATGAGCGTGGGGTCGTTTTTAGCGACCAGCGGGGCCGACGAAACGATCAGGTGCTGCTTGGACTGGAAGAAGTCGAGAAAATGCCGACGTATTTCGGAAGAAGTCATAGTATGAATAGGGTCAGCCGAAGGCTGTCAGCGTGGGTGCTGACTCGGTCGATTCGATGACCTGTTGCCACAGTACAAGTACCGCTTAATAAACAAATGAATTGAGTCGCAAATTTACAGAGAATCTTGCGGTTTTTTCAGGTGCTTACCTAACCCAACTATGGAACAACCGGAGAAGATGTATTACGGTATCCGGGAAGTATCGGATATGCTGGGCGTCACCGCGCCGACGCTTCGCTTCTACGAAAAGGAATTTCCGTCGTTACAACCCAGAAAAAATAAGTCCGGTGACCGGGTCTATACCCCTACCGATATTGCCCTGCTACGCGAGATCCTGACGCTTACCAAGGATAAGGGATTTACACTGGCGGGAGCGCGCGAGGAGTTGAAAAAGCGCGAACAGCAACGCCACGAAAACGCCCGCTTTCTGGGAAAACTCCGCGAATTGAAGTCGTTTCTGGAGCAAATGCGCATCAGTCTCGATCCACCCGACCCTAACAAACCCGCCGAAGAAGACGAGGATGAGTAAGGAGCGAATCGATGGTGTCAGCTCCGAAACACCAACCCGATATGACGCACAGATTCCCGTTACAACGCCTTTAAAAACGCGACGAGGGCAGCCTGTTCCGAACGGGTCAGGTGCAGGCTATAGGGCGGGAGGGTTTGGTTGGGGAGGTTGAAGCCCAGCCCCTGTCCGCCACCCCGATTGTAGAAATCAATGACTTCTTCGAGCGTACGGTACACGCCGTTGTGCATGTACGGGGCCGTTCGGGCACTGTGCCTGACGGTCGGCGTCTTGAACGCGTAGCGGTGCTCGGCCATGTCTGTCGTGCGAAACCGGCCGAGGTCGGTGTCGAGCGTTTTGTTGGCGGCAGTAGCGGGGGTGCCGAGTACTTCGCTTTCCGTTTTGGCGTAGGCCGGGGGAACGGTGCCGTTGAAGAGCGGGAAGAAATGGCAGGTCGCGCACTGCCCTTTGCCCATAAACAGATTGAAGCCCTGCTGCTCGGCGGGCGTCAGGGCAACGGCCTGCCCGCGCAGGTGCTTGTCGACGCGGGAATCCATTTCCGACAGCGACCGCACGTAACTGGCCAGTGCATTCTTGACGGTTTGTTCGGTCACGCCGGCGGAATAAGCCTTTGCAAACAACTGCCGGTAATGAGCCTGCTGCTGCATAGTCTGCACCGCCGTCGTCAGCGAACCGTGCATCTCCGTTTTGTTGGCAATCACGTCGCCCGCCTGATCTTCCAGATATACCACCCGCGAATCCATAAACTGTGAAGCTTGTAGAGCCGCATTGAGGAGCGTCGGGGCGTTGCGGGCTGCGGAGCCGCTGCCAACTGCCAGACTTTTCGTTTCGCCATCGGTAAAGGCGCGGTCGGGCTGGTGACAGGTGGCACAGGTACGCTGCCCGTTACCCGACAAAACCGGATCGAAAAACAGTAGTTTACCCAATTCGACCCGTTCGGTAGTGGGTCGGTCGTCGGTGCTGCTGACGAAATAAGCCGGGTCGAAGGCGTCGGGGTCATTGAGCGTCCGGGCCGAGGGCGACAACAAGCGATTTTCGCGAAACACCGGGATATCGAGCGATTGCTGGGCGTCGAGCAGGAGGCTGCTGAGCGGATTAGCGCGTTTGGCGATGAACGTCAGCCGGTCGAACTGGTTAAAATCGGGCGATTGCCGAAGCTGGGCGATAGCGTCGGTAAAAGCCCGGTCGAGCTGGAGGCTCAGCGCTTCGTCGCGGTTGCGCAGATCGTAGAAAGTCAGGTGCCGACGCAGGCTTTCGAGGGCTTCCGCTGCTTCCGGAATCGAGGTATGAGCCAGGGGTGCATCGAAGCCGGTAATGCCCAGCGAGATAACCCGAAACACGTCCAGCCGCATCGCATCGAACACATGGCTGTCGGTCATTTCGTTCGTAGCAGCCACTTTGCCCAGCCGCCCTACGTTCGATACAAGCATGGCCGCTTGCTGGACCAGTTCGGCCTGATTGGCCGGGTCATGGGGAAACAGCCCCGCTTCAATGACCTGCAAGCCTTCGGGCTGCTCCACCTTTTTGTCGACCTCATCGACTTCGGGCAGGTTGGCTCCGTTGATGCTTTTCGCCGTTTCGGGATTGTAGAGTTCGGCCAGAAATTCGACCCGCTTCCACGCCAGCCGGGCCGTAAATAACCGCTGCCGGAGTGTGGCTTCCGACTGTCGACTATCGATACCCTGTTTAAGTTGCTGCACCGCCGAATCGAGCCGGGCAAGGTCGGCTACGTACTGCTGATGCACCTGTTGCAGGGGTGTCAGCACCGGCGGTTTTGACAGGCCGTACACCCCAAGCATCAACCCGACCGCCGACACCGCGCAGATCAGCCACCACGGGCTAAGCCGGGTGAGTCGGGGTACTGGCATGGGAACGGTTGGCTGAGCAAGCATGATTTGCAGTTGTTTGGGGGTAAACACAGAGTCACAGAGACAAATCACAGCGTTTATGCGCCGTGGTAAATCTCTGTGACTCTGTGTTTAAAAAATTTTACCGGGGTAAGCCCTTGATAATGACGATCTGGCTACCCTGACGGGCAGAATTGTCGCTGATATTACGCTTGGCTCCGCCGTCGACGCCTTTGTATTTGTCGTCGATCCAGGTGTGCGACTGCATACCGACCGAGAACGTATTGGGTACACCGATAGCGTCCGAGATGTCGATCATGCCGCTGATTTCCCACGACCCTTTGCTCGACATACCACCGACGTTGTATTTAGCCGCGTCGGTTTCGGTCCGGCGGTGGTCAATCACCAGCACTGGCTTCAGCTCACCGCTTTTCAGGTTGTATTGATACAGGTAAGCATCGTGGGTTTCGTCGCCGTAGCCGTTCGGGTCTTCCTGAATGTAAGCGTAGTTCTCCGTAATCGTGATGTTGTCGGGGTCCTGGAAGGTTTTGGCTACACCCGAGCGATCGTCGCCGTCGAGCAGCACCTCCAGCGAACCTTTCGTAGGGTCGTTGGCGTCCAGCGTAACTTTGTAGATCCGGCCGTATTTCGAGCGCGAATAGTCGGCGTTCGTACCAGTGTTATTCTGTCCCGTTACGGTGAAATACACGTTCCGACCGTTGGCGGCATCGCTGCCTTTGCCGTAATCGACGTCTTCTACCCGACCAAACTTCAGTGCTTTCAGATCATTGACTTTCGCGTTGATCTGCGCGCCCGTCAGGGTCTTATGGTTGTCGATTTTGGCAAACTCAACCGGGTACTTCGTCCCGACTTTCATGTCCATTTCTTTCTGGTTGCCGTCGGTGCGCTTCATCATATAGAGCGTACCGTTGTCCAGATCACCCACCGTGCCCGACACGTACATGGCCAGCTGACCGCCGTAGGTATCCGAATCGTCGTCGCCGATTACAATCACCGTTTTGCCAGAGAACGCTGTTTTTGGCAGGGGAACCGCGTTTTCCGCGCTCCACCGACCCAGACCGGCCACTTCTTTCGACATACTCGCCGAGCCAACGTCGCCCCGTGGGTTCACTGCGTGGGTACGCGACTCCTGTCCGCTTTCACCGCAGGTCAGAAACGTAGGGCCAAAGCCGTGCTCTTCGGGCGTAACCATCGTCGCCGAGCAAAGCCGCCACTGCGCGCCGTCGGAGTTGAGGATGTACTCACCTTTGACGGGCTTAAAGGTTTTGTCGAACGTCAGGCGCGACACAGCGAAGTTGTCTTCGTTGTTGACGAGCATCGTGTAAGTACCGTCGGTATTTTTCAGGATACCTTCACCGTCGGCCGAACCACCGAAGATATAGCTTGGCGACTGCGCCAGTTGGTCGTCGCTGCTGATGAGCGAGTACATTTCCAGGTTCTCGAAGCCCGACATTTTCTTAGCCAGTACGGGCGTTACCGACTGATTTTTCAGGACAATGTCCGATGTGGGCTGCGTAGTCGGATTGTTGCTGTCGGGCGTGTTGCAGGCTGCCAGCGCAAAGAGGGAAAGCAGTACGGTAGATGATAGAGCGATAGAGACGCGCATGTTCGTTAAATGTAGATTAAAACGATTCTACAAAGAAACAATTTGCAGATTACCCCAATGTAACCAAACTATTACCGGACTGCTATTATTTGGGGGGCGACCTCACCCCCGGCCCCAGGAGACCTCACCCCCGGCCCCTCTCCTAAAACAGGAGAGGGGAGATGTAAACGACCAACAATCTTTTGTTTTATACCCGTCGCATAGCAGACGCTAGAAAAATAGTCGAAGGCTACGGTGCCGCCAGATGCACCCCTCTCCTGTTTTAGGAGAGGGGCCGGGGGTGAGGTCAGCCCCCAACCACACGGCTATATCCAAAAACTTCGTAGTTTGGGCACATTAACACCGTTTCTGTGCCCACCGACCTTCATTCATCCATTGCGCTGACGCTTGTTCCGGGCGTCGGCAGCATCCTGCTTCGGCAGCTCGTCAGCTATTGCGGCTCCCCAGCCAGTGTGTTCACTACGCCCCCGGCCCGACTCCTTCGTATTCCCGGCATCGGCGAGGTTACGGTCCGCGCTTTACTCCGGGCCGACGTTCAGCGCGAAGCCGAAGCCGTCGTCAAACGGCTCGACGCCATGCGGGCTACGGCCCTGTTTTACACCGACGCCGACTACCCCACCCGTCTGAAAGGGCTGTACGACGCCCCCGCCCTGCTGTATTGGCAAGGGGGTGGCTCGCTCAACGCGAATCGCACAATCGGAGTTGTTGGCACGCGACAGGCGACAGACTACGGGCGACGAATAACGGGCGAACTCGTCGAAGCACTGGCCCCGCTGGGTGTCAACATCATCAGCGGACTGGCCTATGGGATCGACATTGCCGCCCACCGCGCCAGCCTGATTCACAACGCGCCCACCGTGGGGGTAATGGCGAGTGGCCTTGATATCATCTACCCGAATGTGCACCAGAAAACGGCGCAGGATATGCTTGGTCTGGGTGGACTGCTCACTGAAAGTCCGCCGGGGACCAAACCCAATCCACACCTGTTTCCCGCCCGCAACCGCATCATCGCTGGCATCAGCGACGCCGTCGTGGTGGTCGAAGCAGCCGCGAAAGGGGGCGCGCTCATCACGGCCGAATACGCCAACAACTACCACCGCGACGTATTTGCCGTGCCGGGCCAGCTAAGCCAGACTTTCTCGGCGGGTTGTAACAAACTCATCCGCGAGCACAAAGCGCAGATTTACACGAGCCCCAGCGACCTGATCAGTGCAATGAACTGGGAGCAATCGGCGGGCGTATTGCCAATGACCCACACCCCCCCGCCCCTGCCGCTCGACCTGACCAACGAAGAAAGTCAGGTACTGGCCCTGCTGCGGAAACATACCGATATGCACGTTGATGAGCTTAGCTGGCAAACGCAGATCCCGATGAACCGGCTGGCGGCTCTGCTCCTCAATCTGGAGTTTCGGGGGTTTGTACGGGCAAAGCCGGGAAAGACGTTTGCGGCAGTGCTGACGTAGGCATTTCATCTTTCAGATGCACACCGGATAGTTGGCGGGTGTGCATCTGATCGAGCAGCCACAGCAGTTTCCCAACGGCAGCCTCGGCAGGAAAACCTTCCGGCCGGATATTCGACACGCAGTTACGCGACTCGTCGGTCAGGCCGGGGCGGGGCTGGTAGGTCAGGTACGCGCCCAGGCTGTCGGGCGACGATAGCCCCGGCCGTTCACCAATCAGCACCACCAGCAAACTGGCCCCGAACGCATTACCGATGGCATCGCCGATAGCCACGCGCCCCTGCTCCACCACGCAGACGGGTGCCAGCGACCACCCCCGGCTTCTGGCCCCGGCCGCCAGCCCCAGCACCACCGGCAGGGCGTGCTGCTGCACTGCCGTCGCCGACAGGCCATCGGCAACAACAATCACCAGTGTTGCTTCCTGATCTCGGTGGTGCAGCTCCGCCTGCGACGCATCACTTAACTGCCGCCCCAGATCGGGGCGTTTGAGGTAGGTAATTCGGTCGGGGGCGCGGCTGGTCAGGTGGAGCGCGTCGAGGTTGTTTTGGGCGAGAGCGGCAAGGAGCGTACGGGTGTCGAGCGTAGCGTGAACGGCATCGCGGGCGCGGGCGTGGTCGAGCTGAAAGTCGAGCAGGGCGCGGGTAGGCAGGCTGTTCCCGGCGCGGCCCTGCGCGATACGGGCGGCTGTGTGGGTACGCAGAAACGCCCAGGCATCAGAGCCGTCGGGGTATTCGCTGGGTTCGCTCATCACTCCCTGTTATCAGTGCTGTCGCCTGCGAGCCGGGTATTTTCGGCAGCGACGGCGTGTGTGGGATAAAGGTACTCGATTCTGGTCAATGCCCCGATAGCCTACACTGACGATACGCGGTCAACGCTCGATCACCATCGAGCGTATCTTTCCATCCTCGAAGTGATATACGTGGCTCAGTTGCTCATCGCTTATAACCTGACCAGTCAGATCACGGATAAGCTGACGAACCGTAACTGCAACCCGACCGTCTGGCCGTACTGCAAAGGCAAGCGGCTCCACCGTCGGGTCGATCTGTTTCCACTGACGAAGCCAATAGGCCCGCACTTCATCATGACCCGCCACATACCCGCCTTCCCACCCGTTGGGCCAGGCCACATCGGTATGCATATGAGCCAGGACGGCATCGATGTGCCGGGCGTTGAAATCCTGATAGAGCTGATGGATAAGGGTTTGATCCTGCATGGCCTGACGATTGCGTTTTGATCTGTTAGCAATGCGTCAAAGCTACGCCAGAGCCAGCCCGGCCAATGGTCGGTGGCAGTTGAGCGTTTATCGGATTTTCTTGAGAAACCGGTGCCGCTTCATGCCCGCCGGGGCGACCCATCACCTGTGTGTGCGTCGGTACTGTTTCGTCAGCGAACGCAGTATGGCGGGTGGCAACGGTTGCCCCTGTTCATAAGCTAGTAAAACGGCTTCCTCCCGTTTTCGGTTGTAGCGAATCCGTTTGACGAGTCCGAAGGTGGTAATCAGCAAGCCGGGGGATGCTAGTTGTAACGTAAACGAAGCAATCCTGCCCGGATCAGGTTTTGTCCCGACAAGGCCACTAACAAGATTAACGAGCGCCACAGTCGGTATCACAAACACGCCCGCCACGCCGACGGTCAACAGGCCCACGTTAACCGCATACCCGGCACCGTCGCGTTTGGCAGCAAAGAGTTGACGCACTGCCTGTAATGTATCGTAGCTTTCAGCATAGTAGACGACAGGCTTGGCGGCAACGGAGTCAGCCTCATTGCTACTTTGAGCATACCCCGACAGCGCAAAGCTGAGATAAAACACCAATGGTAGATAGTTGCCGCGCATTTTCTGGTTATGTACGTTACATTAATTCGACTGTGCAGTTACCTGTGTTTTTCCCGGAAGCGTTTTAGAACTACACGTATGTTATGTGAATCAGTTAAGAATATTTATTCCGCTCATTATGCCCCTTAAAATGAAATGGTGTGAATCCTATTCAGTGAGTCAATCGATTTAATCTAACTAATTCTTTCCGGTTTGTTTCTTTTGTCAAAGTACAAATGCTAGTGTAAAACATATCTAGTATACTTTCTTTTATCACTTTTCTGATAGTGTCCTTTTGCTCCCAGTTAGTAGCGTATACAATATATTCTTTACCGATTTTGAAGGCGTATCCACAGTCAGCTCCATCTTGACCAGTGATAATGGATACCGTATCAGGTGTGTTAACTGGAGATTTGTACTTATTCTTGATAACAAGCCTGAATAACTTTTGAGGCCAAGGAAATTCAGGAGCTATGTAGTCAGTCACGCTAATGACTTTACCCTTGACAGCCAGACTTGAAGAATTCAGCTCATCTTTAAGTGTCCATGTTGGATTTCTAACACAACCACAAGCATAGGTCACTATGCTCGTAGTTGATAGAAGAAACGCTATAGCAAAGGTAGGATAGCTAAATTTCATCAATATGACCTCTTGTTGAGTTATTTTATATTAATCAGTGTTGGAAAGTTGTTCAACAGTCGCTTTTGAGATACTAAAAGGTGTTGCTAGTGTCCTCAAAACTTCAGCCTTTGTCCCCATATCTAACATATTCCAATCGTTTATGTGGGCTAAATGAATTTTTAGGTTTTGAAAACTCTGATTATCATCCTCTATTGAACCGAACACTAGTCTATAATCAGGTTTGATTTTTTGGTAATAGGGTTCTAATTCCTTGCTAACTCGCTCAAGCAATTTTCCTGATGAGGGAGATCCGGCCAAATACTGAGCATCATAATCGGTGTAGGAGAATTTAATAAAAGTTAACGCCTTTTGAAGGAAAATAAGGTCTAGTGTGTCATCAATCACAATGGCCATTCTTTTATACGGTCAAACGTTGTGTTATTTACAACCAGTGATGAATCAGGGAAATCGGTTTGGCACCAGCGTTTCCGGCTGTAAAATCCTACCACCGATTGCCGCTATCGAATAGCAACTGTAGTCGGGTTCATTGCTTCACTTTATCAATTACCCGGATTAGTGAGTATCGGTACGGCAGCGCATCCATGTACCCTTCGTTGGGCAACGTTTGACGCCATACTTCCACCGTATATCGATAGCCAGGTTCGTACGAGAATCCCTCGATACCTTCGTACATAAATAACCATCGTTCGCTGTCGTTATGGCGGACCAAAAAGCATTTACGTGGCTCCAGAATGATACAATCGCCCAGTTTACTATCAAGTTGAAACGTTAGTCGGACGGGGGGTTCCGGCCCAACTCGCTTCTCGCAGGCAATTACCGCCAGTAGTAAAACAAACGTGAGTACGCGTCCGGTGACCATAGGTTGTGAACTTAAAGCGTTGATAGAGATGCTACAAGCCGATGACCCGTTTGAACCGGCTGGAGTTGTAACGCATCATTGACAATGCCCATGTTCAGCAGCCACTGTTCAAATTCCGGAGCCGGGCGTCGGTTGAGCTGTTGCCGGAGGTAGAGGGCGTCATGGAAGCTGGTGCTCTGGTAGTGCAGCATTACGTCGTCGGCACCGGGGATACCCATGATAAACGTTACCCCGGCCGCACCAAGCACCGTCAGCAGCGTATCCATATCGTCCTGATCGGCTTCGGCGTGGTTGGTGTAGCAGATGTCGACGCCCATCGGCAGGCCCAGCAGTTTCCCGCAGAAATGGTCTTCCAGCCCCGCCCGGATAATCTGCTTGCCGTCGTAGAGATATTCTGGGCCAATAAACCCGACGACCGAATTGACAAGTAGCGGGTCGAACGCCCGCGCAACGGCATAGGCCCGCGCTTCGACGGTCTGCTGATCGACACCGTGGTGGGCATTGGCCGACAGCGCACTCCCCTGCCCTGTTTCAAAATACATTACGTTTTGGCCCAGCGTACCCCGGTTCAGCGACCGGGTCGCGTCGAACCCTTCGCGGAGTAGTACCAGATTTACCCCAAACGACGTATTGACGCCCTCTGTACCGCCGATACTCTGAAACGCCAGATCAACGGGCGCCCCCTGTTCGATGGCCTGAATCGTCGTAGTCAGATGGCTCAGGATGCAGGTCTGGGTGGGGATGGCGAAACGTTCGCGGACTGAATCGAGCAGGTGCAACAGCCGGATGGTCGTTTGCAGGTGGTCGGTGGCGGGGTTGATGCCGATAACCGCGTCGCCGGAACCGTACAGCAGCCCATCGACCAGACTGGCGGCAATACCACGGGCATCGTCGGTGGGGTGGTTGGGCTGGAGCCGGGTGCTGAGTCGCCCGTGCAGCCCGATGGTATTACGAAACCGCGTAACGATCTCGCATTTGCTGGCGACGGCAATCAAATCCTGATTACGCATCAGCTTCGAGACAGCCGCCACCATTTCGGGCGTCAGCCCCCGGTGTAATGCCCGCAGCGTATCGGTCGTGGTAGTGTAGCTAAGCAGGTAGTTGCGCAACTCGCCGACGGTCAGGTGGCGAACCGGCGCGAACGCCAATGCGTCGTGCGTGTCGACGATCAGCCGGGTGACTTCGTCGTGCTCGTAGGGGACAACGGTATCCGACAGAAAATGGGTCAGTGGAAGATCGGCCAGTGCCAGCTGAGCAGCAACGCGCTCTTCGGCCGACTGCGCCGACACCCCCGCCAGTTCATCGCCCGACCGGGGTGGGCTGGCCCGGGCCAACAGCGTTTTCAGGTCTTCAAAAACGTAGGTTCGCTGACGAACCGTGTGGCGAAACGACATACGGGCAGTGGCTCAGTCCCGACGAAGATACGTCAGTTCAGGCCACTACCCGTATGAAACGGGCTATTTTTTACGCTGTTCGTATGGTCCGTCGGGTACGGCGCATCGGTTGGGGCGGAACTAGTTCTTCGGTCACTTCCACCGTTTCGTCGGTCCCGTCGACTTCGAGGACGTACCGCCCATTGTCGTATACGACCCGCGCACGGGGCATATTGGCGTAGAAGTACAAATACTTGGGCTCCTGTTGCCGCCAGACGCTACCATCGACAAACGTGAACCGAGTGTCCAGATTCCGAAAGCCACGAAATGGGCCTTTCAATTTCCCCACTTTTACCACCATTTTCCGTTACCGTTGAGTTAACTAACATACGTATATACGTTAATAACAGTCTTTCTGTTGCCTAGGGTTAGTCGTCATAGAAAGAACTGATAATACGGTCCGCCATCATGCCCGATCGGGGGCATAGTAGCGCTGCTGATCGTCGGTGCGCCAGCATCAATGCACAGCATCGCAGGCCGGGCAAGGCAGTGTTTTAGGCTGCCAGAGAATGCAGGCCCCATTTCTCGATTCTGACGTATACACTGAACCGTGTAGCTACACCAACAGTTTATAGATTTAGAACACCCAACCTCCCGATCCATCATGATGTAGAGCGGTTTGCGGCTCAACGGTGTTAAACCCAACAGCACGGATTATCAGCTTTCGCATCGGCGTAACCCCTGCCCGATCCGGTCGACTACCGGGTTGACAGCCAATCCCGCCCGTGAACAAAAAACATGCGCTAGCTTTATATGTTTCCCTGTATGAATGACCTACGATAATGAGCGAACGATTACAATTACCCAACGAAATAGGCCGGTTAACTGCTCTTAACCAATACAATGTCCTTGATTCGCTACCCGAGCAGGAGTACGATGACATTACCCGACTGGCCGCCGAAGTCTGCCAGATGCCCATCGCGTTGATAACCCTGGTCGACGAGGACCGTCAGTGGTTCAAATCCCGCCAGGGGTTCCCGCTGACGCAAACGCCCGTTCAGCATTCATTTTGCGCCCACGCCATCACGCAGCCCACCCAAACGATGATTGTGACGGACGCCCGGCAGGATGATCGCTTCAGCGACAACCCACTGGTGACCGGTGAACACAATATCGTTTTCTACGCGGGGGCTCCCATCGTGAACAAGGAAGGCATAGCACTGGGGTCATTGTGTGTAATCGACAACGAACCGCGCCAGCTCAGGCCCTCGCAACTGCAAGCGTTACAGGCCCTCGCCAGGCAGGTGATGACCTTACTCGAACTGCGCAGAGCCAACCACGATCTGATGCTGCGCGAAGCGCAGATACAGGCCGAAATCCGCCTGCAACAGCAGACGCAACAGGCCCTGGCAACGAGCGAACTTAAATTTCGCAGCCTGATCGATGAAGCACCCGTAGCCACCAGTCTGTACGTGGGTCAGGAGTTTCGCGTCGAACTCGCCAACACCCCCATGCTGACCTATTGGGGTAAGGATCGGTCAGTCATCGGCAAGCCCCTGATCGCTGCGTTGCCGGAACTGGACGGACAATCCTTCCTGGCTATTCTGGATAATGTATTTTCAACCGGCAAATCCTACGAAGCCCGCAACGCCCCCGCTACTTTGCTCGTCGGCGGAGTACTGCGCACCTACTACTTCGACTATACGTACAAACCCCTCCGTAACCCGGCCGGCGAAGTCTATGCCATCATGAACATGGCCGTCGACGTGACGGCTCAGGTCATGGCCCGCCAGCAGCTGGAGGAAAGCGAAGCCCGTTTCCGGAACGTAGTCGAGCAGTCGCTATCACCGATTTGTATTCTGAAGGGCGAAGCACTGGTTCTTGAACTGGGCAACCAGCCCCTGCTCGACATATGGGGCCTAGGCTGGGAAGCGCTGGGCCAGCCGCTGCTGACGACCTTGCCCGAGCTAAACGACCAGCCCATCGTCGGGTGGTTGCAGCAGGTGTTCCGTACGGGGGTAACGCTACAGCTTCAGGATATACCCGCCTACTTCATCAGCAACGACGGCGTACGGAAGGATCGGTATTTCAACTTCGTTTTCCAGCCGTGGCGCGAGTCTGACAATACCATCACGGGCGTAATGGTCATGGCCACCGACGTTACCGATCAGCTTCGGGATCGGCAGGCACTTGCCGCCAGTGAAAACAGCTACAAACTACTGGCTACCGAGCTGGAACAGCGGGTCAGCGAGCGTACGCAGGAACTTACGTACGTCAATCAGGACCTGCTCCGCTCGAACGAAAACCTACAGCAGTTTGCTTATGTCGCGTCGCACGACCTACAGGAGCCGTTGCGCAAAATTCAATCGTTCAGCACCCTGCTCGACGAGCGATTCGGTGACAACCTGGGTGACGAAGGCCGCGATTACCTGAATAGAATGTGCTCGGCTGGTGCCCGGATGTCGAATCTCATTCGGGATCTGCTGGCCTTTTCCCGCATCGCCACCCGGCAGCAGGCATTCGAGCCCGTTTCGCTGTCGACAATCGTAGCCGAGGTGTTACGCACGCTGGAACTGACCATTGCCGAACGCGATGCCCAGCTGACCATCGGCGAGCTACCCGTCGTCAACGGCGATGAGTCGCAGCTTAGTCAGCTACTCCAGAATCTGCTTTCCAACGCTCTCAAGTTCACGCCCGCCGGTCAGCGGCCGGTGGTTTCCGTACAGGCTCGCTACTGCAAACGGTCTGAGCTGCCGCCCCACCTGCGCCCAACCAGTTCGGCCGCGCGATTCTGCCACCTTACGGTTACCGACCAGGGTATCGGTTTCGACGAAAAGTACACCGAACGAATCTTTCAGGTATTTCAACGGCTGCACGGAAAGCAGCAATACGTGGGTACGGGCGTGGGACTAGCCATCTGCCAGCGGGTGGTCGACAACCACGGCGGCAGTATCACGGCCCAAAGCAAACCCGGTCAGGGAGCCGTCTTCTCTGTCTATTTGCCAATGCCGCTGTCGGACTAGACCGGGACCGGGTACTAGCGCAGACCCGCTGCTACCACCGCCATTTTCTGTTGCCAAAACGGCCTGTCAGGTTGCTGTGTACTCGTCAAACAGATACAGCAACCTGACAGGCCGTTTCGTTACGCCCTATTTTCAGACACGTGTATCAGGCTGATCCCATCCCTATCAATTGGCTCAACATATTTTTTTTGCACGGTTTTTACTTTCGTACCACTTTAATAGTATTTTTATATCCCCTTTCTATAATTGATTAACTTGTATTTACACGTAACCTGTTTTTAACCTATGAACGGCTTTCAATTGTATAAGGAATATGTGGCGAGGGGAGAGCGCGCAGACAGGGGAACGTCTGACTGGTCGTACGGTCAGGTGTTGGTGAGTGCTTTCTATCTGGTTGGCATCACCCGGCTATTCGATATGCTGGAACAGGCCGAAACACTCGGGTGCCGTATCAGGCTCGTTTATTCCCTACAGGCTGACTCGGGCGTACCCGCCCCCTGCGGTATCGAACTGATCCCAACGGAGCAGGAAACGATACTGACTTCGGCCGATCATCGGTCAGAGCTGGCCTACTGGCCAAATTTTATGGCCTAGTGACCTACCGTTTCGCAAGGCGCTGGTTATGAGCACGATTGATTACCGCCGAACGGCGTCGTGTAAATTGTCTGATTACTGAACTTCAATCAGGCAACTTACACGACGCGTCGCAGCCAAGAACAATATTCAGGCTACTTATCAGCAATGAAAAAGGTGCATAAAAAACTGAAAATTAGTTTTTTATGCACCTTTTTTTTGCAGAGAGAAAGGGATTCGAATCACCTGAATCAACTACCCTTTTTAATCCCAATTAGCCATCCGGCTAACAGAGTACCACTGACTTCACTAGCGACGAGCCGCTGAGAACTATGCTTCGGCAGTGCCATATACGGCTGGTTACCCAGCGCGAGTTGACGATACTGACAGAACATGGTTTCAAACGTGGTCTCTTCATCAGAAAGTTGGGGAATAGTGACGCCCTCAGACTTTCCCAAAAGCGCGCCAACCGTGTACTGCAATTCAGCTATCTATTGATTCTTTGTCGTCAGTTCCTACACGCCTTCGACAACTTTATCTAATACCTGAGCGTGGCCGATTGTCATTCGTCTTCGAGGATTAGAAATTGAGTTTCATCTAAATACCACTCACTAAACTCAGTAGAGCGTACAAAACGAAGTAATATAGCGCCTTCACCTTTGTGAGGTGAGTCGTTAGGGAAGCTTTCCGGTGACAGATAGCTGGGTACGTATATCTGTTGTTCCAAAATTGCCTCGCTATCCAATCGTTCAGATTCAGTAAGCAGCTTGTTTAGGGCCAATGACACGATGCTGCGTCTCACTCTCGTTTTTTCTGGCAGCGGTCGTTTCGGGGGCATCGACGGATAGCAACGAATTTACAGGCCTGGTTTTCCAGAGATTGTGTGCTCTCTAGCGCCTGCGGTTGTATATAGATTCGTGGGGCGAACTGGCAGCCTCGTGTTTATAGAAATATCTGTCACCAACCATTTGGTCGAATCGAGATTTGGTTATCAGTTTCCAGTCCCCATTTATGTACGCATAGTACGTAGTTAGGCCTGTCAACATTGATGATTTCAAGTGTTCGGCACTTTCGAACCTGTTCCAGAAGAAGTTTATCATGTATGGGTATGAATATGTTGCCTGGCTGCTGAGCAGACGCTTTCGTACAGCTACGCACCGTTTTGTTAAACGGCTATAAGATATGATATAATGATGCTGTTAGGTGAAAGCATTTATGTAACGGTAAAGGATATATTTGGAAACTAGTCGTGCCGACAAATCAACCGTATCAGCAATCGACCATAACTGGGCCAATTGGGCAAAAAAAAGCCCGGTACAGCTATGTACCGGGCTTTTTTGAGTTAAGAAGAAAGGCTTTTACACCTTTTTTGCAGAGAGCGAGGGATTCGAACCCCCGGTACCCTTGCGAGTACTTCTGATTTCGAATCAGACCCGTTCGACCACTCCGGCAGCTCTCTGTGTGGTTTGGGACTGCAAAGATGCACGTCTGAACGGCTATTGTCAAGCCCCTACCGCAAAAAAAGTGCTTACACGCTCATTTCTCCGCTAATTGGCTGACTAAGCCGCGCCCGTACACGCGCCGGGTCGTGCTCCTGCCCCAGCACAACCATCAGCTTCGTAATGGCCGCTTCGGTCGTGATATCGGCACCGCTCACAACGCCAAGCTCGTCCATACGCTTGCTGGTCTGGTATTGCCCCTGCGTTACGCGTCCACCTTCGCACTGCGACACGTTGAAGATCGTCAGGCCGCGCTCGATCGCGGTCTTGAGGCTGTTCAGAAACCAGCTCTCAGTGGTGGCGTTGCCCGCGCCGAACGTTTCCAGCACCACTCCCCGCAGGGCCGGATTCAGCACAATGGCTTCTACTACGGCTGGTGTGATACCCGGAAACAGTTTCAGAATGGCAACGTTCGGGTCGAGGGCTGTTTGCAGCGTAAGCGACTGGCTGGGGTCCACCGGCCGGATAAACGGGCGATTGTAATCGATACTGACACCGGCATTGGCGAGGTGCGGGTAGTTTTCCGACGCAAACGCATTGAACTGCACGCTTTCCTGCTTGGTCGAGCGGTTGCCGCGCAGTAGCAGCGAGTTGAAGTACACGCACACTTCCGGCACGATTGGCTGCCCGTCAGTCTGCGCGGCTGCAATCTCCAGCGCCGTGATAAAGTTCTCGCGGGCGTCGGAGCGGGCAACCCCGATGGGTAGCTGGGCCCCCGTCAGGATCACCGGCTTGTTGAGCCCCAGCAGCATAAAACTAAGCGCCGATGCCGTGTACGACATCGTATCGGTGCCGTGCAGAATAACGAAGCTATCGTACAGCGCGTAGTTGGCTTCGATCAGTTTTGCCAGCTCGACCCATATGGCGGGGGTCATGTTCGAGGAATCGATGATCTCGCTCAACATCGTGATGTTGATCTGGAAGTCGAGCCGGTTCAGTTCGGGCAGTCGATCGAGCACGTCCTCAAAATCGAAGGGAATCAGCTGGCTGGCTTTGGGGTCGTACACCATCCCGAAGGTGCCCCCGGTGTAGATGACCAGTACCGAACGCGGTGTAGTCGACGATGACGTTTTTCGGGGCTGAGCAGGTGTCAGGCAGATTGTTTTATACGGCATAGGCCGCAAGTTACGGAAAGGATTACAGCCGTGCCGCCGGGCGGATTAACAGGATTTGGTTACCAGCACGCGGATAACGCCGACACGGCCGATCATCGGCAAGCTACCTACCCTCAGGCATCGTTCTGGTCCTCAACTCAAAAGGCTGATGCGCGTGGATCAGCCACCGATTCACCCGTCAACGTATATACGGTCAGGTGCGGAGCCATCAACTTCGTTTGCTATTCCGGCTTCATACGCTGTCAGAATGGACAGGTTCAGTCTCCTTTTCCCGGCTTTCTGACCATTTCCTCACTTCTACCTGAATGTCTTTCCCGACGACGGGCAAATACCAACCAAAGCAGACCGAACCAGTTCAGCAGTTAACTAACCCGCTGAAAAACAGAGAACCGGTTCTCCTGCCAGACGCAGCAGGATAGCCGAACTGTCTAGTAAGCTCTCCCTAATGACCCATAAACTAGCCTTACTTTCTGAACATGCGTCTCCGCTGGCAACCATTGGTGGTACTGATGCGGGTGGTCAAAATATTGCCGTCGCCGAACTGGCAATGTGCCTGGCCAGACTGGGCCACCAGGTTGATGTGTTTACGCGCTGGGACGATCCCAGCCAGCCTCAACAGGTTCAGTGGCAGGCAGGTATCCGCGTGATTCACATTCAGGCTGGCCCCTGGCACCGATGGCCAAAGAGGATCTGCTCCCTCACATGGATGAATTTGCGCAGGGCATGATCCAGTTTTTTCAGCAGCAGTCCCAGCCTTATCGATTGGTTCACGCCCACTTCTTTATGTCGGGCTACGTAGCCTGCCAGCTCAAGCAGCAGCTGGGGATTCCGTTTGTGATTACGTTTCATGCGTTGGGCGAAGTGCGCAAACGCTGTCAGGGAACAGCCGATCGGTTTCCGGCCGAACGAATAGCGATTGAACAGCAGATTATCCAACAGGCCGACGCTGTTGTTGCCCTGTGCCCGCAGGACCATGACGATCTGGTGGAGCTGTACCGGGCGAATCCGCTGCGTATCGCGACGATACCCAACGGCTTTAACCCGCAGCAGTTTTACCCCGTCGATAAACCACTTGCCCGGCTCCTGATTGGCCAGGACACAACCGAACCCATTCTATTGCAACTGGGCCGTCTGGTGCCGCGCAAGGGTGTCGATACGGTTATTCAGGCACTGGGTTGTTTGCATCGGGAGTATGGTATCCGGGCGCGACTACTCATCGTGGGCGGTGAGTCAAGTACGCCCGATGCTACGCTGACGCCCGAAATTGGTCGATTACGGCAGCTGGCCGTTCAGGAAGGGGTTGCCGATTGGGTGCTGTTTACCGGCAGTCGGGAGCGCGATGATATCCGGTATTATTACAGCGCTGCCGACGTCTTCATCACGACGCCCTGGTACGAGCCGTTTGGCATTACGCCCCTCGAAGCTATGGCCTGTGGTGTCCCCGTTGTTGGCACGGCGGTGGGCGGTATCAAATCGACCGTGCTGGACAACGAAACCGGATTTCTGGTACCGCCCAAGCAGCCTAAAGAACTGGCCGCTATCCTGGCCGTGCTGCTGTATCACCCCCCACTCTGCTCACTGCTGGGCAAGCAGGCCGTTCAGCATGTGCAGGCTAACTATACCTGGCAGCACGTAGCCACACTGACCAGCACATTGTACGAACAGGTGCTGACAGGGCAACCCTTCACGGGTCATCAGCCCCAGACCGCGTCTGAATCCAGCCGTAAGCCGGTTGTTTTGCCCGAGCTTTCCCCGTCAACGCGTATGCAGGACGAGCTATGAGCAAGGCCGTTTTTCTGGATAAAGACGGCACGCTGATCGTCGACGTTCCCTACAATGTTGACCCGGACCAAATCGTGCTCTACCCCGACGCAGGCCCCGCGCTGCAACGAATGCAGTCGGCGGGGTACCGGCTGGTGGTGGTGTCGAATCAGTCGGGGGTAGCGCGGGGGTACTTTGCCGAAACCGCCCTGTCTGCCGTCTGGAAACGCCTGACCGACCTGTTCGCCCCGTTTGGTGTCGCCTTCGATGGGTTTTACTACTGCCCGCACGATTCGCTGGGTACCACAGGTGCCGACGCACTGGCCTGCGACTGTCGAAAGCCTAAGCCCGGTATGCTCCACCGGGCCGCTCTGGAGCTGAATATCGACCTTGCCGGGTCGTGGATGATCGGCGATATTTTACAGGATGTGGAAGCGGGTAACCGGGCGGGCTGCCGAAGTATTCTGGTCGATCGGGGAAACGAAACCGAGTGGCTCAACGGCCCATACCGGACCCCGACGATAAAGGTAGATTCGTTACTGGAAGCCGCCGGGCAACTTGTTGTCTCCTGAACTCGATAGCCAGCCATGAACCAGACAAGCTTAGAAACCTGGCCCGACGGGTGGCGAATTCTGTGCGCCCGCCCCGACAATCTGGGCGATGTGCTCATGACGACGCCCGCCTTCGGGGCACTGAAAGAGTCGTTCCCGAATTGCCAGCTGACCTTACTGACATCCTCGGCGGGTGCAGCCATAGCCCGGCTGATTCCGGCTATCGACGACATAATCGTCTTCGATGTGCCCTGGGTTAAATCAGACAGTCAGGCAGCGGATTCGTCCAGTCTGGTTCACGTGGCCAGCCAGCTTCAGCAACGGCAGTTCGACGCGGCTATCGTGTTTACGGTCCAAAGTCAAAATCCGCTGCCGATGGCGATGCTGTGCTATTTGGCCCAGATCCCGTGCGTGCTGGGTTATTGCCGCGAGAACCCGTACAAGCTGCTGACCAACTGGATTCCTGACCCGGAGGTGCTCATGGCTACCCGCCACGAGGTTACCCGGCAGCTGGACCTGGTCAGCACCATCGGGGCCACCACAACGAATGAGCGGCTGTCGCTGGCGCTGCCTGCGGGTGCCCGCGAAGCCGCCCGCCAGTTACTCATCGAAACCGGTGTCGACCTGAACCGACCCTGGCTGCTGCTACACGCGGGGGTGAGCGAGGAGAAACGACGCTACCCAGCCGACCAGTTCGCCGAAGTGGCCCGACGGTTGATTCTGGACAATAATCTACAGATAATCCTGACGGGGGCCGGTCGGAGTGGGCCTATGTGGAGCGGCTTCGGGAACAGGTCGGAACGGGTGCGTACAACGTGGCTGGCCAGCTGGACTTACCCGAATTTTGCGGCCTCATTGCCCTGGCCCCGCTGCTGATTTCCAACAATACCGGCCCGGTTCATATCGCGGCTGCGGTGAATACGCCCGTGGTGGTAGCCTATGCCAAAACCAATCCGCAGCATACCCCCTGGATGGTGCCCAGCAAAGTCTTGTATGTGGAGGTGGCCCGGCATCTGCGTAGCCGAAACGTACTCCTGCAACGATTTCCCGAACCCGCTGCCCCGGAGGCCACACCGCACCGAATCGTAGAAGCCATAACAAACCTGCGTCAGGAGGTAGCTGACCGTAGCCCGACGAAACCCGAACCGTCCACGGTCAGCAACGAACCAACCGCCCCTATCCATTGATTTTTTAACCCTCAACGTTATGTACACCCTGGGAATTAATGCCGCTTTTCACGACCCGGCAGCTGCGCTGGTGCGCGACGGCGTCGTGCTGGCAGCCGCCGAAGAGGAACGCTTTTCGCACATCAAACATGGCAAACGACCGGTTCCCTTCTCGACCTGGGAGCTGCCCTATAATGCCATTGATTTCTGCCTCAAAAAAGCGGGCATCACCCTCACCGATGTCGACCACATCGCCTATTCGTTCGATCCGGTGCCTCTACTGGGCGATCACCGCGACAGCCTAACTATCGAGATTCCCTTACGACCCGAAGGCATTCATCGGCCCGGCGATTCCCGCAACGGGCCGGAGCAGAACGAAGCGTCGACCGGTGCCGTACACTGGCAAAATCCGTACGAGGGCCTGTTTTTATCGTCCATTCTAAACGCACCCGGCCATCTGGTCGATGGCGTGCCGCTCCATCTGTCGAAGCGGTTTCGGGGCGCTACGCTTGATACGCAGGGGGAATGGCAGTTTGTGAATCATCATCTGGCGCACGCAGTCAGCGCCTTTTTGCCCAGCCCGCACACTAAAGCCGCCGTACTCGTTATCGACGGGCGGGGCGAAAAAGCCACTACTAGCTATTGGCTCGGCGAAGGCAATCAGCTGACACTGCTGGGGGAAGTAGACCTCCCGCATTCGCTGGGTCTGTTGTACGAAGACCTGACGCATTATCTGGGCTTTCTGCGCTCGTCGGATGAGTACAAAGTGATGGCCCTGGCTTCCTTCGGCAAACCGATTTACGCCGATTACTTCCGAAGCCTGATTCACCTGGGCGATGACGGTCAATACACCATTGAGCAGCCCGATTTTGTCGCCCGGTTTGGCCCCGCCCGCGCCAAAGGCAGCGAACTTCATCAGGACCATTTCGACATTGCTCATTCACTCCAGCTGGTGCTGGAAGAAACCGTGCTGCACCTTATCTCGTGGCTGCACGAACAAACGGGCGTCGCGGCTCTGTGCATGGCGGGCGGAGTGGCGCTCAACTGCGTGATGAACGCCCGGCTGCGCGACGAAGGGCCGTTCCAGCACATCTGGGTGCAACCTGCCGCCGGAGACGCGGGAACCGCTCTCGGCGCGGCTATGTACGCAGACGCCCAGCAGCGGAATACGGACCAGAGGGCCTACGAAATGGAACACGTTTACCTGGGACCGGCCTATACCGACGACGAAATCGAGCGGTTTTTGCAATGGTCGAAGCTGCCTTATCAGCAGTTGGCAAACGTGGCCGATGAGGTCGCTGCCTACCTGGCCGACGGGCATATCATCGGCTGGTTTCAGCAGGGAATGGAGTTTGGGCCACGGGCACTAGGCGCACGCTCGATCCTGGCTCCCCCGTTCCCGGCCTCGATGCAGGCCCGGCTCAACGACCTGAAAGATCGCGAGGACTTCCGCCCCGTCGCCCCGGCTGTGCTGGAGGAAGCCGCCGACCGCTATTTCCTCAATGCCCACCAATCGCCCGGATCACCGACCGCTTTCATGCTATTCGTAAACGAGGTTCGCCCCGAACGGCGCGACGATATTCCCGCCGTAACCCATACAGACGGTACGGCCCGCATCCAGACCGTCAATGCCCGGCAAAATCCGCCCTATTACGCCCTGCTGAAGGCGTTTGAGCGCCGGACGGGTATTCCCATACTGGTCAATACGTCGTTCAATACCCAGGGCGAACCGGTGGTTTGCTCGCCCCGCGATGCCGTCGAGTCGTTCTGGGCTTCCCCCCTCGATGCGCTGGTGATTGGCTCGTTTATGCTGGTGAAAACGGGCGCGGCCTTCTCGCGCGAAAGTGAAGCGACGTCCAAAGAATTTTTGCCCATTTATGAATAACCTGCTCATCAGCGTTGTCATCCCCACCTTTCAACGGCCCGACCTGTTACAACGCTGCCTGACGGCTTTAGGGTCGCAAACATTACCCACCGATCAGTTTGAGGTGGTGGTGGTAGACGATGGCAATGACGCCGATACGGCCGCGCTGGTTCGCAACCTAGCTCGGCAGGGGGCGCTACAACTGAGCTATCTTGGTCAATCGCAACGGCGCGGGCCAGCGGCTGCCCGAAACCGGGGCTGGCGAGCCGCCCGAAGCCCGATCATTGCCTTCACCGACGACGACTGTATTCCGCAACCAGACTGGCTACGGGCCGCGCTAAAGCGGTTTGATGCCGGTGCTTCGGTGGTTACGGGCCGGGTCGAAATGCCTCTCCCCAACCGCCCAACGGCGCACGACCGGACCACCGCCCTGCTCGAAACGGCGGAGTTTGTCACGGCGAACTGTTTTTGTCGGCGCACCGCCCTGGAGCATGTGGGTGGGTTCGATGAAGCGTTCGACATCGCCTGGCGCGAAGACAGTGCGCTTCAGTTCGCGTTTCTGCGGGCGGGCATCCCGATCGACGCCTGCCCGAAGGCCGTACTGGTGCACCCCCTCCGCCCTGCTCGCTGGTACGCCCCCCTGCGCGACGAACGAAAAAACCGCTACGACGCACTGCTCTACAAACGCTATCCCAACCTGTTCCGGGCACGCATTCCGCACTATCCGGCTTTGGTAACGGCCTATTACGGAGTCGTTGCCAGCGCCCTGATGACCCTTGGTGGAGCCGTGGCCGGCAACAAATCAGTGGTCAGAGCGGGCGGAGTTGGCTGGCTGCTGCTGACCACTGGTTTGCTGGCTTATCGGCAGGCGAACCAACCCATCGGTGAGTTGCCCAAAAACGGGCTCGTGACCATCGTTTCTCCTTTTCTGTCGGTTTACTGGCGTTTGTACGGAGCCATCAAACACCGCGTCTGGTATCTGTAAGGGCTCACTGACTCCGTTCTGACATGGATAAACTAACGCACCATCTTGGTTATTCGCCCCGGCGCATCGTTGTGTTTCGGGCGTTGAAACTGGGCGATCTACTGTGCAGTGTGCCCGCGTTTCGGGCGTTGCGGCACGCCTTCCCCGACGCGCACATTGCCCTCCTGAGCCTGCCCTGGGCGGCTGAGTTTGTCCAGTTGTTTCCCGATTATTTCGACGAATTCATCGATTTTCCCGGTTGGCCGGGTTTGCCCGAGCAGGTGGTTGATCCGGTTCGGACGGTAGCGTTTCTGGCTCAGATGCAAACCCGCCACTGGGACGTGGCGATTCAGATGCAGGGCAACGGCACCTTCGTCAACGGTATGCTGAGTTTGTTCGGAGCCGGGGCCGTTGCGGGCTATTTCCCCCAAACCAAGCCGGAAGAGCGCATGGGCGAACCGTCGCTGTGGTTGCCTTATCCCGAGAAGGCGCATGAAGTGAAGCGGCACGTTCAGCTGATGACGTTTCTGGGGCTGGACTCGACCGGCTACGAACTCGAATTCCCGGAAATAGCGACTCCTGTTGCCCTTCCCGCTGCCTTACAAACCCTCGACCGGCCTTACGTCTGCATCCATGCCGGGGGCATTTCCGGGCGACGGTGGCCCGAAGCCAGCTTCGCCGAGGTAGCCGATCAGCTGGCCGATCAGGGCTTTGCGGTTGTCCTGACGGGTAGCCTGCCGGAGCAGACAATCACGCAAACGGTCCAGCAGCACATGCGCCACCCGGCCATTGATCTGGCCGGTCAGACAACCCTGACGTCGCTGGCTGCTGTCCTGCGGCAATCGGCCCTGCTGGTCAGCAACGATACGGGGGTGTCGCACGTAGCGGTAGCCTGCCACGTACCGAGCCTTGTCATTTTCACCTCCGCCGACCCCGCTGAGTGGGGCCCGCTAAACGAGCAGCGGCACCGCGTAATCCGGGAAGCGGATGCGACTCCGGCGCGCGTTGCCAGCGAAGCGTTACGCCTTTACCATGCCCTGACCTAGACTACTCAAACGAGTAAACCGTTTGCTTCAACGATGAAAAAACTATCGATTCTAATCTGGCACATTCACGGGGCTTACCTCACGGCCATTACGCAGACCGAACATAACTGGTACGTACCCACAAAATCGGATGGCTCCGAAGGCTACAGTGGCCGGGGGAAAGACTCGACTTTGCCCGGCTACGTGCGGGAGGTGCCCGCCGATCAGGTGAAAGACCTGCCGCTGGATCTAATCATCTTTCAGACCCCCAGAAACTATCAGATCGATCAGTACGAAATTCTCTCGGAGGTTCAGCGGCAGGAAGTTCCCGGCATCTATCTGGAGCACAACACGCCGGAGCCGCACCCGACCCATACGCTGCACCCGGCCGCCGAAAACCCCCGTGTGCAGCTGGTTCACGTAACGCATTACAACCGGCTCATGTGGGATAACGGCGAGGCCCCTACCCGCGTAATCGAACATAGCGTGGCCATCGACCCGACCATACGCTACAGCGGCCAACGTCCCGAAGGCATCTGCGTGATCAACAATATGCAGCACCGGGGCCGGATTGCGGGGTATGACCTCTTCGAAATCCTCCGGCAACGAGTCCCACTGACGAGCGTCGGCATGGACGCACTGGCGATCGGGGCCTAGGCGAAATTCATTACCGCGACCTTCACCGGACGGTAGCCGACTATCGGTTTTTGTTCAGCCCCATGCGGTACAGCAGTTTGCCGCTGGCCGTCATCGAAGCCATGACCATCGGGATGCCGATTGTGGCGCTGGCTACCACAGAGCTACCAACGGTCATTCAGAACGGTGTGCATGGATTTGTCTCCAACGAGATCGACGTACTGGCCGAACGGATGCAGTTTCTGATCGACCATCCGGACGAAGCGGCCCGCATGGGGCAGAACGCCCAAAAATTGGCGCAGGCGCACTTTAGCCTACCCCGTTTCGTAGCCGACTGGAACCGTCTCTTTGCCGAACTGACGCAGAACGTGACCACACTTTCTGATGCGTCAACCTAGATGAGTTAGCCGTCAATTGCATTCGCTGGCCCCGTTTGCCTACAGCTGCTGTACGCCTGTCGACACCATGTTTCCCAGCAAAGCAGCCGCGTTGGCGGTGGTCTGACGGGCTACTTCGGCGAGGGGAAGCTGCTTCAGATCGGCGATACGCTGGGCGATCAGCGGGATATACGCCGGTTCGTTGCGCTTGCCCCGATACGGCACCGGCGCGAGGTAGGGCGCATCGGTTTCCAGCACCAGATGTTCCAGCCCGATATGCGGCAACACCGCGTCGAGTCCGCCATTCTTGAACGTACTGACGCCCCCAATGCCCAGTTTAAAGCCCATATCGACGGCCCGACGGGCTTCATCGAGCGTACCGACAAAGCAATGGAAAATACCCGTCAGGCCGGGCAGGGCCAGCTTTTCGATGAGGTCAACGGCTTCAGTAAACGCGTTGCGGTCGTGCCCGGAACGCGTATGCATCGATACGAACAAACCCCGGTCGGCGGCCCAGCGCAACTGCGTATCGAAGGCCGCAAACTGCCGGTCGACGTGGGTCATATCCCAGTAGAAATCGAGCCCGATCTCCCCGACCGCGATAAACGGGTGTTTATTCAGCCACTGCTCTACGGCAGCTAATTCATCATCGACGCTTTCGTTGACGTAGGCGGGGTGCAGCCCCATCATGGGCAGGCAGGCGGTGGGGTACTGCTCAGCCAGAGCCATCATACCGGCGATCGTTTCACGGGCGCAGTTGGGCATCCAGATCTGCGTAACCCCGGCAGCCAGAGCGCGGCCAATCACATCGGCACCGTCGGGCGAGTCAGCGGCAAACTGCTCGTCGTAGACGTGTGCGTGCGTATCAATGTAAGTCATGCAGAAGCAACGCCGGGGCGGGCGCGTCGGTTCATCAGAAACCGGCGTAGACCGGTTGCGGCACGGCCCGGAACGAGTAGCCCCGCTGGGCGAAGTGGGTCAACATACGGGGCAGTACGTACCGCATCGTCGGCCACGCTTTCAGGCTGTCATGGAACACGACAATTGAACCGGGTTCGGTGTGCTGAATCGTCTTTTTCAGGCATACGTCGGCGGGCAGCGTCTGGTCGAAATCACCGGTCAGCACATCCCACATTACGATGGAATGGTGCTCCATCACCTCGGCAGCCTGGGCCTTGGTAATGCGGCCGTATGGCGGACGAAACAGGGCCGTTTCGATACCAAGTTCATCCTGGCAGGATTGTATATTTTCCAGATAGACCTCATCGTCGGTCTTCCAGCCGTTTAGGTGATTGTATGTATGGTTACCGACCATATGACCGGCTTCCAGCACCTGATACAGTACATCGCGGTGCTTACGAACATTATCGCCGATGCAGAAGAACGTGGCCTGTGCCGCGTGACGATCGAGTTGTTCGAGCACAAACTCGGTCACGTCGGGGATGGGCCCGTCGTCGAAAGTCAGGTATATCGTCGGTTCAGCATCACCTTCTACCTTCCACCAAAACTCAGGATAGACCGTTCTGAGCAGGAAATTCGACTTATGTAGGAAGAAGCCCATGGTTGGTTTTAGGTTTACAGTTTAACGGTTAAGGTTCATGATTCACATACACGGCGACCGTACAATCTGTTGCATTGTCAACCTTATACGTTAAACTATAAACCTTGAACCCTATTCAAGCTTCCGGCCTTTCCAGCGGTACCCTTTTCCCTGCGCGGCCAATCCGAAAAAGATAACGTAAAACGGATAAACCAGCTGAGTAATCGGGATGGCCCGGACCGACGATTTTTTTTGTAAAAAAACAAGAACCTGTCGTAAAAACAAAAACTCCGGCAGGGCCTTCAATCCGACAACCAGCAGTAGTACTGAAACGTTTAAAAATCCGAGCAGCCAACCTAAAAATACGAGCACCGGGGCCAGGTTGCTCAGAAAAATAAACACAGCCAGCGCAGTTGGTCCGTACGATTCGTAGGCCCGCCACTTGCTCGCCCACCGCCTGCGTTGCTGGTAAAACGCCCCCCAGTTTCGGTGCGGCCCTGTCTGCACAATCGCTGAGGCCGCTTTCACAAACCGAACCCCGTTTGGGTACCGCCGGGCAATTTTGTGCATCAGCAACTCGTCGTCGCCCGAAGCCAGATGGTCGACACCGGCAAAGCCCCCGACCTCCTCGAAGACCCGCTTTTCGTAGCAAAGGTTGGCTCCGTTGCACATCGTTGGCCTACCCATTGCCATCGTCGTCGCCCCCGACCCGATCAGACTAGCAAACTCGACGGTTTGCAGGTGATCGGTCAGCGTACGTTCGGGGGTAAACGTCACCGGGCCCGACAACAGCTTCGCTCCGGTCTGCTGATAGGCCGTAGCGAAGGTCGCCAGCCAGTCGGGGCCAACGCGGCAGTCGCCATCGGTCGTTACGATCAAATCGCCCCGCGCCTGCTCGATGCTTTGCCGGATCGCCCGCTTCTTGGGCGACGCAGTCGGTTCGTCGGTCAGCGAAAGCAGGTGCAGCGGGTGTCGGAAGCCAAACATAGCCTGCCGTACCAGCAGCCGCGTATCGTCGGTAGAGAAATCATCGGCGATAATTACGTCGAAAGCGGGGTACGTCTGTCGGGCCAGATCGCCCAGCAACGCGCTGATGGTAGCGGCTTCGTTGCGCACCGGCACGATCACGGTAATCGAGGGACCGTTTGGCTGGCTGGCCGCTGGTTTCGTGATCGGCATGCGCAGCCAGGTCAACCAGAGCACGAGGGTAAACAGGGCGTACAGCGCACTGATACTCAGCAAAAAAAAGATCATTCAGTTACGAGATTAAGCCGCCACACCCAGACAAGCCCGATCAGTACGGGCGTCAGGACGTTGACCAGCCAGAGCGTCAGCGTAGCCGTCAGCACCACGGGAGCCAGCAGGCCGAGCGGAGCAAAGACCCAGAGCGCGGCCGCTTCACGAACGCCCAGATCACTCACGACATTGATGGGCGGCACCAGATTTTTCAGCAGGTAGATCAGCCCGATGCCCGCCAGCAGTTCATCAGCCGGAGCCTGAATACCAACCAGCCGCAGGGCGACGTAAAACTGACACGCAAAGATACCGTACCGCAGCGTAGCCACGCCCAGCCCCAGGCCGATTTCAGCGTCGGTGTACTCACCGGCTACGGTCCAGTAGGGGGCAAATCGGCGCACCCGACGCCAGCGGGCCAGCCGGTTGAGCACCCGCTGCCGCCATAGGCCAAACACAACGCCCAGCCCCGACAGCCCGGCCGCTGTCGCCAGCAGCCACCAGCCCGCCGGGGTTTGCCGGTCGGGAACCTGGTGCAGGTGCCAGGCCAGGGCTCCGGCTCCGAGCACCAGCGTAACATAGGTCTGCATGCCGCCCGCCACCATCGACGCGCCCACGGCTGCCCCCCGCCCCGCCGACCGCAGCGACAGCACCCGCCCCGCCACATCGCCCACCTGAGCGGGCAGGGCAAAACTCAGCGTCATGCCGGCCAGTACGGCCCGGTACGCGTCGGCGAAGGATATGGGTTCGACCCGGCGGATCAGAAGTTGCCATTTCAGGGCTTCGAGGCCCCAGTTGACGGGTGCGAGCAGGAGCAGCAGCGCGGCCCATCGTTCGGGATGCCGCACGGTCCGGAACTGCGTCTGTACCTGCGCCCAATCGAACGGTTGCCGCAGCAGGACGTAGCCGATGTATGCCAGCAGCAAACAAAACGTGGCTAGTTTGAGCCAGAACTGGATTTTCTTTGACAGATTAAACGACAAAACTGGGTCGAATACGTTACTTTGCAGAAACACTCAACGAAGTACCAATGCGCGTCGATCCAAAAGCAGCCCCTGTCACTCCCGAAAAGATTATTCTGGGAATAGACCCCGGCACACAGATCGCCGGGTACGGGATTATTTCGGTCAAAGGCGGGGTGATGCGTATGATTCAGTACGGCGTTGTTGAACTGAACAAATATAGCACCTACCAGCTGAAGCTCCAGAAGCTGTTCGACACCATCCTGCGGCTGATCGACGAATACCACCCCGACGAGATGGCGATCGAAGACCCATTTTTCGGCAAAAACGTGCAGGCTATGCTGAAGCTGGGCCGGGCGCAGGGTGTGGTTATGGCGGCTGCACTGTCGCGCAACATACCCATTGTTGAGTATGCCCCCCGGCGCATCAAGCAGTCGGTGACGGGCAACGGCAACGCCACCAAAGATCAGGTGTCGCACATGGTTGGGCACCTGCTGAAGGAAGACCTTCACCCCAAATTCTTCGATGCCACCGACGCCCTGGCGATTGCGGTCTGCCATCATTTCCACGAAAACGCCATCCCGCTGGTCTCGAACAAAAAGACCAAGAAGGGAGCCTGGGGCGCGTTCGTCAGCGAAAACAACGACCGGATTCTGTAACCAACACGGGGCTACACAATCCGGCCGCAGTCGTCAGCGACTACCTCATCAATACGTTTCGTAATCGATTTTCAGCGTTTCGGTGGTGCTGCTGCCACCGGCATTGTCGGCTGTCGTTTTGGTCCGCAGCGTAGGCAGTCCCGCCGTGTTGTATTGGTACTGATATGTTTCGGTCGTGCCGGAATTCGACACCGCCGACAGCACGTTGTTCGCGCTGAGGTTGAGCACATTGTCGATACCACCAAAGTACGTATCGACCATTCTGACCCCGAACGTCAGGTTTACGAAACCGGCGGGGTATGGCCTCGGAATAATGTAGCTGCCGAAGAACGGATTCGTGCGATTGTCGTACGTAAACGTCGTCGTAGGCCCACTAAGGGGGCTACCGGGTCCGCCATGTCCGGCAATGCTGATGGCGGTATTGTACGTTGTCAGGTTGCTCCCCGTAAACGTAAAGCTGTCGCCACCGGTGATGATAAGGCCACCGGTTGAGAAGTTTCGCCGGGTGGAAACAGGCTGGTTGCCCGTTGCCCCGTAGTTGTAACCCAATGAGAAGCCGTTGGCGTACGAAATTCCACCCAGCTGATTGCCCGTCGTATACGACAACTGGTATACCTCGACGGCGTTGGGCTGGCTTCCGCGCGGGTAGCGGGTCACCTCCCGGCGCAGCTGAGTCAGCCGGTTCTGGTTATCGTAGTCTAAGGTGCTGAGTTCAGTTTCGGCTACCGTACTGTCGGGAGTCTGGTATGTGCGAATCGTACGGATTGCGCCCTGACTGTCGTAAGTGAGCGTACTTACTTTGGCAAGATTATTCGGCAGTACCAGCGTGAGCGTTTTGGGGCGTAGCCGTTCGGGCGTCGGGTTGGGCGGGGTTTGGTGGTCGATGCAACCCGACAGCGACCCCAGCAGGAGGAGGATTAGTAAACGGTTCATGGCAGTTGGTGGTTTAGAAGCTAACTGATTTGATCACGTACCCGACCAACGTAGTTTCCACCGTTGCCCGGTTCGATTACGCAACGATATTCGGCATTTTTTCAGGCGTCTGTCTTCGTAATTAACTAAGCGGCATTTTACTGATAATCAACCTTTTCAGTGTAACTTTTCCGTTTATGGCTGTATACCAGCAAACGATTCAACTGCCTGCTTTTCCGCGCGGCTTCCACCTGATTACCCGAATTATCGAACGCGAATTCGCCGACCTCTACCAGATTCAGGCCGGGGTGCTGCACGTATTTATCCAGCATACGTCGGCCAGTCTGAGCATCAACGAGAATGCCGATCCGACTGTACGGCAGGATTTTGAAAGCTTTTTCAACCGCACCGTACCGGAGAACGCACCATATTTCAAACACAATTACGAAGGCCCCGACGACATGCCCGCGCACCTGAAAGCGGCCCTACTGGGTCATGCCGTCACGATACCGATCACCAACGGACAGCTTAATCTCGGCACCTGGCAGGGTATCTACCTCGGCGAGCACCGCGACCACGGCGGCCGTCGCACGCTGGTGGTAACGGCGTGGGGGTGAACTGTGATTTTTTTGAACTGTGATTCTTATGATTAGATGATTGCGCTGATTTTTTTGAATCGCAGTCTATCAGTGAAATCAGACGAATCACACGGGGCCGCCCGGCGGTTCAAGATTTCTGAACCATGATTCGTCTGATTAGTTGATTACCCTGATTAAAAAAGGCAATCATAGTCCATAATCTTGAACTATGATTGACGATGATTTCTGGATTACCCTGATTTCTCTTTAATCACAGCCCATCAAAGCAATCAAACGAATCACAGTTCAGGACATCACGGTTCAGGACATCACAGTTCAAAACACACAAGCCATGACAGACACAAATCAGGACCCAGAAAAAGACGAAGTAAACGAACCGGAAACCGATAACGTCGTTCACGACGATCTGCTGGCTGATGAAGACGGCGACGTCGATAATCTGGTGGAAGACCGCGACTACACGGCACCCGCCTGACCTTACCAGTGGGTCTGGCGTAGCTTATCTGGCTGGAGAACGTGAATCGCTCCGCCGGTCTGCTCGATAAGGCCGTCTTGCCGGAATTCGCTTAGAATCCGGATTAGTGACTCGGTAGCCGTACCCACGACCGAGGCCAGATCGTCGCGCGATAGCTGAATCAGGCCAGCTGACGGCGCATCACCGGAAACGTGATGCAGCCGTAACAGCGTATCGGCTACGCGCCGGCGCAGTGAGTTGTAGGCCATGCTTACCAGTTGCGTCTCGCGCTCGCTGATGTGCCCGGCCAGCAGTCGAAGCAGTGGCTGACCCACACGCGGATCGGTCACTAGTGGCAGAAACTCGTCTTCGGGGATGTAGACGAGTTCGCTGGCTTCGAGGGCGACGGCGGAGTCGGTGTAGGGGGTGTTTTCGAGCAGGGGTACATAACCAAAAAAGTCGCCGGGCCCGTACAAAGCCGTAATCAGTTCCTTGCCGTCGGGGCTGGCGCGTACCGTTTTGACGTTGCCCGCCTTGAGAAAATACAGCCGGGTGGGGTCGTCGCCTTCGGTGTAGATGTACTGCTTCCGCCGAACGGTGTGCACCTTCCGATCGGCAATCAGGTCAGTGAGAGCGCTGATGTGCCCTACGGCGTTCGGGGCCGATGGCCGACCAGCCGCCGACGGGTTCAACTCCGCAGCGCCCGGACCGCTCATCTGCTCCAACCGTTTCAGCCGCCCTTCGATCGCACTGAGCAGTTCGCTTTCGTCGAACGGTTTGGTCAGGTAATCGTCAGCTCCCAGCTCCATACCCCGCCGAAAGTCGGTCCGCTCGGTTTTTGCCGTCAGGAAAATGAACGGAATCCCGGCCAGTTGCGGATTTTTATTGACGATGTGCAGCACCCCGTAGCCGTCCAGCACCGGCATCATAATATCGCAGATAATCAGGTCGGGCCGGGTTTCGAGTGCTTTTTCGATACCCACTTTCCCGTTTTCGGCCGTCAGGACGTGGTAGCCCGTCAGTTCCAGAATTTCGGCGGTGTTCTCACGGATACCGTCGTTGTCTTCAATCAGCAGGATATTCTTCATAAGGGAGAGTCAGCGAGACGGTTGTGCCCCGATTCAATTCACTGTGCAGGCTTACGCGCCCACCCATCAGGTCGACGTAACGACCGACGATGTGCAGGCCGAGCCCCGTGCCGGGTACGTTGCCCGCGTTTTTGGCCCGGTAAAACCATTCAAACAGATGTGCCTGATCGGCCGGGGCGATACCCACGCCCTGATCGATAACCGACAGCTGTAGCTGCCCGTGCTGCCAGCTTGCCCGTACCCAGATCACCGAACCGGCATCCGAATACTTGATCGCGTTGGACAGCAGATTAACAATCACCTTACGCAGCAGCGACGCGTCGAGCCATATCCAGTCCGGGCCGTGCATCTCCGTCTGAATTACCTGATCGGGCTTACGCAGGGCCTGCATATCGCCAATAACTTCGTCGACGAGCCGGGCCAGTTCAACGCGCACCGGCCGTACGTCAATGTTGCCTTCCTCCAGCCGACCAACCGACAAAAATTCTTCGAGAATGTCGTTGAGATGGTCGACCGACGCCCGGATGCGCTGAATGTGCTTCTGCCGTTTGTCCTGCTGATCGAGGCCAGGGTACTTTTCGATCAGCGTCGCCGACGTCAGCACGGTGGTCAGCGGGGTGCGAAACTCGTGCGACGCCATTGAGACAAAGCGGGATTTCAGTTCGCCCAGCCTGCGCTCGGCCGACAATGCTTTCGCCAGTTCGTCTTTCGATTGTTCCAGCTGTTCGAGCGTCGTCATGAGGGCGTGGGTCCGGTCGATCACCTTCTGTTCGAGTTCGGCGTTGAGCCTTTCGATCCGGTCGCGGTGGGTCAGCAGCTGGCTTTCGGCTTCTTTCTTGAATGTGATGTCGATGATGTACGCGACGGCGTATAGCTGATCGTCTTTCTTGAAATAGCTGAGGCTGACTTCGACCGGAAACACTGATCCATCCCTGCGCCGGGCGTGCAGGTCGCGGTTGTGCCCCATTGCCCGCACCTGTGGGTTGGCGTTGAACGACTGCCGCAGCTCCTTGTGACACCGACCGACGTTGGTCGGTACGAGCTGATCGATCGACAGGCCAACGAGTTCGTTGTCGGGGTAGCCGAACAGGTGCCGGGCAAGCTGGTTGGCCGACACGATCTGCCCGGCCTGATTGGCGACGATAATGCCGATGGTGGCATTCGTAAATACCGCTTCGTAGCGCAGCAGACTTTGCTGCAACGCCCGCTCAGCCTGATACAGCCGCCCCAGATTTCGCAGTCGCACCAGCCAGATATCGTGGTTGTTTTCAGGGATGTTCGTCACCGTCAGCCGGGCGTGAAACTGCGTTCCGTCGCGGTGGACCAGTTCAACTTCGGTACCCTGCGGCAGCTGGGTCAGCCCCGGCCGGGCAATTTGCATAACGGCCGACACGAGTCCCGCTGACGGGTTAGCCTGATTCAGCTGCGTCAGCAAATCAGCTTCGGTCGCGAAGCCCAGCATCAGGGCCCCGGCGGCATTGACGCGGGTAAACTGCCCGGCACCGGGATCGAACAGACCAATAAAATCGTCGCCCGGTTCGGCAAGCAGAGCCGTCAGAACGGGCGTAGCGGAGTTTGTTGACATCATTATGTAGACGGTCGATCGGGGCGAACCGTCCTGCTAACCGGTTTCTTTTTGCGGCAACGGGGCCATCTGTCGAAAATCAGCCACGGGGATGACGGCGGTCAGACGACCCGCGCGGCCAACCCGTCAATTTTACAACTGATTCTGACCAGCCGTTTATGCCCTACTCATCCCCGCCCGCTCTTTCTGGTTTCAATTCGGCAGTGCTGCTGGTTTTCGTCACACCAGCGGCAACCGACGAGGTGCAGCGCCAGCAAACGCAGCTCACCGACCACCTGAAACGCCAGCCGGGGCTATCCGTGCGGGTCCTATACATCGACGCCAGCCAGCATCCGGCCGTTGTCGGCTGCTTCAGCGTCACCCGTTTCCCCACAATCGTACTGGTTCAGCGGGGCATCGAACTGTTTCGGCACGAGGGGACTATCGGGGCGTAAACGCTCGCCAAAGGCTTACCTGTTCAGCCCCCAAAATTGAGCGATTCCGGCCATAGCCAGCCTGCCGCTCGTCAGCCGTTTGCCTGACAGATATCAGTCGACGGCCTACCCCCGATCAACGACAGGGTAACAACACGACTTTATTTTTATCCCAACGCATAGACCAACCACTTTTCGACATGACCGATTCACAAACCGCACTCCCCTTTGACGAAGACGCAAATATGCTGATCAATTGCCGCACACAGCACCAGCAGTGGAACCAGGCGCTGATGAAACACGAGCAGGACATCAACCAGTTAGTTAGCCTGCTGACTGATCTGCTGGCGCAGCATAACTCGTCCCGGCTCCGCCCCCGGGCGATTCAGTACGTGACCCGATTCAACAGGCTGAAGAGTCAGTTGCGCCGACTTCGTCTCGACATGATTTGTTCGGGCTCCGCCTGTTTCCCTACCGAGCACCCGATCTGCGCCGAACCACATGCTGGCTTTTACACGGGCCTTGACCTCAGCATGCATCGACTAAGCGACGAGTTTAGCACGCTCAGCACTGGCTGTTACCAGTTTCTTTCCGTGCTTGTTTCGCTGAATTTATTGTAACCTGAGGCCGGAGTACTGATGGTGTCGGGTCTGACACTGCTGGCCTGGTAACGACCAACTACCCTACTAATGAACCGCCCGACTGTTTGGTAGCAGCCGGGCGATTCATTGTTGGGGAGTCTTTTTCTGTGTCGGGATGACAAAAACAGCGATTGTACAACCTCGAAACGATTTCCTGAACAACTGCTTACAGGATATTCAGCAGAATGATAGCGGCCTGAATAACGAAGCTGAGGACGAACGCGGGGACAAGGGTTTTCAGCGGCATGGCGGCCAGAATTGGAATCAGCACCAGCAGAAAACAAAGCATCCCGGTCAGGAATTGCCAGTCGCCCCCGCCCAGGTACGCCATCGTCAACAGTAGCGTGGGCGACAGGATACACCCCTGAACAGCCAACGCCGTAGCCGCCCAGCCCGTCCGGTTAAACTCACCATCGGTGACGAATTTTTGGTAGCGGGCCAGCCATTTATTGGTTGGGGTACTGGTGTAAGCGGATGTGTGTGAAAGCGTTGCCATGATCGTTGTGCGTTTACTTAACGACACAAAACAACGGCAGCTTCACCAGCACGACCATGACCCGTATCAGCGCACTGCCAGATGCTTGTCACCCAGATTACTGACCTTACTCAGGCTCATAAACCTGCGCTCACCGGGTTTCTGCACCCTTGTTTTCAGCGCAGAAACCCGGCGAACAGGCAGCGCTATAGCAGCGGCCAGACGGCGTCGACGCTAGTGACAGGCAACTGGCAGGTACGGTTGTAGCAAACGTAGATCGCAGTTTTGCCGTCGAGCGTACCGCGCTGATCGAGTAGCGGCAGATCGCTCCGGCCGACGGTACCGCTCAGCACCTTGTTGGGGTAATACACCGCGTCGATTTCAGCCCGGAACCGGTCAGCGTCGGGGCCGACAATGGCGATTTCGGCGGTTGGCTGAGCGCGGAGGGCAAACAGGCCAGCCCAGTTGGACAGGTAATCGGCGTTGGCCTGCGCCAGCGGCTGCATCCGCCCCAGCATCCGGTCAGCGCGGTCGGCGTAGGCCGGGCGTTCGAGCAGCAGACTGAGCACAAACAGGTTTTCAGCCATCATCGAGTTCGACGCCGGGATGACGTTGTCGAACAGTTCTTTCTTGCGGGCAATAAGCTCTTCGCCGTTCTTATCGGTAAAGAAAAACAGCGGATCGCCCTCTTCACCCGTATCGCTGAAATTCAGAAGCACATACTGCATCAACTGATCGGCTTCGGTGAGCCAGCTTTCCGTAAACGTGGCCTGATAGAGGGCCAGCAGTCCGTCGATAACGGCCGCGTAGTCATCGAGGAAGCCCGGCTGCCGCGCCCGGCCCAGCTTATAGGTGTGCCAAAGCCGACCGTTACGACTGTCGCGCAGCTTGCGGAGCAGAAAGAACGCCTGCCGCAGCGCCAGCGTCAGGAACTCTGGCTCGTTGAACACGCGGTAGGCCGTTGCCAGCCCTTTCAGCATCAATCCATTCCACGAGCAGAGGATTTTATCGTCAAGCCCCGGCCGGATACGAGTGTCGCGCACAGCCATCAGCCGGTCGTGAATAACGCGCAGCTTCGCGCCCAGCTCCGCCGGCCAGCCCATACGCCCGGCAAACGACTCATCAGTTTCCGTACGGTGCAGGATGTTTACGTGCTCCCAGTTGCCGGCCTCCGTGACATGATACAACTCGGCAAACCAGCCGAAATCGTCGCCGAGCAGGTCGCGGAGTTCGGGCGTGGTAAAGGTGTAAAACTTACCTTCGACCCCTTCGCTATCAGCATCAAGGGCCGAATAAAAGCCGCCTTCGGGGCTGAGCAGTTCGCGCTGGGCGAAGGCAATGGTCTGGTATACGATCTGTTTGTAGAGCGGGCTGCGGGTCAGGCTGTAGGCTTCCGAATACAGCGTGATTAGCTGCCCGTTGTCATACAGCATCTTCTCGAAGTGGGGCGCCAGCCAGTCGGCATCGGTCGAGTAGCGGGCAAACCCACCGCCGAGCTGATCGTAGATGCCGCCCAATGCCATCCGGTCGAGCGTCTGCGTAACGAGGTGCAGAGCCGACTGGATTTCGGGCGCGTTGGGGTCGATATGATCGATAGCGGCCTGATACCGCAGCAAAAACCGCCAGATCGTCGGCATCGGGAACTTGGGCGCCCGGCGCATCCCGCCTTTTTCGTCGTCGGCTTTCACGGCAATCTTCCGGTACAGCACATCCAGAAAATCGGGCGTTACGCGAAAATTGGTTCCCGACAGGCCGTAGCGTTCGGTGTCGGACAGGTTCAGCTCACGGGCAAAGGCCTCGGCCGACTGACTCAGATCGTCGCGATTTTCGATGAACGCGTTATTTATACTGGCCAGCAGGTTCACCCATTGCTGCGTCGGCAGGTAGGTAAGACCGTAGAATGGTTTGGCGTCGGGCATCAGAAAGACGTTAAGCGGCCAGCCGCCCTGCACGCCCATTGCCTGCACCGCATCCATGTAAATCGCATCGACGTCGGGCCGCTCTTCCCGGTCGACTTTTATACAAACGAAATGTTCGTTCATCACCCGCGCGACGCCCTCCCGCTCGAACGATTCGCGCTCCATGACGTGGCACCAATGGCAGGCCGAATAGCCAATACTGACCAGTATGGGCTTGTCTTCATCGATAGCGCGGTTGAGGGCTTCCTCCCCCCACGGGTACCAGTCGACGGGGTTGTTGGCGTGCTGAAGCAGGTAAGGGCTTGTTTCGTATTGCAGTTGATTGGGCATCGGGCTGTTAGTCTTGAACTATATGTCTTGAACTATGATTTTTGTGATTGCACTGATAGACTATGATTGTCTTGAACCGTGATTTGTCTGAACTATGATTTTTATGATTAGTTGATTGCCCTGATGATTGTCTTGAACTTTGATTACCGCTGATTATTTGATTACCCTGATTTCTGTCCTAATCACAGTCAAGGATTATTTTGAACCGCCGGGCGGCCCCGTGTGATTTACATAATTGATGGATTACCCTGATTTCTATTTTTAATCATAGTCCATCAGTGCAATCATATAAATCACACGGGGCCGCCCGGCGGTTCAAGACAATCACAGTCCATCAGTGCAATCATAAAAATCACAGTTCAGAAAAAATCACAGAAATCAGCGGTCACGGTTCAGGATTACTTTGTGGGTTTGACGACCACCGTCGGTGCTGATCGTCAGCACGTACGTTCCGGTGGGGAGAGAGGCTACGTTCAGCATCTGTGTCGCATTGGTGACGGGCCATTGGCCGACGGCACGACCGGTTACGTCGGCCAATGTCAGCCTAGTCGGGTTGGTGGGTAGCTGACCGAATGACACTGTAAGGCTGGTGCTGGTGGGGTTGGGAAATACACTGACGGTGGGTATGGTCGGCTCAGTACCCGTTACGACGCTCATATCGAAGCGACACAAGTACACCTCCCGGCCCGTCAGCTGAATTGTTTGCTGCCAGTTTTTGTAGCGCACCGTTAGGCTGGTCTGCTGCCCTTCAGCCGCGTAGGAATTATGAGCCGCAATCAGAATATTATTACCCTTGACAATACCCCGCCATACCGGCAACTGCTTCTCCATCAGGTCGCGGGCGGGCGTTTCGATAACCCGTTCGTAGCTACCCTGAAACATATCGCTGAACTGCGATAGCCGATACAGGCCGTGCGTAAAGTACTCGTAAGACGCGTACACATCCGAGCGGGAGCTTTCCAGCGTCGGGTCGTCCCAGAGCCACAGTCCGGCTGCGCCCGAAAAGACGGGAAAGATAGCCGTCGCTTCGGCCATAAACGGCTGCACGAAACCCGGATAACTACTCGACGACGGGTGATAGCGCAACCCCACAAACGGCACGATGGGTTTGCTGCTCCACGCCCGATTGACCTCAATCTGAAACAGCAGATACGGCAAATAATCGCGGGCAAAGGGGTTGGGGTAATCGTAGTAATAATACCCCGACGGAGCCATTTCCGTCAGCTGCTCGTAATACGGCCCACCAGGGCGGCTGTTGGTTGAATCGTTCGTCAGGTAATTGACCCGGTTCAGGTTGGTTGTCCAGTCGGCCCAGGAAAACGTGGTAATATTGAGGGCGTTATTCAGGATGGGCGTGTCAGCATATCCACTCAGGGCGATGTTGCTCAGGTCCGACCGTTGCCGGATGTAGCGGGCCGCTTCAGCGTACAGATTTCGGATAGCCCGTTTGTAGGCCACCAGAAACTCAGCATCAGACAGACTCCGGTACTGCTGCGGCACCAGACTGTTTGTTTTGATACGAAGAATCTGCGTGTCGGTTTCCAGAATCCGCTCTATATCAAGTACGAGTCGGCTGATGGGTAGCACATACTGCCCGGCCGCGTTTTTCTGCCCACCCGACACGCCAATCATCCAGTTTTCCCAGTTGGCGCGGTAAGCCGTCAGATTGTTATTCCACGGACTCTCGATCTGCTCCCACGGCTGCCCCAATCCGTAGGCAACACCGTAATAGATTATAGCCCGCTGCGCGCTGGTCGTCAGTGCAGCTTCGCGCTCCGTGATATTGCCCAGCTGGGCAAAGCCGTGCGCCAGCGGACTGGCCTGCGTGTCGCCCAGCCGGGGACCGCTGTAGATGACGGGGAAGGGTAGCGAAAACGTCGGAAACTTGCTCCACTCGATCCGATTGGCCTGGCTAACAGGCGTGAAGTTCAACGCCGTAGCGCACTGCTGCTGTGCCGACGCGCCCCCGCCAGATAGAAGCCCCATCAGTGCCGCCAGCCCGTACCAGACGCTCAATCGATTCCGCATACCTTGTATTTTGGGCAAATCTATGGAAATTTAGCCCCGTAGCCGCCGAAGCTGGCGGGCCGTACCCTAACAATGCCAGCCCGGATCAGTTCGTTAGGCAATCAAATCAACGACCATGATTACACCTCGTTTTTCCGCATACACCCTCCGCCTGCTGGCCGTCGCCCTGCTGTTTCTGGCATTCACAACAGGCTGCAACAAGGACGACAACAACCCCACTTCGCAGACGGGCCTGCTGGTCGCCAACAACTGGCAGGTCAGCAACGTAACCACGACGGACGGGCAGACAATCAACCAAAGTCGGCTCAACCTGGCCACGTCGGTGCTGTTTAGTCTGAGCATGCAGTTTCGCAACGACAACACCGTCCGCGCACTCGACCCCAAACAATCGAATCAGGTCATCAACCAGGGCACCTGGAAACTAGCCAGCGACAATCAGTCGATGGACGTGGTCGTTACCGGGTTCAACGGCAACTTCCCCATCGTCCAGCTCAACCGCAGCACGCTGATTCTGCGCCAGCAAGCCCCCGTCGACGGCAAAACGACACCCATCAATCTTGAGTTTAAACCGGTACTGTAAATGAATGAGTGATTGAGTTATTGACTGATTGAATAAGCTGACGCAACACAGATTTATTCACTCAATCACTCATTCACTCAATCGCTCATTGATATGAGGAACGATCCCCGTACGCTTACCGCCTGGACGTTTTATGACTGGGCTAACTCGGCGCATGCGCTGGTCATCGTGTCGAGCATTTTTCCGGTGTACTTCTCGGCAACGGCCCTTAACGACGCGGGTGGCCCGATGATCGACTTTCTGGGGTTTTCGGTCAAAAATACGGTTCTGTTCTCCTACACCATCTCGGCGGCTTTCCTGCTGACGGCGCTGCTCTCCCCTATCTTCTCGGCCATCGCCGATTATAGCGGGCGAAAAAAAGCGTTTATGAAAGCCTTCTGCTACACGGGCGCCATCAGTTGCAGTCTGCTGTATTTCTTCACACAGGAAACTACCACCTTCGCCGTCATCTGCTTCTGGCTCAGCCTAATCGGCTGGAGTGGCAGCATCGTTTTTTACAACTCGTACCTGCCCGACATCGCCACCGAAGATCAGTTTGACCGGGTGAGTGCGCGGGGCTTTTCGATGGGGTACATTGGCTCGGTGCTGCTGATGGTGCTGAACCTGGTGGTTATTCTCAAGCGCGACTGGTTCGGCAATATCAGCGAAGGACTGGCGTCGCGGCTGGCTTTCCTGACGGTCGGGCTGTGGTGGATCGGCTTCGCGCAGATACCCTTCCGCCAGTTACCCGATGGAATCCGCAAAGCTACTGCCGGGGTTGCCCAGACGGGCAATTACCTGCTGAACGGCTTCCGTGAGCTGGGTAAAGTCTGGCGTCAGCTCAACGGCCTGCCGCTGGCGAAGCGATTTCTGGTCGCCTTTTTCGTGTACAACATGGGCGTACAAACGGTGATGTACGTGGCCACCATCTTCGGCAGCGACGAACTGAAACTCCCCTCGACCAGCCTGATCGTCACCATCCTGCTGATTCAACTCGTAGCCATCGCGGGGGCTTACCTGTTCTCCCGACTGTCGGAAGCGCTTGGCAACACCCACGCCCTGATGATCGCCGTCGTGGTCTGGATCGGCATCTGCGCCGGGGCTTACTACGTCAGCAGCGAGACGCAGTTTTTCGGACTGGCGGCCGTCGTGGGGCTGGTTATGGGTGGCATTCAATCGCTCTCCCGCTCGACCTACGCCAAACTCATCCCCCCCACCGCCGACACGGCATCGTATTTCAGCTTCTACGACATCACCGAAAAGCTGTCGATCGTGTTGGGCACGCTCGTCTACGGCCTGATCGAGCAACTAACGGGTAGTATGCGCAATTCGGTGCTGGGGCTACTGGTGCTGTTTGTCATTGGGTTAGGGCTTTTGTGGCGTATTCCATCGCAAAAAGTTTACCGCCCACGTTGGGAAGCCGAAGAAGTTGCCTAGTTTTGCAACAGCAAAGGAGGTTAGCTCAGTTGGTTCAGAGCGCTGCTTTGACAGAGCAGAGGTCAGCGGTTCGAGCCCGCTACTTCCTACCACAAACCCGATCCCCGAAGCAGGTTGCTTTGGGGATTTTTGCGTTTCTGCGGTTTGGTTCATCCGGGATAGGTAGCTATTTAAGTATCTAACACATCGTTTCAACGTGACCATTTTGACCATTTACCTAAAAATGATGCGTCGAAGAAGGAGATTGCAGATCTGATAATGTAACCCGGTAAATCTGCCCCAACCCGATGAACTGGCTAGCAACATCGTGGAGAATCCGGAAGCGGCCCTGCTTAGTTTCCGCAGTGTTGTAAAGCAATTGGCCTGATCCAGTACTGACTCCACCGGCCCGCAGCAGCTACAGGCCCTATGTCACATTTAAGACCGAATATGTTGATAGCCGATTGGGCAGTTTGTTACCGTTAACTCAAAAGAATTGCTCTTTTTTGATACAATGAGTTAGATAAACAACTTTTTTGCGTAGCTTTTGTGAGGCACTTGTCTTTCAGGCATAGACGGCTCAGCATGTGGCATTTATCATCCGAGAAACTTAGCCTACGGGCTGTCCAAATACTGGTTTAGAGGCTTTCAGAGCCCTTTTTGCATAATTATAAATCAATTAACGCTTTTCTTATAGCGTTTTGATTCGGTACTTTGATGTATCAAACACGCTCGTTTCGGGCGTGAATGGTGTGGATAGAAGCGAAAAGCCTGCGACCAATGGTCACAGGCTTTTTTGTTTCTCTGCAAAACGGCTGACCCGCTGGATAAATGCTATGCCTACTCCAGTTGGTGTCGGATAGAATCACGGTCTTTGTCGGTAACGATACCGTCGGCCATCAGTTCCAGCGCCAGGACTGGCAGCGTAATCGTTTTGAAGCCGTCGGCGGTGCGAACTACGACCCCGCAGGTATAGTCTGGGCGTACGGCGTGGCCCTGGTACTTGGCCGTCTGCGGACTGGCCGTGTTGAGCAGCGTCTGGATTAGCTGCGGGTACCGACCGGCACTAGCAGCTTGATGATAAATGTTCATAAAACGTCGAGTGTGTTAACTGTCCTTATTATTGGACATGCATTCGTAAACTACGTAACGCAGTTAGCTTTCCTTTCGTGCGAAATGTGTACCAACGCACACAGTTGGTATGCGAATTCTCACTATTTGACCAATTCATAGCCAGTGCAGGGCCGGATACCTCCTGCCCTGGGTATTGCCGGTTTACGCGCAAAACAAGGTGATGTCGGTCAGGGAGGTCCCGACGACAGGAGAAATTGGCCGTGAGCGGTTGACTTTTTTGCGCACTGACAACACATGCCCGGCAGCCCGTTTATGGCGTCGGTACGAAAGGAAACAGACCTGATTATTTTGTAGACAGGATTGGCTGTAGCCGTAACGCGCGCTGATTCACAACAGCGCGAAAGGCCACTGATGGCCTGCACTCACACAACCAGCAGGAGTTGTGCTGCACCCTCACGCATCGACGCGTATCCAATGATGCTCTGTGAATTCTGTAATGAGGTTTTCCAGGTAGTGGCTGACGAATACGCCAGCGAAACAAATCCGAACGGATCAATGCGCGTATCTTCAGCGGGCGTTGGCAGACCGGCTACACAGATCTTGTCGCAGGATTACTGACTTACCAAGTTCGGGGCGGGGGCGGGTATGTTATCAGCGCGGAATCGGCCCGGAACCGGTCGTTCGTTAGGTAACTCGGCCTGACGAATTTGTAAAACGTATTGCCAATCGTCGGCCGACAAGTGGCACTTCAGATACCCATCGAGGGTTCCGTACTGTTGTTTCAACCAGGCCGGATGCAAACTATGAGCCTGTTTCAGGCGAGAAATAACCCGGTCGATCTGGCCAAGTAGCCGCTGCTGCCGGACGCGGTCGGCGTGCCTGCCCATTAGCGCAGCCGCCGTACTCATGAATGCCGCTTTTGCTGCTCGCTTATGCAATGTCCAGATCATGTTCCAAAGTCGGTTAGCACATGGAAATCTATTACGTTACAATATTCATAAATATATTATTAAAAACAAAAAGTATTTTTTTATGTCTTTTTGGTAACATGTAGATTACTATGCTCGCAACTGTGCCAGATGCATTACGACACCAGGCAAACAAGCTTTATATAAATAGGAAAAATCTGGAGGCACTACCCCGCTGCAACCGCTGACCCACGCACTGAATTGCGCTCAGATAGTTCAGGGGTTGGTTAGTAGCGACCCATGTGCGGTAAGCTGCACCAACCGGGACCTTTACGGGCCGCTTATTTTCCGAGCAATTGAAATTCGCCGGTTAGCGGATCGTACTCGTACTGCCGGGGTACACCCGTCGCCAGTTCAACGGTTTCGATGTGTTCGGGGCTAATTTCCTCCAGTCGCATCAGCAACGCCCGCAGGCTATTGCCGTGGGCAACGATCAGTACGGGTTCGTTGCGATTGAGGTGGGGTAAGATCTGCTGCTCAAAATATGGAACCACCCGGTCGACGGTGTCGTGCAGGCTCTCCCCGTTGGGTGGCCGCTCGTCATAGCTCCGGCGCCAGCGGTACACCTGATCGTCGCCAAACCGTTTTCCGGCTTCTTCTTTGTTTGTTCCCTGCAAATCGCCGTACATCCGCTCGTTGAGGGCCGCATTGCGTTCGACAGGCAGGTCGGTCTGCCCCGTTTCGTGGAGGATGATGCTCATCGTGTCGATGGCACGTTGCAGCACCGACGTAAAGCCGATCGTGAAGCGGTCGTGTTTGAGCAGTATACCGGCTTCGCGGGCTTCATGACGCCCCAGCTTAGTCAGCGGGGTATCGACACTACCGGTAAAGCGGTTTTCCAGATTGAATTGCGATTGGCCGTGGCGAACCAGAACGAGCAGGGGCATAGACGGTGAGTGCGGTTTCTCCGGTTCTAATCCGTTTCAGCCTGAATTTGTTTGAGCCGGCTACCGCTGCGCCAGCATACCCGGCGACTGCGCCAGCGATTTTTTAAGCACGTAGCGGGCCATCACGGGAAAATGGTCGGAGAAGGTGACGCCCGACAGCGTCCGGCAGGAGGTTACGTACCAGTCGGCGCTGAAGAACTGCTGATCGATACGAACGCAGTACGGATGGCGGTTGAGGGTGAAACCAAATCCTTCACCTGCTTCTTCGAATGCATTGCGAAACCGCATCCGCAGCTTGCCGTAGGCGTAACCAAAGGGTGTTTCATTGAAATCACCGCAGATAATAACCGGGTACCGACTCCCCGACACGTACTGCTCGACTTCCCGAATCTGTTCGTCGCGCCGGTCGAACCCTTCCTTTAGCCGGTGGAACGTGTCGCCCAGCTCAGAAAAAAAGGTACTCAGACGACCGGTTTGCCCAGCCCGGTACGCCTGTTCGACGCGCACGCCCATCGACCACAGGTGTACATTGACGACCCGCACCGTATCCCGTCCGTAGGCAATGTCGGCGCAGAGAAACCCGTTGATTTCGGGCGCATTCGCCCGTTTCCAGATCCGGCCATACTGCCGAACGATCGGACAGCGCGAAAACAGGGCCAGCCCCACCTCCCGATTACCAGCGAAGCGGGTAAGCCGGGTGAGCCGGTCGGGGTATTGATGTTCCAGCTGGGCATTGGGTGAATACTCCTGAAAACAGGCGATGTCGGCCCGCAGATCACCCATGCCCGCAGCCGCCGTCGGGCCGAAGCACTCCCCGTTGAAACTAAGTACGCTCAGGGCAGGTGCCGAGACATTGGTGGTCAGTTCGTTGCCGTACCCAAACAGCCGCTTACCGATGGGCAGCGTCAGGGCGAGCCACACCAGCCCGACCGTGCCCGCCAGCAATTCACGCTGCCGCAACAGGTACAGACTCGCGACCAGCCCGGCCAGTATCGCGATGGGCAGACTCATCATAACGAAACCGCCAACCCAGTGCCCCACGGGCGGGTGGTAGCAGAACGCCATGGTCAGAAACAGATAACCCAGTACCGAACAGGCACGCGGGTGCCGACGCCAGCACAGACCAGCCTCCTGCACCCAGTCGAGTGCGGTTTGCATTGCCAGCAGTCCGATGCCCAGCAACTCAAACAAGGCCGTCTGTATCTGTCGTTTCATATGGGTATTGTTTGAAGTTCAAGGTTCAAGGTCTACTGTTTAAGGTTTGGCGTCTGTAGAAGGCTGCCGTCGAAGAAACTTTGAACCTTAAACCTCAGACCCTGAACTCATTTCAGTATAAATTCCCCCTGCCCGATGCGGAACCCTTCAGCGTATAGTTCAACGGTGTAGGAGCCGGGGCGATACGGTGAGTCGCGGTGGTACAGCAGTTCGACCCGTTGGTCGTTGTTCTCAAACGGCACCGCCTGACGCATGCTGTATCCGACAGCAAGGCCGTCGTACGTCAATGTACCACCCACGCGGTCGTCGCTCAAGACGCTGCCGGTTGGGTCGAGCACGCGCAGGTAAATGTCTTTGGTATTTTTCGTCGCCAGCGGGTTAGCCGCCAGTGTGAAAAGAATTTTGAGCCGGTCGGTGCGCGACGCCCGGTAGGTACCGCCCTGCCGTTCGCGCCCGGTTTCCGTCAGCGACCGCACCTCGACATTGAGAGCTTTCATAGCCGACGCCAGCGTTACTTTCCGTTGCAGATCATCGTTCTGAGCCGAATAGGTAGCCACGGTTCGGCTCAACTCATCGCGGTCGTAGCGCAGCCCCGCGTTTTCGCTCAGCACCTGTTCACGCTCCTCTTCCAGCACGCGAGCACGGTCGGCCAGCACATTCTTTTCATCCCGGATAAGCCGTATGTCGGCATCGCGCGACGCCAGAAACGATTCGTACTGGTGAATGCGCCGATCGTACGTGCGGGCCGAAAAGCGCATGTCGTACGTCAGTCGCTTTTTGTCGGCTTCGAGGCTGGCTTTCACCTTTTCCAGCTTCCCAACACTGCCACCCAGCCGACGAACATCGGCGATACGGGTATCGAGCACCGTCGACAGCGAGTCGAGCTGCGTTTGCGTGCGGGCGAGCTGCTCGACCTGCGTCGTTACGGCCTCCTGAAGATCCCGCGTTTCGTTCTGTGCCCCCACGAACAGATACACCAGCAGCGACGCAACGCCCACCAGCACACCGACGGCAACGGGGCGAATGCCTTTATTTCGACTGGACGTATTGGCGGAGGTGGTTGCTGAGTAGTCGGTCATCGTACAGACAAAGGACGACCAACGAGCTTAGGCACGACTTAAACTGACCTTAAATCAGGCTTAAAATCGGGCCAGTACGGGCAGTATGAGCGTAAACGTAGCGCCCGAATCATTCGATTCGGCGGTGATCGTTCCCCGGTGCAGGTCGGCGATGCGGGCGGCAATCGCGAGCCCCAACCCATGCCCCGGTGCGTAGCTGCGGTAAGTCGGCTGCGGTAGAACGGCTCAAAAATATGCGGCAGATCAGCCGGGGGGATGGTCGGGCCGCTGTTAGCTACCTGAACGGTGATCGTGTCGCCGTCGGCCCGGAACAAAACAAGCGCCTGGTTGTCGTCGGCGAATTTGCAGGCGTTATCAATCAGGTTGAGCAGCAGATTCTTCAGGGCCGCTTCGTTACCCATCACCAGCAACGACTCCTCCTCGTCGGGAAAGTCGGCAAAGGTTATCGACACCCGGTACAGTTCATTCCACTTCTCAACCTGCTCCTTAACGCCCCACAACAGTTCGTCGAGCCGCACCGGCTGCATGGGCAGCGACTCAGCATCGGTACCGGCCAGCGTCAACAGCGTGTTGGTGAGGTCGGTAAGGGCAATCGTGTCGTCGCGCAGGGACGTCAGCAGGCGAGCGTAGGTGTCGGGGTCGCGGGGCTGGCGAAGGGCCACGTCGAGTTGCGACCGGATCTTGGTCAGCGGGTTTTTCAGTTCGTGCGACACATTGGCAATCAGCAGCTTCTGGTTCAACAGGGCCTCTCCCACCCGATCCAGCAGCCGGTTGACCGTCGCGACCAGCGTTCCGATTTCGTCGTCGGGGTTGTCGTGGGCGACGCGACGGGTCATGTTGGCCGGAAAAATCGCGTTGACCTGCCCGACAATATCGTCCATGGGTGCCAGTGCCCGCCCCGCAAACAGCCAGCCCGCCAGACTCAGCAGCAGCCCCCCTGCCAGACCCATCACACCCAGAATCTGCCGCAGGTCGGTCAAGGCCGCCTGTCCCTGCTGATCGACCGCACTCACCAGAATCCAGTTGCCGCGGGCTGCCCCGGTCAGCGAGATAGCCAGCAGTTGCCTGTCGCCCTGACGCAGATACAGCCGGGGCCTTCCCGGTTTCAGCTGACCAATGAACGGCTCGTGAAGCCCGGTGCGGCCGGTATCGGCACTGAAAATGGTGCGGTGGAGTGTTTCGTTGTAGACAGATACCAGTTCGGCAGGCAACGGGTCGGTAGTCGCCGGTTTTCGTCTGACCGGACTGTTGGCTGGTTCGAATAGCTGAGCCGTAACCGACAGCGCGCGGTCTTGCAGGCGGCTAAAAAATCGTTTCTCCAGATAAAGCCGACTGAACCCGTACACCCCCAGCGAAAACAGCAGGAGCACCACCGTTACCAGCCCCATAAACTGTACCGTCAGGCGGGTGCGGATATTCCCCATCAGGCCATCAGTTTAAGCACGTACCCCATCCCGATCTGCGTGTGCAGCAGTTTCGGCTCGAAGTCGCGGTCGATTTTCTTACGCAGGAAGTTGACGTACACCTCAATCACGTTGGTACCGGTATCAAACGTAACGTCCCAGATTTTTTCGCCCAGCTCCGCCTTCGACACCACCCGCCCCTGGTTACGCAGCAGGTAATCGAGCAGTTGAAATTCTTTAGCCGTCAGTGTGATTTCCTGCCCGGCCCGTGTGACAAGCTTGGTGTCGGGGTTGAGCGTCAGGTCGGCGAGGGTGAGCGTACTACCGGTGTAGGTGGGCTGCGCGGCACTGCGCCGGGTCAGGGCCCGCACCCGCGCCAGCAATTCGCGCAGTTCAAAGGGCTTAGCCAAGTAATCGTCGGCTCCGGCATCCAGCCCGTCGATTTTATCATCGGTTGTCCCCAGCGCGGTCAGCAGCAGGATGGGCGTTGTCACGTCGGCCGCGCGCAATTTCCGGCACAGGTCCAACCCGTTGATGCCGGGCAAAATAATGTCGGAGATGATGAGCGCGTAGTCGTTGCGGGTAGCCAGTTGAAAGCCCATGGCCCCGTCGTAGGCAATGTCGACAGCCCACTGCTCTTCCTCCAGCCCCTGTTTCAGGCTGAGCAGCGTCTTAACTTCATCCTCAATCAACAATAACTTCATAAAAACCACAAACCAGCACGTTGACGGTGCAATTCATTTAGTAAACGGTCTCCGGCGACAAGTTCGCTGCAAAAAGGCAGGATAAGCCGAAAATGGGGTATCGCCATCCGCAAATTCTAACTTAGATTTGACTTTTTCAGCCTTTTGTCCAATTCAAATGAGACAACTCTCCACACTCGTTTGCATCTGTCTATGTTTCGGTGTCTGGATCGCGACAGCTACGGCACAGACCGTGCCTTTCTGCGGGGTCGACGATCGGGTATTGCCCGACAGCGTCATACGGCTTATGGCCCGACTTCCGCAGCTGCGGGCGGGTCAGCAGGCACGCCGGGCGGCTGGTGAGCAACGGGTCTGCCGAATCGCCGTCGATATCGATTCCGATACGTATCTGGCCTACGCTAAAGATACCAACCAAATCCGCAGTTACGTGCTGGCACAGATCGGGCAGGTGTCGACCATCTTCGAACGCGAAATCAATACCAAACTGACCGTGGTGTCTATTCACATCTGGAAAGACACGGAGCCGGACCCGTACCGGGGCGAAACCAACCCACTTACCTTGTTCAATCGAATTCAGACGGCCTGGCCCCAACTACCCAACCGGATCGCGCTGGACAAACGTGTTTACCTGCTGACCAAACAAACCTCCACCGCAGTTCTCGGCGTTGGTGGTGGTGGCTACGTCGTTGCCCGGCTCGATATACCCGTCCTGGCGCACGAATTGGGTCATGCTTTCGACTCCCCCCACACACATAACTGCGCATGGCCGGGTGGCCCCATCGACTACTGCTCGGACATAGAAGGGGGTTGTTATACCGGATCGCTCGAATACGCCCGGGGCACCCTGATGAGTTACTGCGAAATTCGCCAGCAATCGTTTCATCCGTTTTGCCAGACGCTGATGACCAACTATGCGATTACAAACCTGCCGGTATTAAACACACCCGCGCAGGCACCGCTACTGCCCGCACAGCTTACTCTGACTAATACGCCATTTCTTTACTGGGACGGGCAACCAACAGCCAGCCGGTATGACATCGAAGTAAGCCAGACCGCCGATTTCGCGCGCAAACAGCTTAGCGATACAACGGCCACAAACGGCTACAGCCTGACGCAGCTAGTACCGGGGCAGCCGTATTTTATTCGGGTGCGGTCGGTCAATCGGCTGGGCGCGTCGGACTGGTCGGGCGTTTGCCAGCTTCAACTGGCGGGTTCGACAGCCGATGTACCCGTCCTGCTCTCGCCCACCAACGATCAGACAATGGTGCCCTACAGCGACAACAAACTCTTTACGGTGCGACCCGTTGCGGGGGCCGTGTCCTACCAGTTTCAGCTGACGTTCGACAACGATCTGGCGTTTGCGACTCCGCTGACAACGACGATGGTGACGACGCCAACGCTCAGCCTGACCGATTACAACTCGGGAGCCTTCCGGTGGCGGGTGCGGGCACTATTCAGCAACCGGACTGGGCCCTGGTCGACACCGAACCGTTTTTTTTGCAACCCACCCAACTATCGTTTTAACCGGCCATTTGATGAAGTCGCTCCGTTGACTTTCCCATATCTCTACCTCCCAGCCATTCAGTCGGCAGTGGTTCGTGTGGTCGTCAGTACAGATCCGCAGTTTACCAAACCCGTCTATTCCAAGACGTTCCGCGACGCGACGCAGTACACCGACATTCTCCAGGACCTGACGCCCTTCACCACGTACTACGTCCGCTCCGAGGAAATAAATACCCGGCCCGACTACCCGGCGGGTACCCTGGCCGGAATCACCAGTTCGTTTCGCACCGGCGACGAGGCCATCTCATCGGCCTGGACTTTTATCAACGGCGGCACCCGACCCGACTTGCCTCAGGGATACGTGTTTGGATCGTCCAAAGCAGGCAATGGGGCCATGTGGGCGATAAACGACAACGGCCTGGCCCGCCTGGCGGAGGATAGCATACGGACGTTTAGCCGGCAATCGACCCGTGGTAAAATCGGAAATCAACGGGCAGTTATCAGTACCGATGACGACGGGGCCATCTGGCTGATGAACCGGATCAGTGCCAACGTCTTCAAGAACGGAATTCCCGTTCCCTACTTCCAGATGGGCAAGCTGGACGAGGCTACCGGCACCCTCACCAACCGGGTCACGTTTACGTACAGCGGAGCCGACGGCCTTAGTGGATTCGACGCCCGGCAACGGCTGGTTTTTACCAGCTATGCCGTCTATCGCGTGTCGGGCGATAGCCTGACGACGCTGTACAAACTACCCGTCGGCGCTGCGTTGACCCGTTGGGCTACCCGGGCCGGGCTACTCTGGCTGATCCAGGCTAATTACGCCAACACAGCCGTACCCACGTCGCTGGTTCGCATCAACACCGCTACCGGGGCTACGACCCTGTTCAACATGACCAACACCCCCTCGCTGGATAAGTACCTGAATCTGCTGGTCGTCGACAGACGGGGAACGGTGTGGGTGTCGCATTCGGGCGGGACGGCTACTACCGCACCTCTGGTCAGATTCGACGGACAAACCTGGACGAGCTTCCTCCGGAGCAGTACGATGCCAATCTCGTCTCCAATCGATATGACCGTCGACGCAGCAGACAATTTGCTGGTAAACGATTACGGCACGCCATACACGATATACCGCTACGACGGCACGGCCTGGCGTCAGGTGACGAAAGTGACTCCCGGTGCGCTACAGTCAATCAACGTCGACAGCAGGGGGGCCATCTGGCTGAGCGGTCAGTTTCAGCTCGCTCGCTTCAACCCCTGCTCAGATCTAAAGGCCCCCACGCTGACCGTCGACAAACCTACCGTCGAAGCGGGTGGAATCATCACCCTACAGGCGGCCGGTTGCCAGGATGTGCTATGGTCGTGGGCGGCCGGGGCAGATACAGTATCCAACCGCCTGATCCGCTATTCTAATCTGCACGCTATCAAATCCGAAGCCAACACGGTTTATCAGGCCAGTTGCTACCGGGATGGCTGCGTGGGGAAAGCCGCCAGCCTGAGCGTTACGGTAGTGCCCGTACTTGCGCTGACGGCGTCGGCGCAACGGTCGTACTGCCCGGGCGATTCAGTGGGGGTATCCATCACACAGCAGGGGCAGTTCGCAACGGGTAATCAGTTTACACTCAGGCTACGCAATCAGGCGCAGACAACCACCCTCACTACCCGCCAGCAGGGGCAATTGCTGACTACTACGCTCCCCGCCGATTTGACGCCGGGTTCCTACGTGCTGTATGCCCAGAGCACCCAGCCAGTCGTACGTACCCGCGACTCGGTGCAGGTTACGCTAGCGCCCCTGCCAACGGCTGAACTCAGCACCAACAAACAGTTATTTCCCGTCGGCGACAGCAGCCGCGTTACCGTTAGTCTGACCGGAACGCCCCCGTGGCAGCTACTCGACGCGGTAAATCGCCCGGTAACCGTATCGACATCACCTTACACGTTCTATATTAGAGCCACGCAGCCCGCCAACTTTACCGTCGCGCTGAATGATCTGCGCGATGCCAATTGCAAACGGGGAATCATCAAAAACAACCTGGTCGTAAGTTCACTGATTCTGGCCGACGAACCTGCCGCCAGCAGTCAAATTGCAGTATTCCCCAATCCAGTCGCCCGGCAGGTGATTGTCGACGCGGCCATTCCCATCGCCGAACTTAGCTTACGCGATATGCAGGGACGCGAAGTAGCGCGCCAGTCGGTCACGGGCCGACACACGCGATTCGACTGGGCGTTGCCGGATTTGCCAGTCGGACAATACACGCTGCTCGTCCTGACCACCGACGGTAACCGTAGCCACTGGAAGATTATTCGCCACTAAAAAAAGCGGGGTTGCCACAATTGGCAACCCCGGTCAATTTCAGTCCTCACCTTTTACTTCGCCAGTTCCAGCACCAGCGCAGTTTTGGCGGGGGCTTCGATCAGGTTCAGGTCGGTAATCGTCTGGTCGGTCAGGACGTTGCGGGCCGACTTCATTCCGGTCATTCGCTCGGCAAACCGCTTCGTATCGACTTTGATCGCTTTGTCGCTCAGGTTGGTCAGCACCATCACTGTTTTGTCGGCGTCGTAGCGGAAGAAAGTGTAGACGTTGTCCTGCGGCAGAAATTGCATGAGCTTGCCGTGGTGCATCACGGGCGTGTCACGCCGGTAGGTGGCCAGCTTACGGACGAACTGCCACGCGTCGTTTTCGCGGTCGGTGCGACCGGCGGCTTCAAACTTGTTTTCCTTATCACCGTCGAAGCCACCCGGAAAATCACGCCGGACTTCAGCATCCGACGGGTCCCTGACGTTTTTCATCAGAATTTCGGTGCCGTAGTACATACACGGAATCCCGCGCGTGGTCAGCAGCCAGGTCAGGCCGATTTTGTAACGGTCGTAGTCTTCACCAATCACTGAGAGATACCGGTCGGTGTCGTGGTTATCCAGAAACGTCACCAGTTTGGTCGGGTCGACGTAGACGGCATCCTGCGCGAGTGCGGTGTAAAAGCGGTTGGCCCCGTTACTTTCTTTGGGTTTCAGCGCGTCAACGGCAGCACCGAACAGTACAAAATCGAGCGCGCCCGGCTGATTCGACTTGAACGGAAAATCGATCTTGTTCTGCACGTAGTAGGCCTGGTCGATGGCGTTGTTGACAAACGATTCGCCGAAGATGTGAATGGCCGGGTACTCGTCCATGAGCGCCTTATTGCAGCGGTTCATAAACGGCATATCGTTGTAGAGATACGTATCGACCCGCCACGCATCGACGCCGAAGTTTTCGACCGTCCAGAGGGCGTGCTGAATCAGGTAGTTAGCCACGTACGGGTTGTTCTGGTTCAGGTCGGGCAGGAAGGGCACAAACCAGCCGTCGGTCGTGACGCGCCGGTCGGCTTCCGAGCCGTGCGGGTCGGTGATCGACTCGTAGCGGTATGAGGTGTTGGTGTAGGTGGGCCACTGGTGGAGCCAGCTTTTCATCGGCAGGTCTTTCACAAACCAGTGGTTAATACCGACATGGTTATACACGGCGTCCTGCACGACCCGCATCCCTTTGGCGTGGGCCCGCTCGACAAACGTTTTATAAGCCGCGTTACCACCCAGCCGCCGGTCGACGTTATACTGATCGGTGAAGCCGTAGCCGTGATAGGCCGACCGCTGCGATCCACCTTCGTTGGTCATCGGCTGGTCGTTTTCGATGACGGGCGTAAACCAGATAGCCGTTACGCCGAGGTCTTTCAGGTAATCGAGCCGCCGTTGTGCGCCCATCAGATCACCCCCGTGCCGGGCAAACGGATTACTCCGGTCGGCGGTCTGATCGGCCATGTCAGCGAATTTATCGTTAGCCGGGTCGCCGTTGGCGAAGCGGTCGGGCATGGCGAGGTAGATGAAATCAGCGTCGGTTACGCCCTGCCCTTTCGGCGACTTGTCACGGGCTTTCAGCTCGAACGGCTGGGTAACGGTCTGCGCGCCTTTCTTCCCAATCAGCTTTACCGTCCCGGCTTTGGCCGTGGGCGCAATGGTCAGATCAAGGAAAGCGTAGTTGGGGTTCTCGACGGTGTGGGTTTTGGTAAGCGTCACGCCGGGGTAGCTGACCGTGTAAGCCAGCGTTCCGGCGTTCGGGCCGTGAAGCATCAGCTGAATGGTGCGGTACTTCATGCCAACCCACCAGTTGGTCGGGTTCACCCGGTCGATGCTGGGTGCGGTCTGGGCCTGCACGGCGAACGTACCGGTCGTCAGAATAGCCGTCAGCAACAGGCACGACAGCCGATTTATTCGGTTCATCATAGGTTTAGGAAACTAACAGTAACGGGTATTCGATCGGGTTATCCGATCCATCAAAGGACATTATAATCGCTGCGTGATGCAATTGTTCAGGTAAAAATAAGGCGTCGTTTGCGGTGAAAGGCCCTAGTTTTGTAACGGGCTCACTTCGGAATACAACCAGCCTCTTTCCCGTCTACCCGCCATGAATACCAATTTCGCCCTGCCGGTCAACGACAAGCTCATTATTTACCAGGCGTTTACCCGTCTGTTTGGCAATAGCAACACCACCAACCAACCCAACGGCAGCCGCGACGAAAATGGCGTCGGTACGTTCCGCGACATCAACGACGCGGCCCTGAGAGCCATCCGGCAGTTCGGCGCAACGCACGTCTGGTACACGGGTATTCTCGAACACGCAACCCAAACTGACTATTCGGCCCACGGCATCACGCCAGACGACCCGGACGTGGTAAAGGGCCGGGCCGGGTCGCCCTACGCAGTAAAAGATTACTACGACGTCGACCCCGATCTGGCAACCGACGTACCGAACCGGATGGCTGAGTTCGACGCGCTGGTGCAGCGGACCCACGCCCACGGCCTGAAAGTAATTATCGATTTTATCCCCAACCACGTGGCCCGGCAATACCACTCCGACGTCAGGCCAGCGGGGGTTGTCGATCTGGGGCAGCAGGACGACACGTCGGTGGGTTTTTCGCCCGGCAACAATTTTTATTACCTGCCCGGTCAGGCGTTTGTGTCGCCCGAAAGGTCAGAGGGTCGGCCCAACGAAGGCACATTACACGAGTTTCCGGCGAAAGTAACGGGTTCGGGATCGATCACAGCCCGGCCCGACATCAACGACTGGTACGAAACGGTGAAGCTTAACTACGGCTACAACGTCTTCGAGAACCGCCTGCAACTCGACCCGCAGCCCGCTACCTGGCAGCAGATGCTGGATATTCTGCTGTTCTGGGCCGATAAGGGCATCGACGGGTTCCGCTGCGACATGGCCCAGCTCGTGCCGGTTGAGTTCTGGCAGTGGGCCATCGGCCGGGTCAAGCAGCGGTACCCGCGCCTGCTTTTCATCGCCGAAATCTACGAGACACACCTCTACCGGCCCTTTATTTTTCAGGGTGGTTTTGACTATCTCTACGACAAAGTCGGGCTGTACGACGCGCTCCGGCGGCTGATCGAAGGGCACGGCTCCTGCTACGAACTAACGCAGGTCTGGCAGCAGCAGGGCGACTACCCCAGCCACATGCTGCGCTTTCTGGAAACCCACGACGAACAGCGGATTGCCTCCCGCTTTTTTGCCGGAGATCCGTGGGCAGCTATCCCGGCCATGACGCTGGCGGCTACCATGCATACAGGGCCGTACCTGCTGTATTTCGGGCAGGAAGTGGGCGAACCCGCCAATGGGGCCGAAGGGTTCAGTGGCGATGACGGCCGCACAACAATCTTCGATTACTGGGGTGTGCCGGGCTGGCAGGGCTGGCTCAACAGGGGGCAGTACGACGGCGGAGGGCTAACCGACGATCAGCGGAATCTGCGCGGGGTGTACCAGCAGCTAAACTACCTCGTCAACGGCTCCGACGCCATCCAGAACGGCCATTTCTACGACCTGCAATGGGCAAACGACAACGGCCAAAGCCCCGGCTACGACGCCCATCAGGTGTACAGCTTCCTGCGCTACACCGACCGGCAGAAGCTGCTGATCGTCTGCAATTTCTCGGCCCAGACTACCGTCGACACAACCGTCCGGCTGCCGCGCCACGCCCTCGACACGCTGCAACTCGACCCACAACATACCTACCAGCTGACCGACATTTTCCTGCATCACGTCCAGCTCGACGTGGTCGGGCAGGCGGGGGTTCCCGTTACGATTCCGCCCCGCAGCGTGTGGGTGCTCGAAATAAAATCGTAAGTCGGCAGGTACTTTCGGCACATTTTTTCGTCACAGGCATGATTACTTCGGTAGCGCAATCATGCCCGTGACGACTCATACTCACCCGTTTATGAAAAATTGGTTTACCTACGTTCTTTTCATACTATCTCCCCTGCTCGGTACGGCCCAGCTCATACCCGCATCCACCGACGATCAACTCGGTCAACTGATCTCGCAAACGGGCCGGACGGCTCCCGAAACGGCGGTGCTGGTTGGTAAAAATCTGCTGGGGTTGCCCTATGTGCCGCATACCCTCGATCAGCAGCCCACTGAACAACTCGTTGTTAACCTGCGTGAGTTCGACTGCACAACCTACCTGGAAACGGTGCTGGCCCTGACACTGGCGTGGCACGACAACCGGGACCGCGCCATTGGTAGCCGGGCCGTAACACCCGCTGCCTGCTCGGCACTGTTCAGGCAGTATCTGACCCGCCTGCGCTACCGCGACGGGCGCATCGATGGGTACGTGAGCCGCCTGCACTACTTCTCCGACTGGCTCCGCGACAACGAACGCAAGGGATTTCTGGCCGACGTTACCGCTACGCTGCCCGGCCGGGTGATGGTGTCGAAACCCGTCAATTACATGACATCGGCCGTGTACAAATACCCGCCCCTAAGCGATCCGGCGGTGCTCGACCAAATGATTCGTGTCGAGTCGGCGCTCAATGGGCAACCGTTTGCCTTTGTTCCCAAAAAGAACGTCCGGCTCGCCGAAACGGCCCTGCACGATGGCGACATCGTAATGCTGACAGCCGCCCGGCCGGGGCTGGACATGAAACACGTCGGCCTGGCCGTGCGACAGCCCAGCGGACGGATGCACCTGCTCCACGCGTCGTCGGATGCCGGTCGGGTCGTTGTTTCGTCGACGCCAATCGCCGATTACGTACTGAATCACCCCCGGCTGTCGGGGCTGCGCGTTGCCCGGCTCCGCCCCGACCAGGTGCTGACCGCCGACCGGTACCACACGGGTTTTAGTCGGTAAGCATACTCAGTGTTTTGGAGTCGGGTTTGCCGCCGAAAAATTTATCAAGTACCGCCTGAAACACAGGATCGGGTGCCGCTGGATTATCCTGATCGGCCCGACTGAACAGCGTCATGCTCGACCGCAGCTTCATATCGTCGGGACTACCCATTACCTGAGTGGCCGACGACTCGTTGACGCTGATCAACGCCCGGCTGATCGCCACCAGCCGGGGACCCAACACCGGATGGGCCAGGTATGCTTTGGCTTCGGCCAGGTCGCGGATACCGTAGAACTGGGCCATTTCGCTGAAGCCCAACCCCCTGAGCTGCGGAAAAATATACCACATCCAATGGCCGCGTTTACGGCCGCTTTTGATTTCGGCTAATGCCTGTTCGTAATCGTTGACCTGCGCGTCGACAAAACGGATTAAGGTGATTTCCATGCGTTGAATCTGTTGCTTGTATAGACAACACAAATTGCGCTGAACTGGCGGTTCTTCGTTCACAACCGGTACTGCCATGTACTCTACACGCCGTTAGTCCATACCCATTCATACATAATACTGGCACAGATAACCCGCATCGGAAACACGAAGCATCTATTTTCGACAAAACGTATTGTACATATTAACCAACAGCACTGTTTTGAGCCATAAAGTATCCGTTCAGAAAGTATGGTCTAGCTAACATAGGACAGCTTTATTTAAAGGTATTTTTGCACGACGCAACAGATATTAGTTTTGGCTAACTAATTCTGTTATTTATGCAATCCACACTACTTCCTTCCGCCGTTGCTGAAACGTTGTCGTTCAATCAGCAGCAGATATGGAGTGAAACTGATAGCTTCGCCGTGGAGCGATATGCACAATTCATGCGTCACTTCGCTCCCGATGCCATCCATGTACTCGACGTAGGCTGCAATACCGGGCGGGGCGGGCAGCTTCTCAAACAGCAACGGTCACATCTCCGGCTGTGCGGCATTGATTTGCTGGAAGACCGTATCCGGCGCGTCCCACCGGGCATATACGAACGGCTGATTGCCGACTCCGCAACAGCCCTGCCCTTCGACGACAATACCTTCGATACCATCGTGGCGGGTGAACTGGTCGAACACATTCCCGCTTCCGAATTGCCGGGTATGCTGCGCGAATTTCACCGCGTACTCACGCCCGGTGGCCGGGTGCTACTCACCACCCCCAACCCGCACTCGTACCTGGTCAATATCCGTCGGCACGACGTGTTTGCCGATCCGTCCCACGTTAATATCATGGCGGTTCCGGTGCTGCTCGACCACCTATGCCAGTCAGGTTTCAGCTCGAACCGGGTAACGGGGAGCGGTAAAGTCACGCGGCACCTAGGCGAGCGGTTCCCCCTCTTCAACGTGTACGGCAGTTACCTGACTATCTCGCAGAAAAACTAACGGGCGTTCCGCAAAGCAGGCTGTTTCCCGGCTCCGAACCACTGCGGTCTGGAGCCGCGAGACGGCCTGCTTTTTTACGCGGGAATTTCGCTGTACCGCTCAAAGGCCCGCTTCAGCTTGCGGTCGTACTGATTGGTGCGGTAGGTGGCCCCGTTGTACAGCTTCGCAAACCCAGCCCAGTTGCGCGCCCGCAGCGTGTCGTCGAGGTTCATCGACAGAATAAACTCGCAGAACAGAGCCAACTGCTCGCCTTCGGACTCTTCCATCTTTTCCACAAACTCAGTCAGGGTTTCGCAGCCGCAGGTGCCGTAGTGGAAGCCCATAATCTGAAACAGCCCCCAGCTCGTGGCCATCACAGCCGCCTTCGGGCTGAGTGATGCCGCCGTCTTGAACAACGCCCACGACTGATCGACGCTGGTGGGATACCCCATCCGACGCATGGGAAACGAGCAGTCGCTGTGCAACGTGTTAAAGATGCCCCCGGTTCGGCGGCAGAAGACGTGCGGCTCGAAGCGAATCACACAGCGATCGTCCCGGAGGAAGCCCGTCCCCCCCGATTCGACTTCGGTAACGGCGCGAATGGTCGGTACGGGTACGTTGAGCAGACCCGCAGCCCGCTCGTAATCAGCCATTGTCAGTTTTCCTTTCGACATGACAGTAGTTCGTTATTAGTGCAAAAAGAGGTTATCTCACTGAAGATAAACCGGTTACACCCACCCTGCTCTACTGACTGATTCACCGGTACATAGTTGAGTATCCGGCTTGCTATGTATCTATATGGTGCCGGTTGTTTGCTATTCAGATCTGGCAAATCGGGTGACACATACGTATATCCGTCTAAATACACCGTCCATCAGCTCGGCTGTTGCGATCAATGGTAGGTCGTTGTGTACCAAAAACAACTATCTTACTACGACGTTACTCAACCAACCTGCTTACCACTGACCCCCATTACGCGATTATGCCCGCTTTTACACTCGGAATTGAGGAAGAATTTCAGACCATTGACCCCGAAACCCGCGATCTGCGGTCGCACATCGGGCAGATTGTTGAAGATGGTAAAGTTACGCTCCACGAACAGGTAAAGGCCGAGATGCACCAGGCCGTCGTGGAGGTCGGTACCATCGTCTGCAACAACATTCAGGAAGCCCGGCGGGAAGTGACCCACCTGCGCAAACAGATTATCGAACTGGCTGCTAATCAGGGGTTAAAAATTGCATCGTCGGGTACGCACCCCTTCTCGCGCTGGCAGGATCAGCAGATCACCGCAGACGCCCGCTACGACAAAATCGTGGAGGAAATGCAGGATGCGGCCCGCTCAAACCTGATCTTCGGGATGCACGTTCACGTCGGAATGGAGAGCCGGGATATGGGCGTACACATCATGAATACGATGCGGTATTTTCTGCCGCACATCTACGCCCTGAGTACCAACTCGCCCTTCTGGCAGGGTCGCAACACAGGATTTAAATCGTACCGCTCGAAAGTATTCGACAAGTTTCCCCGGACGGGTATTCCCGATTATTTTTCCAGCGCGGCCGAATACGACGAGTACATCAACCTGCTCATCAAAACGGGCTGTATCGACAACGGCAAGAAAATTTACTGGGACATCCGGGTCCATCCGTTCTTCGACACCATCGAGTTCCGCATCTGCGACGTGCCGATGCGAGTCGATGAAACGATCTGCCTGGCTGCGCTGCTACAGGCGCTGGTCGCCAAGATTTACAAGCTGATGTCGAGCAACCTCAACTTCCGGCTGTATCGCAAAAACCTCATCAGCGAAAACAAGTGGCGGGCGGCCCGCTACGGTATCGAAGGCAAGCTGATCGATTTTGGCAAGCAGGCGGAAGTACCGACGCATCAGCTTATTCATGAACTACTCGATTTTGTCGATGACGTGGTCGATGAACTGGGTAGCCGGCAGGAATGCGAATACGCGCTGAAAATCCTTGAAATGGGTACGGGTGCTGACCGGCAGCTCGCGGTTTTCAACCAGACGAACGACCTGAAACGCGTTGTCGATTACATCGTTGACGAAACTTCTTTCGGGCTGAGCTAGTTGACAAACGAATAGACGGGGCTGCAATCAGGTCAAAAATTCAGCCCGAAAGGCGTAACCATACGCCCGGTCGGCGGTCCAATTGTTAGTATAAGATGGGGGCTGCGGCTCCCGTCCAAAAGACAATCGTAGCTAGTATGAGTCAGTTGAAAATAGCCGTGTTGGACATGAACAACAACCAGCCCAACCAGGGTATGCGTTGTATTCTCCAAATTATCCAAACCATGCAGGAGCGGGAGAACGTCGATCTGGTATACGACGTTTTCAACGTGCGGGGCAACGACGAACTCCCCGGCCTGGAGTACGACGTGTATATCTCGTCGGGTGGACCGGGTAGCCCGCTGGAATCCGACGACGCCTGGGAGCCGCGCTTTTTTCAACTGATTGACAACCTGTTCGACTGGAACGACCGGAACAAGCAGAAGAAGTTTGTTTTTCTGATCTGCCATTCGTTCCAACTCGTTGTTCGGCATCTGGAACTGGGCCTGCTGAGCAAACGCCGGTCGACCTCGTTCGGTATTTTCCCGATGCACAAGGAAGGCGATGGCCTGACCGACCCGATACTAAAAGGACTTCCCGACCCCTTCTACGCTGTCGACTCCCGCGATTACCAGATTACAAAACCCAACAAGTCGCGCTTCCGTACGTTTGGCGCGTCGATCCTGTGCCGCGAGAAAATTCGCCCGCACGTTCCCCTCGACCGGGCGATCATGGCGATTCGCTTTTCCGACGAAGTAGTCGGGACGCAGTTTCACCCCGAAGCCGATAACAAAGGCATGCTGATGCACCTGCAAACCGACGACCGGCGGAAGCAGATCGTCAAACTGTTTGGTCAGCGTAAGTACGACGAGATGGTAAACTACCTGCAAGACCCCGACAAGATTGCGTTGACCGAGTCGGCCATCCTGCCCGGTTTTCTGCGCCGGGCCGTTCGGGGACAGAAAATCACAAAACCGCAACTGGTCTGATCGTTCAGACGAAAGAAGGGAGACGACAGCAGAAACACTGTCGTCTCCTTTCTTTTTAACGATATTCCATCTGAAACGCCGGGCTGATCTGCCCCTGCTTACCCGACGTTACGTCGTGAAGAAAGACGCAGGATAAAGGCAGTGCAACCAAACTGTCTTTTATCTTGCGTCTTTTCTCGTTCTTCTCACTCTCGCATGATTCAGTCCGTCCGTCACGAGTATAATGCGGCTTTTTCGCCCGAACGCTACCAGGCTTTTCTCGACGCTATCGAGCACGACCTGCCCGGTCAGCTGGATTTCCGCGTTGCCGAAACCCCCGTCTTTGTCCCTAAACAGCTAACCGACAAGCTGCGCCGGGCCTGCGACGACATCGTCGACGTGATTACGCGGGATGACTTTAAAGCCCTGACGGACAAGGCCATTCCCACTGGTCAGCTGGTGCCAAACGAAGGAGACGATCACACGCAATTTCTGGCCGTTGATTTTGCCGTCTGCCGCGACGAAGCCGGTGAACTGACGCCACAACTCATCGAATTGCAGGGCTTCCCGTCGCTCTATTGCTTTCAGCCGTATCTGGCCGGTCAGTTTCGGGCGCACTTTCCTATCCCCGACAACCTGTCGCACCTGTTCAATGTCGATACCAATGAGCAGTACATCGATCGGCTGCGCGAGATGATCGTCGGCGACCTGAACCCGGAGGAGGTCATTCTGCTGGAAATTTACCCGGAGAAACAGAAAACCCGCATCGACTTCGCCCTGACGGAGCAGTATCTGGGCGTTAAGGCGGTATGCCTGACTAAAATTCAGAAGCAGGGGCGGCAGCTCGTCTACGAACGCGACGGGCGCACAGTGCCCATCAAACGCATCTACAACCGGCTGATCTTCGACGATCTGCAAAACTTCCCGGACCTAACCACCGAATTTCACCTGACCGACGCCGACGTCGATGTGGAGTGGGTTGGGCACCCAAACTGGTTTTTCCGGATCAGCAAATACATGCTGCCTTTGCTCGACAGCCCGTTTGTCCCGGCCAGCCATTACCTGTCTGACCTGACCGAGTACCCCGCCGACCTGAACAATTACGTGCTGAAGCCCCTATTCTCTTTTGCAGGCAGCGGGGTAAATCTGCACGTAACCCCCGCCGACCTCGACGCGATCCCCGAATCGCAGCGGCACGGCTACCTGCTTCAGCGCAAGGTGCAATACGACCCCGTCATTCAGTCGCCGGATGGGCAGGTCAAGTGCGAAATCCGGATGCTGTTTATCTGGCCCAAAACCGACCCCCGCCCCACCCTCTTGACCAACCTGAGCCGCCTGAGCCGGGGCGAAATGATCGGCGTCCGGTTCAACAAAGACTTCGACTGGGTGGGCGGCACGGTCTGCTTTTTCGAGCAGTAACAGCTAAACCCGCCCACGGGTTTCTCTACTCACCGGTAGCCACTGATGCTGAACAGAGCCAAACAAAAACGCCGACGGAATACCCTTTGGAAAGAGACTCCGTCGGCGCAATCGGCCCGCTCACCTGAATTTTACAAATTGTCCGGAACAGCTGGCATCAGCAGAATGCAAATCAAGGCGTTGACCGTGGCTGTAGTCGTACAGGTACGGGGTTAGAACGCATACCGCAGCGTTACGCCGTAGGTGCGTGGGTCGCCCAGCACCGCTCCGTACTGACCCGAGTTGCCGGGTGCGGGCAGTAGCTGCTCAAAATAGTTCTGATTCAGCAGGTTGCGGCTCCAGATAAAGATCGACGTACCGTTGGATGCCCGGAACCCGACGCGGGCATTGGCCAGGGCATACCCGTCGATGTTGAGATACTGCGAGGGCGACGGGCTCGACGAGAACGACGAGCGGTAGTACCCATCGGCAGCGAAGAAGTACCGGCCGTCCTGCGCCAGAAACTTACCGGCTCCGCTAAGTTCGCCACCCAGCGAACCGGCCCATTTGGAGATACCGGGCAACGCCCCCCCGAGATATCCTTGAACGCCTGCTCACCACCCGTTTCTTCGAGCGGCACCGGCGCATTGGTAAACGTGATGTACTTCCCATCGGTGTACGCCACCGACCCGTACAACGACAGCCGACTGCCGAACCGAACATTTCCGTCGACTTCAACACCCCGCACCCGCACCTTCTCGGCATTGGCCAGGTACCCCCGGTTTACGCCCGGTTCAGGTGTCTGCACCTGCGTCTGGTAATCGCGGATATCGCTGTTATGGAACACCACGTTCAGGGTCGTATTGGGGGTAGGTCGGGTTTTAATGCCCACTTCGTAATGCCGCACCGCTTCCGGCTTTACCCGCGCCAGCTCGGTCAGTACGCGGCCGTTGGCGGTGGGCAGGCCCCCGATGTTGATACCCACCGGCTTGTAACTCACCGAATAGGTAGCGAACGTGTTCAGTCGGTTGCTGGCTTTGTACTGAAGTGTCAGCTGACCGGAGAAGTTGGTTTCGTCGACGTTGGTATCGAACGCCTGATTGGTGTAAACCAGGTTTTTGAGCGCCAGCAGGGCCGGGTCGGTGGTTTGCAGCCCGCCGTACGTTACCCGGTTGTAGTTAGCCACCTTCTTGTCGTAATTGTAGCGCAGACCGGGCAACACGTGCAGCTTGTCGCTGAGCGCCCAGTCGATCTGACCGAACACAGCGGCCGAGGTACTGCGCAGCCGGTTGGTGGTGCGGATACCGAAGCCGTCGAATAGGCCCGGCGTTTTCCAGAGGGCACTCGTGGTACTTTGCGCAAACCGCCACTGCGCAGCGCCCGCTTCTTCGGTCTGCACCGGGTCCGACTGTAGATCCTGGTAGAGATAGTAGAGCCCGGCTACCCCACTCACCCGTTCAGAGAAGGTACCGGCGTACCGGATTTCCTGCGAGTACTGGTCGTGTTTGGAGTTGCCCGCCGAAACGGTGAAGACCGGCAGCCCGATGTAATCACGGTCATTGAGCGGATCCCACTTCCAGTACCGCCAGGCCGTCGTGCTGGTCAGCGTGCCCGGCCCGAGTTTGATGTCGGCGTTGAGCGATACACCACCCAGCTGGTTGTTGGCCTTCGAGGGCGTATCCTGATCGATGATCCGGTCGAACGGGTTTTGCGACGGCACGGTATAGCCCAGATCGGCGATGATGTTGTTGAACTGACGGTAAGCGGCCCGTTTGGTTGTCACAGCACCGGCATACACCACGGCGTAGCCAACGGGTTTCTGGTCGGTAACGTCGCCGGTCAGCGTCAGGCGTACCTTATCAGAGGGCGTGTACAGCAGCTGCCCCCGAAAGCCGAGGTTATTGAGTGAATTGACCAGCTGATTCGTCCGGATGTTGGTCAGCGTTCCGTTGCGCTGCGTACCGGAAAACGACGCCCGGGCGGCAAATTTACGACCCAACGGCCCCGTGATAGACGCTTTCGCCTGCACGTAGTTGTAGTTGCCGTAGCTAACCTCGAAGGTAGCGCCCGGCGTAAAGCTGGCCCCCCGCGTAGTGATGTTGAAGGCCCCGGCGGTGGTGTTTTTGCCGAACAGGGTACCCTGCGGTCCGCGTAGTACTTCGATCTGGTCGATGTCCACAAAGTCGAGCGCAGTCACGGCCGGACGGGCGTAGTACACCCCGTCTACGTAGAACCCAACCCCCGGATCGATACCGTCGTTGGTCAGCCCGAAGGTCGAGCCGAGGCCCCGGATGTTGAGCGTCGTGTTGCGCGGGTTCGACGAATACAGCTGCACCGAAGGCACCAGTTCCTTGACCCGGTTGACGTTGAACGCCCCGGCATCGTCGACCAGTGGGCCGCGCAACACCGAAATCGGGATGGGTACGTTCTGCGACGATTCCTGCCGACGCCGGGAGGTGATCGTCACGTCGGCGAGCTGACTAGCCGTTTCTTCCAGTTTGATCTCGGCACCGTCCTGACTCAGCACCGTTTCCTGGGTCTGGTAGCCGATGTAGGAAACGATGATGGTGAATGGTAGCTTTTGCCCCGTAATGAGGGTAAACTGGCCGTTCTGGTTTGTTGATCCGCCGTTCGTTGTTCCTTTGATGGTTACGGTAGCGCCGATCAGGTGATTACTCGTGCGGGCATCGATCACCGTTCCCGTCACGGTGGCATTGATAACAGGGGCATTCTGGGCGGTCAGCCAGTGCGGCACGACCAGTAGAGCGGCCAGGACGACCGTCGTAAAGAATTGATTCATAACAGGTTGTATTGGTAAATTTATGCGTAGTGAATGCTATGTAGTGGCCGCCCGCTGCGTGACCTGTATCACCCCCCTGGCAAGCTGCAACCGCTGGTCGATCTGCGCCAGCTGCCGACAGTCGGTTACCTGCACGGTAAACTGCCCCGTCGAGCGCACACCATCCGCTTCGAATGATGCCTGCGCAATACGGGTCTGCTCCGCCCCTACAGCCGCCAGCACATCACTGACGAACTGCACCCGGTCGAAGCCAACTACGGTGAAAACGGTATGCCCGTGGGGGGAAACAAGTGCGGTAGGTACCATAGCTAGAGCGCGTTGCAAAGTCCGGTATGGTCGGTAAAGCCCTCGAAATTCTCGTCCAGAAAATGATAGCGGATTTGCTGGCTGGCGTCGATCACATAGAGCGCCGGGATGTAAACCTCCTCCGAAATCCCCGAAATACGGTCCCAGATCGGGTCGGTTTCGGCGTACACGCCAAACTGCTGGGCCACGGCTTTATCGGCGTCGTACACAACCGTCATCGGGGCTTGCAGGGCCACCGGGGGCAGGTACCGGGGGTGTTCATTGGCAAACACGAGCAGTTGTCCGCCCGCCCGCTCGACCTGATCGGCCAGCTGGATCAGCGTAGCCAGAAACGGGTCGGCGTAGCGGCCCCAGCATGGGCAGTAGAACCCCACCACCACCGGCCGCTGCTTTACCAGCTGGCGCAGCGTCAGCAGGTGCGCCTGCCCGGCGGTCTGGGGGTTGGCCGTGGCCCAGTACCCGGCGGTGTTGGCAATAGAAATCAGGGGGGCGCTGTCGCCCGTGTGCAGGGGTTGTACGCGTTCAACTGGCTGGCGGTCTTTTACCACCCGTACCTGAATATCGCCCAGCTCATTGACTAATTCCAGTGTCATATTCCAAGTCGTTTTAATGCTCTATCGGTTGTCGTTTACTGCCTGTTTTGATAAATCCCAGTACTCCCGGTACTAGATAGATTAGTAGTACTTTTAATCTATTGAAGTGGTAGGGTTTGCAAATAAAGTGCTAGATTGCCCACGCTTCCAAACAATGGACTATAATTTTTCTGTGAACGATGATCTCAAAACGAGCGAAATACGCCATGAAGGCGCTAATCAGACTGACCGAAGAATACGGCAAAGGACCACTGATGATCAGTGAGTTGGCGAAGCAGGCACAGATTCCGCAACGCTTCCTGGAGGCCATTTTACTCGATATGCGCAACCACGGATTATTGCACAGCCAGAAAGGAAAAGGCGGAGGCTACATGCTGCGGGTCGAGCCGGAGCGGGTTAATCTGGCGCAGGTATTACGGATTATCGACGGCCCGATTGCCCCGACACCCTGTGTCTCCAAAAATTTTTACGTGCGCTGCGATGATTGTACCGACGAAGAAACCTGCCGTATCCGATCGGTGATGATACAGGTGCGGGATGCCAACCTGGCGGTTTACGAAACCATTTCATTGAAAGCACTGACGACCCTGACACCGCTTACCTCCGCGTTGACGGATAGCGAAACAGCCCCCGCCTGATTTTATTCGTCGGATTACCTGTAGCAGTAACGGCTGTTGGCAGTTCGCTACAGCGTGCTGCCCTGTTTGCGAAACTGGGCGGGCGATATACCTTTCTCGCGCCGGAACAGCTTCATAAAATAAGTCAGGTTGTTGAAACCACAGTTCAGGCTAATGTCGGCCAGGCAGCGGTTGGTTGTGCGGAGTAGCTTCGACGCCAGATCGATACGCTGCTGATTGATGTAGTCGACGGGCGTCAGGCCGAAGGTTTGCTTGAAGGTGCGGTAAAAGTTGGGCTCGCTCATGCAGGCTTCGTCGGCCAGCTCGCGAATGTGCAGGCTCCGGCTCAGGTGCTGGTTGATGTATTGGGCGACGTGGGCCAGCCGGTTCACGCTCGCCACCGCAGCGCCCTCCGTCAGCAGCAGGGCGCGGGCCTGCGTCTGCATCAGCCGCACGACCAGTTCCTGCAAGACCAGATTGGCGAAGACGTCTTTGGCTTTGTTGTTTTCCGTGAATATGTACACCAGCCGGGCGATAAGCTGATGGATCGGTTCGTCGTTGGTCAGGAAAAAATTGGTTTGCCCAAACTGCCAGCCCTGCGCATTATCGACCAGCGGAGCCCGGTCGTTGAGCAGATCCGTTACCTGTTTCACCTTGTCGGCGTCGATGGCGAGGGCCAGGCACTGCGTCGGGTTCTGGGTCTGCGCTTCCGGAAAATCGATCCGCATCATTTCCTGACTCGGCACGATGACCGACTCACCGGGCAGCAGATCGAAGGCGGGGGTGTTGGGCAGGTGCATCACTTTCTTGCCCCGAATCATACTCGCCAGTACCGGACTGGCAAACGTCAACTCGACTTTTTCGGCGATGTGCTGCGTCTCGTAGATGTTCAGCTCAGCCGCATCGATGGTGTAGGCCGTACGATTTTCGACTTCCTGCTCCAGCCGCCGGGAATGGAGATGCCGGTTGATGTCGAACGGGGACGACTGTATACGATTCATAAACAGATTAGGTCAGCAACGTACACGCGTAAAAGGTAAACCGGGACTCTAATCTAACCGTTTCTCACTGATTATCAAGCCACAAATAGTACAAAATAAATGTCGGGTATAATCTTTATGAGCCTGGCTGGTTCCTTACGCCCGCTATTCTTTGATAGAATCGTATAATCAAACGATACAATCGCTCAACCGAAACTGGTACAATTCAAGCAAAATTTGTGCTGATTTAACGAATAACCCCTTTTCTTAATCGCATGGAAACGCTCGAACTAGTTGAGACACACGTCAACCGGCCCAAGTTCAAATCGCACTACGACAATTATATCGGGGGTAAATGGGTACCGCCCCTCGATGGTGAATACTTCGACAACGAGTCGCCGGTCGATGGTAGTCTGATCGCCAAAATGCCGCGCTCCAAAGCTGCCGATATCGACATGGCCGTTGATGCGGCACATAAGGCGTTTGCCACCTGGTCAAAAACCTCAGCAACGGAGCGGAGCAACATTCTGCTCAAAATTGCCGACGTGATCGAGAAGAATCTGGAGTTTCTGGCCCGCGTCGAAACGGTCGAAAACGGCAAGGCGCTACGCGAGACGATGGCGGCCGACCTGCCCCTCTGCGTCGACCATTTCCGGTACTTCGCCGGGGTAATCCGGGCGGAGGAAGGCACCGCCACCGAGCTTAACGAAACGACGCTGTCGCTGATTATCAAGGAGCCCATCGGCGTTGTCGGGCAGATTATTCCGTGGAATTTTCCGCTGCTTATGGCGACCTGGAAGCTGGCACCCGCCCTGGCGGCTGGCTGCTGCGTGGTCATCAAACCCGCCGAGCAAACGCCTACCTCGCTGGCCGTGCTGTTTGAACTGCTGGAAGGCATTGTGCCGCCGGGGGTCGTCAACATCGTGCAGGGTTTCGGCGTGGAAGCGGGCAAGCCGCTGGCGCAGCACAAGCGCATCAACAAAGTAGCCTTCACGGGCGAAACCACGACGGGTCGACTCATCATGCAGTACGCGTCGGACAACCTGATTCCGGTGACGATGGAGCTGGGCGGTAAATCGCCGAACATCTTCATGAAATCGGTCGCCGATGCCGACGACGAGTTTTTTGATAAGTGCGTGGAAGGAGCCGTGATGTTTGCGCTCAATCAGGGCGAAATCTGCACCTGCCCTTCCCGGCTACTCGTCCACGAAGATATTTATGACAAGTTCATGGAGCGGGTTATTCAGCGCACGGAAGCCATCAAACTCGGCCACCCGCTCGACCCCGACACGATGATGGGTGCGCAGGCCAGCAACGATCAGTACGAGAAGATCCTGTCGTACATCGACATTGGCAAGCAGGAAGGGGCCGAAGTGCTGACGGGTGGTGAAGCGGGCCGATCCGTCGAAGGCGGCTACTACATCAAGCCAACGATTTTCCGGGGCAACAACAAGATGCGCATTTTCCAGGAAGAGATTTTCGGACCGGTGCTGTCGGTAACGACGTTTAAAGACGCCGACGAAGCCGTAGCCATTGCCAACGACACGCTCTACGGGCTGGGTGCGGGCTTCTGGTCGCGGGATGCGCATGAGCTGTACACCATCCCCCGGCAGATTCAGGCGGGTCGCGTGTGGGTCAACTGCTACCACGACTACCCGGCCCACGCGCCGTTTGGTGGCTACAAGAAGTCGGGCTTCGGGCGGGAAAACCACCTGATGATGCTCAACCACTACCGCCAGACCAAAAACATGCTGATCTCCTACAGCAAAAACAAATTAGGATTCTTTTGATTAAAGAGTGAAAGAGCGAAAGAATGAAAGAGCGAATGCTCTTGAGCCAACCTTTCGCTCTTTCACTCATTCATTCTTTCGCTCTTTACTTATGGTTCGCCTGACTGTACTTTACCCCAAGACTGCTGATAGTACGTTTGATATGGATTACTATCTCGATACGCACATTCCACTTGTGAAGGAGCGGCTAACCCATCACGGGCTGGTGGGCGTCGATCTACAGGAGGGGCTGTCGGGTGGTGGACCCGGTGATCTGCCGACTTACGCCATGATTACGGGTTTGATTTTCAACACAACCGATGAGCTATCGGCGGGGATGGGCGTACACGGCCCCGAACTGCTGGGCGACATTCCCAACTTCACCGATCAGCAGCCGCTCACGCAGGTCTGCCGGTCGATCTGATTAGCCGCAGTTTCCGCCAATGACCACGCAAACGACTTCCCGTATTGACATTACGCCCGCAGCTTCGGCTGTGATCGACACGCTGCGCCAGCGCAACGGACCGCTGATGTTTCACCAGAGTGGGGGATGTTGCGATGGCTCGTCGCCGATGTGCTTTGCCGAGGGCGACTTCCGTATCGGCCCGTCGGACGTGCGGCTGGGGCAGATCGACGGCTGCGACTTCTGGATGTCGGACGATCAGTTTGAGTACTGGAAACACACGCACCTGACCATCGACGTGACGCCGGGCCGGGGAGCCAGTTTTTCGCTGGAAATCCCGATGGGGGTCCGGTTTATGATTCGCTCCCGGCTATTCACCGAAGCCGAATACGCCAGCCTGCCGCCAGTGGAGCGGGGGGTTTAAGGTTTAAAGTTGGCTGACGCACATAACCTTAAACATTAGACTTTAGACCTTAAACGTCGATTTCACTGAAAACGCAGAAGGCCCAATCGTCTGATTGGGCCTTCTGCGTTTTCAGTGAAATCGACTAACTATACACTTCCAGTTCGCGCTGCTGCGCTTCGTGGGCGGCTTTGATCTTCAGGTTGTATACCGTGATCGGGCTACCGAAGGTGTACATCCAGGCTTCCTTCAGGTTCTTCGACTGCCGAACGTCGCTGACGATGTCGTTCAGTTCGTGAAAGTTGATGTGCAGCGGATTAGCCTTCTTGTCGATATTGGTCGTGATACCGTAGATAACCTGCTCTTCTTCCGGCGTATAAGTGTTGAAAATACGGTCCCAGAAGATGAACGTAGCACCGAAGTTTTTGTCGATGTATTTCTCCTGCGAGCCGTGGTGAACGCGGTGGTTCGAGGGCGTCGCGAAGATGTATTCGAGTACCGGGTGCAAGCGCCGGATGTACTCGGTATGCTGCAAAAACTGGAACAGCGTGGCCAGTTGGTTCGTCACGAAGAAGATGACCGGGTGGAAGCCGAACAGCATCACCGGCATAAAGAAAATGACTTTGATGTGCTGAATCCAGCTCAAGCGGTACGACACCGTTAGGTTGTAGTGCTCGGCCGAGTGGTGCACGACGTGCGTAGCCCAGAACAGCCGCGACTCGTGCGACACGCGGTGCGCCCAATAGCTGGCCAGGTCGTAGATGATGTAGCACGGAATAAGCGTCCACCAGTTGAGTTCCATCCGCCAGGGCACCAGGTTATAGACCAGAACCGTCAGGTAAATCAGGCCGAACTTGAGCGCGGCCGATACAACCAGACTGCCCAGCCCCACCAGTGTTGAGCCGATGGTTTCGTCTTTACTATAATGATCGTGGTCGTTGTGGTGCGAGAACCACATCTCCAGACCCGTCAGCAAAAGCATCACGGGTACTGCCCAAACAATGAGGTTGGGGGCCGTTTTGCTGAGTTCAACGATCTGTTCGTTCGAGATTTCCGGAGCGCCAAAGATCGTTCCTTCGGGCAAAAGATTCTTGATAAAATCCATACAACTAATTGAGTAATAAAGGGGAACGCATCAATCACAGGCTACCGCACAACCGCTCCCTCAACAAATATAGGTCAGGAACCTAACCTATCCGACACATTTGTTTTAACTAATTGACAGTCAATAGCTTTAATAAGAGTATGTGTCCGGTCTGGATTAAAACGTTTTAATGAGTACTGCTTAAACCAGTGCCCTAGTCGGCCGGTTCTATGCAATGACCTTACTTCTAGTACGTTGTCGCACCCTGATTTGTTTCATCCGGCCGCTTATGCCCGGCTTAGCATTAGGCGGGTTCGGCGTACAAAAATGGGCATTCGGACAGATCAGTTTTCCACCTTATTAAATACGTTTCAGCTTTGACTCGACAACGCTACCCGGTATGAAAAACCCATTATTTACCTTACTCATCGTTAGCTCAACCCTCTGCGCCACCGCCACACTGGCTCAGTATCCGGGTAGCAACCCCGCCGGGCGGCCCGCCGGGACCCGTCCGGGCGGGGCCAATCCAGGCGGGGCACCCTCCGATTCGTTGCCAGCGGGTCGCCCCGCCCCTGCCGGTCCGACGCAGGAAGCAGCTCCGCGCGGCAATGCCAAAGTCACGGGTGTCCTGATCGATTCGGTCAGCAACAAACCCGTTGAGTTTGCGACCGTCGCGCTGCTCAGCCCCCCATCGACCAAGCCTATCGACGGTACGACGACCGATGATAAGGGGCGATTCACCATTACCAAGCTAGCCCCCGGTCGTTACCGGCTGCAACTGTCGTTTATCGGTTACCGTGACCGCTTTACGGCCCCGTTCACCGTAGACCGGGGCGGTACGGCAGATCTGGGTAGTCTGAAACTATCCCCCGACACCCGAACGCTGGCCGAAGTAAACGTGGTGGGGCAGGCCGCACAGATCGAGGAGAAAGTCGACCGGCTGATCTACAATGCCGACCGCGACATCACTGCCAAAGGGGGCGATGCCAGCGACATTCTCCGCAAAGTACCGATGCTGTCGGTCGATATGGACGGCAACGTGACGCTGCGGGGTAGCAGCAACATCCGGGTGCTCATCAACAACAAGCCCAGCACGATCGTGGCCAGTAGCGTAGCCGACGCGCTGAAGCAGATTCCGGCCGATCAGATCAAAACAGTTGAGGTGATTACCAGCCCATCGGCCAAGTACGACGCCGAAGGATCAGGCGGTATCATCAACATCGTGCTGAAGAAAAACAACTTGCAGGGTACGACGCTGAACATCGACGGTGGTGTGGGTAACCGGGGGACCAACCTGAGCCTGAACGGTAACCTGCGCACCGGCAAGATGGGCTTTTCGATTGGCGGCTTCGGCCGGGCCGAATACAACGTACGGGGCTCTTTCCTGAACGATCAGACGACACGCAACTACAATCTGGCCACCAATACCTTCTCGGACCCAACCCGGACCCTGCAATCGGCCAACACGCTTAGCCAACGGCTGTTTGGCAACTACCAGCTGGGCTGGGACTGGGACATCGACAAAACATCGTCGATCACGGCCAGCCTGCGCTACGGTGCCCGCAACGGCATTCAGAATCAGTACAACCTGCTGACCGAAACCTACCAGCCCAATGGCTATTTCCCCACGCGCAGTGATCGTAACGTAGAGACGAAAGATCTGTCGGGGACGGTCGACGCCAACATCACGTACACCAAGACCTACAAGCCGCAGAAAGAACTCAGTGTGCTGGCGCTGTTTAGCCGCAACAACCGGACGAACAACTTCGTAGCCGATATCTTGAGCAATACTGACTTCCAGACGATTACGTCGCGGCAGCGCAACGACAACCTGAGCTACAACCAGGAATCGAACCTGCAAGTTGATTACCAAACACCGATCAAAGACAACCAGTTGTTTGAAATTGGGGCGAAGGGCGTGTTCCGGGACGTCAACAGTCAGTACCAGTATTTTATCGCGACCGGTGCCGACGGCGGTTATCAGGTCGATGGCACCCGCCCCGACAATACGCTGATTTACACGCAAAACATTGCCGCTTCGTATCTGTCGTACACGTATACCAGCAAAACGAAGTACACGATCAAGGCGGGTATGCGCTATGAGTACACCTTTGTCAACGCCCGCTTCAGCCGGGAAGCCAGCAACACGGCGGATTCCATTCCAAACTACGGTACGCTGGTGCCCAGCATCAACATCTCGAAGGCGCTGAAAGGTGGCAAGATCATCAAACTGGCGTATAACCGACGGATTCAGCGGCCGGGTATTCAGTTCCTGAACCCCAACCTCAACACGTCGAACCCGACTAACATCACGCAGGGTAACCCGTATCTGTCGCCCGAATTCACCGACAACATCGAGTTCGGAACAAGCACCAACATCAAAGGTCTGTACGTAAACGCGACACTGTTTGCCCGCCGGACAACCGGTGAAATCACGGCGGTACGTGAAGTAACGGCCGTAACGGGCCAAACCTTCGGAGACGTCGTGAACCCGGTGTTTCAGCAGGCCATCAAAACCACTTACCAGAACATCGGCTATCAGGACGCCTACGGGCTGAACCTGTTCCTCAACGGAACGCTCTTCTCGAAACTACAAATCGGTGGCGGGGTCGATTTTTACCACGTCAGCCTGACCAACAACAGCGCCAGCCCGATCTACAACGCGACGAACTCCGGCTGGGTATTGGGTGGCCGTGCCAACGCCAGCCTGTCGCTGCCCAACGGGTTTGCGTTCCAGATCTTCGCCGGTGGCCGGGGTCGGCAGGTGCAGTTGCAGGGCTACCAGGGCGGTATGTATTTCTACAGCATCGGTGCCCGGAAGGAATTCAACGATAAGAAAAGCAGCATAGGGCTGGCGGCAGAAAACATCTTTAACCACCCGTTCACCCAGCGCACCGAACTATCGTCGCCCATTCTGACGCAGAATTCCAGCAACAATTTCTACAACGCGGGTGTCCGGCTGACGTTTAGCCACCGCCTTGGGAAGATGAGCGTCGATGGCGGTAACCGACGCCGTCGGCGGGGTAATGGCGACGACAGCGACCAGAAAGAAGGCGAAGGCGAACAGGGCGGTGGTCAGCAGGGAGGTGCTCCACAGGGCGGAAACGGCGGGGGCGCTCCTCGTGCTCCCCGTAGCGGTAAGTAATGAATGCAACCCTATAAGATGGCCCAAACCAGTAGGTTTGGGCCATCTTTATACGTTATAGTCTCACGTACCAGCAGCTATCTGTTTGTAACGGCCATGCCGAAGAAAGCCCGACGCCGAATCGCTCGTTCTGTCTTTTTCTCGTTACTGATTCTGATTGTGACGGGCCTGTTGTTCTTTGTCAAAACAGGGTTACCACTCGTCAATAAACTACTGTGCAACCTGTCTCACGCCCGTCAGCATACGGCAACTGACCGCCCTGCCGACTAGTCATGTAGCCGTCAATAGTGTCGGGAGTAGTACCGGCACAAACCTACCGCTTAATCAACAGCGGTTATTTTTTGACCACATAGTAAACTCTGTTGACTAAATAACGGTTGCTTACGGAGAATACAACTACTGAATACGACCATGACTGTTTATCTGCGGACCACGCTGATACTGGCCTTCCTGCTCGCGGGACTGACCGGTATCGGCCTGGCCCAGACTACGTACACCATCTCGGGCCGCGTCACCGATGCGGCTACCGGCGAGGGTGTTCCGTTCGCCAGCCTCGCTTTAAAAGGCAGTACCAGCGGCACTACATCCGACGTCGACGGGCGCTACAGCCTCCGCGTTGGCAAACTGACCGACTCGCTGCTGGTGCAGAGTCTGGGCTACCGAACCCGCGCCTATGCCCTCCTCCCCCAGCCCGCCCAGACCATCGACGCGCAGCTAACGGCAGCAGCTAACCGGCTGGAGGAAGTGAAAGTATACGCCAAAGGGGGCGACCCGGCCTACCGGGTGCTGCGTGAAGTAGTGCGCCGACGCGATCAGTTCAATCCGGCCCGGCTGGCGGGGTTTGAGTTCGACAGCTACACCAAGATTGAAGGCTACATCAACAACTTCGGCACGAAACGAAAGAACAACCGGCGGCCCGGCCCGGTCAGTCGGTTGCTGGGTAAGTTGCCCGCCGTCACCGACGACAATGGCCAACCCGCCGTGCCGGTGTTTATTTCGGAAACGGTGTCTAACGTCTACACTCGCTCGAACCCCGACCGCACAAAGGAGCACATCCGCAAATCGCGGGTGTCGGGCGTGGGGGTCAGTGATGGGAGCCTGATTGCCCAGCTGACGGGCGCGTCGTTTCAGCAGTACAATTTCTACCGCAACTCGCTCAACATTTTCCGCAAAGACCTCCCCTCGCCAATCGGCAGTCAGTGGGAAACGGTCTACACCTTCCGGCTGAAAGACACGGTACAGATCGACGGAGCGCCCTGTTACGAGATTGAGTTTACGCCCAAGCGCGCCACCGATCTGGCCTTTACCGGTACCGTCTGGATCGACACACTACAACTGGCCCTGACGCAGGTCGACGCGCTGGTCGACAAGCGGGCCAACATCAACTTCGTCGACGAACTGCACATCGAGCAAAGCTGGGAAACCACCGCATCCGGCACCCGCTTCCCGACCCAGACCCACCTCACCATCGACACCGACGAGCCGACCCCGCGCGCGCCGGGTGCGCTGATCCGGTTTCTGACCACGGCCCGCAACGTGAGCCTGACAGAGCCGCACGACGCGGCTTTCTACAACCCATCCATCGAACTGGCCGACGACTACAAACAGACCGACGCGGCCTACTGGCAGAATGCCCGGCCGGAATCGCTGTCGCCCGACGAGTTCAAAGCCATCCGGGTCGTCGATTCGGTGCGCAACGTACCGCTGATTAAACTAGCCGGAGAGGTTATCAAGCTGGGTGTGCTGGGCTATAAACCCATTGAGAAATGGAACATCGACATCGGCCCGTTGCTGTATTCCTACGCGAACAATAGTGTCGAAGGCAACCGGTTTCGGCTGGGCATGCGTACCAACACCGGGTTCAGCCGCAAATGGCTGCTGAGCGGCTATCTGGCATACGGCACCCTCGATCAGCAGGTTAAGTACAGCGCGCAGGCCGAGTACATCGTCAGCCGCAAGCCCTGGACGGTGATTGGTGCCCGGCGTACTTACGATCTGGAACGCGTGGGCATTTCCGCCGACAACATCGGGGGTAACTCCCTGTTTGCGGCTTACTCCCGCTTTGGTACTATCCGCCGACCATACTTCCAAGAGGATAATCTGGTATACGCCCGGCGCGAGCTGGGCGCGGGATTCACGCAGACGCTGGCCCTGCGCAACCGCACGTTTGAACCGCTGTTCCCCTTCGCCTTCCAGCCCCAGACCCGCGACAACGATCAGTCGGTGCGGAGCAGCTACCGAACCACCGAGATCGTTTCCGAAACGCGCTTCGCCCCCGACGAGGTACTACTCCAGAACGACAACGTGCGGGTCAGTGCCGGGGCTATTCGTAAGCCAATTTTTACGCTGCGCTACACCCTCGGCCTGCGCGACGTACTGGGCAGCGACTTCGCCTATCAACGCGTATCGCTGACGATGAAGCACTCGTTTCGCATGGGCGTGCTGGGCCGGACGTACTACACCGTCGGCGCGGGGCTGATTCCGTCGACGGTACCGTATCCGCTGCTATACACGCCACTGGGCAACGAATCGTCGTTCTACGTCAGCAACGCCTACAACCTGATGAACTACTTCGAGTTTGTCTGCGATCGCTGGGCAAGCGTACAGTTCGAGCACAACTTTGGCGGGCTGCTGTTCAACCGATTGCCGGTGCTGCGGCAGTTGAAATGGCGCGAAGTCATAACGGCCAACGTGCTGGTGGGTGGCGTATCATCAGCCAACCTGTCGGCCATTCCCGCCACCGACGCACAGGGCAATACCGTCGAGGGCTTTAGTTCGTTTGGCCGCACGCCCTACGTTGAGGTTGGCTACGGCATCGACAATATTTTCAAAGTCCTGCGCGTCGACTTCCTCCACCGGCTCACATACCGCGACAACCTGACCCGCACCGGCATTCCCGTTACGCCCTTTGCCGTCAAATTCTCCGGCTGGCTGGCGTTCTGATGGTTTAACGTTTTTAGTTCAACGTTTAAGGTTTGACCGCCTTCGCTGGTAATGAAGTGTTGACAAACAACAAAGCCCGCCTGAAAACCAGACGGGCTTTGTGGTGATTGACCTAGTGGCTTATTTAGCCGCCAGCTTCTGGGCAATCTCAGCGGTGTGTTTACCCTGGAAACGTGCGCCTTCCAGCTCGTTTTCGCTGGGCTGGCGCTCACCCTGACCACCTGCCACCGTGCTTGCTCCGTAGGGTGTACCGCCGGTTACTTCCGTGTGGCCCATCTGCCCCTGCCAGGCGTAGGGTAGCCCCACGATCACAAAGCCGTGGTGCAGCATCTCGGTATGGAAGGCGCGAAGGGTTTCTTCCTGGCCCCCGTGCTGGGTGGCCGTGCTGACAAACGCCCCACCTACTTTACCAACCAGCGCGCCCTTGGCCCACAAACCGCCCGTGCTGTCCATGAAGGACTGCATCTGACCGCAAAGGTTACCATAACGGGTGGGTGTACCGAACAGGATAGCGTCGTACTCAACCAGTTCGTCGGGTGTGACGACCGGCAGGTGAGCGAACGCTTTCTGAGCAGCCGTTGCTCCGGTTTTTTCGAGTATGTCGGCGGGTAGCGTTTCGGGTACGCGTTTGACAACTACTTCATTGCCTTCGACCTGACGGGCACCTTCTGCAATAGCTTCTGCCAGCGTCCAGACGTGGCCATAGGTGGAATAAAATACGACAAGCGTTTTCATAATTCGGAGTAATGCGTTACTTGAAAGAAACAGCAATGTCAACAACCCGATAAATGGCTTTGTTAGAGCCAATGCATAAATAGACCCACTTATGAACGTAACGTCTGTCACAGGTGGGTCTATTTGTTGGCATTCTATCTCGCCATTACCCGTTACTGACAGTGCAGTCTGAACGCAGCAGTGGCCATTCAGGAAACCAAAAACACTACTCCGACCGGAGCGATTTGACGGGGTTGGCCAGCGCAGCCCGGATACTTTGTACGCTGATGGTTAGCAGCGCAATGAGTACCGCCACCAGTCCCGCCAGTGCGAAGATCCACCACGACACCTCGACCCGGTAGGCAAAGCTCTGGAGCCACCGATTCATGCCGTAGTACGCCAGTGGGCTGGCAACAACGATAGCCACGAGCACCAGTTTCAGGAAGTCTTTCGAGAGCAATGCTACCACGCTCACGACCGATGCACCCAGCACTTTCCGAACGCCGATTTCTTTGGTGCGCTGCCGGGCCAGAAACGACGCCAGACCGAACAGCCCCAGACAGGCGATGAAGATCGCCAGCCCGGCAAAGACGCCCAGAATGGTTTGTTGACGCAGATCGGCCTGGTACGTCTGATCGAACTGCTCATCCAGAAACCGATAGTCAAACGGATAGGCAGGCTTCGTTTTGGCGTACAGGGCGGTGACCGCTTCTACGCCCGCCTGTACGTCGCCGGGTTTCAGCCGAACCAGCCCTACCCGCTGATCGTCGCTAGGCTCAATAACCAGCGGCTCGATATGCTCGCGGAGCGACAGGAAGTTGAAATCCTCAACCACGCCAATAACGGTCTGACGTGTGCTGTCGCGCAGGGTGTTCTTCAGCCATTTGCCGATGGCTTGTTGCGGTGTCCAGCCCAGTTTAGCCGCTGCCGTGCGATTTAACAGAAGTGCTTGTGTGCTGTCGGTGGCGAATGCCGGCGACAAATCCCGCCCGGCGATAATCTTCAGGTTCAGCGTTTTTACGTAGTCGAAATCGACGAACTCGGTACGGCCCCGCCACCGCTCGTCATGCCCCTCTACGTCGAACATCTGCGCGTCGAAATACCCGCCCGGCTCGCCCGACATCAGCGACACGTTCGACACCTGGCTCTGGCCCAACAGGTCGCCTTTGCGCTGGGTAAGAAAGTTGTAGATGTCTTCGTTCTCGATGGGAATGACCATCGTCTGGGCGCTGTTGTAGCCCAGTTCCTTGTGTTTGAGGTAGTGCAGTTGCCGCGTTACGATGGCCATACCCAGCATCAGCACGATCGAAATGCTGAACTGAATCACGACCAGCACCTGCCGGAACGACGTGCTGCCCCGGCCCAGGCGAAGCTTTCCTTTCAGTGCCTGTATGGGCGAAAAAGCGGCCAGCACAAATGCCGGGTAGCTACCCGCCAGGAAACCGGTTACGACGATGATACCAATCAGAAACAGGGTGATCGGCAACGCGTAGGCCGTCAGTTGAATCGGTTGCCCCAGCAATTGGACATAGGCCGGTAGCGCCAACGCCACCAGTCCGACGGCCAGGCCGCAGGAAAGCGTAGTCAGCAGCACCGATTCGCCGATAAACTGCCACACCAGATGCTGTTTGACGGCGCCCAACACCTTACGGACGCCAATCTCGCGCGACCGCTCCATCGCCCGAACCGTCGACAGGTTCATGAAATTGATGCAGGCTACCAGCAGAATGAGTGCGGCAATCGACAGGAAGAGATACACGACTTTTTTATCGCCGTGTTTCAGGTTATCAAACGCGCCCTGTTCAAAGTAAATGTCGTCCAGCGGGGTCAGCGACAGCGAGAAGCGGAAACCGAACTGCTTCATAACGGGTCCCATGTACTTCTGCATGAAGCCCGGCAGGCTGCGTTCGACCTGCGCCAGACTAGCTGACGGAGCCAGCTGCACATAGGTGAACACGGCATTGTTGATCCACTGCGTCATGTACGGGTCGGCCTTGTAGTTGGCCAGTGGCACCACCAGATCGAAGCTCAGGTGCGAGCTGGTCGGTACGTCCTGCGCGATGCCCGTTACTTTCAGCGGCAGGTTCTTATCGAGTTTAACAAGTTGACCGAAGGCTTTATCGATACTACCGAAGTATTTACGCGCCGTCGACTCCGTCAGCACCACACTCCCCGGATTGGTAAGCGCCGTTGCGGCATCGCCCCTGAGCAGCGGAAACGAGAATAGCTGAAAAAAATCAGGGTCGGCATCGATGGCCTTTCGTTCGTAGAACGACTTATTCTGACTCGTCACCAGCGCGTTTGTCTGGCGCACGCGCACGGCCCGGCTGATCTGCCCCTTGAAATCGTTCAGCAGCGCGGGTCCGTACGGCCCCGACAGATAAGCAACGGATATCGACTTGCCTTCTTCGTCAATGTTCCGCATGACGCGATAAATCGACGCCCGGTTCCGGTGAAACTGGTCGACGCTGTACTCGTTCATGATGAACAGAAAAATCAGCAGACAACTGGCAATACCAATCGACAAACCCAGCAGGTTTATGAGTGAAAATACTTTGTTCTGGATCAGGTTGCGCCAGGCGATTTTGAGATAGTTGCGTACCATACGGGTCAGAAAAGAGAAAGCTCGGCCAACATAAGTCAACTCCTGTGCCACCAACGCCATTGGCCCTTTCTGGCCTCTGAAGGCCATTTTCGGTGCGTACGCCTGTCCACTAGCGGACAAGGTCGTTCGTAACTGGACAAGCCGTAGCGTTGCTCCAACCACCATTTCGTTGCCGCGCACCCGCAATCGACAGAAACGTACTACCCAAGTAAAAATGCGTAGATTGGTCGGTACAAACCTTCCCTACCATGAACTTCACCTATCGTCTGGCTACGCAGGACGACCTGGCCGACATCGTTGCCCTGCTGGCCGACGACGCGCTGGGCGCCAGTCGGGAACAGTACCAGCTTCCTCTCCCCACGGCCTATCTACAGGCATTCGACGCCATCAGCCGCGACGGCAATCAGGAATTGACTGTAGTCGAATACAAGGGCGAACTCATCGCTACCTTCCAGCTAACGTTTATTCCGTATCTGACCTATCAGGGCGGTATCCGGGCGCAGATCGAAGCCGTGCGCGTCAAATCGACTTACCGGGGGCAGGGCGTCGGTACCGCGCTATTTCAGTATGCCATCCAGCGGGCCACGGAGCGAGGTGCCCACGTGCTGCAACTAACGACGGATAAAAAACGACCCGACGCGAAACGCTTTTACGAATCGCTCGGCTTTGTCGACTCGCACGAAGGCATGAAGCTTCACTTAGCCCGGTAACCTCTTTTCTCCCAACCAACTCACTCACTAGTGATGAGCCGACTCATCGACCTCTCCAAGCCCATTCGCTATAATGCGCAGGACCCGTGGTTTATGCGGGTTAAGATCAAACACAAGCCGCACCAGAAAGCCCGTTGGCTGATCCGGCTGCTGGGCCTGCCTTTCCGACTGTTTCCGCCCCGCTTCATCGGCTGGGCCGACGATACGATTCAGTCGATGGGTGTTCACGCGACGACTCACCTCGACGCCCCCTGGCATTACGCGCCGGAAGTAGCCGGGCAACCGGCCAAAACCATCGATCAGATTCCGCTGGACTGGTGCTATGGCGACGGCGTTGTTGTCGACATGAGCCACAAAGCCGATTTCGATCCCATCACAGCTGCCGATGTGCAACAGGCATTGCAACAGACAAACGTCAGCCTGAAACCGGGCATGATCGTGCTGATTCGGACGGGTCGGGCGCGCTTTAACGGGCAGAAAAACTTTGCCGAAGTCGGGACCGGCATGAGCGCGGAAGCCACGCGCTGGCTCATTGAGCAGGGCATCAAGGTGATGGGGATCGACCAATGGGGCTGGGACCTGCCCCTGCCGTACATGATCAAACAGGCCAAACTACGGGGCGACCAAAACCTGTTCTGGGAAGGGCATCTGGTCGGTCAGGAGCACGAGTACTGCCACATGGAGCAACTCGTAAACCTGGAATCGCTACCCACAACCGGCTTTAAAGTCTGCGTATTTCCGCTGAAAATCGTCGGCGCATCGGCCGCACCCGCCCGCGTCGTAGCGATTCTGGATGACCCCACGGTAACCGAATAGCCGGGTCGGTCATCTAGCTAAACCACTCTGGCAGTGCTCTTACGCAAATGGAAGTAGCGTTACTGATTGGAGGCCTTTTTACCCCTAAAGTCCCCTGAAGGGGACTTTACTCGCCAGTGAGCAAAGTCCCCTTCAGGGGATTTAGGGGTAAAGAGGCCCCCACAAAAAGCCAGTCAAATAAATACATACAAAGCCCTTGCAAGGGCGGTACAAGCCAGCCTACCCCTGAAACCGCTCCAGTACCTGATCGACCGTCAGGTGTTCCAGCGACGGGGCTACCATATCGGCTTGCGTCAGTACGTCGGGCGAGCCCAGTCCGACGGTGTGCATACCACCCCGTTTCCCGGCTTCGATACCAGCTACGGCATCTTCAAACACGACGCATTCGTCGGGTTGCACCTCCAGTTCGGCGGCTCCTTTGGTAAACACTTCCGGATCGGGTTTTCCCTTGCTGATCTTGTTGCCGTCGATGATCGCATCGAACACTTCGCCCATACCGATGCGCTCCAGGATCAGGGGCGCATTCTTGCTGACGGAACCAAGTGCCGTCTTTAGTCCTGCCTTACGTACTTGCGAGAAAAACGGCGCGACACCCGGCAGAATATCGTCCGGCGTCATCCGGCTGACCAATTCCAGATACCACTCGTTTTTCTGGGTGGCCAGTTCCTGCTTCCGCTCGTCAGATAGTGTTTGTCCACCTTCAGCCAGAATCAGGTCGAGCGATTCCATGCGGCTGACACCTTTCAGCCGTTCGTTAAACTCTTCCGAAATATCGAATCCCAGTTCGTTGGCCAATCGGCGCCATGCCTGGTAGTGGTAAATCGCGGTGTCGACGATAACGCCGTCGAGATCAAATAAGAATGCCTTGATGGCCATGTAGTGCAAACGGTTTGTCGGGCAAAAGTAACCGATCGAGTTGCATGTACAGTTATCGCAGACTCGCTCGCTGTTTGTCAACGTCTATTATTCCCCGGATGTTCGCATTCCATGTGATAGCGGCTACCGTAGTCTGTCTGCTCCGTTACGATGCCGTTCATCAATCAGCGAACAGGTGGCGCCCCGTTTTTTATGTCGCCCATTTGGCACGAAAGCCAACGATTGGGCCATAGACTGGAATTGCGAACAACATGCCAACCTAGTATGTATATTGGTTACGTAAAGTAATTGCTTACTCAATTTGCCACTCGACGTTATGTTTATCAAAGTTGAAACGAAAGACAAAGAACCGATAGCCTTGAATGTTTACAACATCGTAGCTATCGTCCCGAGCGAACAAGGAAGTATAATCTGTTGTAACGGCCCCGTCTGCGGCCAAAGTGGCACGATGTCGATGGAAGTACCCCACTTGCTGGCAGATCTCATGTGGGCCGTCGAGCAGGGGCGGAATTACCCGATTGTTACGGTTCCGTGAGAATCCATAAACGATCGTATCAGACGCTTCGATTCTAAACACTTCCTATGAAGTTTCCCTAGCTGTGCTCTACCCTCTTTACAGCTTGTTTACCCCCAGCCCCCTGAGAGGTTGTTTGGGGAAGCATAATCCGGCTCAAAATAGCCTTTTTTGTCATCCTGAGCCTGCGAAGGATCTTCGGTAGCAGGCGGTTTATTTGCTTTTATCGAAGATCCCTCTTGTCGTCGGGATGACAAAAAAGACATTTTTGAGCCGGATTATGCTTCCCCAAACAACCTCTCAGGGGCTGGGGGTAGATCAGCCGGAGAAAATTAATAGCTACCAGAGCCAGTTCGAGAACTCAACAAAATAGAATACAATCTTCAACCCCTACCGCAGTTGCACATTACCGGTTCGGTAGGGCGTTAGCTGGGGCGACTCAGCGGGTAATTCAGTAATGAGATAGTCGATCTGTTGCAGGTCGGCTATTTTCATGCGCATTACGCTGTTCAGCTTCTCGGAGATCGCCAAAACCGCAACTTTTGCAGACGCCTGGATCATGGCTTTCTTGGCCTGCACGGTTTCCCAGTCAGAGTCGGTCAGGCCACTACGGGCGTCGATGGCGTTGGTACCGATAATGCACAGGTCGGCCCGGAACTCCGACAACCGCTGATACACTTCGCCCCCCACGCTCATCTGACTGTAGCGCGAAATCTGTCCGCCGATCATGATGATCTCCAGATTCGGCTTGTCCATCAGCTCAACCGCCGTCAGTGGGTTGACCGTTACGAACGTTGCCCGTAGGTCCGCCGGAATGAGCTTGATCAGTTCCCGAATCGTGGTGCCCCCACCGATCAGAATCAACATGCCATTCTGTAGCAGAGGAAGGCATTTTTCGGCGATCGTGCGCTTGTCCTGATGCCCGTATGTTTCCTGTACGGCTGATGTATGGTGGTAGGCTTTCGACATCGCCCCACCCCGAATTTTGATCAGCTTTCCTTCGTCGGCCAGCTCATTAATATCGCGCCGGATGGTGTCTTCGGATACATTGAGCGTACTGGCCAGGTCACCCAAATAAACACGGGTGTGCAGATTAATCTGTTTGAGCAGCATCTCCTTGCGCTCCTCTTTCACTAAGACAATAGACGGATCGGTCGCCAGCATGGAATAACTACGGGTAATAGATCAGATGTAGGGGCAAAGATCAACTATTTACCAGCCTACTGCCACTTGTTGCGAAGTAAGCTGCCAACATTCGAACAATTGCAAATCTAAACTAGCATATATTGTAATAATTGCAAACAAAAGTAGGCATTTAACCTTTTTGACCAATTATTATTCGTATTAATCTTGATTTAAAATTTTATTTGGCAATATTTGCAATCAACGATCGCAAGTTCTGCAATTCGTATTCCTTACGTAATACCTACCTGCATGTATCTATGAATAAACTATCCCTGATTTCCCAACGGGCCGGTTCACCTGTATTGCTGCTATTGGGCTGGCTACTGAGTTTGCCCGCGCTGGCGCAAACGCTGACAGGCAAAGTGACCAACGGTGCCGATAACACGACACTGCCCGGCGTAACCATTGTCGAGAAAGGCTCGACCAAAGGCACCGTCACCGACAGCGACGGTAATTATTCACTCCGGCTGTCGAGCCCACAGGCAACGGTCGTTCTGTCGTACATCGGCTTTGTCGGGCAGGAGATTGCCGTCGGGGGCCGCTCGGTGTTGAATGTGGCGCTGAAAGAAGATCAGACGCAACTCAACGAAGTCGTTGTGACGGCGCTTGGTATCACGAAAGACAAGAAAGCCCTCGCCTATTCGGTAACGGAAGTAAAGGGTAGCGACTTTACGCAAGCCCGCGAAACCAACGTCGCCAACGCGCTCAGCGGTAAAATCGCCGGGGTTAACGCGTCGGGTCTGTCGACAGGCGCGGGCGGGTCGAGCCGGGTTATTATCCGGGGTAATGGGTCGCTCAACGGGAATAACCAGCCGTTGTACGTCATCAACGGGATGCCGATCGACAACACGACGCCCGGCGGTAGCCCAACCACCAACGGTAGTGGCCTGAACGTCGACCGGGGCGATGGCATTGGCGGGATTAACCCCGACGATATCGAGTCGATCAGTGTGCTGAAAGGCGGTACGGCAGCGGCACTCTACGGCTCGCGCGCGGCCAACGGCGTTATCCTGATCACGACCAAGAAAGGTCGGGCTCAGAAAGGCATCGGCATCGATTACAATTCGACACTGATGTTCGATACACCCGCTGTGTTTCCTGATTTTCAGTATGAATACGGGCAGGGCGATGGTGGCGTAAAGCCGACGACGCAGGCGCAGGCTACCAACTGGGGCCGTCGGTCGTGGGGTACCCGCATGGACGGACAGCCGTACGTCGCGTTCGACGGGCTGGAGCACCCCTACTCTCCGCAGCGGAACAACATCAAAAACTTCTACCAGACGGGGTCTACCTTTACGAACACGGTGGCGCTGAACGGTGGTAGCGAGAACATCAACTTCCGCTTTTCGCTGGCCAACGTCGACAACAAGAGCATTCTGCCCAATTCGAAGTTCAACCGCAAAATCGCCAACCTGAACGTAAACGCGATCCTGAGCAAGCGGCTGTCGCTCGAAACGGTAGCGCAGTATAACCTCGAACAGGCCACCAACCGACCCAGCGCGGGCGACGCACCGGGTAACCCCAACTGGGCCGTCTACATGGTTGCGAACACGGTCGATATTCGCCAACTGTCGCCGGGCTACGACGCCAACGGACGCGAGACACAGTGGAACGAAACGCCTTACGCGTCGAACTCGTATTTCGTGGTCAACCGCTTCCAGAACAACGACACCAAGAACCGGTTCATCGGGCAGGCCAACCTGAAGTTCAACATTCTGGACAACCTCTACGTGCGGGGTAGTGTCAGCCGCGATTTCTACAATTTCCGTTCGGTGGGCGTCATCCCAACGGGTACGGTTTACACGGCCAACGCAGCGGGCGAATACCACGAGATCAACTCGTCGGTGTCGGAAACGAACTCGCTGCTGACGGTTAACTACGACGCCAAATTCGGCAAAAACCTGAGTCTGAACGCTTTTGTTGGTGGCAACAAGCGGATTTACTCCGTCAACGATACGTACATCGATGGTACGCAGTTTATCATCCCGTTCTTCTACAGCTACACCAACCTGTCGTCGCTGACGACGCGGCCGGTCAACCAGAAAACGGCCACCAACTCGATTTTTGCCTCGGCCGATCTGGACTACAAAGGCATCGCGTTCCTGACTGTTACGGGTCGGCAGGACTGGTTCTCGACACTCAGCCCGCAGAACAACAGCATTTTCTACCCGTCTATCGGTGGTAGCTTCGTCCTGTCGCAGGCGGCTCAGCTGCCGGCCTGGATCAGCTTTGCCAAGGTGCGGGCGTCCGGTGCGCAGGTGGGTGGCGCGACGCCCGATCCGTACATCCTGAACCAGACATACAGCATGGTGCAGGGCGGTCACGACGGTCGGCCCCTTCAGCAGGTAACCCAGTCGAACGGCGTCAACCTGGTGACGAACTCAAGCCTGCGCCCGCTGACATCGACGACCTACGAACTGGGTCTGGACATGAAATTCTTCCGCAACCGGCTCGGCCTCGACCTGACTTACTACAACCGCAAAACCACCGACGATATCGTCCGGACGTCGGTATCGCGGGCGACGGGTTATCAGGACGTACTGCTCAACATCGGGCAGGTTAACAACAGTGGTATCGAAATGCTGATCACGGGCAATCCGGTGAAAACGCGCAACTTCAACTGGAACGTCAGCTACAACCTGGCTTACAACAAGAACGAAGTCGTGAAACTGGCCGATGGACTGAACACCATTGAAGTGGCGAGCAGCGTGGGTAGCTGGGCGTTCATCCACAACGCGGTAGGCCGGCCCTACGGTGTTATCAAAGGCTACACGATGGTGCGCGACGCCAACAACAACGTCGTCTACAACACGTCGACGGGTTACCCGCAGCGCAGCGCACTGACCGAACTGGGACAGGGCGTACCTCCGCTGACGATGGGTCTGAGCAACACGTTCACCTACAAAAACTTCTCGCTCGACGTGCTGATCGACGGTAAGTTCGGCAACAAGATTTTCTCGACGATGGACGTATACGCCACCCGCTTCGGCCTGCAAAAGAGCACGCTGCCGGGCCGCGAAAGTGGTCTGCCGGTATCGGGTGTAACGCCGGAGGGTACCCCCTACTCAGCTACGATTCCAGTATCGGGGCTGCGCCTGTACTACGACAACCTGAAAAACTATACCGACCTGTTTCTGTACGACGGCAGCTTCGTAAAACTGCGTCAGGTGGTGCTGAACTACAACGTCCCGGCGGGTGTGCTGAAGCCCCTGCGGATTCAGGGCGCGTCGATATCGCTTGTCGCGCGTAACCCCCTCATCCTGTTCCGCAATACCGACAATTTCGACCCCGAATCGAGCTATACCAACAGCAACGCGCAGGGCTTCGAAGCGTTCTCGCTCCCCCGTACCCGCAGCATGGGGGTTAACCTGATGGTGAAATTTTAAGGGAGGTTACAACCCACAATAGAAAGCACATATGACATTCCTTTCTTCCCATACATTCCTGCGCCGGTCGCTGCTGATGGCCGGACTGCTGGCGGGCCTGACGGCCTGCGACAAGGGCTTCGAGCAGATGAACATCAACCCCGATGCGTCGTCGACCATTACGCCCGCTTACGTGTTCACCAAAGCGCAGCTCGACGCGCTGAACAACAGCTACTACTCGACCGGGGTACTGGCCAGTGGCGGCTCGATTCAGCACTTCGCCACCTACAAAGACGTACCGGCCATTGGCGACAAGTATTACTTCCAGCAGGGCACCTACCCCTACGATTTCTTCCAGAATGGCTACCCCAACGCCGTCAATGAAATCAGCGAGGTAATCCGGGCGGTATCGACCGATGCCAGTCAGGTCAATCTGTTGTCGGCGGCCCGCATCTGGCGCGTTTACACCATGCACCGCATCACAGATCTGTACGGCGATATCCCGTACAGCGACGCGGCTAAGGGTTACACGCAGAACCTGTTTACGCCCAAATACGATACGCAGCAGGCCATTTACGCCGATATGCTGAACGAACTCGACCAATCGGTGCAGGCATTCGACGCGACCAAAACAACCTTCGGCACGGCTGACCTGATCTACGGCGGCAACATTGACCGGTGGAAGAAGTTCGCGAATTCGCTGATGCTACGGCTGGCGATGCGGATGACTAAGGCCGACCCAACCAGTGCACAGACCTGGGCGAAGAAAGCCATCGCCGGGGGCGTTATCACGCAGGATAGCGACCTGGCGAAGATCAACTACCTGGCGTCGGGGCAGGACATCAACAAGAACCCTTACGCGCTGTCGATGCGTAACAGCGACTATAGCCCAGGCAACGGTAACGACAACATTGAAGGCGGCAAGCTGGCCCGGACGTTTATCGACGTACTGAAAAACTCGGCCGACCCGCGCCTGAACGTTATCGCTGTCGTCTGGAACGGCTCTACTGCCGACACCACGACATCCCTGCAACGGGGGATGCCCAACGGCCTGCTCGTCAAGCCCGCCGACTTCAAGACTTATTCGGAGCCCAACCCCGTTACGGTGCTGAAACTCGACGCGCCGGTACTGGTGATGACAGCTGCCGAAGTCAACCTCCTGCTGGCCGAAGCGGCCGTACGGGGCTGGTATTCGGGCGACGCAGCCACGGCTTACAACACGGGCGTTCGCTCGGCGATGGCCAACTGGGCACAGATCAACGCGACGGCGGGCAGCATTTCAACGGCGAAAGTCAATGCGTATCTGACGAAGAATCCGTTCCCAACCAGCGGCTCAACCGACGCCAAACTGGCGCAGATCGGCTCGCAGTTGTGGGTAACCCTCTTCCCTGATGAGCAGGAAGCCTTCGCAAGCTGGCGCCGGACGGGCTACCCCGCCCTGACGCCCGTCAACGTTACGGGCAACATTACGGGAGGAGTTATTCCGCGCCGACTGCTTTACCCACCAACCGAAGAGAGCGTTAACAACACCCAGTACAGCGCGGCCGTTGCCCGGCAGGGTGCCAACCTGCTGACAACCCGCATCTGGTGGGACAAGCAGTAACCGCTTTTCGCTCTCTCTTCCCTCACAACAGTGCGCATCATAGGTTTATTAGTGATAATCGGGTTTGGCTGGGCGTCGTGTTTCGCCCAGCCAACTTTCTCTGACTCGACGGCCCTGATTCCCCGTCCGGTGTCGGTCCGACCAGCGTCGGGTTCGTTTTTGCTGACCCGGCAAACCCGCCTGTTGGCTGGTAAATCTGTTCCGGCAGCTACCCTGACAATGGCCCGGCAACTCCTTGGCTTTCCGCTTTCCGCAACCACATCCGCCACATCCACCGCGTCAACCCTTCAACTTCGCATTGACTCAACGGCTATTCCTAAACCCGAAGGGTATCGACTGCTCATTCGCACGACGGCTATCGACCTGACCGCGCACGACGATGCAGGCCTGTTCTTCGGCCTGCAATCGCTGCGTCAACTGCTCGAACTGGCCGCGCCAATGGGACGCATTCGCTGTCAACAGATCGACGACTACCCGCGCTTCCCATACCGGGGCATGCAACTCGACGTTAGCCGCCATATGTTCCCGGTGTCGTTCATCAAGAAATACATCGACGGGCTGGCCCGCTACAAACTCAACACCTTCCACTGGCACCTGACCGACGATCAGGGCTGGCGCGTCGAGATCAAACGCTATCCGCAATTGCAGCGAACGGCCGCCTATCGCGCCCAGACGATGATCGGCCATAAGAAAGAACTACCCCACCGATTCGATGGCAAACGCTACGGCGGTTTCTACACGCAGGACGAGGTGCGCGCGATTGTCCGGTATGCCGCCGAACGCCATATCACGGTCATCCCCGAAATCGAAATGCCGGGCCATGCGCTGGCGGCACTGAGTGCCTTCCCGAATCTAGGTTGTCTGAAACCCGACGGGTCGCCGGGTGGTCCCTACGCAGCCGCTACGTTCTGGGGCATCTTCGACGATGTGTTCTGTGCAGGCAACGACAGCACCTTCACCATGCTGACCAACGTACTCGACGAAGTAATCGACCTGTTTCCGTCGCGCTATATCCACATCGGGGGCGACGAATGCCCTAAGGTCCGGTGGCAAACCTGCGCCCGCTGTCAGGCGCGTATCCGGTCGGAGAAGCTGGCGAACGAAAACGAGTTACAGCGGTACTTTATCCGGCGCATCGAAAAACACCTCAACCGGCGGGGTCGGCAACTGATCGGCTGGGACGAGATTCTGGAGGGGCATAACCCCAGTCTGCGCCTGTCGGACAGCGCGGCCGTGATGAGCTGGCGCGGCATCGAGGGTGGTATTCAGGCGATGCGGCAACACCATTACGCGATCATGACGCCCGAAAGTCACGTCTATTTCGATTACTACCAGTCGCTCCACCCCGATGAGCCGCTGGCAGCTGCGGGCTACACGCCGTTGCGAAAAACGTACAGCTACGAACCCCTGCCCGACAGCCTAGACGCCGACGAAGCCCGTTACCTGCTGGGTGTGCAGGGCAACGTCTGGACCGAATACATGCCTACACCCGACAAAGCGGAGTACATGGTATTCCCGCGCCTGCTGGCTCTGGCCGAAACCGGCTGGACACCCCGCCCCCAACGCGACTTCCCTGATTTTCTGCGTCGGCTCCGGCAGCAACGCCCCCTCCTCGACCGCCAAAACGTTCACTACGATCCACACTTCGACGAACCCACCGACACCGTCAGTGTATCGCCCGCCGGTCAGGTTCTGTACGCGCTGACAACGACCAAACCCGGTGCGCAGCTTCGCTACACCACCGACGGCAGCGCCCCAACCAAACGCAGCACGTTGTACACCCAGCCAATAGCCGTTACGCAGACTAGCACCATCCGGTCAGCCCTGTTTGTCAACGGACAGCAGCAGGATCGAGTCATAAGTCAGGCGTTCACGATCAGCAAGGCGACGGGTAAGCCGGTTACGGTCAGCCCGCAGCCGTCGGGTGCGTATCGACCGGCGAGTATGCAGGTGCTGGTCAACGGACGAACAGGCACGACGCGCTACAACACCGGCGAGTGGGTCGGCTTCTCCGGCACCGATCCTGATATTGTGGTCGACCTCGACAGTCTGCAAACCATTTCGCAGGTCAGCACGCACATACTGGCCTACCGCTGGCAGCGCATGTGGCCCCCGAAACAGCTCCGTATCTCTGTCTCCACCGATGGCAACACGTATCGACCCGTCTATGAACAGACCCAGTTTCCCACCAACGGCATCAACCCCGTCGACGGAAAATTCACCCCCACACAAGCCCGCTATATCCGCATTCAGGCAACCGGGCAGGGCCTCATCCCAGCCGGTGAATACGGCGCCGGTGGCAAAGCGTGGCTGCTACTGGACGAGGTGATTGTTCGGTGATTCCCCTCCGGTTGTGTACCCCCAACCCCCTGAAGGGGGAGCATTCCGCAAATGAGCCGCTCCCCCTTCAGGCCGGGCCGACGCTTCGGGGCTGGGGGGTACACAACCGGAAGGCCACATTCAGTAAAAAACTAGTCATTTTTCCTTTTTCTAACTCATGCGTCATTTGATTCGCTTTGCCTGTCTGTTGCTGTTGCTGACAACCCACCGGGGTTGGGCGCAGGAGCAGTTGGGCGTCAATCACAACAAACCCGAACGGGAAGCCTGGCTCAAAGACGCCGGTTTCGGCATGTTTATTCACTGGAACGTCGACACCCAACTGGGCGTCGTCATCAGTCACTCGATGGTCGGTGCGTCACCCGATTACGTCGACCGCTATATCCGCGAACTCCCCAAGACATTCTACCCCAAAGACTGGGACCCCGAGCGGCTGGTGATTCTGGCCAAGAACGCGGGCATGAAATACATCATGTTCACGACCAAGCACCACGCAGGTTTCTGTATGTGGGACACCAAAACCACCGACTTCGGCGTGATGAATACGCCCTACAAAAAGGACATTGTCCGGCAGTTTGTCGATGCGTGTCGCAAGTGGGGGCTGGCTGTCGGTTTTTATTATTCGCCCGAAGATTTTTCCTTTGCCTACCGCAACGGTATGAAAGACATCACCCGCGACGGGCACTGGGAGAAAGCAAGGCCATTTCAGGCGAAATACAAAACGTTCGTGGAAGCGCAGTGCCGCGAGCTGATGACCAATTACGGCCCCGTCGACCTGTTTTTTATCGACAGCGACGTGCTGCGGGAGGAAGTCAAAGCGACGGTCTGGAAATACCAGCCCAACTGCCTGATTACACGGGGTGCGCTGCAAACGCCCGAGCAATACATGCCCGGCGAAACCCTCGAACGCCCGTGGGAGAGCAACATGACCATGGGTACGGCCTGGAACTACAAACCCACTAACGACCACTATAAGTCGGGTACGGAACTGATTAACTTCCTGATCGAAGCGCGGGCAAAAGGCGGCTCGTACCTGCTCAACGTCGGCCCGACGCAGTGGGGTGACCTGAACGAAGGGCAGATGGGTCGGCTGATGGAAATTGGCGCGTGGCACTTCATCAACCATGAATCCGTCCACGACGTGCGCCCCTGGATCGTTCGCAATGAAGGCGACATCTGGTTCACCAAACACAAAACCGACAACACCGTTTTTGCGTACCTGACGGGTATGCCCAACTGGCCACGCGGCCAACGTCGTGAGTTTCTGATCCGGTCGGTGAAGGCCACGGGCAAAACGGAAGTCAGTGTCCTGGGGCAAACGGGTAACGTGGTCGAATACCAGCCAACCAACGACGGACAGACGCGATTCGAGCAGACGGCAGACGAGTTGAAAGTGTCGGTGGTGCGGGCGCAGCGCATCTACAACAACCACAAATGGCCCAACCCGATTGTGCTCAAACTGACCAACGTGACACCCGCCGTCGAGCCGGTACAGTTCCGCACGATGCCCGCCGAGAAACTGCCCAACGGCAACCTGAAACTCACCGCCGACGTGCTGAAACTCGGCGACGGCAAACAGTATCGGCTGGGCTTTGCCTACCGCCCGGTGCAGAGTTCGCTTAACGAAGACTTTAACCAGCCCTGGACTCTGACGGACGTGTATCCGGTTTCGCAAACCGGCAAGCAAAGTCTGGAACTGGTGGCCGGTACACTGAAAACCTACGACGAAATCGAATACCGCGCTGTACTGATTCAGGATGGTCTGTCTATCGACGGCAATACCCTGAGCATCAGCAAGCTGAGATTAGAGTAGTTCACGGTTTGTGGTTCGTGGTTTGTGGTTCCTCCGGCGGAAATTGCTTGCGCCAGCAACTACAAACCACAAACTACGAACCACAAACCCCAAAAAAAACTATGCCCCTGCTAACCGTTGGCCTGTGTGTGTTGCTGCTGATCCTGCTGATTTCATGGGGAAAAGTCAGCCCGTTTCTGTCGTTTCTGGTCGTGTCGCTGCTGGCGGGTGCGTTGCTGGGTATGCCCCTCGTCGACGTGGCCAAATCCGTGCAGAAAGGCATCGGCGACACGCTGGGCGGGCTGGTGGTAGTGATCGCACTGGGGGCCATGCTGGGCAAACTAGTGGCCGAAAGTGGCGCGGCACAGACAATCGCCGGGGTGATGATGAACCTGTTCGGGCAACGCTACATCCAATGGGGGCTGATGTGTACGGGCTTCATCATCGGTATTCCACTGTTCTACAATGTCGGTTTCGTACTGATGATCCCGCTGATCTTTTCGGTCGTGTACCGCTACAAGCTGCCAGCGGTGTACATCGGCCTGCCCATGCTGGCATCGCTGTCGGTGGCCCACGGTTTTCTGCCGCCCCACCCCTCCCCGGCCGCGCTGGTATCGCAATTTGGGGCCAACATGGGCCTAACGCTATTGCTCGGTATCGCCATCGCCATTCCAACGATTATCCTGGCCGGACCGATCTTCGCACAGACGCTGAAAGGTATCCACGCCGAACCACTCGACACCTTCGCTACCAAGCCCGTTCCGACCGACAACCGCCCCGGCACGCTCAACAGCTTCCTCTCAGCCCTGCTGCCCGTCGTGCTCCTGGCAATCACAACGATATTACGCGTCGCCTTCCCAACCAACGACGCGCTAATGACATCGACGGCATTTATCGGCGACCCGGCGGTGGTAATGCTGATTTCGGTCCTCGTCGCAACGGTCAGTCTGGGCTTGTCCAACGGCAAGACGATGCCGCAGGTGATGAAGATCTACGAGGAAGCGGCTAAAGACGTGGCCATGATTCTGCTCATCATCGCCGGAGCGGGTGCGCTGAAGCAGGTACTGTCCGACAGCGGGCTGAGTCTGGAGCTGGCCACGCGCCTGCAAACGCTGACCTTACCCCCGCTGGTACTGGGCTGGCTGATTGCCGCTATCATCCGCATCTGTCTGGGTTCAGCGACCGTTGCCGGACTCACAGCTGCGGGCATCATCGCGCCTATCGTCGCCCAGCAGCACGTCAACCCCAGCCTGATGGTCATAGCCGTTGGGGCGGGCAGCCTGATGTTCTCGCACGTCAACGACCCCGGCTTCTGGTTATTCAAGGAATACTTTAACCTCAGCCTGAAAGACACGATCCGGTCGTGGTCTCTCATGGAAACCATTGTCGCCTTCGCCGGCCTGGCGGGCGTACTGCTTTTTAATTTAATTCTTTAGTTCAAGGGTTAAGGTTCAACGTTTAACGTTGATGCTAATCTCCCGGTGATCACCGTGGCGCGTCCGAACCTTAAACATTAGACATTAAACGTCAAACTAGAATGTCCATCGACACACTCTCGCCCGAAGCGGCTTTCGCTCAACTGAATCTGAATCTTCCCCCGGCTCCCCGGCCACTGGGCGTTTACAAACCGTACCTGATCGACGGCAAATACCTGTACGTATCGGGACATGGACCCGTGCAGGACGACAAAAGCCTGATCATCGGTCGCATCGGCACCGACGCTAATCCGGCCGACATGAACATGGAGGAGGGCAAACTGGCCGCCCGGCAAGTGGGCCTGACCATCCTGTCGACCATCCAAACCCACCTCGGCAGCCTCGACCGGGTGAAGCGGGTGATCAAAGTACTCGGCATGGTCAACTGCACACCCGACTTCGAACGGCATCCGTTCATCATCAACGGATGCAGCGAACTGTTTGCGCAGGTGTGGGGCGAAGAAAACGGCATCGGCGTCCGTTCGGCCGTCGGCTTCGGCTCCCTGCCAGACAACATCCCCGTCGAAATCGAAGCCCTATTTGAACTGGTGTAATCTTTTTTTAAACACAGCTTTTCAACACAGAGGCACGGAGTATCGCTGTCATTTAGAGCTTTTTTGTCATTCCGAGCGTGCGAGGAATCTTCGGACAAGGAGGATTTGTTTGCTTCACCCGAAGATTCCTCGCACGCTCGGAATGACAAAATCACAAAAGAACACTTTGTATTCTCTGTGCCTCTGTGTTAAAAACACTATGATTAATTCCGACTGGTACACGATCACCGATGTCGATGCGCTCGATACGCCCGCGCTGGTGATTTACCCCGACCGCGTCCGGCAGAACATCGACCGGCTGCTGGCTTACGTCGACGATGTATCCCGGCTGCGGCCGCATGTCAAGACGCACAAGTCGCCCGACGCGAGCCGGTTGCTGCTCGACGCAGGCATTCGTAAGTTCAAGTGCGCGACCATTGCCGAAGCCGAGATGCTCGCGGAAGCCGGTGCATCCGACGTCCTGCTGGCATATCAGCCGGTGGGTGCCAAACAGCAGCGCCTGATCGATCTGATCCGGGCGTACCCGAACACACGCTTCGCCTGCCTGATCGACAACCTCGACACCGCCAAACAGCTCTCGGAACGAGCGACCGCTGCCGGACTGACCGTGCCGGTGTACATCGACCTGAACGTCGGTATGAACCGCACGGGTATCCTGCCCGACGACCAGGCCGCGCTGTTGTACGAACAACTGGCGACGCTACCCGGCATTCGGCCCGTGGGCCTACACGCGTACGACGGACACCTCCGCGACACCGATATGAGCGTACGGACAGCCCGTTGCGACGCAGCGTTTGCCCCCGTCGCCCAGTTACGCGAACAGCTACGGACGCGCGGCTTCGATCCGATCATCGTGGCTGGCGGCAGCCCGACGTTCCCGATTCATGCGCAACGCCCGGATGTCGAGTGCAGCCCCGGCACGTTTATTTACTGGGACGAGGGGTACGGGACAATCCTGCCCGAACAACCCTTTGAACCGGCCGCGCTGGTTGTCGGTCGGGTGATTTCGTTGCCAACACCGACCACGCTTTGCATCGACATCGGTCATAAATCGGTAGCGGCCGAGGGAGAATTGACCCAGCGCCTGACCTTCCTCAACGCGCCAAACCTACGGGCCACCGGACAGAGCGAAGAGCACCTGACCGTCGACGCGGGCGACAACCACCCCTACCGCGTTGGCGACGTGCTGTACGCCCTCCCGCACCACATCTGCCCAACCGTCGCCCTGTTCGACCGCGCCCGCACCATCGAGCAAGGCCACCTGTTCGGCACATGGAAAACCACCGCCCGCGACCGGGTTCTGACAGTGTAAAAAGAGTATTCCGTTTTCGGTTTACAGTGGCTGACGTAGGCGTGTAGCCCAGACGCATCACTTTTAATGACGTTCGATGGCGTTGTAGAAACGCGACCCTTCGCGTCTCAGCGTGCGTCAGCCAAAACCATCCGGCGGTGAGACGCGAAGGATCGCGTCTCTACAAAAAACACCAATCATATGTTTACAATCGACGCCCATTTAGACCTGAGTATGAACGCGATGGAGTGGAACCGCGACCTGCGGCAAACCGCCCATCAAATTCGGCAGCGCGAGCAGGGCATGACCGACAAACCCGACCGCGCCAAAGGTACCGTGTCGCTCCCCGATTTGCGCCGGGGCAAGGTGGGGCTGGTCGTAGCCACGCAGATCGCCCGCTATGTTGCCCCCGACAATCCGCTACCCGGCTGGCAGTCGCCCGAACAGGCGTGGGCTCAGACGCAGGGGCAGCGCACGTGGTACGAAGCCATGGCCGAGGAAGGGCAGATGACCCCAATTCGCAACCTGGACGAACTGGAAGACCACCTAGTGCTGTGGAGCGACGACGAACCCGTCGACGACAAACCGATTGGCTACATTCTGAGTCTGGAAGGAGCCGACTCACTTACCACGGTCGACTATGTACAGCGGGCCTACGACTACGGTTTGCGGGCGATTGGTCCGGCCCACTACGGTCCCGGCCGGTACGCGCAGGGTACCGACGCTACCGGTCCGATGGGACCAATGGGCCACGACCTGCTCCGCGAAATGGAACGGCTCAACATCATCCTCGACGCGACCCACCTCTCCGACGATAGTTTCCGCGACGCACTCGACCACTTCAACGGTACCGTCTGGGCTAGCCACCACAATTGCCGCGCCCTGGTCGACCACAACCGGCAGTTTTCCGACGATCAGCTGCGCGAACTTATCGCCCGCGACGCCGTCATCGGCGGTCCGCTAGACGCGTGGATGATGGTACCGGGCTGGGTACGGGGTACGTCGACGCCCGAATCAACGAACTGTTCGCTGTCGGTGATGATCGACCACCTCGACCATATCTGCCAACTGGCGGGCAACGCCAACCACATCGGTATCGGCTCCGACCTCGACGGTGCGTTTGGGAAAGAACAGTGCCCCTACGACCTCGATACCATCGCCGACCTGCAAAAAATCCCGGACCTCCTTCGGCAGCGCGGCTATTCCGAAGCCGACGTCGCCAACGTCATGCACGGCAACTGGCTCCGCTTCCTCCGCCGGGCGTGGGCGTAACCAAATAACCCGTTTTCACCGGCTTCCTGTTGCTGAACCGGTGAAAACGGGTTACCACTGTACCGGCAACGCGGACATGTAACAGCGTATGTATGTAAAGTTATTACGTTGTCCCCGGCAGCTTCCAGCCGCTCGGCGGTCCGATGTCGGAGCCGCGTCAGCGGCTAATCAGGCAATCGCACTTAGCCTATGGCTCCGACATCGGACCGCCGAGCGGCTGGAAGCTGCCGGGGACAACACGGCCACCTAACGGCCTATGCGCTGATCGGTTCGGTAAAATTGGTTGACATTGACATGGCCTTCCATTGGTCCATGTCTGCCTGCAACGCCTTGATTTTAGTCTCCGCCATCCCGAAAGCATCCGGCCCGAGCAGCAGGTGAAGCGGTGGGTTGGGCTCAGCGGCAATCTGAATCATCGCGGCAGCCGCTTTTACCGGATCGCCCGGCTGATTCCCCCTGATCTGCTGCTGATGTATCGCTTCAGACTCCCGCACCAGCCTGTACGCATCTAGCGGATGACGGGCAACCTGCATCGAGCCGGACGACAGAAAATCCGTCCGAAAATAACCCGGCTCAACCAGCGTTACGTTGATCCCGAATGGAGCAGCCTCGGCCGCTAATGACTCCGACAACCCCTCCACGGCAAATTTGGTAGCACAGTAAATACCCCATCCCGGAAACGCACCGGTAATACCAGCAATCGACGACAGGTTAAGAATATGTCCGCTCCCCTGCTTTCGTAGCTCGGGCATCACCTGCCGGATTACGTGCAGCATCCCAAACACATTGACATCGAAGTTATTTCTGGCTTCTTCGTCGGTCAGTTCTTCCAGACTGCCCAATTGGCCATAGCCTGCGTTGTTGACGACTACGTCGATTCGGCCAAACACCTCAATTGTAGTCTGAATGGCTTTTCTCACACTGTCTTCGGCCGTCAGGTCCACCGTCATGGGCAAGTAGTCGACTGACTCGGTACCGACGACCCGCTGCAACTCGCCCACATCGCGGGATGTAGCCGCTACCCGGTGCCCCGCCTGTAGCAGTTGTTTCACTAACTCGAGACCGAGTCCTTTGGACGCGCCGGTAATAAACCACACTTGTTGATTTTGCATGATGCTGTTTGTTTGACAACAGCAAAAGTAGCTGGCTCAACAGGGGGTGCGGTTACCAGATTCAAGCCGATACTTACCTAATTCAAACATGCCGAAATGCGGATGGCGTCAGGCCTGTTCGTTTCTTGAAGAAGTAGTTGAAATGCGCCGGTTCGTCGAAGCCAAGGCTATAGCCAATCTCGGCGATGTTCCAGTCGCTGTGTCGGAGCAGGGCCTTTGCTTCACTCGCCAGGCGTTCGGCAATATGCTCGGTCGTCGCTTTCCCCGTCGTCTCGCGCACGCAACGGTTTAGGTGGTTGACATGTATGGAAAGCTGGTGGGCAAAGTCGCCTGCCGAACGAAGCGTAAGCCGCCGGGTTCCCAACTCAACGGGAAACTGTCGTTCGAGCAGTTCAATAAATACGGCCGTCAGTCGCGCCCCGGCATCGGGGTGCTGGTACAGCGTCTCGGCAGGGCGCAGCTTCAGCGCGTAGTGAATCAGTTCCGACACATAAGTGCGAATCAGATCATATTTAAAGGTATAGTCCGAATTGAGTTCAGCCAGCATCTTCTCGTAGAGTGCCCCAACCTCACCGCTCTGGGCGTCGTTTAACCTATAGGCGGGTTGGCTACCGGGCCGGAACATGGGCAGTTCGGCCAGACCAGCGTCAAACCACCCCCGGAAAAATGCTTCACGGAAAATGCAGAAAAAACCGGTCGTGTCGTCGGCTACAGGCTGCCACGTATACGGTACCTGCGGGTTAAAAAACAACAGAGTCGGTCCGTCGACTTCGATGCTTTTATCAGCGTAATGGTAAACATTACGGCCTCTAACGAGTGAAATCTTATAGAAATCGCGTCGGCTATATCGTACCGGACTCGCAGTGGGAACCAGGCAATCTTCCAGTCGAAACACGTTGACCTGACCGATATTGGCTTGCTGATCGCCGGGCATCGTTTTAAGTTTATGCCGGTAAAATTCTTCGAGGCTCTCCGTTGGTTGCATAGTCCAAACTTACCAAATTCAATTAGGAGAAAAAACAGGCAGTAACTTTCTGCCCCGTTGCGGATTGCTCTGTGATCCGTCCGTTTCGTCTCTACCCACCTACGCAATCAATTATTCGCTATTCAGCACGAATATTCTGGCATTCCGCCCATCACGCTCCTGTACCAACCGTGTAAATTTGGCATTCCGCGTATTTTTGTTCCAACAAATTTTGCTAACTATACAATCCGGTTCACTGTAAATCGCTGTGCAACCAATTATTCCTAACTTCTCAACAAATAATGACAACCCTACTCACGGAGGCTGAGGCAAAGCGAATTATCGACAAAGTACTGTCCTATTCGAAGGCAGATGAAATGAGCGTTAACATGTCGGGTGGCCGACGGGGCAACATTCGCTACGCCCGCAACGCCGTCTCCACCAGTGGCGAAAGCACCAACCTCTCCCTCGCCGTCACAGCGGCTTTCGGCAAAAAAACCGGTACGGCGACAATTAACGAGTTCGATGATGCGTCACTGGAAAAGACCGTCCGGCGGGCCGAGGAAATCGCCCGGCTGGCCCCCGAGAACCCCGAATACATGCCCATGCTGGGGCCGCAGCAGTACCTGAAAACCAACCCGTACGCGCAGTCGACCGCCGACATGACGCCCGACTTCCGGGCGCAGGCCACTTTCGACAGCATCGACCCCTGCCGCAAAAAGAACCTCACGGCCGCCGGGTACATGGAAGACTCCACCCGCTTCAACGCCATCGGCAACACGAAAGGGCTGTCGGCCTACAACCGCGACACATCGGTGGAATTCTCGGTTACGGTTCGTACGGCCGATGGGATGGGGTCCGGCTACGCCACCCGCGACGTCACCGACGTCAGCAAGCTGAACACGAAAGACGCGACCGAAATCGCCATGCAGAAGGCACTGGCATCGAGCAGCGCCCGCGCTCTCGAACCCGGCAAATACACCGTTATTCTCGAACCGGCGGCTTTGGTGGCCAATGTCGACGCGTCGCTGATGACGGCCATGTTCCGGTCGATGGATGCCCGCGCTGCCGATGAAGGCCGGTCGTTTCTGAGCAAGAAAGGGGGCGGCACCCGCTTAGGTGAAAAACTCTTCGATGAGCGCGTCACGATCTACTCCGACCCGACAAACCCAGAGGTGCCGAACGGAGCGTTCAGTGGCGACGGTCGGCCGCAGGAGAAGGTGACGTGGATTGAGAAAGGTGTGGTCAAGAATATGCCGTATTCGCGCTATTGGGCCGAAAAGAAAGGCGTTCATGCTACCCCACCGGGCGGCAACTTCATCATGGAAGGCGGCACACAATCGCTGGCCGACATGATTAAGAGCACCGAAAAAGGCATCCTCGTCACGCGCTTCTGGTACATCCGCCCCGTCGATCCGCAAACGCTGCTGTACACGGGTCTGACCCGCGACGGGACGTTCTACATCGAAAACGGGCAAATCAAATTCCCCGTCAAAAACTTCCGTTTCAACGAAAGTCCGGTCATCATGCTCAACAACCTCGAAGCGCTGGGCAAACCTGTCCGCATGGGTGGCAACCTCGTCCCGCCGATGAAAATCCGCGACTTCACCTTCACCAGCCTTTCGGACGCAGTCTAGTTTCAGGTTCAAGGTCTAAGGTTTAAAGTTGGCTTATCATTCGAGTTAGTGCTCTGATACCGCCATCACATCCTCCGTAGACCTGACTTGAACATTAAACTTTAAACATCAAACGTTAAACTCCTTCAGAAGTGAAACGACGCGATTTTAACCAACTCATGAGTATGGGGGCGCTGGGCATGATGATGCCGGCGGTCCCCTCGTTTGCCCGTACCGTATCCCCCGAAGCCCTGCTGGAGCCGGGTCTGGATGTCTCGGTGAAGAAACGGCTGGCCGATGCCGCCCTCAATGCCGCCAAAAGCAAGGGGGCTACCTACGCCGACGTGCGTATCGGCCGCTACCTTAATCAATCTGTGCTGACGCGCGAGAATAAAGTGCAGGGCGTCATCAACTCCGAATCGTTCGGGGTGGGTGTCCGGGTCATTGCCAACGGCTGCTGGGGCTTTGCATCGGTGGGCGACGCCCGCGACGAAGCCGTAGTCGCGAAAGCGGCTGAGACAGCCGTTGCCATCGCCAAAGCAAACGCCCGCCTGCTGACCGAGCCGGTGCAGCTGGCTCCACAGCAGGGCTTCGGCGAGGTAAGCTGGAAAGCGCCCATCAAGAAAAACGCCTTTGAAGTGCCCGTCAAAGAGAAGGTCGAACTGCTGCTGGCCTGTAACGCGGCTGCCATGCAGAACGGGGCCAACTTCGTCAACAACGTGCTGCTGCAAATCAACGAGCAGAAGTACTTTGCTTCCACCGACGGCACCTACGCCGATCAGGACATTCACCGGATTGGCCCCAACTTCACCGTTACGGCCGTCGACCCGCAGAACGGTCGGTTTGCCACCCGCGATTCGCTGAGCGCGCCGATGGGCATGGGTTACGAATATTTGCAGGTGAACCCATCCGACAAGGTAGGGGGCATCACGACCCGCTACAACATGGGGTACGACATGCTTGAAGACATCACCGCTGCCGCAAAGCAGGCCAAGGAAAAGTTGTCGGCCAAGTCGGTTGAAGCGGGCAAGTATGACCTGGTGCTCGACCCCTCGCACACCTGGCTGACCATCCACGAATCGGTGGGCCACCCGCTGGAACTCGACCGCGTACTGGGCTACGAAGCCAACTATGCCGGTACGTCGTTCGTCACGCTCGACAAGTGGAAATCGAAGAACTTCAACTACGGCAGTCCGGTGGTCAACTTCTTCGCCGACAAGGTGCAGCCGGGTTCGCTGGGTGCTGTCGGCTGGGACGATGAGGGCGTCAAAACCAAGAAGTGGGATCTGGTGAAAGACGGTATTCTTGTCAACTACCAGGCTATCCGCGATCAGGTCCATATCATCGGCGAAAAAGAGTCGCAGGGCTGCTGCTACGCCGACAACTGGAGTTCGGTGCAGTTCCAGCGGATGCCGAACGTGTCGCTGGCACCGGGCAAAACACCACTGTCGGTGCAGGACATGATCAAGGGCGTCGAGAAGGGGATATACATCATCGGCGACGGCTCGTTCTCCATCGATCAGCAGCGTTATAACTTCCAGTTTGGCGGTCAGTTATTCTACGAGATTAAGAACGGACAGATCGTCGGCATGCTCAAAGACGTAGCGTATCAGGCCAACACGCGCGAGTTCTGGAATTCCTGCGTGGCCGTCTGCGACGAAAGCGACTACCGGCTGGGCGGTGCGTTCAGCGACGGTAAAGGGCAACCCTCGCAAAGCAGCGCCGTCTCCCACGGCAGCGCAACCGCCCGTTTCAAAGGCGTCAACGTCATTAATACTGCAAGGAAGATATAATGTGTTCAAGGTTTAAAGTCTAAGGTTCAAGGTTGTCTCTGCACAACAGTAAACATTAGACTTTAAACCTTAAACGTTAAACCCGCCCTCATGCCCATACTCTCAAAAGACGAAGCGAAGCAGATTATCGACAAGGTGCTGTCGTATGCGAAGGCCGACGAGACGAGTGCCAACCTGTCGGGGAGCCGCCGGGGTAACATCCGCTACGCCCGCAACGCCGTTTCGACCAGTGGCGAATCGGATAACCTGAGCCTGTCGGTGACGGCTGTTTTCGGTAAGAAAGCCGGTACGGCGACAATCAACGAGTTCGACGACGCGTCGCTGGAAAAGACCGTCCGGCGGGCCGAGGAAATCGCCCGACTAGCTCCCGAGAACCCCGAATACATGCCCATGCTGGGGCAACAATCGTATCTGGATACGAAGACATTTGCTGACAGCACCGCGAAGATCGACCCGGAGTTTCGGGCGCAGGCCACCTTCGACAGCATCGATCCCTGCCGCAAAAAGAACCTCACGGCCGCCGGATATATGGAAGACACGACCGGTTTTTCGTCCATCGGTAACAGCAAAGGACTATTTGGGTACAACAAAGCCACCAACGTTAATTTCTCGGTCACGGTCCGCACGGCCGACGGTACCGGATCCGGTTACGCCAGCCCCGACTTTACCGACGTTAGCAAGCTGAACACCCGCAGCACCACCGAGATTGCCATGCAGAAAGCCTTGGCATCGGTCAACGCGCGGGCACTCGAACCGGGTAAGTACACCGTCATTCTCGAACCCACAGCATCGGTTGAACTGCTACAAAACATGGTCCGCAGCATGGACGCCCGCAGCACCGACGAAGGCCGCTCATTCCTGAGCAAAAAAGGCGGAGGAAGTCGGCTGGGCGAAAAACTATTCGACGAGCGCGTCACGATCTACACCGATCCGCTGAACGCTGACCTGCCGCTATCGCCCTTCGGCGGTGGAGGAGGTGGCGGGGGCGGTCGCTTCGGTGGGGGTGGCGGCAACGACGGCGTCCCGCAGGAAAAAGTAACCTGGATCGAGAACGGCGTGGTCAAGAACGTACCGGCGTCGCGCTACTGGGCCGACAAAAAAGGTATCAAACCGATTCCCAACCCGGCGGGGTTCATCGTGCAGGGCGGCACGCAGTCGCTGCTCGACATGATCAAGGGTACCGAAAAAGGCATCCTCGTCACGCGTCTGTGGTACATCCGCGCCGTCGACCCGCAGACGCTGCTTTACACCGGCCTGACCCGCGACGGAACGTTCTACATCGAAAACGGGCAAATCAAATTCCCCGTCAAAAACTTCCGTTTTAACGAAAGTCCGGTCATCATGCTCAACAACCTCGAAGCGTTGGGCAAGCCCGTCCGGGCGGGCGGCAACCTGATTCCGCCGATGAAAATACGCGACTTTACGTTCACCAGTTTGTCAGATGCTGTCTAGTTTTCGGTTTAAGGTTTATGCCGGGCCGCCGGGCGGTTTAACGTTTAATGTTGTTCGGGACCTGAAAGAACATTAAACGTTAAACCGCCCGGCGGCCCGGCATAAACCTTAAACTAACACACAAACCCCCACCCACTTGGATCGTCGTCAGTTTATTCAGTTATCGGGTATGGGCGCGGGCAGTCTGATGCTGCCGTCGTTGCCCGCCTTTTCCCGCGCCGTCGCGCCTGAAGCCCTGCTGGAGCCGGGTCTGGATGTCTCGGTGAAAAAACGGCTGGCCGATGCCGCCCTCAATGCCGCCAAAAGCAAGGGGGCTACCTACGCCGACGTGCGTATTGGCCGCTATCTTAATCAATTCGTCATCACCCGCGAAGACAAGGTCGAAAACCTGATCAACACTGAGTCGTATGGCGTGGGGGTCCGGGTCATCGCCGATGGCTGCTGGGGCTTTGCCGCGCTTGTCGATGCCCGGTCGGAGACGGACATGGCGAAAGCGGCCGAGAAAGCCGTTTCCATCGCCAAGGCCAACGCCACCCTGATGAAAACGCCCGTTCAACTGGCTCCGCAGAAGGGCTTTGGCGAGGTGAGCTGGAAAGCGCCCATCAAGACTAACGCCTTCGAGGTACCGATCAAGGAGAAAGCGGATTTGTTACTGACGGCTAATTCAGCGGCCCTGAAAAACGGAGCCAACTTCGTCAACTCGCTGCTGTTCATGGTGAACGAGCAGAAGTACTTTGCCTCGACCGACGGCACTTACGCCGATCAGGACGTTCACCGGATCTGGCCTACGTTCACCGTCACGGCCATCGACCCCAAAACAGGTAAGTTTGAAACCCGGCAGGCCCTGAGCGCGCCGATGGGGATGAGCTACGATTACCTACAGGCCAACCCGACCGACAAAGTAACCGGTATCACGACCCGCTACAACATGGGCTACGACATACTGGAAGACATTACCGCTGCTGCCAAACAGGCCAGGCAGAAACTGTCGGCCAAGTCGGTCGAAGCGGGCAAGTACGATCTGGTCCTCGACCCCTCGCACACCTGGCTGACTATCCACGAATCGGTGGGTCACCCGCTGGAACTCGACCGCGTGCTGGGCTACGAAGCTAACTTCGCCGGTACGTCGTTCGCGACGCTCGACAAGTGGGAGTCGAAAAACTTCAACTACGGCAGCAAGCTCGTCAACTTCTTCGCCGACAAGACGCAGCCTAACTCGTTGGGTGCTGTCGGCTGGGACGATGAAGGTGTCGAAACCCAGCGTTGGGATCTGGTGAAAGACGGCATTCTGGTCAACTACCAGGCCATCCGCGATCAGGTCCATATCATCGGCGAAAACCATTCGCAGGGCTGCTGCTACGCCGACAACTGGAGTTCGGTGCAGTTTCAGCGCATGGCCAACGTGTCGCTGGCAGCGGGTAAGACACCCCTATCCGTAGCCGAGATGATCAAAGGTGTCGAGAAAGGCATTTACATCATCGGCGACGGCTCGTTCTCCATCGATCAGCAACGCTACAACTTCCAGTTTGGTGGACAGTTGTTCTACGAGATCAAAAACGGGCAGATCGTCGGGATGCTCAAAGACATAGCCTACCAATCGAACACGCAGGAGTTCTGGAATTCCTGCGTCGCCGTCTGCGATCAGCGCGACTTCCGGCTGGGTGGTGCGTTCTTCGACGGCAAAGGCCAGCCCCCGCAGTCAAACGCCGTTTCGCACGGCAGCTCGACCGCCCGCTTCAAAGGCATCAACGTCATCAACACCGCAAGGAAAATTTAACTCTTGGTTTAAAGTTTATGGTTCAACGTTTAAGGTTACTGACGCCAGCACGGTTAGCGCTAGTGACGTTAAACATTAAACCACAAACTTTAAACGTTGAACCTGCCCGCCCATGGCTATTCTCACTGAAGCGGAGGCTAAAGCCCTGCTAACCAAAGTACTGAGTTACTCGAAAGCCGACGAATGCGAAGTTAACCTCCTGAGCGAGGAACGCGGGAACCTCCGCTACGCCCGGAATGAGGTGTCGACCAGCGGATCGGTGACCAATAAAAACGTGGCCGTTCAATCGGCGTTCGGCAAAAAAGTCGGTGTAGCAACCATCGATGAATTTGACGACGCATCGCTGGAAAAAGCGGTCCGACGGTCGGAAGAGCTGGCCCGGCTGGCCCCCGAAAACCCGGAGTATGTGGGTCTACTCGGCCCGCAACAGTACCTGAAAACAACCGGCTTCTTCGACTCGACGGCCAGCATTTCATCGGTCGACCGGGCCGCTGCCGCTGGTAAAAGCCTGTCCCTGACCCGCGACACGAACCTGGTTGGCGCGGGCTTTCTGGAAGACAATTACGGGGTTCGGGCGATGATGAATTCGAAAGGATTATTTGCCTATTACCCCAGCACCAACGTCAATTTCTCGCTAACGGTCCGCACGCCAAACGGCAAAGGATCGGGCTACGTGACCCGTGGCTACAGCGACTTCACCAAACTCGACACGGCCTCCGCGACCCGCATCGCTATGCAGAAGGCGCAGGCATCGGCTGATGCGCGGGCACTCGAACCCGGCAAATACACCGTCATTCTCGAACCAACGGCGGGTTCGGTGCTGATCGAAAACATCTACGCCGACCTCGACGCCCGCTCGGCCGACGAGGGCCGCTCCTACTTCAGCAAGGCGGGCGGCAAATCGCGGCTGGGCGACAAAATCGTGGACGACCGGATAACGATCTACTCCGACCCGACCAATCCCGAGCTACCCGCATCCCCCTGGTCGGGCGACGGGCGGCCGCAGGAGAAAACGATGTGGATCGAGAAGGGCGTAGTCAAAAATCTGGCGTACAGCCGGTACTGGGCGCAAAAGACCGGCAAGAAAGCCACACCGTACCCCAGCAACCTGATTATGATGGGCGGCAACGCGTCGCTGGAGGAGATGATCCGAACGACGCCACGCGGCATCCTCGTCACCAAGCTTTGGTACATCCGCCCGGTCGACCCGCAAACCATGCTCTACACCGGCCTAACCCGCGACGGAACATTCTACATCGAAAATGGGCGGATCAAGTTTCCCATCAAAAATTTCCGCTTCAACGAGAGTCCGATCATCATGCTCAACAATCTGGACGCGCTGGGTAAGCCGGAGCGGACGGTCAGCACGGAAACGTTCAACAACCACCTGATTCCGCCGATGAAAATCCGGGAGTTCACCTTCACGAGCCTATCCGATGCAGTATAACTGGCGGTTCCGCCGGATTCGTCGTATCTTCATCGTGTACAACGAATAACCACCGCCATTCAAATCACCATGATAAATAGCCGCGTTCACGACCTTCTTGAAGCCCCTGATGCCAAACTCGTTATTGAGCGAGTGCAGGCTATACTGGCCGATGAAGCCCAGCGTCGCCGGGCGTTCCGGGAATGGCTGCGCGACGACGTAAAGGCCGAATTCATCAACGGCGACGTCATCATGCATTCCCCCGTAAAACGCCGGCATCTGGATGCTACCAAGTATCTGGAAAATCTGCTCCTGAACTTCGTTATGCTCAACGATCTGGGCGCTGTCGATTCGGAAAAGGCACTTGTCGGGCTGAGTCGTAACGATTACGAGCCAGATATCTGCTACTGGAACAAGGAAACGGCCAGTTCATTTGTGGACGACCAAATGGAGCACCCGGCCCCGGATCTGATTGTAGAAATCCTGTCGAAAAGCACTACGGGCCGTGATCGCGGAATCAAATTTGACGACTATGCCGCGCATGGTGTCGGCGAATACTGGATCATCGACCCCGTCCGGCAATCGGTTGAACAATATCGACTCGATGACGCGACGATGGCGTTTGCCGTGGCCAACATCCTGTATAACGACGACACACTGACGGCGTTGACCGTACCCGGATTCACGATTCCGGTTCGCGCCATCTTCGATCAGGCAACTAATCTGGCCACACTTAAATCATTGATGAATACGGCAAGCTGAGGAGCCTGTCACTTTTTCTGCCTACGTACAGCGAACCCGTTTGCGGGCCTTACTCAACAAACGACCTTGAAACCCTTTTTCTTCACCCGTATTCAATACACCTCCGGCGACTGGGACACCGACCAGCGGATGCCGTCGAACCTGATGCATTCGCTGGTGGAATACACGACGCTGCCCGTCGATCAGAAGGAAAAGGTGGTACAGTTGGGCAGTCCCGATCTGTTTAAAAGTCCGTTCTGCTACCTCAGCGGGCACAAGCTGGTCGAGTTTTCGGCGAAGGAACGCGACAACTTCAAACGATACGTGCAGAACGGCGGCTTCGTCTTCGTCGACGACTGCAACCACGACGTGGACGGCCTGTTTGCCAAGTCGTTCGAGCAGGAAATGGGACGCACGTTCGGCCCCAAAGCCCTGCAAAAAATCCCGAACGACCACCCGATCTACACCTGCTTTTTCAAGTTTACCGACGGCCCGCCCACGACGTCTTTCGAGCTGAACGGCTGGGGTGACGACCTCGTACACGATTACCTCAAGGCCATACTGATCAACGGTCGCATCGGGGTTTTGTACAGCAACAAAGACTACGGCTGCGAGTGGGATTACGACTTTCGGAACAAGCGTTTTCTGGCCGAAGACAATACCCGCTTCGGCGTCAATATCGTTACCTACGCCCTGACGGCGTAACCTGTTTCAGTACGCGTACATCAACATACAACCTGAAAAATTAGCTCGTTGGAAACCGCAGACAAAACCCATTACAAAACGCTGGTGGCGAAACTGCCGCAGCTACGGAACGAAATCGGCAAGGTCATCATCGGGCAGCAGGAAGCCATCAGCGAAGTGCTTATCGCCTTGCTGGCGGGGGGCATTGCCTGCTGGAAGGCGTACCCGGCCTGGCCAAAACGCTGATGGTCAAGACCATGTCCGACGCCTTGGCGATGCGCTTCAAACGCATCCAGTTTACGCCCGACCTGATGCCCGGCGATATTGTCGGGACGGAGATTCTGGAGGACGACCACGAGACGGGCCGCAAGGTGTTTGTCTTCAATCAGGGGCCTATTTTCGCCAACGTCGTGCTGGCCGATGAGATCAACCGGACGCCCCCCAAGACGCAGGCGGCCATGCTGGAAGCCATGCAGGAATACCGCGTGACCTACGGCGGTAACGACTACCCGCTGCCGAAGCCGTTCCTGATTATTGCCACGCAGAACCCCATCGAACAGGCCGGAACCTATCCCCTACCCGAAGCGCAGCTTGACCGCTTTCTGCTGTACATCAAACTCAGCTACCCCGCCGAACACGAGGAACTGAGCGTCCTGAAGAGCACGACCGGAACGGACCGCCCGCAGCTACAGACGGTGTTGTCGGACGAAGAAATCATCGATCTGCAACACCTGACCCGGCAGGTCCACATCAGCGACGACCTCATTGCAGGTATCAACCGACTGGTACGCGCCACCCGCCCCGACGGGTCGCCCTCGGCCTATGTGAAGCAGTGGAGTCAGTGGGGGGCCGGGCCGCGCGCGGGGCAGGCACTGGTGCTGTGCGCCAAGGCCCGCGCCGTACTAAACGAACGATTCTCGGTCATTCCCGACGATATTCAGACGCTGGCGTATCCGGTGTTGCGCCACCGCATCGCCCTCAATTTCCGCGCCGACGCCGAAGGCATCACCACCGACCATGTCATCCGGCAGCTACTGACGGACGTGAAGATTGGATAATAGTTTTCGGTATACAGTTTTCGGTCCGCTGGCAGCAGTCAATCGGGCAGCTGTAAACTGTATACTGGAAACCGTACACTATATACCTGTATGCTCACGACCGAACTCATCAAACTAAACAACCTGCAACTGGCCGGGAAACTGGTCAGCGACGAGTTGTTGCTGGGTATTCAGACGAGTCAGCGGTCTGGAATCGGGACGGAGTTCGAGCAGTTTCGACACTACGTTCCCGGCGACGACCCTAAACGCATCGACTGGAAGCTGTTCGCTAAATCGAATCAGTATCTGGTGCGGGAATCGGCCACGGAAAGCAACCAGCAGATACGATTCGTACTCGATCAGTCGGGGTCGATGAACTACGCTGAGAATGGGGTTAGCCGGTTGAATTACGCGAAGATTCTGCTGGCGTCGCTGGCGTATCTGGCCAATCGGCAAAGTGATCAGATCAGCTTGTACACGCTGCACGAGGGGGCAGTTCAGCCGGTCGTTCCAGCGGGTCGAAGTGCGTTGCAAAAGATCATCGCTACGCTCGAAGGCACGACCGCGTCGGGTAGCTGGCGCAGCACGGCCACGTCGTTTCCGGAGTTTAGTCGCAAGCAAAGCGAGATGCTGGTGCTGGCGTCTGATTTTTTGCAGGTCGACGACGAGTGGGTGAACCTGATTCAGCGCGTAGCCGGACCCCGGCGGGAGATCGTCATTTTTCAGTTGCTGGGCGATCAGGAACTGGATTTCTCGCTGCGCGGCTTCTACCGGTTTCAAGACCTCGAAACCGGTCAGGAACTGGAAATCGAAGCCGACGCCGTCCGCGACACCGTCCGGCAGCGAGCTACGGAGTACCTAAACCAACTAGACGAAAAGCTACGCATCCCGCACGTCAGGCTGATCCGCACCCGCCTGAGCGATCCAATCGCGCTAGTGCTGAAGCAGTTCTTATTGGGTTCGTAGTTCGTGGTTGGCTGACGCATATGGTGTAGCCTGGACCGGTCCGCCGGTGCGGTCCACGTCCGGGTGCCCGTCAGGGCAATTATTCATGGCGGCAGCTTTTTGGCCGCTTCGCGTCCACCCGGACGTGGACGTCCAGGCTACACGCACGCGCCAGCCACCGTGCGACGAACCGCGCCACGGTGGCTGGCGTAAACTGTAAACCTTAAACGTTAAACCACAAACCTTGAACCCTCAATGAACGAGCCATATATGCTGTGGGGCGCACTGGCGGTCGTTGTGCCGATTGCCATCCATTTCTGGCACCGGAAACAGGGGAAGCTGTTGCCCTGGGCGGCTACGCTGTGGCTCGAAGAAAAGCAACAACAGCAAAGTCGCGGCCTCCGGCTCGACAATGTATGGCTGATGCTGCTGCGCTGCCTGCTGGTCGTGTCGCTGGCGGTGTTACTGGCGCAGCCGGTAATGCACCTGTTCCAGAAACCGCCCGTCGTGCAGCCGGTCCACCTCGTTCAGCCGTCGGCGGCTGTGGTCGATAACTTCCGGTTCGAGTTAAGCGAAGCTATCAAACGCAACGAGCGCGTTGTCTGGGCCACCCCTGCCCTGTCGACTGTGTCATCGGCACTGACGCCCCCCGATCAGGCCGAATACAACCCGCTGACGCTGCAAACGGCCATCACGCAGCTAAGCACCCAACCTATCAACCTGCACCTGTACGCAACCAATACACCGACGCTGGCGACCGTACCAACCATCGCCGTACCCGATCGCTTTGCCCTGCATACCCTTGTCGATTCGAATCAGCAGCCCCGGCCGTTCCTACTGGTCAAGGACAACCGACGGCTGTACATCAACCGGGTGGGTAGGCTGGTCAGCACCGCCACGCCCGACGCGTCGGTGCGGCTGGCAACCGCGCCCGCCCACACCGGACCAATCCCGACGCTGGTTAGCTACCGGAATGAGCGGGAAAAACAAACGGTACGGGCGGCTCTCGCGGCCCTGACCGACGTGTACGGCATCGCTTTCCAGATCGACAACCGATCCTCGCCCGGCCGCGTGTACACCTGGGTGCTGACCGATCAGCTTCCCGCCCAACGCAGCACATCGACGCGGTACATTGTTTCGCCCGGACGCCAGCCTGTCAGCGCGGCCAACGTTATCTATACGAATGAAGTCCTGACGCCCACGACCTCGGAGCGGGTCGAAACGGGGCAGCTACCCGAATGGCTGGGTACGCAGTTGCTGGCGCAATTCGACCTGAACACGCCCCCGGCTCCGTTGACCCAACCAGAAATACGGGGCCTGTTCACGACCGGTCAGCCGACGCCGAAGCAGGCATCGACCAACTGGCAACAGGTCTTCTTCCTGGTTTTCGTGGGTCTGGTTATTCTCGAACGCGGCATCGCACTGACCAAAAACGCATGAACGAACTCAAACGGCTCATCTCGTCGGTTACGTACCAACTGTATGCCAACGCCCTGCTCGGTAGTCTGATGCTGGCGGGGGCGGGTTATCTACTGGTTGCGGCCTTCGTGCCGGTACCCCTCGCGTGGCCGCTGCTCGCCGGACTGGCGGGTTTCGGGCTGGGCGTCTATGTCAAACGGCTGTATCAGAACAAGAAGCCGCAGGCGATTCAACTCATTCACCAGTCTATCGGCGACACCGAATACAGTCTGCCCCTGCTGACCAAGCCGCACCTCAATCTGGCCGAAGAACTCCAGCTCGACCGGTTGAGTCAACGGGCACAGCACGTCCAACCACCGACGGTCGTGTGGGCAAACATGGTCCCGTATAGTCTGGCGCTGCTGGTCGGGCTGCTCGTCTACGGGCTGTATCCTCAATTGACCCGTCGTACGCAGTCTTCTCCTAACCGAACCACAGCGACGGTGTTGATTGACAGCACCACCCATCCCACCCCGGCCCCAACGTTTGTATCGGCGCAGGTACAAGTGCAGCCCCCTGCCTACACCAACCTGCCCGAAACTCGTTCGGCTAATCTGAACGCGTCGGGCATCGTGGGTTCCGTGTTGACGTGGACAGTGCGGTTCAACGATACCCGGCGGCTGGCGCTCCGGCTGGTCAACAGTCGCGGGCAGGAATTGTCGTTTCGGCTCACGGCTGACCGTTTTGCGTATCAGGATAAGCTAATCAACTCCGGTCTGTACGCGATAAAAGCGTACTGGCAATCAGACAGCAAACGCGATTCCGTCGTCTACCAATCGGACTTTTACCGGCTGGATGCCCGGCCCGATCTGGCACCCAAGATTGAACCGACAAGCAAAGAGCTGTACCGCTATCACTACCTCAAAGACCCAAAAACGCTAACCGTGGCTGCGCGCGTGTCCGACGATTTCGCCGTGTCGCAGGCATTTCTGGTAGCGACGATAGCGCGCGGATCGGGCGAGAATATCAAGTTTCGGGAAGTGAAGATGCCGCTCACGCCCACCAACTTCCGCGACGCCCGCCTGACCAAAACACTGGACTTACGCGCGCTGGACTTTGCCCCCGGCGACGAACTGTACTACTATTGGTCGGCTTTCGACAACCGCCGTCCTGACCCAAATTTCACGAAGTCGGACACCTATTTTCTGGTTTACAAAGACACGACAAAGGTCGACGACAGCGAACTAGCCACGATGGCGATGAACGTTATGCCCGACTATTTCCGTAGTCAGCGGCAGATTATCATCGACACCGAAAAGCTGATTGCCGGGCGTAAAAGAATGGCCCCGAAGGCCCTGAACAGTCAGTCGAACGAGATTGGCTTCGATCAGAAAGCCCTGCGGCTGCGCTACGGTCAGTTTCTGGGCGAGGAGTTTGAGAACAAAATCGGGGCCGACGGTGCGCCCCCGGGGGCAGGAGCTAAAGAAGGAAGTTCGCTAGAGTCAGTCGTAGAATCGTACACACACAAGCACGACGAGGGCGAACACGAACACACGGCTGCCCCGGCGCACAACCACGACGACGGACACAACCACGGCGGGGGTGGTCATGCCGACGAGAATCAGGACCCGCTGGCCGCACTGATCGCCCAATATACCCACAACCACGACGATGCCGAAACCAACACCTTCCACGAACAATCGACGCGGTCACTGCTGAAGATGGCCCTCGAAAATATGTGGCAGTCGGAATTGCAGTTGCGGCTCTACGAACCCGAAAAAGCCCTGCCCTACGAGCAGGAAGCCTTAAAATACCTCAAGCTGTCGCAGCAGAAAGCGCGTTCGTACGTCCGCAAAACCGGCTTCACTCCGCCCGAAACGAAGGAAAAAGAAACCCGGCTGACGGGCGAATTTAAGAACGTAACCAACGCGTTTACGCAGACTCGGCAGTATACTCAACAGCAGATTGGCGCGCTGGTAGCCGGGGTTCTGGGGGCGCTCGATCAGCCGTCGCTCAGCGTGTCGCAACGGCAGCAGGCCCGCCAACTGGGTAACGCGCTGGCCAGCCGGACCATCAACAGCGGCCTGGCCAACTGGTCGATACTGGCGACGCTTCAAAAGCTGGTGGGTGGCAAAACGCTGACCGATACTGAGAAAACAAGCCTGAAAACGAAACTCTACGCCCTTACCGGCGCGTCGGAACGCACGGGGCCGTCGTACGTCAGCGACCGGTCGCTGCGGCAGGCCTTCTGGCGACACGCCCGCTAACTTATGCAACTAACTCTCAACTGGGCCGACCCGCTTACCTGGTTTAGCCTGCTGGCGCTGGCCGTTCTGCTGATCGTGCAGGGCTGGCTAATTCTTCGTAACACGTCGCTTTCTGCCACCCGCAAATCGGTACGGCTGGGCCTGAACGGGCTGCTGTGGCTGGTGCTGCTGGCCTACCTGCTGCAACCCCGCTGGCCCGTCGCCAAACCCACTACGCAGGTGCTGCTGGTGGGCGACGACGTACCCACGTCGGTAGCCCGGCGCGTACAGGACAGCCTCAACCTGCCCGACCGATTTACCAGCCGAACGCTCACCGGCTCCTACGACTCCGTTACGCTGGTCGGCAATCGATTTCGGGTGGCAACGCTGGCGCGGTTGAGTGCGTCGGCCCTGCGGCAGGTACCTTACAGCGCACCCGACGAATTGGCACGACTGAGTTGGAAAGCCGTGTTGCGACAGGGTGAAATTCAGCGCGTAACGGGGCTGGTCAACGCATCGACAGCGCAGCCGTTGCGGCTTCGCTACGGAAACAAAACCCTCGACAGCCTGAATCTGCCCGCTGGTACGCAGCCGTTCGCGCTTCAGTTTCCGGCGTTTGCGCGGGGTAAAAGCAGTGTCGAACTAGTGCTGGGCGATAACGTGCTCGATACGCTCCGTTTTTTCAGCCGTCCCATCGCTCCACTGACAGTACATTTTCTGCTTACCAGCCCCGACGTGGAAAGCAAAACGCTGGCAAACTGGCTGGGTCGGCAGGGGCACACGGTAACGGTATCGGCCACGCTGTCTAAAGACATCAGCAGCAGCGTCAGCATCAACAAACCGACGACCAAAGCCGCCAAAACGCCCGATCTGCTCATCACCGAACCTGACAACGCGGGGAATCCACAGATTCGCAAAGCCGTGGCCGACGGGCGGGCGGTACTGTTCATCAACCTGACCAACCCCGACGTCGACAGCCGGACGATCAATCAGGCAACCGGTAGTCGCTGGCAGGTTCGCCGAACAGCTGCCGACCCACAGGCACCGATCAGCAACGGCCTGACCGCACTCCCCTACCGCTTCGCCGACAACCTTAGTCAATTTGCCGTAACCGGCTTCCCGGTCTTCGTACAGCAAACCGCCGGAACAACCCAGGCAGGACGCGTCGGTGTTAGTCTGTTGAGCGAAACATATCCCCTCGCGCTCAGTGGCGACAGCCTGACCTACGCCCGGCTGTGGACCGCCGTATTAGCCCGCCTGTCAGGACCGCAACCAGACGAAGTGCAGGTCGACGCACCGCTGATACAGGGGTTTCAGCAAACCGTCGTCATCAACAATCCCACCCGCCGACTACCCACCCTACGCGTCGGCCCCGACACGCTTCGCCTGACGGATTCTCCGCTGAACGCGCAATCGGCATCGGGGCGTGGGCTGTTTTCAACGGCGGGTTGGCAACCGGTGCAGGATTCCCTCGCCCTCTACGTCGACCCCGCCCGACCTGACGATCCATTGGCCAGCCGCGCCCTGACGGCTCGTTTTGTACTGGCACATCAGCAGTTCCAATCGACCGCCGTAGCCCCGGCTTCGCCACCGGCCGCGCAACTACCCGACTGGGCCTGGTTCGCGCTTATCCTGCTCTGTTTCACCGCACTCTGGCTAGAGCCTAAACTCGGCTGAGTGTAGCCTGGACCCCGAAGCGTCGGCCCGGCCACGTTCGGGTGGACGCGAAGCGGCCTGTTAGCATTCGCCTTGCATAGTTGCCCTGACGGGCACCCGAACCTAGCGCGGTGGCCGGTCCAGGCTACACGTTGTCGGCTACACCTTCCAGGTGTGGGCGGGCGCGCCAGCGACCAACAAAGCGACCAACCCTGAACCAATTGGCCTATCGCCCACCGGACGGGGTCCCGCGACGGCGGACCGGTCTGGGCTACACCACAGAAATTTTCTTCGGCAACAGTTGCGTCGCGTGATTTTTTATTCAACTTTGCAACACAAAGTACTTTTAATTTAATCGATATGCGCGACGATATTCTGCTGAATCTGGACAATCCCCGGCAACTGGAGCACCTGTATCGCACCGACAAACCGATGTTCAAAACTGCCTTCGAATCGCTGTACCCGCAGATGCAGGGCAGCGTACTGGCGGAAGCGTGGCATCAGCGACTAACGTACAGCCGCGACCTGTCGGGCTGGGGAGCCGCCCGTGACCGGACGTTTGTGCTGCTGGCATCGCTCATAGCGGCTTTTCTGGCTAAACTGCCCGCTCTGTTTTCGCTCGACAACGAGCGCTTCTATTCGCGCAACGTGGGCTTCATCGTCTTTCCGGTGCTGCTGATCTATTTCGCCCGGAAAACTAACGTTTCCCGCCGAACAGGCATCTGGCTGGCCGGGCTTGTCGGGTTGAGCGTGGTCTACATCAACCTGCTTCCCCAAAGCCGGACCAGCGACACGCTGGTTTTAGCCTGCCTGTATAGTCCGCTGTGGCTGTGGTCGCTGCTGGGGTTTGCGTTTGGCGGAGGTACGTTCGGGAAACGCGCCGACGGGCTGGGCTTTCTGCGCTACAACGGCGATCTGGCGGTGATGTCGGCGTTGCTGCTTATCGCTGGTGGGCTGACAAGCGCCCTGACGATCAATCTGTTCAGACTAATCGGCTGGAATATCGCTGACGCCTATTTCAACTACATCGTGGTCTGCGGGCTGGCGATGGTGCCTGTCGTGGCTACGTTTCTTACGCAAGTACAACCAACTTTGGTCGGGCTGGTGTCGCCGGTTATTGCGCGGCTTTTTACGCCGGTCGTGCTCGTCATACTGCTGATCTACCTCGTCGCGATGCTGGCATCGGGCAAAGACCCGTACCACGACCGGGAGTTCCTACTGTTGTTCAATGCCCTGCTAATCGGCGTGATGGCCCTGATTTTCTTTTCCCTCACCGGCACCAACGTCGAACGCCCCGGCCTGATTCAACTCCTGATTTTACTGCTGCTGTCAATCGTGACGGTGCTGATCAACAGTATCGCGTTGTCGGCTATCCTGTTCCGCATCAGTGAATGGGGCTTTACGCCCAACCGGACGGCGGTTCTGGGAAGCAACCTGCTGATACTGGCGCATCTGCTGGTTGTGGGCGTCCGGCTCTGGCAGACCATCGCCCGGCAAACGGATCTGTCGCGGGTCAATCGGGCAATGACCGTCTTTTTGCCCGCTTATAGCGTCTGGAGTGCTATTGTTACGTTTGTATTCCCCCTGCTGTTTGGGTTTAGGTGAGGGTCGGGTTTTCTGGCGAATCTGCTACTTTCGCGGATTCTATTCCCCCAAACGATACCTCCATGCAGTTACTTTCCACCATCCTGATTGCCCTCGTGGCGCTGGAGCATCTGTACATCCTCTGGCTGGAGATGTTTGCCTGGACCACCCGTGGCCGCCAGACGTTCAAATCACTACCAGCGGAACTGTTCGAGCCAACGAAAGCACTGGCTGCAAATCAGGGGCTGTACAATGGTTTTCTGGCGGCTGGGCTGATCTGGTCGCTGCTCATCACCGATCCGCAGTGGCACACCAACGTCGCTACGTTTTTTCTGGGCTGCGTAATCGTGGCGGGTGTCTACGGGGCGCTCACCGCCCAGCGATCCATCTTTTTTGTGCAGGCGCTACCAGCCCTGATTGCGTTGCTGTTCGTGCTGATTACCCATTCCGTTTAGGAACAGACCTTACCAGCGCGTGCTATCAACGTTACGATCAATGTCGAAAAACGAACTCTCTGCTAACGCATTTGCGGATACAAAACCGCACTACCACATACTCGACGGACTGCGTGGCATAGCGGCTCTGACCGTTGTCTGTTTTCACTTGTTCGAAGCGTTCGCAACCAGTCATTTAGACCAGAAAATCAATCACGGCTATCTGGCTGTCGATTTCTTTTTTATCCTGTCCGGATTTGTTGTTGGCTACGCTTACGACGACCGGTGGCAAACGATGACCATACAGGAATTTATCAAGCGTCGTTTCATTCGTTTGCACCCCATGGTCGTCATCGGGGCCATTATTGGGGCGGTCATGTTCTATTTTCAGGGCTGCGCCACCTGGGATGTCTCGGCAGTGTCTGTACCTATGCTGCTGATAGCGACCTGTATCAATGCCTGTCTGATTCCGGCAGCGCCCGGCTTTGAAATTCGTGGCGTTGGTGAGATGTTTCCGCTGAACGGCCCGACCTGGTCATTGCTCTTCGAATACATTGGTAATGTTCTGTATGCATTCATTCTACGTACACTTTCTACCGGCGCGCTCGCTCTTCTGGTAGTACTGGCGGGGGGCGGGTTAGCCGCATTCGCCATTTGGGGGCCGCTTGGCGATATATGCGTTGGCTTTGCCCTGACGGACGAAAACCTTATCGGCGGCTTCTTACGGCTGTTGTTTTCCTTCTCAGCAGGGCTACTGCTTGCTCGTCTGTTCAAGCCTGTCGACGTCAGGGGTATCTTCTGGATCGGTGGTCTGACTATCGTTGTTTTAGCCGCAATACCCCGAATCGGCGGTCCTGAAACGCTGTGGATGAATGGTTTGTACGACACGTTCTGCGTCGTCGTTGTGTTTCCCCTGCTCGTTTACCTGGGTGCTTCAGAAAAAACGACCTCTAGAACGACTATCCGGGCCTGCAAATTTCTAGGCGATATTTCTTACCCGCTCTACATGGTACATTACCCATTTATTTACCTGTACTATGCCTGGGTCAAGAACGAAAACCTCACCTTCGCGCAGTCGTTTCCCGGCGCGCTTACGCTCGTTATCGGCTCCGTGCTGTTGGCTTTTTTGTGCCTGAAATGGTACGATGAACCTGTGCGAAAATTACTGGCAAAACGGCTGCTGCGTAGCCAGAAGTAGGATTCGCCAGGTAGCTAACCACGCACCGTCAGGTAGCCAGTCCGTTACCTGACGGTGCTGTTTTTTAGGCCACCAGCGGCTTGCGGGAGCCGCGACGCAGGGCGGGCGCCACGTTGCGAAGTTCGTAGCCGATACCCTGCACCCGCGCCGTTTCCCGGTAGTCGTACAGCATGGTTTGGATATCGTGGTCGATGAAGGGCGATTTACTACCGTCGACAATGACCTGATCGCCGGGTTGCAGGTTACCGAGAGCTTCCTTGAGCTGCGGCTTGTTCAGAAACGATACGTCTTTCTCGAACATAATCAGCACACTCCGATTGTCGCGCACGACGCGGAACGTCCGTTCGGTATTGGTGTACAGTACGAAGCCAATGCCGAATACGGCCCCCAGCGCTACACCCAGCAGCAGGTCGGTAAAAACGATACCTGCGACGGTGACGATGAACGGCACGAACTGACTCCAGCCTTCGGCATAAATCGACCGGAAGATCGCGGGTTTGGCCAGTTTATAGCCGACCACGATCAGCAGCGCGGCCAGACACGCCAGCGGAATACGATTGAGCAGGGCCGTACCCAGCCCCACGGCTACCAGCAGCAGCACGCCGTGGGTTATGGCCGACACGCGGGTGCGCGACCCACCGTAGATGTTGGCCGACGTTCTGACAACCACCGACGTAACGGGCAACCCGCCCAGCAGCCCCGAAATAATATTGCCGATACCCTGCGCCTTTAACTCCTGATTGGTCGACGAAACGCGCCGGGCCGTGTCGAGCCGGTCGGAGGCTTCCAGATTGAGCAGTGTTTCCAGGCTCGCCACCATCGCAATCGTAGCCGCGACGCCGTAAATCTTCGCATCCCGCAGGACGCTGAAGTTGGGAAAATCAAGGACCGACGTCAGCGACTGCCCCCGCGTCAGTTGCGGCACCTGTACCATGTGCTGATGCGCCGTATCGCCCAGGTACCAGTCGGGCATCCAGTACGGAAACGACTCGTTGAGCAGCACACCCACGACAACGACCAGCAGTGCCGATGGAATATTTTTGAAAAACGAGCGTGTACTGCGCCCCGCCAGCCGGTCCCAGCCAATCAGTAACGCCAGCGACACCCCACTGATCAGCAGTGCTCCCGGACTCGCCGTAACGATGGCCCGGTAGATTTCCGAAATCGTATTTTCGCCGTCGGCCAGTTGCTGAAACTCAAACTCACCTTCGTAGTCATTGTCGCGGCCGAGCGCGTGGGGTATCTGCTTGAGAATGATAACAATACCGATGGCCGAGAGCATTCCCTTGATGACACTGTCGGGGAAAAAGCTGCTGAACCGACCCGCCCGGAGCAGCCCCAATATCAGTTGCATGACACCCGCCAGCACCACGGCCGCCAGAAATGCTTCGTAAGACCCTACTTTTGCGATAGAATCGGCCACGATGACGGCCAGCCCTGCCGCCGGGCCGCTGACGCTTACCTCCGACCCCGAAAAAAAGCCAACCACGATACCGCCGATGATACCAGCCAGTAAGCCGGAAAACAGCGGTGCGCCCGACGCCAGCGCAATACCCAGGCAGAGCGGCAGGGCGACGAGGAAAACCGATACCCCGGCGGGCAGGTCGTAGCGCAGCAGCGACAGCCGGTAGTTTGATAAAGTACGAAGTGGACTAATGCGTTGCATGTCAGTAAGATACAAGTTTTGGTGGGTATAGTCGACTCAACACTTGGTCGCCTACGCAGTAAAATTAAATCCAGATTAAGAGACATACTATTTTTACTACTATTCCCAGTGAAAATCCTATCCGAAACTGACCGACTATTCATCCAGCAGCACCTAACCGACGACGTTGCCGCGCTATTGCTACGGCCACATTCGGCCGGGTCCGACGTGCGGGTGCTGGCGGCTCAGATCGCGGCCCGGCAAAAAGCCCGGTCCAAACTCCCGGCCTGGTACGCCAATGCCAGCCTGGTGTTTCCGCCTGCCCTGTCGGTTGAACAGGCGTCGTCGGAAGCCACGGCGCAGTACAAGGCATCGCTGGTGAGCGGGGGGCAACTGCTCGATCTGACGGGTGGTATGGGGGTCGACACCTGGGCTTTCGCGGGCAGCGTGGGTTCGGTCGTGTATGTCGAGCGCAACGCCGAACTGGTGGAACTGGCCGCCTACAATCTGGCCCAACTGGGCGCAACCAACGTACAGGTCGAGACGGGCGACGGGCTGGTTTTTCTGGATACGCTGACCGAACCTGCTGACTGGATTTACCTGGACCCACACCGGCGCGACGAGCGGGGTGGTAAGGTCGTATTGCTGGATGAATACGAGCCCAACGTGCTGACGTTGCTGTCTCAACTGGCGCAGAAAAGCCGGAAGCTATTGCTGAAAGTATCGCCCATGATCGACCTAAAACAAACGATCCGGCAGCTTGGTCCAGCGGAGATCCACATCGTAGCGGTACAGGGCGAAGTCAAAGAGGTGCTGCTTATCGTCGATCATACCACGCCACCGACCACCGACCCCACGTTCGTAGCCGTCAACCGACTGGCCACTCACGATGAGACGCTGCGATTTACGCTGACCGACGAGGAGCAGGCAATTGCCCCGTTCGGTGATCCGCAGGCTTACCTCTACGAACCCAACGCGGCCGTACTGAAAGCGGGGGCGTTCCGGCTGCTCGCCAGTCGGTTTGGATTAACCAAACTGGCACCAAATAGTCATTTGTACACCAGTGAGCAATTGGTGTCGGGCGTGCCGGGCCGGGCGTTTCGGGTGGACCAGCTCGTAAAGCCCGATCGCAAGTCACTGCAAGCTGTGTTGCCCGGTTTGAAGGCAAATCTGGCCGTACGCAACTTTCCGCAAACGGTGGCCGAATTACGCAGGAAGCTCAGCCTGCGCGACGGGGGCGACGCGTATCTGTTCGCCACGACCCTGCTGAACGGCGACAAACGATTGATTATTACCCACAAAGTCGATAAGTCGACGGAACCCCAGCCGGTTGATTCTGCGTTGGCTATCGATTAAGTCACCACCTTCGTTGAGGCACTTTACTCATCAGCATGCAAGCAACCACCGAACGTACTGATCTCCCCGCCCGGACGAGCGAGAAGTTTGAACACCTCTGGCATCTGGTCGGCAATACGCCCATGCTCGAACTGTTCTACACCGACCGGGGGCACCGCGCTCGCTCTACGTCAAGTGCGAGCACTACAATCTGACGGGCAGCATGAAAGACCGGATGGCACTGCACGTGCTGCATCAGGCTTATCAGCAGGGGCATATTCAGCCGGGCAACCGCATTGTGGAAGCGACCAGCGGCAGTTCGGGCATTGCGTTTGCCGCCGTGGGGCGCGCACTCGGTCACCCCGTTACGATCATCATGCCCGCCGGTATCAGTCAGGAGCGGATCGATATTATCCGCAGTCTGGGGGCCGACATTGTCTTGTTCACTAAAGAGGAAGGCGGTTTTCTGGGGGCCATTCGCCGGTCAGAAGAGTTGGCCGCCAGCGACCCGACGGTATTTCTGCCGCGCCAGTTTGCCAATCAGTACAACGCCGAAGCCCACCGCCTGACGACGGGCAAGGAAATCTGGCTGCAACTGCAAAGCGTCGACATTACGCCTGATGCGTTCGTGGCGGGCGTCGGAACGGGCGGCACGGTGATGGGTGTGGGTCGTTACCTCAAATCGCGCCGGGCTGACATTCGGATTCACCCGCTCGAACCGGCTGAGTCGCCGACGCTGTCGGTGGGTTACAAGACCGGTACGCACCGGATTCAGGGCTTTTTCGATGAGTTTATTCCCGACATTCTCAAACTGGGCGAACTTGACAAGGTAGTGCAGGCCAGCGACGGCGACTCGATTCTGATGGCGCAGCAACTGGCGATTCACCTCGGTCTGGCGGTGGGCATTTCATCGGGAGCCAACCTGATCGGGGCGATCAACCTGCAACGCGAGATGGGGCCAGATGCCCGCGTCGTAACGATTCTGTGCGACAGCAACAAGAAGTACCTGAGCACCGATCTGGTGAAGGCCGAACCGATTAAACCCGGCTACGTCTCGCCCGACATTCAGTTTACCGATTACCGCCCTATCAGCCGACTGACCATGAACCGGCCGGGCGTCTTTTAGTACTGTTTCAACTCAAACTAACCACCGCTATGCGCAACTACCTGTTTTTATTGCTCTGCGCCCTACCCGGCGCGTTACTGGCTCAGACCGTTTATTCGGGCGAAAGCACCATTGACAAAACAAAAGCGCAGGGCCTGTTTCTGACCGTACCCGGCGACGGTCGGCAGATCGAAAAAGACTGGGAAAATCAGCTAAAAAGCTACGGACGGCTCACCTCGTCGCGGGGTACGTACCGCGTCACGAACGCGGATGTTAAAGACGTGTCGTCAGAGCCAATCAACCTGATGAGTACGGTCAAAACGTCGCGCAACCAGGCCACGATCTTTGTGGCGTATGATCTGGGGGGCGGCAACTTCGTCACGACCGGAGCGCCGGGGTACTCAGCGGCCGAAAGCATGCTGAAAACGTTCGCCAGCCAGAGCCAGTACAATCAGGAGGTACGCACGGCGGAGGGCGGGTTCAACGACGCGCAGCAGACCCATCAGAAATCGGTCCGGGCGGGGGAACGGCTGCAACGCGACATTGAGCAGAACGGCAAGGAAAAGGAGCGGCTGCTGAAACGGCTGGACGAAAACGCCAAACAGCTCGAACAACTCACAAAGGACGTGGAAATAAACAAAACCGAGCAGGCCAGCGCTCTCACCGAACTCGAAAACCGCAAAACAAACGTCGAAGCGGTAAAGGCAAAGAAGCCGTAAGACCCATTTGTACTACACGGGCCTACCGTTTACAGCCATCGTGCAACGAAGTGCTGTAAACGGTAGGCCCAGAACTGATTGTTAGAACAACTTCTCCTGGGGTGGTTTGGCACCAGCCAGCCGAATGTACACCGTCGTTTGCCCGCGGTGGTGCGTCTGATGCTCAAACGCTTTGGCAAGGGCCGTTGCCTTCGTCATCTCGAAGCGGCCGAACAGTTTCGTTTGCTCCGCCAGTTGCGCGGGCGTCATTTTCTTCACCCCGTCAATAACGAAATCGTAACTGGCCAGCACCAGTTTGGTGATGTTAGCCTTCGATTTGTCGGTCGTCGCTTTTTCCAGTTCGCCCATGCCATCGGGACTTTTCTGGCCGGTGGCTCCCGCTCCAAATCCGTAGTTGGCACCAGCCAGGTGAAGCATCTGTTCGGCGAAGGACCGCATCTCCGGTGTGGGCTTGAGCGCGTAACCCGCTTCGGGCATCGCGTCCAGGTATTCTTTGGTGTAGGCTTTGGCCCGCTCCCACTCTTTTACTGTCTCGTCCGTGGTCTGCGCCTGTGCAAACTGAACGAAGCCCAACAGCAGGGCAATCATCGAAATAAGGGTAGTTTTCTTCATAGTCGATTGGTTGGTTACACAGCAGCAAAGGTGCGGGGTAATTTCGACGCTGGCAACCTGCCCTATCCACAGAACCGCCGACGTAGCACAGACAAAGATTCCAGGCAAACGATGTGAGTGGTTTGGGACAGTCTTTCAACAAGAAAGATTACCCCTATCGAACGACGCCGTTTTACCGGGCGTTTTTCGTATGTTCGTAAGCAAACAGCAACGCTATGATTCAGACAACATCGGCGGCACTTCCACATACACTCGACCAGTTTCTCGACTGGGAACCGACGGACGGTTTTAAATACGAGTGGAACGACGGGGAACTGATCCGATTTTCAGGCATGAAGAAAAAGCAATACTACATCTACGACGTACTCAACACCCTTTTCATCGAGAAGGGGTATTATACGATTGGTACGCTCATGGCTGAACCCGATGTCATGCTGACAACCATTCAGATGCGTCGGCCTGATATTGCTTATTTTACCAAAGATCAAATACAGGCTGGCCGAAACGGCGAAGACGTTATTCCGGCATTCGTCATTGAAGTTATTTCGGAAAGCGATCTGGCCTATCGAATCGAAGAAAAGATTGCGGAGTACTTCAAAGCAGGCGTACAGGTCGTCTGGAGCATTCTACCCGAACACGAGGTCGTGTACGTCTACACGTCCCGCAAGCAAGTCACGATCTGCCTCGACTACGATTTTTGTATGGCTAGCCCCGTTCTCCCCGACTTCACTATCAGCGTCAACACACTGTTTGCACCTTCTGTACCAGCCAGTTAAGATGGTTTAAGGTTTGTGGTTCAATGTTTAACGTTAGCTACACGGCTCGCGGCAGCCAACGTTAAACATTGAACTGTAAACCTTAAACTACTCCTTAAAAAACACCCGTTTGACGCGCTCGCTGACGCCGGTCAGGATTTCGTAGGGGATGGTGCCGATTTGCTTCGCCAGGCCGCTGATGGGCTGGTCGGGGCCGAAGATGACGGCATCATCGCCAGCTACGACCGGCACATTCGTCGCGTCGACCATCGTCATGTCCATGCAGACGTTGCCGACCGTGGGGCAGCGATGCCCGTTGATCCAGACCGCGCCGACGCCGTTCCCCAGCCGCCGGTCGAAGCCGTCGGCGTACCCGATGGCGATAGTGGCAATCTGCGCCGTATGGTTGAGCTGCCCGCTGCGGCTGTACCCCACCGACTCCCCTACCGGAATGGTCTTCACCTGACTTACCACCGTTTTGAGGGTTCCGACCGGCCGCACTGCCGACGACTCAATGCCGCTCGACTCAACGCCGTACAGACCGATACCCAGCCGGACCATATCGAGCCGAAAATTCGGAAAACGTACGATCCCCGCCGAATTGAGCAGGTGGCGCGTCGGGAGGTAGCCGAGTCCGGTTTGGAGCGCGTCCGTACAGCGGATAAACGTGTCGTACTGCTGCGTTGAGAAGTTGTTGAACTGCGCTTCGTCGGCCCCGGCGAGGTGGCTGAATACGGTTTCTACGTGCAATGTAGGGTGCGCCGTCAGGTAATCGATCAGGGCGGGCAGTTCGCTTTCCAAGAAGCCCAACCGGTGCATACCCGTATCAATTTTCAGGTGAATCGGCGGTACGTCACCCTTACTTTCTCCGGCAAAACGCCCCCAGTCGGTCAGTAGCGACTGACTGTAGAGTTCGGGCTGTAGCTGGTAATCGAGTAGCACCGGGAAGGTTTCGGGCGACGGGTTCATCACCATAATCGGCAGCGTCACGCCGTTTTGCCGGAGTGTCACGCCCTCGTCGGCGTAGGCCACGGCCAGGTAATCGACGCGGTGGTATTGCAGCAGCTGCGCCACTTCGGCACTCCCGCTACCGTAGGCAAACGCCTTGACCATCACCATGATTTTCGTGGCCGGACCAACCTTTTCCCGGTAGTAGTTGAGGTTGTGCGTCAGCGCGTCGAGGTCAATTTCAAGCCGGGTGCCGTGTACTTTGCGTTGCAGCCGGTTGACGATCTGCTCGAACGCATACGTCCGCGCGCCCTTTACCAGCACCACGCTTTCGTGCACCCGATCGACCGGAAACTCGGCCAGCCACTGCGCCGTCGATTCGTAGAACAGGCTGTCGGGCGGGAACAGATCGCGGTGGCGACTCAAGACGGGACCGACGCCCACAAACAAACTGATTTCGGCGTTGTGCACCTGATCGGCAATCTGCGCGTACAGGTCGTCGTCGGGCAGGCCCGATTGCAGCACGTCCGACAGAATCAGCACGCGCCGGTCGCGGCTCCGCTGCTGATTCATAAACCGCAGCGCCAGTTGCAGCCCGGCGAGGTCGTTGCTGTACGAATCGTCGATCAACACGCTGTTGCCGATACCTTCTTTCTGTTCCAGCCGCATCGACACCGGGCGCAACCGTTTCAGCCGCCGGTCGAGGGTCGAGGCCGTCAGCGGATGAATCGTTTGTACCGCCACCAGACAGTGCAGCAGGTTTTCGACCGATGCCGCATCCGTAAATGGAACATCTACCTCAATCGCAGGGCGTTCGACCTTGACCGCCGTCAGGGTCAGCCGGGTGCCGGTCAGCGTAGCGCGGTAGGTCGCGTCGTTGCCATTGAGCGACCAGGTTACGAGCCGGATGCCGGGATTTACGGCTTTGAGCAGCATCCTGACCTCGTCGGCAACGTCAGTCTGATCGGCGCAGTAAATCAGCGTGTCGGCATGGACGAACAGGCGCAGTTTTTCGGCAATCTTCTGTTTCCGACTCCGAAACCCTTCGTCGTGCGCCGGGCCGATGTTAGTAAAAATGCCGATGGTCGGCTGAATAATCGGCTCCAGCGTCTGCATCTCGTGGGGCCGCGAAATGCCCGCTTCAAAGATGCCCAGCGTATGGCGCTCGCCCAGTTCGCGCACCGACAGCGGCACGCCCAGCTGCGAGTTGTAGCTGCGCGGGCTTTTGGCAATCACGTAGTCGTCGGCCAGCAGCTGCGCCAGCCATTCCTTCACGATGGTCTTGCCGTTGCTGCCCGTAATGCCGATGACGGGCAGCGGAAACAAGCGCCGGTGCTCGGTGGCCAGTTGCTGCAACAGTGTCAGACTGCTGTCGACTTCAATAAATTCCGCATCGGCGTAACGCGTCAGTTCGGCGCGTCGGTCGGGTGTCAGCGCACTGCGTTCGATCACAAACTGCCGGACACCCCGGTCATAGAGGTTGCCGATGAACGCGTGGCCGTCGTGGTGTTCCCCCCGAATGGCAAAGAACACTGATTGGCTATTGTCGCCGGTAGCCTGCCGGGAATCGGTCAGCCAGCGCGGACGGATGTGTTGGGTTGAAAGGGTAGTCATAAACAGGACGCGTCGCTACATCCAGCCGCGCCGTTTGAAATAAATTACTTCGCCGATGGCGATAAGGATCATCAGCCCCCAGACGTAGAAATACCCGTGCGGGGACTTCAGTTCGGGCATAAACTCGAAATTCATCCCGTAAACACCCACGATAAACGTCAGTGGAATGAAAATCGCCGAGACGATGGTCAGCGTTTTCATCACGGTGTTCATGCGGTTGTTCACGATGGAGTAGTACACGTCCATCAGTCCCGACACGCCTTCCCGGTACGCGTCGAGCGTTTCGAGGGTCTGGTTGATGTGGTCGGCCAGGTCGCGCAGGTACGGTATCGTCGTCGGTTTTATCAGTTCCGAGTCTTCGCGCAGCAGCGCCCCCACGATGTCGCGCGTGGGGTTCACAACCCGGCGCATGTGGGCCAGCTCGCGCTTGAGGTTGTACAGTTCGGTTAGGGTCTGCTGCCCGGCCCGCTCCTTCACGATCACCTCCTCCAGCTTATCCATACGCTCGCCAATGTACTCGGTCAGCACCAGGTAATGGTCGACAATCAGGTCCAGCAGGGCGTAGAGCAGGTAATCGGGGCCGCTGCGCCGGGTCTTGCCCGCCGACGCCTTAATCCGGTCGATCACCGGCTCGAAAATATCCTTTGTACGCTCTTCCTGAAACGATACCAGAAAATTACGGCCCAGCACCAGACTGACGTGCTCCATGTCGACATCTGGCTGCGCCCGGTGGTGGTGCAGCATCTTCAACGTCACGAAGATCACCGGCCCGCTCCCCGGCATCGGGCTCGGGCTGGTATCGGTCATCTCATCGTAGAAGTCGATTTTGGGTTTCTGGTCCGTATTGACGACGTCTTCCAGCAGCAGCGGGTGGAGGTGATACCGCTGCCCGATACCCGACACCACCTGCGGTTCGTGAATCCCATCGACGTCGACCCAGTGAATAACCGGCGCCTGCTCGTCGGGGGGCTGGCACTGACTGAGCTTGCTGTTGTCATCGATATGATACGTATCCGTATTGTAATCGATGCGTTTGATTCGGGTCGCGTGCTGAATATCGTCGCCAACGTAAGTCAGCGTACCGGGCGAGGTGCCGAGCGTTTTCTCGGCCGAACGCATACGTCGGCGTTTGGTCATAAAGCGGACAGACGGTCAGTGGATGGTCTGCTCACAAAGATACGTCGAACACAGGGATAGGGGGCGAACCACGTGCAATTCACCCCAACGACCACCGGGCAAGACGGCCTTACCCCGCCATTACCTAAGTAATAAAAATAGTTTTACCCTAGTCACCCGATAGAAATGTTTACTGATTATCAATGTATAAAACTCCACCTCATCTTGTAACAAAATGAGCTGTACACGGTTCGTTTACTAATTCACACAAGCAATTACTTAGTTTTTTTACTCAACAATTCACCAACAATCCGTACAAAAATGGAACGTGAACCACTCTACCCAAACCCCGCCTATGGCCGGGCTGGCTTCGTCAAACGAATTTCCTGGAGCGCCGTCTTCGCCGGTGTGCTGATCGCAATCGTCCTGCAATTGCTGCTTTCGCTGCTCGGTCTGGGCATCGGCTTAGGCACCATCGACCCGATGGAAGAGCAGAACCCCACGGCCGGGCTGGGTACCGGTACGGCCATCTGGTACATCATCAGCAGCCTGCTGTCGTTGCTGGCTGGCGGCTGGGTAGCGGGTCGGCTGGCGAGTTCGCCCCGCCCCTTCGACGGCATCATCCACGGCGTACTGACCTGGGCACTGGTAACCTTGCTGACCATCTATTTCCTGACTACGACGATCGGTAGCCTCATCGGTGGCGCCGGACGGCTGGTAGGCGGAATCGTCCGCACGGCAGGGTCGGCAGCAGGTTCGGTAGCGTCGGCCGCTGGTCCAGAACTGGGTCAGGTGGTTAAAGGCCAACTGAAAGAGAACGGCATTAATCTCGACAACATCGACCTGAAAGATCTGCGCGGTGAAGTCGATAAAGTCCTGCGCCAAACCGGAAATCCGGCCCTCAACCCTGACCGGCTGGAGCGTAAGGCTGAGCAGGCTGGCAATCAGGCGGAATCGGCTGGTAAGCAGGCGGCTGAAAACCCACAGGCAGCCGACGATCTCGCTGGTGGTCTGTTCGACAAGCTGTTCAAGCAGGGTCAGGCAACGGTAAACCAGGTCGACCGGGATGATGCTGTTAACGTCGTGATGAAGCGGACGGGCAAGAGCCGGGCCGAGTCGGAGCAGATCGTCGACAACTGGATCAACACCTACAAGCAGGCTGCCGCTAAGTTTGAAGAGACGAAGAAGGAAGCCGAAGCAAAAACCCGGCAGGTGGCTGACGGTGCTGCATCGGCCGCGTCGAAGGGGGCCATCTTTGGTTTCTTCGGTCTGTTGCTGGGTATCATTGCGTCGGGCTACGGTGCTAAGCTGGGTACCGATACGAAAGAAACCCACGGCTAGGCTGACTGGCCTCATGGCATTGCGTCGACATAGCGTCGACGCACTATCACCACCACCTACACGAATAGAATCGATCCTGGCCGCACCATCTGGTGCGGCCTTTTTTTGTTTGCCCCAACTCGATCCCGCGCGGTCCTCACCAAGTCAAACGTTTGCGTAAATAAATCCCCGCTCAGGGCGGCTGTGGCCGGGTATAAACGGTCTGTGCGTTTCTTATACGGAAAGCTTATTAGTAGCAAATGGTTGTCTACCAGACTATTATCTATACTGGCAGGTTACGTTGTCCCCGGCAGCTTCCAGCTGTCGGGGACAACGTGACCGCTTACTATTAATTGGCTACGAATTCCTGTAATCATCATTCAGATTATCACTGACTTATCGACTGCGCAAATAACACTACGTAAATCCTGTACCATGAAACACCTTCTATTCGACCGAATGGCCCGACCGCTGCTCTACGGGCTGTTGCCCGGTTGCCTGCTGAGTCACGGGCTACTGGCAAACGGGCTTCCGCCAACCCCGCTGGTGCGACCCTCTGCCAGCAATCGTTCTACCTGGAAAACGCCCGTTGCCGAAGATATCACCGTAACGGGTAAGGTCTTTGCCGATGGCACCAACGAAGCCCTGCCCGGCGTCAGCATCGTGGTCGATGGTACGATAGTCGGAACCAACACCGACGCCAATGGCGAATACCGCATCAAAGCTCCCGCCACTGGCACGCTCGTGTTCAGCTACGTCGGGTACGCACCGCAGCGGGTAGCCGTCAACAACCGGTCGAGCATCAACGTGCTGATGGTGGTCGACAATAAGACGCTCAACGAAGTCGTCGTGGTCGGTTACGGTTCGCAGTCGCGCAAGAACCTGAGCAGTGCCATTACCACCATCAAACCCGAAGACCTCAACCGGGGGGCCATCGCCGACGTCGGTCAGTTGTTGCAGGGGAAGATCCCGGGATTGAATATCTCATCGAGTGGCGACCCCAACACGCCAGCCGCCGTCGTACTGCGGGGTGCGTCGACGCTTAACAGTTCGCAGGGGCCATTCTACGTCATCGACGGCGTACCGGGAGCCGATATTTCGATCATCGCCCCCGACGACGTGGCCAGTATCGACGTCCTGAAAGACGCGGCCGCAACGGCGATCTACGGCAACCGGGCCGCCAATGGCGTTATCATCGTGACGACCAAGCGGGGCAAAAAAGGCTCGATGGTCGTCAGCTACAGCGGGTACGCCGGGGTTGAGCAGGTGTCGCGCCGACTGAACATGATGAATGCCGGGCAGCTGCGCGATTTTCTGACGCGCAACAGCCTGTCGTTCTCCCCCATCGACGACAAAGGGGCCGACACCGACTGGCAACGGGCGGTGGAACGCAACAACGTCATTTCGCAGAACCACAACCTGTCGATCAGTGGCGGCACCGAGCACAGCACCTACAACGCCAGCATCAACTACTACGACAAGCCGGGCATTTTGCAGGGTAGTTCGCTGAACCGGGTTATCGCCCGCCTGTCGGTGGATCAGTACGCGTTGAACGACCGGCTGCGGTTCAGCCTCAACGTATCGAACTCGAACAGCAACGCCAACAACACGCCCCTGCGCAACAACGTGCTGTTACAAATGATTAACCACCTGCCGGTGTCGCCCATTACCAACCCCGACGGTAGTTATTTCGAGAACTACCAGAATACGGGCTATTTCAACCCGGTGGCGATGGTGGCTCACGCCAAAGACAACACGAAGTACAACAACCTCGTCGGCTCGTTCAACACCCACGTCAACCTGCCGTTCGATCTGACCTACGACCTGAACCTGTCGTACCAGAACAATACCTCGCTGCATGGCGAATCGTACGATAGCTACTACACGCAGTACAACAGTGCCAACTTTTACAACAACCCCGATCCACCGGCGACGCACACCATCCTGAACTTCGGCACCAACGGATCAGCCCTGCGTAACACCTACCAGACCACCCGCAAAGTGCTCGAAACGTTCCTGACCTGGAACCGGGCGTTCGGCGATCACTCGATCAACGCCGTGCTGGGTTACTCGTATCAGGGTTCGGTGTCGGGCGACGGCTTCCAGACGTCGAGCACTAACTTCCCCGTCGACAACATCGGCTACAACAACTTCGCGCTGAGTAACCCCTACGCCGTGTCGTCGTACCGCGTCAACTTCGGGGCCGACGGTATTTATCAGGAAACAAAGCTCATCTCCGACTTCGCCCGTCTGAACTACAACTACAAGGAGAAATACCTCTTTCAGGGATCGATCCGGCGCGACGGTTCGTCGGTGTTCGGGGCCAACAATCAGTGGGGTTACTTCCCGGCGGTGGGCGTGGCCTGGCGCGTAAGTCAGGAAGGGTTTATGGCCAATCAGTCACTGTTCAACGACCTGAAGCTACGGGCCAGCTACGGCGTCACGGGTAACTCGTCGGGCTTCAACGCTTACACGGCGCAAACCATTTCGGGTAGCCTCGGCACCTACTACTATAACGGTGTGCAGACGGCCGCTTACGGCCCGACGCAGGCATCGAACCCCAACCTGCGGTGGGAAAAAACGGCCACGGCCAACCTGGGTCTGGACTTTACGATCCTGAAAGGCCGGGTAAACGGTACGCTTGAACTGTACCAGAAAACCACGACGGGCATGATCTATTCGTACCGCGTCAACCCGGTGCTGGTACCGGTGGGCAGCATCGTCGCCAACGGGGGCGACATGCAGAACCGGGGTGTCGAACTGAGCCTGAGTGCCAACCTGATGCGGGTGGGTCGGTTTAGCTGGACGTCGAGCCTGAACCTGGCGCACAACAGCAACAAGATTCTGAGCCTGACCAACCCACTGTTCGTCGGCGGTGACTCCGTACGGATTACCCAGCCCGACGGTGGTGGCCAAACCGGTAGCACGCTCCAGATTCTGAAAGCCGGGATGCCGCTGGGCCAGTTCTTCACGCTGCAATACGCGGGTAAGAACGACAAGGGTGTATCGCAGTACCTCGACCGCAACGGCAACGTAACCACCTCACCGGTGATCGGCGCCGACTATTACTATTCGGGAAATCCGCAGCCGAAACTGCTGGCGGGCTGGACAAATACGTTCCGTTACGGCAACCTCGATCTGAACATCTTTATCCGGGGTGTGTTTGGCAACAAAATCTTCAACGCCACCCGCGCCGACCTGTTCCGCCCCAGCACGGCCCAGTACACTAACATTCTGGTCGATGCAGGCACCGAATCGATCGCTGACGTAAACTCGTACCGCTATTCAACGCGCTTCATCGAAGACGGCAGCTACGTCCGGCTCGACAACGCGACGCTGGGCTACAGCTTCAAAAAGCTGGGGCAGTACGTGAAAAACCTGCGCGTGTATGCTACGGTCAACAATGCGTTTGTCATCACGAAATACACCGGTATCGATCCCGAAGTCAATCAGGGCGGCATCGCCCCCGGCATCGACGCCAACAACTTCTACCCCAAAACCCGCACCCTGCTGCTGGGTCTGAACGTGTCGTTTTAATTGGGTTTAAGGTTTAATGTTCAACGTTTAAGGTTGCGCTTTCCCACCGGGACCGTGAGAACCTTAAACTCTAAACATTAAACCTTAAACATTAAACTTCTCAAAATGAAACAACTAGCCATACCCGGTGCGCTGATGGGGCTGCTGCTGTGCCTCGCCACCGCCTGCCATAATCTCGACGTACCCATCAATACGTCGCTCACACCCGACATTTTTCCGCAGAATGCCCAGCAGTTTATCCAGGCGTCGGGACCGCCTTACGCAGCCCTGCGCGGCCAGTTTGCACTCGATTATTTTTTCATGCAGACGCTCAGCACCGACGAAGCCATTATGCCGGCTCGGGGGGTAACTGGTACGACAACCAGAACTACCGGATGCTGCACTACCATAGCTGGACCAAGGACCACGGCAACACCAACGGGGCCTGGAGCTGGCTTTCGACCGTTATCGGCACCACCAATCAGTCGCTGTCGGTTCTGGATCAGACCATGCCGGCGTCGGCCACCAAGCAAACCAATCTGGCGGAGCTGAAAATGGTCCGGGCGATGGCGTACTTCATGCTGATGGATATGTACGGCAACGTCCCCGTCGACACGACCTACGGCGATTTCAACCCGCACCCCAACCTGCCCCGCGCGCAGGTCGTCGGTTTTATCGAGAACGAAGTAAAGAAAGCCCTGCCCTACCTGAGCCGCGCGTCGGGCCAGTCGATGTACGGCCGTGCCAACAAGTTCACGGCCTACTCGCTGCTGGCCAAGCTGTACCTGAATTCGCAGTACTACACCGGTACGCAGCGGTATAACGACGCTATCGTGGCCTGCGATAGTGTTATCAATTCGGGGCTATATAGTCTGGAAGGGCGGTCGTCGTATTTGCAGATGTTCTACCCCAACAACGGGCCGCAGATGAAGGAGTTTATCTTCGCCATTCCCTACGACCCGGCGGCTGCCAACCTGCCCGGTACCAACGGCTTCATGTACCGCGCCCGCTACGACGTACCACGCTCGGAAGCCAAAAAGTTTAGCCTACCGTTCACGCCCAGCGCGCCCGAAAGCACGTTGCCGGAGTTCTACGCCAACTTCAGCGACCCCAACGACGTCCGCAACGGCCAATGGCTGACAGGGCCGCAGTTCCTGAACGACGGCGTTACGCCCGTAACCGTAACGACCACGAAAAAGGGCTACGACCAGTTCTACACCGGTTCCGACGGCGGTGCGTCCTACACCTATCAGGTAACGCTGACGCCCCAGGTTCTGCTGCGGCAGGACGTAGCCTCGTTCGATTGTGGCAACGACGAAATCGCCTGGAACATGGGCTACCGCAACATCAAATTCTACCCCGACGCCAGTTCGACCTCGCGCAACCAGAACAACGATATTCCGCTGTTTCGCTATTCCGACATCATCCTGATGAAAGCGGAAGCGATTCTGCGGGGCGGCACACCGACGCTGGGCCACACAGCGCTTTCGCTGGTGAATCAGCTACGCGCCAACCGAACCACCTCGGCCGCGCTGACCAGCATTGACCTGGACGGTATGTTCGTTGAGCGGAGCCGCGAGTTTGCCTACGAAACCTGGCACCGCAACGACATGATCCGGTTTGGCAAATACGAAGGCAAATGGGGCTTTAAAACCGATGCCGACGTAAACCACCGCATCTTCCCCATTCCAACCAGCGCCTTCACCGTCAACCCCGCCCTGACGCAGAATCCGGGGTATTAATAGTACCCCACCTGCTGAGAAGTTGTTTGGTACAGGTATTTTGTCATCCCGACGACAGGAGGGATCTTCGCGAACAGACGGTTTTTTCTGCTCCTAGCGAACCGGGCCGCCGGAGCGGATCCCTCCCGTCGTCGGGATGACAAAGGCCCGTTTTTAATCTGAATAATGATTCCCCAAGACAACCTCTTAGGGGTTGGGATGGGGTCTTTACATAGTATGCAACCCATTTCCCGAACCGAATTTCTCCGCTACTGCCTGTCTGCCGGTGCGCTGGTAGCCCTGTCTCCCCTATCGTCAATCGCCCAGCCTGGTGCTGACGACTTTTTCAAGTCGGTCGTGGACGCCAACAATGCGGAGGTGGCTCAGCTGCTGCAAACGCTGGCGTCGCCCATCACCGACGTTCGGCGACGGCTGGGGTTCGATCTGGCGAATCTGGCAGCGGCTTATTCCGAACCGACCTCGCGCTATTACCAGCAGGCCGACCTCGTTCCGGCGATGGAGAAGATCATGCGGTTTCTGGTACAGGCCCAGCGCCCCGACGGTACCCTCGACATCGCCAACCTGGCCTCCCCGCCCGATACGGGGTTTATCCTTGAAGCCCTCTGCACCGCTGGCAAAATTCTGTTGGCTAACCAGGCACCGGCGCTGGCCGACGTGAAGGCGTTACACAAAACGTTTGTCGTCAAAGCCGGGGAAGCCCTGCGGACGGGCGGGGTGCATACGCCTAATCACCGGTGGGTGATCTCGGCGGCTCTGGCGCGCATGAATGCGCTGTATCCCAATTCGGCCTACGTCAAGCGCATTCAGGAATGGCTGGCCGAAGGCGTTTTCTGCGACAGCGACGGCAACTACCTGGAGCGGAGCATGAACTATGCAGCCGTGAACGACCGGACCCTGACCGCCATTGGTCAGTTGCAGCGCCAACCCAACCTGCTCGACAAGGTGCGCCGGAATCTGCGGCTGGTATACTACCACATGGAACCCGACGGGGAACTCGTTACGGTCGATTCGCGCCGGCAGGATCAGTACGCGCCGGTCAACATCCTGCTCTTCTACCTAGACTACCATTTCTACGCCCTGCACGACAACAACCCGGAGTGGGCCGCGCTGACGCAGTTTATCCGCACCATGCCCGGCTTCGACAAACAGGTGCGTCGCGATTTGCTGGCGTCTTACCTGGAAGACCCAATCTTTAGAAAACCGCTACCCGCGCCGAAAGCCCCGTCCGTCGACTACCGGCAGTTTTTCAAGAGCACCAACCTTGTCCGTATACGGCGCGGCAGCACGACAACCACGCTGTACGGTGGCAACGACCTGCCGCTTACCATCGCGTCGGGTCGTTCGAACAGTCCCAACTTTTTTGCGTTTCGCAAGGGTGCAGCCATCCTGAACTACATGCGCCTGTCGACCGATTTTTTCAGCACCGGCTATTTCCACAGCGAAGGCATCACGCCCGACGGCGACGCGTACATACTGCACCGTCAACAGACGTCGCCCTACTACCAGCCGCTACCCGCCAAATACCGCAAAGCCGACGGCAACTACGCCCTGACGCCCAGCACCGACGGCCGGTTCTGGAACAAAATGGACTTCGCGCACCGGCCGCAAAGCAATCTCAACACCCTGAAAACGACCATCCGCGCTACGGAGCAGAACGGGCAGAACACGCTTGCGTTCAGCATTACAGGTGTCGCGGGCATCCACGTCACGCTCGAACTGTGTTTCCGGGCGGGTGGGCAAGTAACCGGCCTGACAGCCGTTGGCGGCAGCACCGACAGTTATTTCCTCCCCGACGGCACCGGCGAATACCGCCTGGGCGACGACACGATTCAGTTCGGGCCGGGGCTGTACAAACATGACAAGATCACGAACCTGGGCGGAGAACCGTACTCATCACATTTCGGTAGTCTGCACACCGACGGAATTCACGTGTACCTAACCGGCGTCACACCGTTGACCTACACGATGAAGATTGGTTGAGAAATTGTTTTAGGGAACGAATTTTTGTCATCCCGACGCAGGAGGGATCTTCAGTAAAAGCAAACAAAACCGCCTGCTAACGAAGATCCCTCCTGGCGTCGGGATGACAAAAATTCGTTCCCCAAGCAACCTATAGTGGTGTCAGGTCCCCGACCTGACACGCTCGCGACAGCAAAATGCTTTGCCGGAAATGTGTCAGGTCGGAGACCTGACACCACGAAACCTTGAGAGTCAATCAACACAATGGTACCGCATTGCGACCGCCTTCAGGCACTACCCCACCCGCTGCGACGATTCGCGTACGATCAGTTGGGCGGGCAGCACTACGCTTTCAATGGGCGTATGGCCGGGCGTTTGTTTGTGCTGTAGAAACAGCCGGGCGGCTTCAGCGCTGAGTTTCTGCCCAGAACGGGCCACAGTGGTCAGCGACGGGCAGGTGTAGGCGGCTGTCGGTGAATCGTCGAAACCAGCAACGGCCACATCGTCGGGAATGCGTAGTCCCCGCTCCCGCAACACCCGCATCGCCCCAATCGCCACCTGATCGTTGACGCCGAAAATGGCGTCGGGGCGGGTAGGTAGGTTCAGTAGTTGCTGCGTGGGCAGGACAGCACTGTCAATTTTGAAGTTAGTCGGTAGAATCAGCTCGTCACAGATTGGCAAGCCGTGCTGCGTCAGGCAGTCGATATAACCGGCAAAGCGTTGTTCCGAAACGGTCAGTCCGGCGGGGCCACGCAGGTGGGCAATCCGTCGGCAACCCACCTGAATCAGGTGCTCGACCACCGCCCAGGCTCCGTGGTAATCGTCGGCCGTCACCCGGCTGACGGGCAGGCTGGCGTAGTCACGGTCGATCAGGACGAGCGGAAGTTGCCGCTGCGTCACCATAGCCAAATGGTCGTAGTGCCCCGAGTCGTACGTTTCCTGCGCCACCGACAGAAAGATTCCCTCGACGCGATTCGCCAGCAGCCGCAGTACATACTCCGCTTCCAGCGCCCGCGATTCGCCCGTTACACAGATCGTCAGCGAATACCCCATCGGCCGCAGGGCCGTGTGCAACCCTTCGATTACCGATGATTCGTAGCTATCGCTGATCGTCGGCACGATAATCCCCAACGTCCCCGACAGCTTATTGAGCAGACTAAGCGACACCAGATTTCGCTGATAACCCGCCTGTTGCGCATACTGTTGAATGCTCCGGCGCGTATCTTCACTGATGGTATAGTGGTCGTTCAACGCCCGCGACACCGTCGACGGCGAGCAGTTGAATTGCCGGGCGATGTCTTTAATCGTTATGGGCGGGGGAGGAATCATTGGCGATGGTACTGAGCAGATACACGTACGGTACCGTACGCCAAATATACGGGCTGTGATGCATCCTCGCGCTCATACGGTGACATAGGCGTCGCCCGACAACGTCGCCAATATTTCCGGGGAGCGCCTAAACCAATTCCGCAAATCTGGCATCTAAGGGTTAACCGACCAATCTTCCTCCCCATGAACCGCACTCCTCTTTACCTACTCGTAATCCTGCTGCTGACCGGGTGCAGCAGCGGCAAAACAGCCCTCCGCCACGGCCGTTTCGATCTGGCGGTCAAACGCGCATCCCAGCGGCTTCAGCAGGGACCGGGCCTGAGCAAACGGGGCCACGGACTGGCATCCAACGTGCTGCAACAGGCATTCGTCCTGGCTTACGAACAACGGCAAAACACAATTCGCCGACTGGCGAACAGTACCAGTCAGCCGTTTCGCTGGGAGGCCGTACTGGGCGAATACAACGCCCTGCAAACGCTCACCGACAACGCCCGGACCTGCACTGCCTGCGCCGACTGGCTTTCGGGTTACCCCGCTTCGTATCAGGATCGAATGCAGGAAACCCGCCAATTGGCCGCTGCCGACCGCTACGACGTCGCCGAGCAGGCGTACGACCTCCGCCTGACCAACCGCCTTGCCGCCAAAGACGCGTTTGTTAACTACCGCAAAGCCACCGACTGGGTACCCGATTACCGGCAGGCCCGCACCCGCGCCGACGAGGTATTCCCTTACGCCCTGCTGCGCGTGGCCATCGAGCCAATCGGCCCTACCTACGAAATCAGTGGCCACGATAATCTGGCGATACAGCGACTGATCTACAGTCGATTGAATCGCGACATGACGCCCTCAACCTTTGTGCGACTCTACACCCCGGATCAGATTCAGGCGAACATCGTTGACGGTGGGCCACTGGCCGAAGGCTTCCCGATTCATCAGGCTGTCCGGATGCAGGTGACCGACTACACGGCATATACCGATAACACCGGGTCATCGAGCACGACGATCTACAGCGACAAAGAATATAAAGTCGGTGAAAAGAAGATCAACGACTCCACGAAGGTCGACATCATGGAGAAGGTGAAGGGTACACTGACGACGTTTAAGCGCACCATCAGCACCGGCATGACCATTCGTCTGGAAGGTATCGATGTCGACGCGAACAAACCCATCTGGCACGATTCGGTCTGGGAAACACGCCGTTGGGAAACCGTGTGGGAAACGTTTTCCGGCGACGACCGCGCCCTCAACGGTCACATCCTGGCAACAGCCAGCATATTGGTACCCAGCCGCTGGCAACTCTACGATGACTTAGTCGACGAACTGGCCGGCGACGTGGCCCGGCGCATCCGCAGCAAATACAGCACCGACGAGTAGCGCCCTCCCCCCAAACGTTCAGGACCGGTACATTAGAATAGGCTACCACATAGATAATAAAACAGGGTAACTGCCTTACATGATCGACTATATTGCGTTTTAAGCCCAAAACGGGCTTAATATTGCGGTTTGGCGCTGCCGCCTTACCGGCAGTTGGTGACTAATGAATACGCGTATGGTCAGTATCGAGGCACTGGACTCCTCCGAATCGTTTCTTGCCGGGGGTGGTGAGATGGGGCAATTAATCCGCTAAAAAGACTGGTCGACCACGCCACTGGGCCCCATAGACACCTGGCCACAGAGCCTGCGCACCTCGGTAAGTCTGTGCCTCTCCTCGACCTTTCCGATTTTGATTGCTTGGGGCCCCGAAACGATTCAGCTGTACAACGACAGCTACCGACCCATTTGCGGAGCCAAGCACCCGGAGTCGATGGGGCAGAATTTCCGTATCTGCTGGGAAACCGCCCTGCCGGTGGTCGGCGACGCGTTTACTCGGGGGCAGCAGGGACAGGGTACGTATATCCAAGATCAGCGCATGTTTCTCGACCGATACGGCTACCTGGAGGAATCGTTTATGACGTTTTCCTTCGCGCCCATCCGGGACGACTCGGGGCAGGTTGGGGGCATCTTTCACCCCATCACCGAGACGACGGATAAGATGCTCAGCGCCCGGCGCACGCAGGTACTCTGCGACGTGGCAACCCGCACGGCACAGGCCAAATCGCAGCAGGCCATCTACGACAGCCTGCTGGAAGCTCAGCCGACATTCAGCCTCGATCTACCCTTTTTACTTTTCTACGAACTGGACGCCGACGGACAGCAGGCCCGGCTGGTTGGCAGTAGTGGCCTTTCGGGGGGGAGAAACTACCAGCTCATCTGAACGAATTAGTCGTCGAATCAACTCCATGGCTGGCTACTCTTAACGAGATGCAGGTCATTACCGACCTGAGCAATCAGTTGGGTCAGGTTCCGGCCGGGCCCTACCCTGAGACACCCCATACGGCCGTCCGCCTGCCCATAATGCTGCCCTCCCACCCCCAGCCTGTTGGTTTCGTACTGGCGGGGGTCAGTTCCCGGCGGGCGCTGGACGCTGATTATCAGACATTCTACGATCTACTGGGTAACACGATCAGTACGGCTTTTTCCAACGTTCACGCGTATCAGCAGGAGCAGCAGCGGGCCGAAGCACTAGCCGCCATCGACCGGGCCAAAACGGCGTTCTTCAGCAATGTCAGCCACGAATTTCGGACGCCCCTGACGCTGATGCTCGGGCCGCTCGACGAACTCCGGCAGCAGCTCGAACAGCAACCCGCCAGTATTCAGGCCCCCGTGGTAGCTGCTCACCGCAACGCACTGCGCCTGCTAAAGCTGGTCAACAACCTGCTCGATTTCAGCCGTATCGAAGCTGGCCGAACCCGCTCGCATTTTCAGCCTGTAGAACTGGCGGGGCTGACACAGGAGCTGGCCAGTAATTTTCGCTCCCTGCTGGAACGGGCCGGTTTGCAGTTGATCGTCGATTGCCAGCCGCTTCCGTCGCCGGTCTACGTAGATCGGGAAATGTGAGAAAAAATTGTGCTCAACCTGCTTTCCAACGCGTTTAAGTTCACCCTTCAGGGCTCTATTCGGGTCAGTCTTGTGGCGGAAGGCGAACAGGCCGTGTTAGCCGTCACCGATACAGGAGTGGGCATTCCGGCGGCCGAACTACCGCATATGTTCGAGCGATTTCACCGGGTCGAGAACGCGGGGGGGCGGTCGTTTGAAGGCAGCGGTATCGGCTTGTCACTGGTCCAGGAACTGGTGCAGCTGCACGGGGGTACGATCAGCGTCAGCAGCGTCGAGAAGGTCGGCAGTACATTTACCGTGCAGATTCCGCTGGGCCGTGCGCACCTACCAGCCGCGCAGGTCAGCGACGATCTGGCCGACGGGCCGCTGAGTGCGTTGGCCGATTCCTTTCTACAGGAAGCCTCGTCTATACTGGACGAGACCGCCCCGACCGCCACCGGTAATGTCGGTGACGCGGCTTTGCCGAAAGCGGACGGATATGTGCTGGTTGTCGATGACAATGCCGACATGCGGGCGTACCTGACCCGCCTGCTATCGCCCTACTTCACGGTTCATACCGCCGTTCACGGGGCCGACGCGCTGAACCAACTCCGTACGCTGACGCCCCAACTGATTCTGAGCGACGTGATGATGCCGGTCATGGACGGTAAGGAACTGATCCGGCAACTGCGGCAGAATCCGGCGACCGCGCTTATTCCGCTGATCTTTCTGTCGGCCCGCGCGGGGCAGGAAGCGCGTATCGACGGGCTGGAAGCCGGCGCGGATGATTACCTGGTCAAGCCTTTCTCGGCCGCTGAGCTGCTGACCAAAGTGCGGGCGCAGATCAGTCTCGAAGCCCTGCGTCGGTCGTCGGCTCAGGCCGTGGCTGCCAGCGAAACCCGCTACCGTCAGTTGGCCGAAGAGCTGGATGAACAGGTCCGGCAACGGACCGCCGAACTGGAAACGATGGTCGTTCGCCTGCAACGCTCCAACGAATACCTGCAACAGTTTGCCTACGTAGCCAGCCACGATATACAGGAGCCGCTACGCAAAATTCAGCAGTTCAGCGATCTGCTTCAGGGCCGACTCATGGGTGTAGCCGGGGAAAAGGAAGTGGGTTTCCTATCGCGGATACAGGTGGCCGCAGCGCGCATATCGACGCTGATCCGGGCGCTGCTGACCTACTCGCAACTCGACAACGCCGAACCCGACCGCCTGCCCGTTGCCCTGTCGGAGGCTGTCGCAACCGCCTGCGACGCGCTGGAAATTTCCCTAACCGAAGCCGATGCACGCCTGGACATGGACCCGCTACCCACTGTGTGGGGCCATTTTATCCAACTGAGTCAGTTGTTCCAGAACCTGTTGGGTAATGCACTGAAGTTCCGGCATCCCGGGCAGTCGGCTCACATTCAGATTCGCTGTACGGAGGTACCTGCGAACATGATTTCGCCCAGTGAACGCCCGCCCCAACCGGTCGATAGCTACTACCGCGTAGACGTTATCGACAACGGCATTGGCTTCGACGAAAAATACCAGTCCCGCATCTTTCAGGTTTTCCAGCGGTTACACACCAAAGGCGAGTACGAAGGAACGGGTATTGGCCTGGCCATCTGCCAGCGCATTGCGATCAATCACGGCGGGTTTATCACGGCTCATAGCCAACCCGGTCAGGGGGCCACGTTCAGCGTCTACCTCCCCGCCCAGCAACCTGTATTGCCGCCCAGCTGATTACCGTCGCGTTTCGACCGGTCTACCCGTATTACCTGACGCGAGCCCATACTTCGCTGAACGGGCCGGTCAGCGTCATCGTGTCGCCATCGACTTTTATATCGTACCGAAAGGTTTGCCCCAGCATGCCGCCGGTCGTTTCGTTGGCGACTAATGAGCCATAAAATCTGCTTATTGGGGCGTTCCTAGTACCGCCCGAACGCTACCTTACAAGCGCTTTGTGGATCTCCACACGGTGGACTCAGGGGGTTGATGGTGGGCGCAAAACTTGACCGAACGCACGGACCTGCACCTTTACACACCCGTTTGGTTGGGCTGTCTGCTTGACTTCGGGGGCGAGCAACCTGTCGCCGGAGAGCCTGCCCACGCGGAGCGAAACGTTTGAACTTATTATCTAAGGGATTGCAGAGATTACCATCGGCACTACTGTCGGTAAGTTGCTTGCAATTCCTTTCTCATTTGCAGAATCATTTTTTGGGTCAAAGCGTCATATGCCTTAGCCCGGTTTTGATTATTCATCTTTTCAAATTGCGCCTGCATATAAGCAGCGTTTTCAGGTTTGAGAACATCTAGACAACTCTGAACTTCATCAATTGTGTTTTGCGCTAGAACCCGATATTCGGTCACGTAGGTCAGCATCTGGTCGCTACAATCCAGCATCAGAGCATTGATTTCTGACTTGGCAACTAACAGTGGCGTTAATGCTTTATCCAGTTGAGCGTAAATCGCTGAGTTCATATCTGCTAACGCTTTCATAGAAGCAGCTTCATCTTCAGCCGTTAAAACATCGGCCATTTTTTCGCCAACTACCTTCAAAAGACTGGTTGGGTCGAGTCTGGCAGCCTTGGCCATGTCGTCCAACTTAGTGATAAATGTTTTGTAAGAAGTATGCCGCTTCTCAAACAATTTGTCTTTGATGTCGTGTCTTCTTTTGGCGAAATACAAGCCCAAAGCAATGACTGAGCTAACAATTGAGGTGATGAGTAAAACCCAGTGCCTTGAATCTAAACTGTTGAAAAATTCCACTAAAAATTGCATCCTTTATAGGTTTACTTTTGAGTCGCACTGCCTGTCAGCCGCAACCCGTTGAACTGACTAAACCTGTCCGACCGGGGCGTTTGGCTTGTCAGCAGGAAGCCCGAATTTAGAGCTGTGAACCTGCCCAACCGGGACGTTCAATCTGTCACCCGCGACCCGGAAATGCAGACACTTTACTGACTTCACCCAACACTTACAAGGGCGATTACAACAACTTTCTTTGCACCAACTCTTTCTCTACGCTAACAAATCGCTCTGATGCAAATAGTCGAAAATCAATTTGTCGACTCCCGCGACTTTGTTTTGTCGGCGTAGGTAAACCACGCGATTTCTTCGATTTCCGAACTTGCTTTCAGTTGCCCGTGGTATTCACCGGAGTAGCAGGTCATTTTTACCGTAACGCCTTTCGGCTGACCGTGCGCCTGTGCTTCAAAAATACCAATGTACTGTAGCGTTCTTTCGTCAATCGATACGGTTAGTTCTTCGCGTATTTCCCGGAGTAGCACCTGTTCGTCTGTCTCCCCGGCGTCCCGCTTGCCACCGGGAATATAAAACACATCTTTTCCGTAGCTTTTTGTCAGCAGGACAGTTTTGTCTTTTAACTCGATCCAGGCAAGTTTATCAATCTGTTTCATCTATATGTGGTAGAAGGAGCACATCAGGTTGCGCACGTTATCGTTGGGGCTTTGCAGCCGCGTGTTTGGAGAGCAGTTGCAACGTGTGTTCGAGGGCTTTTGTATCACCCCACTCTTCGTGGCCGGGAATGACGAGTTTGGCCGTACCGAACTGATTCATAACCCGACGAACGGAATTGCCCCACGCCGACAGGTTTGCTTCGCCAATGTAGCCCAGCCCGAACACAGACACGCTTTTGACAAAGCAGCCGCCATGCAGAATCTGCTGCTTGGGCAACCACACCACGATGTTATCGCTGGTATGTCCGGCACCGGGGAAGTACGTCCGAATCGGTACCTGACCAATGGTAAACGTCGTGTCGTTGGGGAGAATACCGTCGGGCGATTCATACCCGGCCTGCACCGTTTTCTGCGCCGTGAGTGGCGTGCTGACAACCCGGACACCCGCCTTTCGCAACGCGCCGATACCCCCTACTTTATCATCGTGGGAATGGGTGACGATGCAGAGCCGGACGGGCTGACGCAGGCTATCAGCCACCCAACGAAGTAGCTGCTGTGTATTGTCGGTGTCGTCTTTCGTATCCCAACCCGTATCGATCAGCACGATACCATCGCCCGTATTGACAATCAGGCCGTTCGACGGGACGGGTTCGCCCTTGTACATACCGTAGGTCGTGTGCACGTACACCCGATCCGCGATGGGCGTGACGACTAATTTTGGCTTCGGGCTGGGCTGCGCCGTTGATGCGTAGGCAATCAGTAAACCCAGACAGATGCAGACCAATTTTCGCATGATATGTGGTTAGGTAAAGCCAATCGAACCGCAATACGATCAGCAGCCCGGTTACTCAACGTTGAACAGTTACTTCGTAGGATGCTTACCCCATTCTTCGGGTGGATAGGCAAAGACGAACCGCAGTCGCAGATGCCCATGTTTTACGGCCCCGTGCCGGTACGTCACTTTAGCCCGGTTATCGTAGAAATCACTTCCATATATCCGGTCGACCGGGCCGGCAGACAGCTTACAATCGGCAGCCGTAGCCGGTGGCTTCGTGTACTCGATAAGCACCGAAGCGTCCGATTTATCCAGCAACCCGGTGGCCAACAGGGAAATGCGACCACTTCCTTCATGATCATTTTCAGATTTGCCGATGTAGAACGTAGTGTCGCGGTCGACCCGCCCAAGCTGTACATCGGCGTCCGGGGTTTTGGTTAGATCAAGGTAAACAAACAGGAGAATTACCAGACCGATCGCCCCGCCGATGAAAATGGCAATTACTCGTGCGATGTCTTTCAATAAACCAGTTACTCGCGACATACAAACGTGTTTCGTCGGGTGCAATATACCAAAAACCGATTCGCGCAGACTACCGGTTTCAGTCGTGGTGGGGCGTTGGCCCGGCGTATGCACCGGTAAGACACATGGTCAGCTAATGGACTGTTAATACGACAAAAGCCGACAGCCATGCTACGAGCACGGCTGTCGGCTTTTGGATATCGTTACGCTGTCAGCGCACTTGGTCAACGATGACCGGCCACGGCTTACTTTTGGGGAAACAGGGCTTTGTTGAGCACCGCAGCAGCTTCCGTGAGCGAGGTCTGCACCGCCGGAATCTTGGCCAGCGGGTTCAGCATTCCGTAGTCGTGGATAAATCCGGCATAGACGGAGATCGTGGTCGGTACACCCGCTTCGTCCAGTTTCCGGCCATAGGCGACACCTTCGTCGTGCAGAATGTCGTTTTCAGCTACCTGAACCAGTGCCGGGGGCAGACCGCTCAACTCTGTCAGCGAAGCCTGCATCGGCGACGCGTACTTGTTTTTGCGCTCGGTCGGGTTGGTGGTGTAGTTGTCCCACATCCACTTCATCAGGGGCGTGGTCAGGAAGCGTTCCTGCGCGTATTTGGTGTACGACTCACGGCTGAAGTCAGCATCCGTAACGGGCCACAACAGCAGTTGATACGCGAGTTTCGGTCCTTTTTTGTCTTTAGCCATCAGCGCCACGACAGTAGCCATGTTGCCACCGACGCTGTTACCAGCCACGGCCAGCCGCGACCCATCGACGCCGATCTCCTTGCCATGCTCAGCCACCCATTTGGTAGCGGCATATGCCTGATTGATCGCCACCGGATAGTGCGCTTCGGGTGAGGGTGTATAGTCGGGAAAGATACCGACAGCACCGCTTTTCACGGCCAGATCGCGCACCAGCCGCTTGTGGGTTGGGAAGTCGCCGAGCACCCAGCCACCGCCGTGGAAGAACATGAAAGCGGGCAAACCAGCCTTGGCTCCCTTTGGCTTTACGATGTGAAGTTTAACGGTAATGCCATCCTGCGTGATCGTTTTTTCCGACTCCTCAATGTCTGAGTAATCGAAGCTCACCGACTTCTGCGCGTTGACCAGCACCATACGGGCATCTTTGGGGGCCATCGTTTCCAGGGGCGGACCACCAGCGCTGTTCAACCCTTTCAGGAAAACGCGGATGTCTTTCAGAATGGCGGGGTCCTGCGCTGCGGGTACGGTCGACTGCGCCATGACGGTTGCATTGGCCGCGAACAGCATCGCGCCAGCCAGCAGGGCCGATTTTACGGAATTGGTTTTCATACGTTTATTGGGGTACATAACGAGTGTGTAAACTGGCTCATCGCCGGATCACCGGGTTTCACCGCTGAAACGCGCTGGTCTGATCGACTTGCCTGCACAAAAGTATTTCCCCCGTATGCGCTGAAAAATAGCAGAAAGGCAGTTTTGATTGGATATTTTTCCCGAAGCCGGGAAATGAGGCCCTACCCTTTCATTCCCTTCCTGAACCCGGCCGGAGAAGCCCCCGCTTTCTGCGTAAACAGCCGGTTGAAGTAAGCCGGATCGTCGTACCCCAGTTGAAAAGCGATCTCCTTTACGCTCTGATCGGTGTAGACTAGCAGGCGTTTGGCTTCCAGCACGATCCGGTTTTTGATGATCTCGTTGGGGTTCTCCAGATGCAGCCGGTTGAATTTATTGGCGAGTGTTTTCGGAGCGATGCCCATCAGCGTAGCATAGTCGGCCACGGTATGCTTCTCTTTGTAATGAATTTCGACCAGCTGCCCAAAGTTCCGGAAAAACTCCTTCTCAGCAGGCTCGACAAGCGGCACCAGCGTATCGAGGTGCTGTTTTTTCCACTCGCGGGTCGCCAGAATAATGATCTGCTTCAGATAGGTGCGGATCATTTCTTCCACCGACGATTCCTGCTGCTGAAGTTCGTCGGCAATGCGCGCAAACAGGCTGCTCATGGTAGCGTGGGCTGTCGGCGTCAGGTCGATTTTCGGGATTTGCAGTATGTTGTTGAACAGAAGCCCATCGCAGGCTACTTCGGCATCGTGAATCTGCACACAGTAAAAATCACGGTTGTAATGAACCATGGCAGCCGTGTCGGCAGTGCCCGACAGCATCGTCAGAAACTGGTTATGGGCCACAAAAAACAGTGTCGGCACGGTTGTTTCAAACGGGGTAAAGTCGACCGTTAGTCTGTAACCGGCTGGCAGCAGCAGTATCTTGATCGACGCACGAAACCGGTCGCTGTTCACCCAATCCAGTTGCCTGCTGTTGAAGGTGTTGTACCCCAGCCGTTTGTAGCTCGACTCGAATGTAGGATAGTACGGGTTCATGTTGTCGGTATGCGGGCACTCCCCTTTTGCTCTCTTTGATGGCTAGTGCAGCACGTCGAAAACCAGTTCGCGCAGGATGTCAGTTTCGTTCATCGTGGGGGCGTCGATGCCTTTGCTCAGGGCATCGGCTCGGCGGATAGCGTGGATGATAGCGGCTACTTTGGGCAGCGGAAATGTGCGGGCCGCCGACAGGTAATCTTTGACGAAAAACGGGTTGACACCCAATACACCCGCCAGCGCCTTCTCCGACTGATCTTTGCTCGCCTGCACCAGAATCACCTTGCTGAAGTACGCGAACAGCTGCGCCAGCACTACCACGAGCGGGTTGTCTTTGGCGTTCTTACCCAGATAGTCGACAATCTGATTCGCCTTCACCACGTCGCGGCTGACAAGGGCTTTCTGCAACTCAAACACGTTGTATTCCTTGCTGATACCCACCAGCCGCTCGACTGTCGTCGCCGAAATTTCTTCGCCAACGTGCAGGTTAATCATGATCTTGTCGATCTCACTCGCCAGCCGTTTGAGGTCGTTGCCAATGTGGTCGGCCAGGAGTTGGCAGGCTTTGGGGCTTACTTTGGTACCCTGCTCACGGCAATACTCCCCTACCCAGTCGGGCACTTTGTTGTCGTACAGCTTTTTGATACCCAGCAGCTTGCCTTTGTTGCCAAACGCTTTCACCCACGCTTTGCGCTCGTCGAGGCCGGGCTTGCCGTCTTCTTTGGTGTAGCACAGCATCAGGATCGTGCTCGACAGCGGGTTCAGCGCGTAATCTTCCAGCAGTGTCTGCGCCGATTTATCGTTGATACCGGCCAGTTGCTGCGCTTCTTTCACCAGCACCAGTTGCCGCTCGGCCATAAACGGGTACCGCCGGGCGTAGTTGATAACGGCCCCGACGTCGGCATCTTTACCAAACAGCACAAACTGGTTGAACCCCCGCTCCGCAACGGGCACGGCTACTTTCTCCAGCTCGTCAGCGACACGGTCAAGGTAGTACGGTTCGTCGCCGTGAATGAGGTAAACGGGGGCAATGCGTTTGTTACGGATGTCTTTTAGCAGGGTATCAACGGCGGCAATCAATTCGGTAGGCGGTTTGCGGTTTTCAATGGTCAGTTCCGACCCGGAAGTTAGCTACGTGGGCAACGAGTTCGGGCCAGAATCGGTTGAACTGCGCCTGAATCGGTTCGTCAAACCGGATCAGGTCTTCGACGGCCGTATCCAGCCCTGATACGTAGGGCGTCCGGTGGGAAATTCCGGTGAGCGCCCGATCGATACCGGTCGTGGTCTGATAACTCGTAATCCAGTCGTAGCGAACCATGGCGTCGAGCATTCGGCGGGCCGACACGGGTAACCGGTTGACATGCTGTTGCAGTGTCGTGTAAAAATACGCCGTAAATGCGGGTAGTGATTCACCGGTCAACGCCGAAAACTGAGTAGCCAGCATGTGATCGAAAAAGACGTCGACAGCCACACCGGCATATTTGTGGCAGCGGGGTCGCAGCAGGTCGCGCACGGCAGCCACGGCGGAGTGACTGTCGGTGAAGGCATCGATGGCGCGGTGTATCCGGACGCCCTCAACCTCACCCGCGTGCAAGCCGTGACGGGGGTTGGCCGGGTCGCCCTTGATAAAATCACCGATGAAATTACCGATCAGCCAGTCGGCGTTACGGTCCGACAGGTACGCGTGTGCGAGTATGTTCATGCCCCTTGTCGAACGACGTCGGGGTTGCCGGGGTTCCCTTCTTCGGCCATCGCCAGGCTATCCGTCGACACGTACCGCTCGACCGTCACGCCGAACCGACGCAGAAACTCCACCCCTTCATCAACACCGATGCCTTTGTATTCGGCGTACGAATTCAGGTACACGACCCGCGCGATTTTCATGCTGTAGATGATTCGGGCGCAGGCAATGCAGGGCGACAGGGTAACGTAGATAGTGGCCCCCTCGATAGCCGCACCGTTCTTGGCCGCGTACAAAATGGCGTTCTGCTCGGCATGAAGCGCCAACGAACAAGACCCTTTCGAGTCGCGGGGGCAACCCACGCCGGGAAACTCCTCGTCGCAATTGTGCGTCCCGGCGGGCGGGCCATTGTAACCAATGGAAATAATCCGGGTGTCCCGCGCCAGCACGGCTCCCACCTGGGCTTTGATGCAATGCGAACGCTTGGCCAGGTTAATGGCCAGATCCATAAAAATATCGTCGAACCGGGGACGAGCCATAGAGAATGTCTTGAATTTTCTTGAACCGCCGGGCGGCCCCGTGTGATTTTTGTAATTACGCTGATGGACTATGATTCACAAAAAGAAATCAGGGCGATCAGTGTGATCAAACGAATCATAGTTCAAAACTAATCTGAACTGTGATTAATGCTGATTGCATTGATGGACTATGATTCAAAAAAAGAAATCAGAGCAGCCAGCTAACCATAGTTCAGATCGTCTTGAACTGTGATTGACTAATTGTTCTGATGGGCTATGATTTTTCTTCTCGTTCTAAGTCAGCGAAATCACGCAATCAAACGAAACACACAGGGCCGCATGGCGGTTCAGTATTTTTTTGCGCAATCCGTGCTTCGTGTTCAGGAAGCGGTAACCGGTAGTCGGTTGTATATTGGAACACCGACGCGGTTGATATGATCGATCAGAGCAGGTTCGGCTATATTCTGTCTGTTCAGCAAATCGAACGAGTATAACAAATCGAGTTCTTCCAGTGCGTCAAGCAGGTTGACGATATCCCAGAGGCCAAGATCATCCCCTTCGATAGCGAGATCAATGTCAGAACCGGGTCGGTGTGTGCCCATCGCCCGAGATCCGAATAGTACTACGCGTGACACAGGAGGATACTGCTCGAAGATTGCGGCAATTTCAGCCAGTACGTCGTTGTCAAGCCCGTATTTATTCATCAAATATCGTTGTTTGTCGCCCGTAGCGCTCTTCTTCGAGACGTGATTCGAGGTCTTTCAATAACTGCCAGTATGTTTCGACAATTGCTTTTGCGATCTCACTGGCAGTTCCCTGATCATAGGTATGAGATGTTAACTCACGGGATTTTTTCATTGCCCTCCAGGCAGCATCTCCTTCAATGTATCCAACCAAAAATGCCTGATTCAGTACATCTTTAGGTCCTTTAAGATCGACGTACCCTTTTTCCCGGAGTAAATCCTGCAATGTCTTCCAGGCTAATTCGTACGTGTATTCAAATCGTTGAATTAGCCCCTCTTCTTCGAGATCAGACAGCTTCTCCACTGTAGCCTGCGTGGCCGCTTCGCTCAATCGCGTAAGCGCTTTCCTGTAGTTAGCGAACCGTTGCTCCCATCGAACGTCCTTGTATTCCATTAAGCAAACTAACGAAAAAACAGTCTAGCCTGCCAATTCTGTCTGAACTGTGATTTTTGTGATTACGCTGATGAACTGTGATTCAAAAAAGGAATCAGGGCAATCAACGTTCAAGACCATCTGAACGTTGATTACCCTGATTGCTCTGATGAGCTATGATTCAAGAAAGAAATCACAGTCCATCAATGCAACCAGCATTAATCACAGTTCAAGAACCTTCTGCGAACGAAGCCACTCGGGTTTGTTCGTCACCACACGAGCTTTCAACTCGTTGAGCATCGCGTACAGACCGTAGTAGGTGCGGTTGACGTACAGACCGTCCTGCGAGCCGCGCGCTACTTTCGAGCTTTTCAATTCCTCAACTTTAGCCAGCCCCTCCGCAAAAGCATACACCTTATTGAAGTACGCGTCATCGCCGAAGTCGAAGTAGTCAACCGCGAATGGTGCGCCCAGCATAAAGATCATCTGCTTGAACAGATCGGAGAAAAAGGCCCGGTCTTTGGGTGAATCCTGCGGGGTCAGGAACTCCAGATTATCAAAAATCTGCTCCGTCAGCACCATGTCTTCCAGCGTATCGGGGTTGATGAGCCGGAAGTAGTTGTCGTAGTAAAATTCGGGAATCACCTTCACGCAACCGAAGTCGATGACGCCCATCGTCCCGTCGGCCCGCATCAGGAAGTTGCCGGGGTGAGGGTCGGCGTGAACCTGCCGAAGGGTGTGAATCTGAAAATCATAGAAGTCCCACAGCGCCTGCCCAATGCGATCGCGAACCTCCTGCGACGGATTCGTTTGCAGGAATTCGCGCAGGTGCATCCCGTCGAGCCAATCCATCGTCAGGATACGCTTCGACGAAAATTCGGGGTAATATTTTGGAAATACCAGCCCCGGAATGTGCGCGCAGGCTTCCGAAATTTCGATACTCCGCCGAAGCTCGAGCGCGTAGTCCGTTTCTTCCAGCAGTTTCGACTCTACCTCACCCATGTACCGGTCGATGTCGCGCTCATTGAGGTTCAACAACCGAACGGCCAGCGGCTTGGCTATTTTCAGGTCGGAAGTGACGGCGTCGGCAACGCCGGGGTATTGCACTTTTACAGCCAGTTTCTTTCCGTCTTTCCAGGCCTGATGCACCTGCCCAATACTGGCCGCATTGACGGCTTCCATATCGAATTTATCGAACAGTTCCGACGGGCTTTTGCCAAAATACGTGCGAAACGTCTTGACAACCAGCGGCCCCGACAACGGTGGTGCCGAGTATTGCGCCATCGTGAACTTGTCGGTGTAGGCAACCGGCAGCAGTCCCCGGTCCATACTCAGCATCTGCGCCATCTTCAGCGCCGAGCCTTTCAGTTCGCTCAGTGCGTCGTAGATATCGGCAGCATTGTCTTTGTGCAATTCTTCTTTCGACAGATCAGGGTCGAGCAGTTTTTTGCTATAATGCTTGATATAGTTGCCACCAACTTTCACCCCTGCCTTCACAAACTGGCTGGCACGGGCAACTTTGGTCGTTGGAACAGATGTCTGCGTTTTCATAAGTCAATGAGTGAATTAGCGAATGAGCGATTGAGTGAATGCCTGATGTTCGCTAATTCACTCAATCGCTCATTCGCTCATTTATTCTGGTATACGAACTTGGCAAAGTCGAACAGGGTGTCGAAGGGCGAGCGGCCGATCAGGTCGAAAGCGGTGTTGACGGCTTTTTCGATGGCACTGTCGGTTTTTTCAAACCCTTTGCTGACGTCGCGCACCCAGAAATCGAGCACAAACAACGTCTGCGCCCAAAGCGCGTCAGGATAGCGGTCGGTCACAAATGGACGCGGCTCCACTTCTTTGCTTTCACGGCCTTCCGCCAGCAAATCGCGGGCGTAGTCGTAAAATGCGTCTTTGAATGGGCTGAACACCTGCCCGTTGGCCATCCCCCGGCGCGACCGCATCCGGGCTTTCTGCATGGGTGTTGCGCCGGCCATATCACCTTTCAGCCGGCCATAGCTGTAAACGACGAAGCTGCGCTGCGCTTTCAGCAGTTCAATCCAGGTGTAGTAGAATGCCAGCAGCTTCTCCCGGACGGAATAGCCCTGGTAGGTGTCGTCGGCATCGACCGTTTTACGGGCTTCATTGAACAGCCCAAGCCAGATGTCGGCTTCGATAGCGTCGAACGATGCGTAGTCGGTGTAGAAGTCGGCTTCGGCCAGTTTAAGTTTCTTCGCAAACTGGAAAACGGAGGTGGGTTGGTGGCCCGTTTCGAGCACAAACTCGACGTAGGCTTTACGGATTTTTTCGGTGGTCTCCATATACTAAGGGAACGGTGTGTTGGCGCGAAAAGTTTGAGTCGAACCGGTCAAAATAAGGCGGTTACCTATCACCCTCAACACCGGCCAGTACGCTATCTATATACGTTCTGCTTTCAACGGCCCGGCCCTGTACTCAACTGCTCGTTGAAGGAGAATTCAGGCCAATCGGCCTTAACAAAGCCAATTTTTACCGAACTTGGACCGCATAATTGATAACTGACTGTCGACTATGACCTTGTATATGCATACGTTTATGTGTGCGCTCAGCCTGACGCTGTGCGTATTCCTCACCCGCCAGAGCTTTGGTCAGTATGGTGGCTACGGGGGTGGGTACGGCGGCTACGGTGGCCGGATGGGTGGTATGGGCAGTCAGATGGGGCAGATGAGTACGCCCCGCGCCAGCATCCCCAACATCGCTGGGGATATGGCCAACAAAGAAACCAAGTGGCTCAAGGAAAATCTGGCGCTGACGAAAGATCAGGCGAAGGAGGTAAAGAACCTGAACAACGAATACGCCAAGGTTCAGCAGGACGCCATCAAGGATATTGTAGGCACCAACACGAGCGGTCGTCCTTCCCCCGAAACAATCAAGCAGATCAGGGAGTCGATGCTGATGTTCAACGAAGAAAAGGAAGATAAGCTTAAGACGATTCTGACCCCCGAACAGTGGACACAGTATCAGTCGAAGAAGGAAGCGATGCAGAAGGAGATCGGCGGCTACCGCCCCCCCGCCCCAAAATCCATGCGCCCGGATTCGACGGGACATTAGTTTAATGTTTAAGGTCTAACGTTTAAGGTTCCTCCGGTGGAAAGGCTCCGTAGAACAACCTTAAACGTTAGACCTTAAACTTTGAACCCGCCCTTAAAACTCATCCACATATGCGCCCATTTGCCGGACCGAGTGGCAGGCAATGTGGCGCATTTTTGCGTCTGCCAGCAACTGATCGGTCAGCGGGGTGCGGCTGGAATCGTCGAAGATGATATGCCGGGCCACAACACGGTTTGCCAGCTGATCCCAGTCGCGCAGGGCGTTTCGGCGAATAATCAGATAGTCGACCACGGCCGGTAGTCGCCAGTGGTGGTAATTCGACAAGCGGTTCACGAGAAGAATCGAGCGGCCCTGCCACACCAGCAGGCTATAGTCACGGCTGTAGTATGTCGTGGTGGCAGTTTTGGCGACTTCTCCCATTGACACCTGCCGAATATCGACCCGCTTCGGCTCCGGAATACCCCAGCTACCAAAGGTGTTTTTCAGGTAGAACTCGTACGACCGCTGATCCGTCGTGTCGAGGTCGGTGAGCAGCAGGCTGCGATTACCCGTTGTGAAGCTAACAGCCGTGCGATGGGGCAGAAAATGAACCGCCAGCCGACGTTGTTGCATCCGATCCGTGTCGCCCAGCACCATCAGGACAACCAGCACGAGTGCCGTTGCACTCAGCGGCCACAGCCAGTTGCGGTTACGACTTAGCAGCAGCACCCCACCGAGCAAAATAAGCGCGTAGATCAGTATCAACTCAACCGGCGACAGCCACAGGTTACCCCAGGCAGCGCCCGGCAGTTGGCCCGTCCGGCTTACAGCTTCGTTGAGCAGCCAGGCCGTTTTCTGCAACAGCCAGCCCAGACAGACGTTCAGGTACGGCACCCAGCCGAACGCCAGCGTTGCCATAGCCAGCGGCAGCAACACCATCGACAGTACCATGACGACCGGGTTAGCCAGCAGGAAATACGTCGGAAACTGGTGAAAGTAATAGACCCCCAGCGGAAACGTAACGAGTTGCGCCACCAGGGCCACCGCCGTAATCTGCCAAAGCTTGTTGGCCAATCTGTACCGAAACGTCAGCGACTGATACAGGGGCGACTGCCACGCGCCAATGCCCAGCACGGCCAGCGACGACAGTTGCAGTCCCGCCGACAACAGGGCGTAGGGGTCGTACAGGAGTATAAAAAACAGGGCGACGCTCAGCGAATGACCCGTGGGTGCCCGGCGTTGCAGCGCCTTTGCCAGCAGCAGCATCGAAAACATGGCCGCCGACCGCAGCACCGGCAGTGAGAATCCCGTGATGAGCGCGTAGAACCAGAGCACCGCCAGTTGCAGCACGATCAGCCAGACGCGATCGTCGCGCTTTCCAGCCGTTAGACCGATCAGCCACGTAAGCACGAAAAATAAAATACCGACGTGCAGCCCCGACACCGACAGGATGTGCACGGCTCCGGCGGTAGCGTAAGCCCGGTACTGTTCTGAATCAAGATCATCGCGCACGCCCAGAATCATGGCGTTAACAATGCCATATTCGGCCCGCGTACCGATCTGCCGGGTCAACACACTATCAGCCCACCGATTGACGCGTATGGCAATATCGGTCAGCGCGTTGGGTGGGTCATTACCAATCACCCGCCGTTGATACGGCCGCAGATATTGCTGATGGTAAATATTCCGCCGACTGAGGTAGGTTTTGTAGTCGAATTCACCGGGGTTGAACGGCGGATCGATTAGTCGCGGTGCCCCGTTAACGAGCCATACGTCACCATAACGCGGTACCGAACCGGCAGCCTTATCGAGGTACACGATTACGCGTCCACTCAGGGGTTTCCAGTCGACATTGGTTCCCCATTGGCCTTGCTGTACGGCCAGTTCGACGCGGTACGTTTTCGCGCGTTCTTCGGGTTGCGCCGTCACGATACCTTCATACGCCCGCAGCGTATCAGTCAGGTGAGTTAGGTTATTGGCGTCGTTGCGGGCCGTATGCAGCCAGGTCACGCCCCAACCCATCGCCATCAGCAGTCCGGTCAGGGCAACCCCCAACGCTACTCCTGCCTGCCGGAACGATTTCCGCACCAACAGCCAGCCGACGACACCGCTTCCGGCTACGGCCAGCAAAACGGGAAGCCAGTACTGATCGGGCAACCAGGTGTAGAGGAGGATACCGGCCGCCAGTCCTGCGACGGCGCGCACGAACGGCAGTACGGTCATTGCTTGGGATAGGCCGACGCGGGAAGTATCATTTTGTAGTGCGTAATGCCGCACTCATCGAACTGTGGGCCGGTTGGCACGAAACCAAACCCAGCGTAAAGCGGCATGGCCGTTACCTGCGCGTGCAGATAGATACTTTCGACCGGTTCGGGCAACTGACTAAAGACAGAGTCAAGGACCGTTTGAACCAATGCCTTTCCAACCCCTGCCCCCCGAAATTCGCTCAGCACCGCAAACCGCTCCATCTTGACGCCCTTCGACGTGCGACGCCAGCGGGCCGTACCAGCCGGTGCACCATCGACCCGCGCCAGGAAGTGCAGGCTGGTTGTTTCAAATTCATCGTATTCGTCCTCGGCGGGCACGTTTTGTTCCTCAACGAACACACGTCGACGAATCAGAAAAGCAGCATCAAGATCAGCAGGGTCGGTAATAGGGAGAACGGTAATCATACTGTCTGTAAACGGTTTACGGTACTCGGTTTGCAGTTTTCGGCATACGCTTATCAATTATGTAAACCGTATACTGAATACTGGCAACCGAAAACTGGCTAGTCAAAGCCGCAAAATAACAGCCCTTTCCGTAAACCGTACACTATAAACCGAAAACCGTACTGCCGTCAATGCACCACCAGTCGGCTGCTGACCGTTTCGTTGTCGGTTTTGACACGAACGATGTAAACACCCGACAATAACCCGACCGTCGACAGGGTCACCCGTGTGCTGGGCGAACTGGCATAGGTGTAGTACCGAACAGACCGCCCTGACGCGTCGTACAAACCGACAGTGAATGACTGGCTACCCTTTAGTTTTACTTCGACCGTCGGGTCGGCGGCTGCCGGATTGGGGTACACGTTGATGGTTAGGTTGTCGGACTCGGGCACCGTAACCAGCGAGTTAATCAACTGCTGACGACGGGGGCTCAATTGCAGCACCGCCCGCATGCGAGCCACCTGCCCGACCGTGAACAAGTTCATGCACCCATCGGGTGAGTAGTCCATGTAATCTTCCGTCAGGTCGCGCGTCCGGACGTTGTTGACGCAGGTTGAATACGTCGTGCGGCACTGCGTCGTCTGATTCGGCCCCTTGGTAGGTGGCGTGTCGTAGACGTAATCGTCAGCGCAGCCGTCGCCGTCGCCCCAGGTATGAATCAGCCCCAGCCAGTGCCCAACCTCGTGGGTAATCGTGCGGCCACAGCAGTACACCGAACTACGCACGGTACCAATCTGCCGGCCAAAGTACCGGTGATCGACCATCACGCCGTCGATTCGTTCGTTCTGCGAAGCAACCAGCCCTTTCAGTGTGTCAGCGGTGGTGGGAAACTGCCCGTAGCCGAGGTAGTTATTATCCAGCGTCGTCACCCAGATGTTCAGGTACCGGTTGCTGGGCCAGTACGCAATAGTCGACAGCAGTCCATCGTCGCTGAACACATCGAACGACGATTTCTGGGCGTAGTAATGGCGGGTGATACCGGTTGTCGCGGCCCCGTTGGGGTCCTGCGTGGCCAGGAAAAATTCGATCCCGGCGTCGGCACTGAGGGTAGTTGTGTTGGCACCGGGCGTACCCGACTGCCGCCGGTAATCTTCGTTCAGCACCTGAATCTGCGAGGCAATCTGTTCGTCAGAAATATTGCCGTTATCGGTCCCCCCGATGGCATTCGACGCGTTGCTGTGGATGACGTGAACCACCACCGGAATGCGGTAGATGGTCTGAGCCGCCGACTGACGCAGTAATTTTTGCCGGGTCTGTAACTGCTCAACCTGCTGGTTCAACGCGTCGATATTCCGCTGACGGTTGGGGTCGCGCAGCTGAAGCACCCGTTTTTCGTATTCGGTCGTACCGCACCGCTGCCGGTACGACTCTCCGCCGGATTGCGCCAGCAGCGTCGGCGCCAAAAGCAGGGACATGCAAAAACCGGCCAGTGCAGACCAGCCGGTTTTCGATAAAATGTTGCTCAGGCTATTGCCCCGCTTTTTCATACGCTGTAATAATTTCGCGCACCAGCCGGTGACGCACCACGTCGCTCCCATCCAGTTCCACAAATGCTATGCCTTTAATGGGCTTCAGGATGTCGACCGATTCGACCAGTCCCGACTTCTGCTTGTTAGGCAGGTCAATCTGCGACCGGTCGCCGGTGATGATTGCTTTCGAGGATGGCCCCATCCGGGTCAGAAACATCTTCATCTGCATAGGCGTCGTGTTCTGGGCTTCGTCGAGCAGGATAAACGCGTTGTTGAGCGTCCGGCCGCGCATGTACGCGAGTGGCGCAATCTCGATAATGCGGTTTTCCTGGTACAGCTTCAACTTCTCCGCCGGAATCATATCATCCAGCGCGTCGTAAATCGGGCGCAGGTACGGATCGATCTTTTCCTTCAGGTCGCCCGGCAGGAAGCCCAGATTTTCGCCCGCTTCAACGGCCGGGCGGGTAATGATGATTTTCTTGACCTCTTTATTCTTAAGCGCCCGTACCGCTATGGCTACGGCGGTGTAGGTTTTACCCGTTCCGGCCGGACCAATAGCAAACACCAGGTCATGCTTTTCTGCGGCTTCAACCAGTTTTTTCTGGTTGTCGGTTTTGGCCCGAACCACGACACCCCGGTTGCCATAGACCAGCACTTCGTCGTCGTCGGGCGGCACAGGCGGCACCGTTCCTGACGCAGCTACGCCATTCTGACCCAGGTAATTCTGCACATTGTCGGGCGTGACTTTGCCGTACCGTTGGTAATGCTCCAGCAACGATTCCAGAATGTCGCTGATCCGGGTGATCTCCGGCGTGGTGCCTTTGATGCGAATTTCGTTGCCGCGCGAAATGATTTTACTCATCGGGAATGCAGCTGCGATTTCCCGAATATTCGTGTTCTCTACGCCCAGAAAGTCGATGAGCGAGACGTTGTCGAGGGTGATGACTTTTTCGACCAAACGATGCGTTGCGTTTAAAATGTGATTCCGAAAAGTAAGCGATTTCTCTGCGTATATAACACCAGTTACCGAAAAATTATTCGCCCTGCTTACTTTTGTTTGAAACTGACCGATTCCGGGAAACTACTGGATTTATCCGCCGAAAACGACTACCTTCCTGACAGTCAGCCAGCTGTCTTCACCGCAGTACCAGTACGCCTGCCCCCTGCCCGACGTGGCGCAAAAGGTGATCTTTTTTTTAAACGGATAGTCGCAACATTACCAGAATGTTACGCCCGGTCCGGGTGCTATTTGCCGGTTATCTTTGTCATCGGGGTATTGCCCTGCGGGGCAGGTTTTCGTAAACTTGCAGTAGATCATGGAGAACAACCCACGCCCCAATCAGCACTTTCGGAAACAGCAAGGCTTTGCCGGTAATCGGCAACAGGCTGGTAACCAATGGCTCGATACCGGGCTGGGAAAGCTACCTCCGCAGGCACTCGATCTGGAGGAAGCGGTGCTGGGGGCACTCATGATCGAAAAGGACGCCCTCTCGTCGGTTGTCGACATTCTCAAGCCCGAGACATTCTACAAAGACGCCCATCAGCGTATCTACAACGCCATCCTGACGCTGTTCGGTAATTCCGATCCCATTGACCTGCTGACCGTTACCCAGCAGCTGCGCAAGACGGGTGAGATCGAGCTGGTCGGGGGCGGTGGCTTCGTTTCCGAGCTAACCTTCCGGGTTAACTCGGCCGCCAATATCGAGTACCACGCTCGTGTGGTATCGGAACAAGCACTGAAACGCGCCCTGATCGCGATGTCGTCAACGATCCTTCGCGATGCCTACGAGGACACGACCGATGTGTTTGAACTCCTCGACCGCACGGAACAGTCGCTCTTCAAGATTTCGGAGTCGAACATCAAGAAGAACTACGCCGACATGAGCACCATCGTGCGGCAGGCGCTTAACGAACTCGAGATAAAAAAGAATCAGGAAGGTCTCACCGGTGTCCCCTCCGGCTTCACCAACCTCGACCGCGTCACCTCCGGCTGGCAACCAACGGAACTAATCATCTTAGCCGCTAGACCAGCTATGGGAAAGACGGCATTTGTCGTTAGTGCCCTGCGGAATGCGGCTGTCGACCACGGTAAGCCGGTCGCGATTTTCTCGCTGGAGATGTCGTCGGTGCAGTTGGTGAATCGTCTGATTTCGGCGGAAGCGGAGATCGATTCGGAGAAAATCAGGAAGGGAACGCTGGCCCCGCACGAGTGGACGCAGCTTCACCACAAGATTCAGCGGCTGACCGAAGCCCCCATTTTCATCGACGATACCCCCGCCCTTTCCATTCTGGAACTGCGGGCCAAGTGCCGCCGTCTGAAAGCGCAGCACGACATCCAGATGGTCGTAATCGACTATTTGCAGCTGATGTCAGGGGATTCTTCGAACAAAGGTGGTGGTAACCGCGAACAGGAAATCGCGTCGATTTCGCGGGCGTTGAAGAACCTCGCCAAGGAACTGAACGTGCCGGTGATTGCCCTGTCGCAGCTCAGCCGGGCGGTGGAAACACGCGGTGGCGACAAAAAGCCGCAGCTTTCCGACCTTCGTGAATCGGGATCTATCGAACAGGACGCCGACATGGTTTGCTTCCTGTATCGCCCTGAATACTACAACATCACGCAGGACGAAGAAGGTAACTCAACGGTTGGTATCGGCGAAGTAATCATCGCTAAGAACCGGTCCGGTTCGCTGGATACGGTACAGTTGCGCTTTGTGGGTAAGTTCACCAAATTCTGCGACCTCGACTCGTATTTTGAGCCGGTAGCCACGCAGGGATTCAGCCCGGAAACAAACGGCCTGAGCAGCTTCGAGGCACCTCCGTCGGGCGGTAACGTGTTCCGTAGTAAAGCCAACGACCTCTCTAACTTCGGCAACGCTGACCCCAGCAAGGAAACGCCGTTTTAATTGAGTATCAGGCTGCGCCGGATGTACTGAACCAATCGTTTTCCCGGTCGTGTTTAGCGGTTGTCCATCACGTTGTACTTTTCCCCCACAGCCATGCAGCTACAGGTAGACATCAATTTCGATCAGTTGATTCAGCTAGCGAAGGGCCTGACACCAACGCAGTGGGCGACGCTGAAAACCGCCGTTGACACTGCGGACACAGCCGTAAATCAGCCTTCGGATCTGGAAGCTTTTCTGTTGACAGCACCAACGTTTACCGACGAACAAATTCAGGAGATCGCCGAAACAAGAAAGCGCATCAATCAATGGAGGACAAGCTGATACTGGTCGACACATCCATACTGATTGACTTCTTTCGGAAAACCGATAAATCGAACTCGGCGCTGATTTCTCTGGTCAGAAGAGGGTACAGCTACTGCATCTCTGCCGTTACAGAGTATGAGATTTACATCGGTGCTACCCCGGCACAAATCGACTTTTGGAATGGCTTTCTGGACCGGACAACGGTTTTGCCGTTCGACAAACTAACGGCTAACGTCGCAGTCGATCTTACCAGGACGTTGAAGCAGAATCGAAACCTTATCGACATCGCCGATCTGTTCATTGCAGCGACTGCCATAGCCAACAACCTGCCGTGTGCCACGCTGAACAGGAAACACTTCGAGCGAATTACCGGGCTGCGGATGGTAAACTAATGCAATCAGTCCGCAGCAAAGCCAACGACCCCTCTAACTTCAGCAATGCCGCCCCACTTCACAATTTGGTAAACCCACTTTATGGTGCCTGTCTTGTACCTTTGTCGTTGACATCGTACTCTAACAATAGGCTGGTACACAATGGCATACCGCTGACTGATCTGCCGTGTACTCGTCTGTATCCATCTCACCGATGATGACAGTCAACGTAGAAACAGCGTTACTTCGCGATCTATCGCAGGGGGACCTGGCTGCGTTTGACGCCCTCTACGGCCACTACCAACAACCCGTTTACGCTAACATTCTCAAGCTGGTTAAGCAGGCCGAAACGGCTGAGGACATCCTTCAGGAGGTGTTTATCGCGTTGTGGGAAAACCGGCATAAGATCGATACAACCAAATCGGTTGGTGGCTGGCTGTTCGTCGTTAGCCACAACAAAGCGTTATCAGTTGTCAGGAAAAAGGTGCGTGAATCGGTCGTCGTACAATGGGAGGCTGACTTATCCAACGTACCGGCTAATGATGACCGGCTTGACGATGAACTCTTTGGCCTCCAAATGGCCCTGATCGAAGAAGCCGTCGAGCACCTGCCCGCCCGTAAACGTGACGTATTTCGGCGGTGCCGCTTCGAGGGGCAGTCGACGGAGGAAGTAGCCCAACAGACGGGTATCTCGGTCGCGTCGGTCAACGACTACCTCAAACAGTCGACCCGCTTCATTCGTGAGTACATTCGTACCCGTACCAACCCCTCTCAACTGGCTGCTGTCGCCGGATTGTTGCTGTTTCTGGACTGACCCGTCAGCCAATCTGATAGTTCGCTGAACAGCCACCTCGACCAGTCTGGATCGTTGTCAAAATCAGGTGCCGCAGCGGGCAAACTGACAGATACCGTGCTACCTGAACCGAGCCAAAATACCCTACGAGGCTCAATTACCCCTCCGTTATCACCTGATTATCAAGGGTTAGTTTGACGAAATCAATCGTTAACAATTCCGTAATACCAGAAGCATCCCCTACGGCGCAGGGCAGGAGTATTTAGGGGTGAATATGGAGCAAAGCACCCAACAGCTACTCGACAAGTTCTGGGCTGGAACAGCGACCGACGCAGAAAAGCGGCAGCTCGTCGACGCCCTCGACGCGCCCAATGCTGACTGGCAGGCCGACCTGCGCCGGTCGTTCGATCAGCACGACCCGACCACCGCCCCCCTGACGGCGGGACAGTCGGCGCGGGTGCTGCTACGGCTCCACCGGCAGATTCAGGGCGAACAGGCCGCCCAACCCCGCCTGTCGGTATGGCGTACACCGATGCGCTGGGCGGCTGCGGCCGTAGTGCTGCTGGTAGCCGGGCTAAGCGTGTGGCTGTACACCCGCCCGGCACAGCCCGAGCCGACGCTGGCCCAGCACAAATCCAGCTCGACCTGGCAACTGACGCACCGTACCAACACCACGACGGCAGCGCAGCGCGTGAACATGGCCGACGGCTCGACCCTGACGCTGCAACCGGGTAGTTCGGTCAGTTATTACGAACCGTTCGGCAAGTCATCGCGCGATATCAGCATGAGTGGCGACGTGCTGTATGCCGTGGCGAAAGACCCGGCGCATCCGTTTACGGTATTGGCCGAGGGCATTACCACGACCGCGCTGGGAACGCAGTTTCGGGTACAGACGGTGGCCCATCATCGCGTGTCGGTGCGGCTGCTGGAAGGGCGCGTGGTGGTACGGGCCACACCAGCCAGCGGACTGACTATGGCCGATACGTACCTGACGCCCGGTCAGGAGCTGAACGTCGATACGCAGTCGGCCCGGCTGTCGGTGTCCTCTTTCCGCAATGTTGCGCCAGTATCGAAAGCCCCTCTTCAACCGGCAGGGCCACCGGTGTGGGTTGAGCGCCCGGCGCTGGTGTTTGCCAAAGAACCGCTGGAAACGGTGCTCAACCGGGTAAGCCAGCGGTATAACGTGCCCATCGACTTCGACCCGGCAGACGTGCAGGGGTTGTCGTTCTCGGGTTCATTCGCGGATAGCGATTCGTTACGGGTCGTGTTGAAAGCCGTTTGCCTAACCAACAATTTGTCGTTCAGCCAGGAAACGAACCGGGTCACCGTCAGGCGTTCTCCATAGGTCAATCCATGTAAAACCAATCCAATTTTTCTTGCCTGCTGCGTCGCTCCGGCGATGCTTACAATACCCCAAAATGGGGTAACAGGAACCGTTTTTGCCAAATTTTGTAACACAACATCCCAATGAAACAGTACTTACCCATACGATTGAACCGATTACCCGGCTGGCTGCTGCTGCTCCTGCTGTCAGTGCAGGCGATGGCTCAGACTACGGCCCAGATGCGCGGCACGGTGCTCGATGAAAAGGGCGATCCACTAGTCGGCGTTACCGTGCTGATCGACGAAACCGGCGCATCGACAGCCAGTAACCGGGGCGCTACGACCGACGCCAGCGGCCTGTTTACGTTTACGGGCCTCAAAACCAACACGCGCTATACCATTACGGCCAGCTACATCGGCTACGAAAAGCAGATTACGCCTAATTTTCTGATCAACGCAGGTGACAACAACAGCCTGCTGATTCGGATGAAACCCGAGCAGCGCACGCTCAACGACGTGGTCGTGATTGGCTACGGAGCGCAGTCGAAGGCAAAGGTGACGGGCGTGATTTCGCAGGTGAAGGGGCAGGAACTGACCCGGTACAACGGCAGTAGTTTCGCCCAGCAACTGGCCGGAAAAGCCGCCGGGGTCGTTATCAACGACGCGTCGGCGCAGCCCGGCTCCGATCCGCAGATTGTGATTCGGGGCATCGGTACGCTCACCGCCGGGCGTAACCCCCTGATCGTGGTCGACGGGTTTCCGCTGTCGGAAGGGTCGTCGCTGAACTCGGTCAACCCGCAGGACATCGAAACCATCGACATCCTGAAAGACCCCTCGTCGGCGGCTATCTACGGGTCGCGGGCAGCCAACGGCGTTGTGCTGATTACGACTAAGAAAGGCAAATCGGAGAAAATGACGGTGTCGCTCGACGCGTACACGGGCTTTCAGGAGCGGGCCGACAACGTGAAGTACGTCGATGCGTATCAGGCCGCGCTGTTTTTCACCGAAGCCCGCGACTGGGGGTACATTTCCAAAAATCCGACCGGCCGCAGCATCAGCGACGACCGCGCCACCCGCCTGAGCAAAGGGGCCAGCCTGCGCGAGTTGCGCCTGAACTACCTCAGCCCGTGGCTCAATAACCAACCGGGCTTAACCAACACCGACTGGCTGAACGAGATTTTCCGCAAAGGCCGAATCAGCAGCTACAACCTGGCGTTTTCGGGCGGTTCGGCCAGGACGAACTACTACGTGTCGGCCAACTTCTTCGACCAGCAGGGTATCGTGATCAACAACGGGCTGAAGCGATACAGCGGTACGGTAAAAATCGACTCGAAACTGTCGGACAAGTTCACGCTCGGCGTATCGGTCAACCCGTCGTACAATGTGCAGAACTTTTTCAGCAACGACGCCAACTGGTCGAACGACCCCGTAGCCAACGGCTATATCATGTACCCGATGTTCAGCCCCTACAACGCCGACGGATCGCTGGCGATCAGTACGCAGATCAATACCAATACGCCGGAAGACGGCGCGCTGGGCGAAAACGCGGTGGCGCTGGCCTATAAAATCAAGAACCAGCGCAACCTCTTCCGCACTTTCGGTAATGCGTACCTCAGCTACCAGCCCATCGAGGGACTAACCGTCAAGACGCTGCTGGGTGGCGACGTGCGGAGTAACTTCTTCGATTTCTACAACCCATCGGATGTAGGTGGCTACCGGGCGGCAGCCCCCAAACCGGCAGTAGCGACCGAATCGCGGGACTTCGTCACGAACTTCCTGACGGAGAATACGGTAACCTACAGCCGGCAATTTACCGACCATCAGCTTGACCTGCTGGGCGGCTACACCTATCAGCAGGAAAACGGAGCCAACACCGTCGTAACGGGGTCGAGCATTGCCGATAACAACATCACCAACATCGGCGGAGCCAGTGCCTTCGTAGCGACCGCCGACCGCTACACCTGGACCCAGCTTTCGTATCTGGCGCGGGCGCAGTATGCGTTCAAAAACAAGTACCTGTTCTCGGCCACCATCCGGCGCGATGGGTCGTCGCGCTTCGGTAACGACCGCAAGTGGGGCAACTTCCCGTCGGTAACGGGCGGCTGGATTATCTCGAACGAAGAATTTTTCCCGAAGAGCCGGGTCATCACGTTTGCCAAGCTGCGCGGTAGCTGGGGGCAGTCGGGTAATAACCAGATCGGTTCGTACAGCTCGAAAGCCCTCGTCAACGGCGACAACTACGTGTTTGGCAGTACGCTGGCAGCGGGCTTCGCAGCCACGACGACGGCAAATCCGAACCTGTCGTGGGAAACCAAAACCGCCACCAACGTGGGCCTGAACCTGGGGCTGGGCAACAAATTCACCGTGTCGGCCGACTATTATTTCTCGGTCACGAAAGACCTGCTTCTGAACGTACCCGTGCCGGAACAGTCGGGCTTCAGCTCGTCGATTCAGAACGTGGGCAAGATTCAGAACAGCGGTATTGAACTCGAACTGAGCGGCAACAACATCAATCTGGGGCCGGTGAAGTGGGGTTTCAGTGGCAACATCGCTACTAACCAGAACAAGGTGCTGGCGCTGGCCCCCGGTCAGGATCAGATCATTACGGGTTCGGTCAGCCAGTTTCTCACCAAAGTGGGTGGCCCTATCGCGCAGATGTACGGCTACAACATTACCGGGGTGTACAAGACGCAGGATCAGATCAATACGACACCTCACCTGGCGGGTACCCTGACAGGCGACTATATCGTGCAGGATCTCAACGGCGACGGGGTGATCGACCTCAACGACCGGCAGACCTACGGTACCTACAACCCGAAGTTTACCTACGGTTTTTCAAGCAATTTCTCGTACCAGAATTTCGACCTCAGCTTTTCGCTGATGGGTATTCAGGGCCGGAAAATTTTCGATCAGCAGCTTTCCAGTCAGGAAGAGTCGGGTGAAGGGTTTGGCGTACCGAACACGTACTACTTCAACAACCGCTACCACCCCACCGACAACCCCGACGGCTTTCTGGCGCAGCCCAACCTGGGCAACTTTTCGAGCGCCCGACGGCAGGTTCGTTCGTCGAGTATTTTCTTCAAGAATGCCGACTACCTGCGGCTGCGGAACATTCAACTCGCCTACAATCTGCCCCGCACGTGGGCATCAGCCATCAAGCTGTCGGGCGCGCGGGTGTATGTGTCGGCCAACAACCTGTTTACGCTGACCTCATTTCTGGGCTACAACCCCGACGCGACATCGACCGGCAACGTGCTGACCAACGGGTTCTCTCAGGCCAATTACCCCGTTGCCCGCTCGTACACGGCTGGCCTGAGCGTCAATTTTTAAGTCAACGACATTTCTCAAAATGAAAAAGATACTTGCATTAACTGCGCTGCTTGGTAGCTCACTGCTGACCACGTCCTGCGAAGACAAACTATTTCAGGAGCCCCAGACCTCGAAGGTACTGAGCAACTTCCTGCGCAACGAAACCGAGACGGAAGAGTACGTCAACGCAGTCTACGCCAATTTGCAGGCCAACGGGCTGTATGGCCTTTTTCTGCCCGCGTTCAGCGAAATTCAGTCCGACAACACCTACGACGAAGTACCGGCCAATGACGACGGCATCTACGGTCAGCTCGATCAGTTCACGACGATCCCGTCTAACAGCCTGATTTCGTCGGTCTGGACACAGTCGTACTCCACCATTCAGAAGGCCAACACGGTGCTGAACCGCATCGGCAACATCAGCTACGCCACCGACGCCACCCGGCAGGCCCGCGTCGGGGAAATGAAGTTTATTCGCGCCCTGCTGTACTTCAATCTGGTCCGGCTTTACGGCGACGTTCCGCTCGTGACGCAGGAAACCACCGACCCCAACGCTTATTTCGGGCAGGGCCGCACGGCTTCGTCGCAGGTGTACGACCAGGTCAAGAAAGACCTGACCGAAGCGATTTCGGTATTACCCGCGACAACATCGCAGCCGGGCCGGGTCGTGAAAACAGCCGCACAATCGCTGTTGGCGAAGGTGCATCTGACGCTGAAAAGCTATTCCGACGCGCAGACACTGCTGCAAACGGTGGTGAGTTCGGGGCAGCACACGCTCATGACCAACCCATCGGACGTGTTCAGCATCAGCAACGAAAACAACAGGGAGATCATCTTCGCGGTACAGTTCGCATCGGGCGTTAACGGCAACACCGAGGGCAGCACGATGTTCCAGCAGTTCAGCCCATCGGGAACGGTGTCGGGTGCGAAAGGCCACGACCTGCCGACCAAGAGCCTGTATGCCCTGTATGCCAGCACTGACAAGCGCAAAGGAACGTACCTGACAGCCACCTCGTCGGGCACACCCTGGACCCGAAAACTGACCCAGCCGACAACCGTCATCACCGACGGTGGCAGCGATTTCGTCGTACTGCGCTATGCCGACGTGCTGCTGATGTTGGCCGAAGTGCAGAATGAACTGGGCAACGCCAGCGGAGCCGCCACAACCCTGAATCTGATCCGTACCCGCGCCGGACTGGCCAACACCACCGCCACCACGCAGGGCGACCTGCGCACGGCCATCGACCTCGAACGCCGGTTTGAACTCGTGGGCGAAGGCCACCGCTGGTTCGACCTGCTCCGGTCGGGCAATGCCGTTTCGGTCATGAACGACTGGTTCAAAGCCAACAACATCCAGATCACGATTACAAGCAACAACCTGCTGATGCCAATTCCGCAGGGACAGATCAACACCGATCCCAGCATCAAACAGAATCCGGGCTATTGATAAACGACCCCACTAGCTGCGGCTGTGGGGTCAAACTAACGCATCATGAAACGCAGTACGTTTTTCCTGGCTGGCATCCTGCTGGCGAATCTGACACTGGCGCAGACGCGCCCCGTCGACCCGATCATCCGGCAGTTACACGACCCGAACAGTAAGCAGGTCCTTGTGGTAGCGCACCGGGGCGACTGGCGCAGCAATCCCGAGAACTCTGTTCGGGCTATCGAAAGCGCCATCGCCATGGGCGTCGACGTGGTGGAGATCGACCTGAAGAAAACCAAAGATGGTGTGCTGATTCTGATGCACGACGAAACCATCGACCGCACAACGTCGGGCCACGGCAAACCCGCCGACTACACCTGGGCTGAGCTGCAAAAGCTGACGCTTAAAAACGAGCACGGCGGCCCCACGCGCCAGCGCATTCCGACCTTCGAGCAGTGTATGAACACGGCCAAAAACCGGGTGATGATTAACATCGACAAGGGCTACGATTACTACAAAGATACTTACGACGTACTGGTCAAGACCGGCACTGTCGACCACGCCATCATCAAGTCGTACAAGACCTACGAGGAAGTAAAAGCCGAAAATGGTGATTTGCTCGGTGGCAAGCTGGCCTACATGCCGATCATCAACATGGCGAAAGCCAACGCCAAAGCCTCGATTCAATCGTACGAAACGAACCTGAAACCTGTTGCCTACGAACTGAATTTCAGCAGCGACAGCGCGCTGGTCAACTCCAACTACCAGATCATTCCGCAGACGGGCTCGAAACTGTGGTTCAACAGCCTGTGGGCTAGTCAGGACGCGGGTCACGACGATGAGCGGAGCGTGGAAGAAAGTCAGCCCAACGACGGCTGGGGCTGGCTCATCGCCCACGGCGCGACGATGATTCAGACCGACCGTCCAGCCGAACTGATCGCGTATCTCCGCCAGCGGAAACTGCACCGCTAACCCACGTTTTCTATCCCATCGTCCGGCCAGTCTGCCCCGCGCAGGCTGGCTTTTTTATGTTCTCACCTGCTTTGTGGCTGGCCGCATCCCGATCGTCAATTACCGCCCTCTCGCCGTAATACTACAAATTCACCGCCCTGTTATATCCAGCCCGGTTGGCTCCGTTTTGTTCAAATTATGGTAATGTATACGTCACGACTAGGCAATGTTGGGTAAGCACCTTTGTGGGGTAACTAACTCCCAGGTAATGCAAAAACTTTTAATGCTTATTGCTGCAATCCTCCTCATTGCAGGCCACACCGTGAATGCCCAGACGAATCTGGCGGGTATCTACGGGAAAGTAATCGATCAGGACGGGAAGCCGCTGGAAATGGCGACTGTTCAGGTCAAGAATGAATCGACCGGTTTTAAGGCCGGTACGGTAACCAACGAGAAAGGCGAATTTCGCCTGAAAGAACTGCCGCTGGGTTCGCCCTACTCCATCACCGTTCAGTTTATTGGGATGGCTACGCAGACACAGACGGGCTTTTCGCTCAATCAGGGCGATCTGCTGCGCGTCAGCTTCAAACTGGTCGACAACGCCAACGAACTGGCTACCGTCGACGTTACGGCGAACTCGCTGGCCAACAAGATTGAAAACATCGGCACCGCGACAGCCGTCACCGCCAAAGACATCAACCGGCTACCCGTAAACGGCCGGAACTTCTCGACCCTGTCGGACCTGTCGCCCCTGAGCACCGGTAACAGTCTGGGTGGACAGCTGGGATCGGCGACCAATTACACCATCGACGGTATGGCCGCGCGCAGCACCATTGCCGGTGGGCAGCCGTCGGGTGCTTATTCGATCACGATAGAGGCCGTTCGGGAATTTCAGGTCGTAACCAACCAGTACGACGTTACCTACGGAAACGCCGGTGGTGGTACGATCAGCACGGTTACCAAGTCGGGAACGAACAAGCTTACCGGAAGCGCCTTTAACTTTCTGCGGACGAGCTGGCTCTCAAGCCCATACGGGCTGAATGAGCAGCGACGGGATCTGCCCTTCAAGACGGCGCAGTACGGCTTCTCGCTGGGTGGCCCTATCATCAAAGACAAGCTTCACTTCTTCGTGGCCTGGGACCGGCAGGCCAGCACGCAGCCGCTGCTAATTGCCCCGATCCAGTCGACCGCCGACGCCCTGCGCTACAACGTTACGCAAGCCACCGAAGACCGGTTTCTGAGCATCGCCCGCAGCAAGTACGGCGTCGGTAACCAACCCCAGTTTGGGCTGTTTACCCGCTTCAAGAATACGCACGCGTTGTTTGGCCGGATCGACTGGCAGATCAACGCCAAAAACCTGCTGACGATCCGGGATAACTACATCTACGATCTGGATAACCAGTCGGACAATGATAATACGACCATCAACATGTACGAGGTGTACAGCACCCGTAAGAGCAGCAACAACAGTTTGCTGGCGTCGCTCCGGACTACGATCAGCCCGAAAGTGACCAATGAACTCAAGCTTCAGCACTTCTGGGAGTACAACCAGATGTACACCAACCCACAGTTGCCGGCAGACAACATTCCACGGGCTACCGTCGCGAACGTGGCGTCTGTTAACCCGACCGATTCGACCAAGACGTTGCTCACGAATATTCAGCTGGGCGGTCAGCGGTACGGTGGCGACTACTTCAACAACCACCTCGTTCAACTGGTCAACAACGTGTATGTCAACACCAATCAGTTCAACTTTACCTTCGGTGGCGGGCTGACGTTCAGCAATCAGAATTCGGTGTATGGTAGTGAAACAAACGGCCGGTTCTGGTACACGGGCCTGACGGCATTCGACAATCTGGCTCCCTTCCGGTTTACGCGCGACGTGTATCTGGTCAATCCGCCGAATGTGAAGTTCAACGTGATGGTGCCGACCGTGTACGCTCAGGCGCAGACGACCGTGGCCCCCGGCCTGAACGTCACGGCGGGTGTACGGGTCGACTATACCGATTACCTGACTAAACCAAACTTCAACCAGACGGTATTCAACACGCTGGGTCTGCGCACCGACAACAAGCTGGCGACGCTGCAAGTACAGCCACGCGTGCAGGCCACCTGGGATATTCGGCAGGATGGCCGGGACATTATCCGCGTTGGTGGCGGTATTCTGGGATCGGCCCTCAACCCGTATTCCATGATCAACAACATGGTTTTCGACGGTAGCCGCATCGCCAGCATCGACGTAACGGGCAATCTGGTCCCGACGCCGAACTTCCCGGCCTACCGGGCGAACCCGGCCTCGGCACCGGGGATCGATCTGATCAACAACCCCAACGTGCCCAAGCTGTACACGATCAACATGAACGGGAAAGACGCGAAAGTGCCGACCGTGTACAAGCTCAACGGGTCGTATAGCCACTTCTTCAGCCCCAACTTCCGAATGAGTATTGCGGGCTATATGTCGTTTGCGCGGAACAACTACACGTACGTCGACAAGAACATGGTCGATCAGCCTTACTTCACCCTGTCGCAGGAAGCTAACCGCCCGGTGTACGTACCCGCGTCGTCTATCCTGACGTCAAACGGGTCGCAGAACTGGACACTCGGTCGTAAAACCACCGAAGTAGGTCGGGTACTGGAGCTGGAAAGCCTGGGTCGAGTGAATCAGATGGCCGTCGTGGTCGACGGAAATTACCGGTACTTCAAAGATGGCGAGATTGCCTTCTCGTACACCTGGAACGACACGCAGGACAACACCTCGTATAACGGTAACGTGGCCAATACCGCTACGCTGGTTCAGTACACGGCTGGTGATCCCCGCACGCTGAATCAGATGAACTACTCCGACAACCAGTTCCGGACCAAGGTTGTCGTTTACGGTAATACGCCTACCTTCCACGGCTTCAACCTCGGCTTCCGCTTCTCGGGCCTGAGCGGTACGCGCTACTCGATGGTTGTGAACGGCAATATCAACGGCGACTTCGTGGAAACCAACGACCTGGCTTTCGTCTACGACCCCAACAAGGCCGAGACACCGCAGTATCTGAAAGATGGTATCAACGCGATTCTGAACAACCCCAACGTGGAAACCAGCGCGAAAGATTACATCCGGAGCAGCTTCGGGAAGATTGCCGAGCGCAACGGCGGGGTAAACCCGTTCTACGGAACCCTCGACCTGCGCCTGACCTACAAAGTCAAAACGTTCCGCAACCAGTACATCGAACTGTCGGGCGATCTGTTCAATACGGCCAATCTGCTCAACAAATCGTGGGGTGTCAACCACGCGCTGGGAGCTACTTCGCTACTGGTCAGATCGGGCTTCGATGCCACGACGAACAACTACAAGTATGCCGTGAACACCAACGCGGGTGTATCGAACCTGAGCGGTAACCCGTATCAGTTCCAGCTGGGCGTACGCTACGGTTTTTAAGCGTAGCGCTTAGCGCGAACCATCGACTATAAAAAAGGCCAGTCTGTTGAGTCAGACTGGCCTTTTTCGTTTATCGCTTCGTCAGCAGCACCACGTTTTCGACGTGGTGCGTGTGCGGAAACATATCGACGGGCTGCACGTCGGCAACGGCGTAGGCTTCGTCCAGAATACCGAGGTCGCGGGCCTGCGTGGCGGTGTTACAACTGACGTACACGATGCGGTCGGGAGCCGCTTTGAGCAGCTGGCGCGTTACGGCTTCGTCCATCCCGGCGCGGGGCGGATCGGTGATGACGACGTCGGGGCGGCCGTGCTGATCGAAGAATGCGTCGGTCAGTACGTCGCGCATGTCGCCCGCGTGGAAACTGGCGTTGGTGATGCCGTTGACCTGCGCGTTGACGCGCGCATCCGCAACGGACGCTTCAACGTACTCCACCCCTACCACTTCGCGCACCCGCCGGGCCACGAACAGGGCAATGGTGCCGGTGCCGGTGTACAGGTCATAAACGCGCTCGTTACCGGTCAGGCCGGCCCAGTCGCGGGCTACTTTGTAAAGGTTGAACGCCTGCTGCGCGTTGGTCTGGTAAAACGACTTCGGCCCGACCCGGAACGTCAGCGGGGTACCGCTGCCATCGTCCATAAACTCCTCGATGTACGCTTTGCCCGACCAGTTGATGACCGTCTGATCCTGGTAGCTGTCGTTTTTCTTGGTGTTCAGAATGTAGTTCAGCGACGTGATCTGCGGGAATTCGCGTTGCAGAAAACCCATCAGTCCAGCCAGCAGATCGGGGTTATCCTGCGCCACCTGTAGCGTTACCATCACCTGCCCCGGTGCGCCGTTCAGCCCCCCGCCGTGCGGATAATCAGCGTCCTGAGAAAGCCCACGTGCTGCTTCAGGTTGTACAGACTCATATCGTTGGCAAATACGTAGTCGGTGACGGCCTGCCGGATGGCGTTCGAGGGGTCGGGCTGGAGGTAGCAGTGGCGAATGGGCAGCACCTTGTCAAACCGGCCCGGCACGTGAAAACCCACCGCGCGAAAATCCATCGGCTCGTCGGTGGCGGCTTCAGCCTGCGTCAGCCAACGGCCATCCGCGCAGGTAAATTCCAGTTTGTTACGGTAATACTCCGTCGGGTGAGCCGCCAGAATGGGCCGGATCGCGGGCAGAGCCACCTTACCAATACGCGTCAGGTGATCGACAACCTGCTGCTGTTTGAAGCGTAGCTGTTCGTCGTACTGAATGTGCTGCCACTTACAGCCCCGCAGGTGCCGAAGTGCTCGCAGAATGGCTCGGTCCGCAGTGCCGACCGCTCCAGTACCCGCTCGGCGACGGCTTCGCGGTACTGCTTTTTCTTGTTCGTAACCCGCAGGTCGACCACGTCGCCGGGGGCAACACCCGGCCCGCCCGTGGGATTTTCCACAAAAATGACGCCCTCGTCAGTCCGTACGATACACTTGCCTTCGGCCGCCACATCGGCGACAGTTACAGCGTACAGTCGTTCAGGGGCTTTATGATTTTTTCTCCGCATACTTGTCTTAAAAACCGCTAATTTACGTAGCCTTTTGATGGGGAGTTTAAGGTTTGTGGTTCAAGGTTTAATGTTAGCAGCTATCAGCGAACCTTAAACAGTAAACCACAAACGTTAAACAGCACAGCTTAACTAGATTCTATGCTCAATATGTACCGGTTCGTATGGTGGTGGGTGAGTGCGCTGGCTGGCCTGTGGCTGGTTAGCGGTGGGGTGGCACGGGCGACGCATATTGTGGGGGGCGAACTGGAACTGCAACGGCTGACCAACAGCTCGGCCACGCACCGCATCAATCTGAATCTGTACTTCGACGTCGTCAACGGCAGTCCGCAGGCGGAAGATATTTCCGTAATGATCTTTGTTTTTCGCAAGCGCGACAACGTGCTGGTGGGCAACGTGGAGGTAGCACGGCAAAGCAGCCAAAACGTTACCTACAGCAACTCGACCTGCGCCCGCACCGACCTGCAAACGAAGCTGATCCGCTACAGTGCCGACGTCACCCTTTCCCAGAACCTCAACGACCCCGGCGGTTATTACATGAGCTGGGAACGCTGCTGCCGCAACAATGTCATCAGCAATATCACTAATCCCGGCGGAGCGGGGTCGGCCTTTTATCTGGAGTTTCCGGCTCCCTACGTCGGCACCACACCCTACACCAATTCGTCGCCCGTGTTTGGCGTGGCGAAGGGCGACTACATCTGCATCGGCCGGCCGTTTACGTTTGATTTCGGAGCCAAAGACCCCGACGGCGACAGCCTGACGTACAAGCTCGTAACACCGTACAACGGGTTCAGCACAGCGACGGTACCCAACCCCGGCCTGCCTAGTTTCGGAGCAGCCGCTATCGCCAACCCCGGCCCCTACCCCGATGTTCGCTGGATAACCGGCATCTCGACAGCCAACGAAATTCCCGGCACGGCACCCCTACAGGTCAACCCCCGGACGGGGCTGCTCAGCGTAACCGCCGACCGGGCCGGGCTGTACGTGTTTTCGGTTGAAGTCGATGAATACCGCCGGGGCGTTCGCATCGGCCGCGTCCGGCGCGACTTCCAGCTGAAAGTCATCGACTGCCCCAAAAATGAGCCGCCCCAGCTGCTGTTCAAGCTGAATGGCCAAAAGGATTTTTACCGGGAAGGCACGCTGGTGACGCTGGCCGAAAAAGACACCAATTGCCTGAGCCTGTACGTGACCGATACGGAAGCGAATCAGCGCATTACGATCACGAACATGAGCGGATCGCTGCCCGGCCTGACGCTGACGCCCGGTGTGCTGCAAACCAAAACCACCCACGACACCCTCCAGACGCAGTTCTGCTTTGGGCGGTGCGTGGGCAACGGCGGACCGGTTACGCTGCTGATCCGGGCTACCGACGAAGGTTGTCCGCAGGGCCTGAGCGACACGCTGATGATCCGGCTGCAACTCATCGGCTCGGCCAACAACAAGCCCAAAGCCACGACCAACCTGATCAACAACCGGGGCCGCGTAACGGTCGGCTCGTCGCTGAGTTTTACCGCCTTCGGGACCGACGTCGACAACGACAACATCAGCATTCAGGCCGTTGGGCGCGGCTTCACCCTGGCGCAGGCCGGTATGTCGTTCGGGTCCGCATCGGGCGTAGGCAAAGTGTCGAATCCGTTCGTGTGGAAACCCGGCTGTACCGACGCGACACGTGCCGAGTACCTGGTCGATTTCGTCGTGACCGATACCCGCTGCAACAGTACCCTGCGCGATACGGTCACGGTCAATCTGGGGGCGGTTGGTTTACCCAGTCAGCCGCCCAGCGTACGCACGTCGCTGTCGCAGCAAACGGTGACGATGCTGGTCAGTACCGATCCGCAGGCGGGGGGCAGCTCGTTTGTCGTGACCGGCGACGACCCCGACCGGGATACGCTGCTGCTGACGGGCGTCGGGCGCGGCTTCGACATGAAAGCGGCAGGCATGAATTTTACGGGCAAAACCGGCCGGGCCGCGCTGACCTCGCCGTTCGACTGGAAACCGACCTGCGAACTGCTGGGCGGCAAATCAGAAGCGACGTTTGTGGTCGACTTCACCGCCGACGACCGGTCGTGCCAGCCGCAGCATACCGCCGTTACCACTGTCACGTTCGTTATCAAAGATCAGTCGGTCAACGCTGAGATTACCGTACCGAACGTGTTTACCCCCAACGGCGACGGTATGAACGATGTGTTTACGGTGAAAAATCTGCCCGACAATGCCTGCGCCGAACAGTTCAAGAGTGTAGAAATCAGCAACCGCTACGGGCGGATCGTCTTTACCTCGCGTGATCCTAAATTCGCCTGGGACGGAGCCGACATGCCGACGGGAACTTACTATTACTTCCTCCAGACAACGAAACGCACGTTTAAAGGGCCGGTGACGCTTATCCGCTGATGCCAGAATGCGTATCTTCGCGGTACAATGAAGGATAAGATTGTACTCATCACCGGCGCGTCGTCGGGTATTGGCAAAGCGATGGCGTTTGCCTTTGGCCGCGAAGGTGCCCGCATCGTTATCTGCGCCCGCAACGCGGCTGCACTCGCCACCGTCCGCGCCGAACTTGAGCAGGCAGGCATCACCGTACTAGCCCTCACCGCCGACGTCAGCGTGGAAGCCGACGTGAAGCAGCTGATCGATCAGACCATCGCCCACTTCGGCCGACTCGACATTCTGATTAACAACGCCGGTATTTCGATGCGCTCCATGCTAATCGACACCGACCCGGCTGTGATTCAGAAAGTGATGGACATCAACTTCATGGGCACCGTTTACGCAACGCGCTACGCTCTGCCGCACATCATCCAGGCCAAAGGCTCGATCGTCGGTATTTCGTCGATTGCGGGCTTCCGGGGTCTGCCCGTCCGGGCGGGGTATTCGGCCTCGAAGTTTGCGATGAATGGCTTTCTGGAAGCCGTGCGGACGGAACTGCTGCACACGGGCGTTCACGTCCTGACGGCCTGCCCCGGCTTCACAGCCTCCAACATCCGCGTTGCCGCCCTCGACGCCCACGGACAGGCAAAGGGCGAGACGATGCGCGACGAAGAAAGCATGATGAGTGCCGAAGAGTGCGCCGACCACATTCTCCGCGCGGTAAAATCCCGCAAGCGCGAACTGATCCTGACCGGTCAGGGCAAACTCACCGTCTTCCTCAACAAACTCCTCCCCGCCTTCATGGACAAAATGGTCTACAACACCCTCGCGAAGGAAAAAGACTCACCGCTTAAACAATGATAGAGTGAAAGAATGATGGAATGAGTGAATAGGGCTGGCGCAAACCATTCATTCACTCATTCCATCATTCTCTCACTCTATCATTCATATCACCCACACCTGATCCTGGCGGACGTAGTACCACTGACTGCGCCAGCGGACGCGGAGGTAGATGTCACGGCTGCCGATGATATTGAGTTTGTTGCCCCGGCTGATCACTTCGGCAACGGGTGCTGCGGCTGAGGGGTCGGTGCGGAGCAACACCCGGTCGTGGCTGGTAATGCCAGACCGAACTCCGCGCGGCAGATTCACAAACAGCAACAGGCCTATCAGATAGATCAGCAGCACCCACTTCTGCCGGGCGGGGATGGGTTGCTGACGCAGTGATTTTGTCAGTAGTACCCCAAACGAATACATCGCCAGTGCCAGCAGGAACAGCTGGAAGTAAATACCGTACTGTTTGTAGAACAGGTAGAAATAATTGAGGTCGTCGGTTTCGTAGCCCCCCAGGTTATTGGTCCGCGCAATGTCGTTCATCCGGCGCAGCACCGCATCGTCGGGGTGGCGGTCGAAATAAATTTGCAGGTAGTATAACAGGTGCGGCACGTCGCTCTGCCGTTCGGCAGCACTGGCTAATTTCAGCAGCATGGCATCCGTCGGGATGAAGCCCCCCGACAGTACCGCTTCGTAGAGCCGGGCCGCATCCGATTGAGCATCAGCGGCAAAGAGCGAATCGGCTCGACGCAACGTGTCGGCCCGGTCAGCGGCCCACGCGCCCGACGCCATCAGCAATGAAAGAAATAGGCTTATTTTAAGGACAAAGGCTTGCATTGGACCAATTAAGGGCATACTTTTGCACCACAATCAGGGAAACGGGTTTCGTCATACGAGTCAACGACCTTCTGATCTGGTAGCTCAGCTGGTAGAGCAATACACTTTTAATGTATGGGTCCTGGGTTCGAATCCCAGCCGGATCACACGAAAAAAGCCGCTTTAAAAGCGGCTTTTTTTATTGGCTTACCTTAGAAAGGCAGGTCGTTGCTTTCGTCGTCGTCAAACGCACTGTTGAACGACGCAGCTGCTGGCTTGCTCGGTGCCGAAGCCGGCGCAGACTGTGCCGGGCGCGACGAATACCCACCGCCAGCGGGTGCTGATGGCGCTGCCGCTTCACCTTCGGCAATTTCAATGCGGAAGGCCCGCAGTTCGGTGTACCAGCGGTCGTTGTATTCCCGCGATTCAGCACTGAACGTCGCCTTCAGCGTATCGCCCGTGGCAAATTGTTTCAGGTCATTTACCTTCTCGCCCCAGGCCGTCAGACACACCTTTTTCGGGTATTGACTATCCAGCGTTTCGAGTACGAACTCCTGCTTGCTCCAGGGGCCCTTTTGGCTTTGACCCGATACTTCGGGCAGTGTTTTTATGAGTTTTCCGACTAATTCCAGTGCCATAAGACAACGTGTTTAACAGGTAATTGGAAAGATAAAAGTACGAAATTTTAGCCGGATAAGGGCTGTTCGAAACCAAAAATCCAAAAAGAAAACGGGCCGTATTTGGCAATAGAGCCACAATTCCCTATGTTTGCACCCACAATCACGGAATGGCCACGTGGTGAAATTGGTAGACACGCCATCTTGAGGGGGTGGTGCTGCAAGGCATGGTGGTTCGAGTCCACTCGTGGTCACACTTAAAGTACGAAGAAGCCCTGTAATACAAGCGATTACAGGGCTTCTTCATTTTCTGTCGAAACCGTGTACCCGCAGCTCCCCTACTCCCATCGCGACTCGATTACCAATGATCTGTTGCTTCGGCAGGTACCATAATGCACGTCAGTAGCTGACTTATACGCTACCATTACTTTTCGGCGGACTGTTACCCGCGATCTGTTGATTAGCGACAAAGGGAGCATAACTCCTTACCGCTATGCCGATCACTGTCAAAACCGAGAAATTTACCGTTGAATCGTACGAGGTGTCCGTTAGCCAGGCTACCGATGGCCTTCGCCGGACCGTCAGCCTGACCAGTCCCGACCTATCGCACGGTATCCGCTTCAATGCCGTCATCCTGTTCTTCAAGACCAATTTTGCCCAGCCCAGCGTTGGGCACGCCAACAACCTCGCCGGGGCCAACTTCGACCCGCGCTCCCTAACGCTGTGGGGCGACAATACGCTCTTCGACGGTCTTTATGCCGTGCTCAGTACGGAAGCACCACTCACCTTTGAGTTCACCTACGAAGTTGACTCTGCATTGCCCAACGAAGATCAGAAAGATGTAACCAGCTACCGGCTGTTTTCGGGCAGGGGAACGCCCGGCGACTTTGAGAAACCAACCCGGCTCAGCGTGCTCACAAATCTGCAACCCGCCCTGACGGGCGACAGTCAGTAACAGCCTATTTCTTCTATCCACACCAATCGCGATTCGGCCGTTCTGCTACCCAGGCAGGGCGGCCGAACTATGTATGGGGCGGGTATGCAGCTGAACGGGCCTGTTTCTACCGCCAGTTCACAGGGGCGAATCAGGCAACCCTACCGAAATGGAAAAGCTAGTTGACCAATATGGTAGTCTTTACGCTGCCGTCGATCACCGTCCATTTTCTACCGGTCAGATTAATAGCGCATTACCCGTTTCCTGACTGAACTGGCCTGCTGTTGGCACACGGTGTTGACAAATCAATCAGGCCATGCGTACAACCATCGATCAAACCAATTTACGGCAGCTATTAGCCGAACAAATTCCGGAGGCCGCTGCTACGTTTAAAGCGCTGCCGGGCGGAACCAGCGTGTTCGTGACCCTGCATAAGCTCTGCGAAGTCACCTCCGTGCTGGCCCACCAGAATCGATTCAGGGCCGTGAAGCACTGTTTACTTGCCGCCGAAGACCTGCTGCTTCATGCAGAACCCCGAATCAGCAATGCCGTCTGCTCGGTGTACGTCTTTCAGCTGAGCCGCCTGCTGGACAAGCGGGACGCCCGGGCGGAGGTTATTCATTATCTGCTGCCGAAGGCGCTCAGGGCCGAGTATCGTCGTCAGATCACCTCCTGTCTTCCGTAATCAGCCACGAAAAAGCCATTCAGGCTTCATTATCATGTTTACTGACTATACTATCTGCGTTGCCTCCGCTGAGCACCTGATGCAGGCCGAGTCGATCTGTCAGCAGATGCAGCTGAGTGCCCAGGACCGGGGCACCGGTATTGCCGGTCGCACGCCAGACTATATCCGGCAAAAAATGCAGGCGGGCACCGCCATTATCGCCACCCTACCCGACGGACGGTGGGTCGGCTTTACGTACCTCGACACTTGGGACAATGGTGCGTTTGTGTCGCAGTCGGGCCTGATCGTGGCCCCCGACTTCCGGCATCAGGGTGTGGCACATCGACTGAAGCAGGCACTGTTCACCCTGAGTCGTCGGCTATTTCCCGATACCAAACTGTTCAGTATCACCACCGGTCAACTCGTCATGGACCTGAACAGGGAGCTTGGCTTCCGGCCGGTAGCCTTCTCGGAACTGACCCACGATGCTCAGTTCTGGCAGCAGTGCGCCACCTGCCGGAACTGCGACATACTGGCCCGAACGGGCGGCAAATACTGCCTGTGTACGGGGATGCTGTTTGATAGTGCGGTTCCGGCTACCGGCGGGTGCGCCTAATCCCGTTGAGAAAATCCCGGTAAGCAACTGCCGATGCGATCATGACTAGGTTTCTGGTGTTGCTGGTGGGCATGGCTTGTTTGCTCGCCGTGCTGTATGGACTCTTTACCGGCTTTGCCCGGCTACCCAAACCGGGCTGGCCGGCGGGCTGGAACCTGCTGGGCAAACTCATTGGCATCCTGCTCGTTGGGCTGTTCTTCAAGCTGGTCAAACGATATACCGATTAACCGTCGGCCGGTCTCTCTCCCGCTCTCAACCGTTTATAACGACAACGCCCCCCTGTTCGATGAGCAGGGGGGCGTTGTCGTTATGCTGCACTAGTTATCGCCAGCCGCCACCGAGGGCGCGGTAGATATTGATAACAGCCATCATCTGCTGCTGCCGGGTGTCGACCTGATCGAAGCGGGCATCGAGGGCTTCCCGCTGGGTAAGCAGTACCTCCATGTAGTCGGCACGGGCGTTACCAAACAGCGTATTAGCGATGTCAGTCGACTGGGTCAGGGCCAGCACTTCCTGCGTTTTCAGGTCGTAGCTGCTTTGCAGGTTGTTGATATTCGCCAGTTGGTTGGCTACTTCAACGTACGCGTTCAGGATGGTCCGTTCGTAGTTGTAAACGGCCTGCGTCTGCCGGGCGTTGGCGCTTTGATACACCGACTTGATGCCGATCCGGTTGACCAGCGGAGCCGTTAGCCCACCCACCAGCGAATACATCAGCGACTGGGGCGTCGACAGGATGAACATCGGATTGAACGCGGCAAACCCAAGGCCGGCATTGATATCGAGCCGGGGGTAGAAATTGGCGCGGGCCACCTGTACGTCGAGTTTGGCAGCGGCCAGGTCCAGCTCAGCCCGTTTGATGTCGGGGCGGTTGGCCAGCAGCTGCGACGGGATACCCGCGTGCATGATGGCGGGCATCATCGTCGCGAACGACTGCGTCGTCCGGGCTACGGGCTGCGGATACCGACCGACGAGGAAGTTGATCCGGTTTTCCGTTTCCACGATCCGCTGCTGCACCGTAAACTGCCGCTCACGGGTGTTCAGCACCTGCGCTTCAAACCGGCGTACGGCCAGTTCGGTCACGCGGGCGGCTTCCTTCTGAATGCGAACGATGCGGAGGGCGTTGCTCTGAATCTCGATGTTTTCCTTCAGAATTACCAGCTGATTATCGTAGGCCAGCAGTTCGTAGTACGACGATGCTATTTCTCCGATCAGGTTGGTAATCATGAAGTTCCGACCTTCAGTGCTGGCCTGATACCGCAGAATAGCCGACTGCCGGGCGTTGCGCAGCCTGCGCCAGATATCGACTTCCCAGCTGGCAACACCACCGATGGCGAAGTTCGACAGCGGATCCGGGATCTTGCGATCCCGGATGGTCAGGGCTTCTTCCGTGGCCCCTTGCAGCGTGTAGCGGCCCGGCCGGTCGACACCGGCTTCGGCGCGCAGGCCCACGAAGGGCATGTATTCCCCCCGGCGGGCGTTGGCCTCGTTCTGGGCCAGCGTCAGTTCCTGCGTCGTGATGTTCAGTTCCTGGTTGTTACGCAGGGCCTGAGAAATCAGCGAATCAAGGTTTGGATCGGTGAAGAACTGCTGCCATTGCATCAGCCCGGTATTCAGCGAGTCCTCCCCGGTCCGGGTGTTGTAGTTGACCGGAACGGCGCGGTTTTCATTCTTAACGACCAGAGCCGGGGTTTTGCAGGCTGTGAAGGCAACCGACAGCCCAACAACGCCCAGACCTATTGTGGCAATTCGTTTAAACATGGTGCTCGATTTCTTCAGTTAATGGCATTTCTTCTTCACCCCGGATCAGCTTCCGGCCGTCGGCCAGGTGGGCGAATATGTAGTACAGACCGGGGATGATGACGACCCCAAAAATGGTACCGAACAACATACCCCCCAGCGCCGACGCCCCGATGGTCCGGTTACCGATGGCCCCGGCACCCGTCGCGATAATCAGCGGAATCAGACCGGCGACGAAGGCAAACGAGGTCATCAGAATCGGGCGAAAACGAACCTTTGCCCCTTCGATAGCTGCGTTGAGAATCGTGGCCCCCTCCGCTCGTTTCTGCACGGCGAATTCCACGATCAGTACGGCGTTTTTACCGAGCAGACCGATAAGCATGATCAGACCGATCTGGGCGTAGATGTTGTTTTCCAGCCCCAGCAGTTGCAGCGTGAAGAACGAACCGAAGATCCCGACCGGCAGCGAGAACAGTACCGCCAGCGGAATGATGAAGCTTTCGTACTGAGCCGCCAGTACCATGTATACGAAGGCAATCACGATCAGGAACACAACCAGCGACTCGTTGCCCCGGATGGATTCGTCGTACGACAAGCCTTCAAAAGCCACGTCGTAGCCTTTCGGCAGCGTCTTGGCCGCTACCTCCCGGATGGCCGCAATGGCATCGGCGGTGGTGTAGCCTTTGGCGGGCAAACCCTGAATAGCCGACGAGTTGTACAGGTTGAACCGGGTAATCTCGTTTGGTCCCTGCCCTTTCTTCAGCTTCATAAAGGCCGAGTACGGCACCATTTCACCCTCGTCGTTTTTCACGAACAGGTTCAGCAGGTCAGACGGTAACCGGCGGAAACTGGGGTCCGACTGCACATATACCTTGAAGAACTGGTTGTACTTGATAAACCCTTGCTCGTAGGTACTACCGATCAGGATGTTCAGGTTGTCCATCGCCTTACCGATCGACACGCCTTTCTGCATCGCCAGCTGGTTGTCGATTTCCAGTTCGTACTGCGGATAGTTGGCCGCGAAGAAGGTGAACAGACCCGTCAGCTCGGGGCGCTTGGCCAGGTTAGCCATGAACTCCTTGTTGATCTTGTCGAACTCGCTGTAGTCGGTATCCGTGTTTTTGTCGAGCAGACGCATCGAGAAACCGCCGGATGTACCAAAGCCGGGAATGGCCGGTGGCTCGAAGAACTCGATGGTCGCGCCCAGATTACGGGTTTTGCCTTCCAGCTCTTCCATGATCTCTTTCACGTTCTTATCCCGCTGCGACCACGTTTTGAGGTTGATCAGACAGGTACCGGCGTTGGAACCCCGACCCTCGGTCATGATCTCGTAACCCGCCAGCGACGATACGGACTCGATACCCGGCACTTCTTCGCAAATCTTCTGCAACCGCCGTGATACCTGGTTGGTCTGCTCCAGCGTCGAGCCCGGCGGGGTCTGGATGATGGCGTAGATCGTACTCTGGTCTTCGTTCGGGATGAAACCCGCTGGCAGCACCTGGTTTTCGAGGAAAATACCCACGCAGAAGCCGCCCAGAATCAGGAACGTCAGCACGCGCCGGCTCACGATCAGCTTCAGAATACCCACATACCAGCCGGTCAGCTTGTCGAATCGCCGGTTGAAGCCATCGATGGCGCGGGTCAGCAGGTTTTTCTTCGGCGGATGGCCGTGGTGATTTTTCAGCAGCATGGCGCACAGTACGGGCGTCAGCGTCAGGGCGATCAGGGCCGAGATAACGATCGAACTGGCCATTGTGATCGAGAACTGCCGGTAGAACGTACCGACCGGGCCGGTCATGAACGAGATCGGCAGGAATACCGACACCATGACGAGCGTGATGGCGATAATGGCTCCGCTGATTTCGCCCAGCACCTGCTTAACGGCCCCAAAGGGCGTCAGATACGGCTTTTCCTCCATCTTGGCGTGCACGGCCTCGACCACCACAATGGCATCATCGACCACGATACCGATAGCCAGTACAAGGGCGAAGAGCGTAATCAGGTTGATGGACAAACCGAACGCCTGAATCACGAAGAAGGCACCAATCAGCGACACCGGCACCGCCAGAATCGGGATGAGCGTCGACCGCCAGTCGCCCAGGAACAGGAACACGACGAGGGCCACCAGGATAAAGGCGTCGCGCAGCGTATCGATAACCTGCTCGATCGACGCGTCTAGGAAGTTCGATACGTCGTAGCTGATTTTGTAGTCGACACCCGGCGGGAACGACTCTTTCATCACTTCCAGCTTCTCTTTTACTTCGTCGATTACGTCGCTGGCGTTACTGCCGTAGTTCTGCCGCAGGACGATAGCCGCCGACGGGTGGCCGTCGAGGTTGGAGTAGATGTTGACGAATTCGCTACCCAGTTCGACGCGGGCAATGTCGCGCAGGTGAATGCTTTCCCCCGCCGAGTTGGCCCGGATAATAATGCCTTCGTACTCTTTCGGGTCGCTATACCGGCCCTTGTAGGTCAGTACGTATTCCAGCGACTGAGCCGCGATACCGGAGCTTTGCCCGAGTCGGCCCGGCCGCCCAATGATGCTTTGTTCGCCCATTGCCTTCATCACTTCCTCCACGGAAATGTTGTAGGCCCGCATCCGGTCGGGGTTCAGCCATACGCGCATAGCGTACCGGCGGCTACCCAGAATCTGCGCCCGCGCAATACCCTTCGTCCGCTGGATTTCGGGGATCATCTTCACCGTGGCGTAGTTGAACAGGAACTTTTCGTCGATGTTCTTGGCCGTCGAGAAGAGGTTGACGTACATCAGCATACTCGGCTGAATCGGGGTGATGATAACCCCTTCGCGCTGTACCAGTTCGGGCAGCAGCGGCATCACCTGGTCGACACGCGTTTTTACCCGAACGACGGCGTCGTTGGGGTCGGTGCCGGGTTCGAAGATGATCCGGAGGGTGGCTTCACCGGCACTGGTGGCGTCGGTAGCGATGTAGCGCATATCCTGCACCCCGTTGAGGGCCTGCTCCAGCGTAATCAGCGTCGATTTAACCAGTACGTCGGCGCTCGATCCGGGATAGTCAATGAAGATGTTGACCGTGGTGGGGGCAATGTCGGGAAACTGCGAAATCGGCAGTTTCTTGATCGCCAGCACCCCGACAAAGACGATCATGACCGAGATCACGATCGCGAATACGGGTCGTTTGATGAATTTTGTGAACATGTCTTCTGATTTTAGACTCGCTGATTATTCGGCGTACAGACCCAGATTCGAGATCACACTTTGTGGCTTCTCGAATTTGTAAGCGATTTTTTCATTCTCTTTCACCTGACGCAGTCCTTCCAGCAGAATCTTGTCGTCTTTGTTCAGCCCGGAGCTGATGACGAAGATGTGCGGCATTTCGGCGGCTACTTTAATCTCTCTCGACCGCACTTTATTGTCTTTGTCGATCACGTAAACGTACTTCTTCTCCAGCACCTCGAACGTGGCTTTCTGCGGGATAATCACGGCGTTTTTGATGGGCACCTTCATCTCGATGTTACCCGTTTCGCCGTGCCGCAGCAGCCCTTTGGGGTTGGGGAACGTAGCCCGGAATTCAATGTTACCGGTCGCGTTGTTGAAGTCGGCTTCGATAGTCTGCACCTTGCCCGGATATGGGAAGAGCTTGTTGTTAGCCATTTTGAGGCCAACGCTGCTCAGATTTGCCTCGCTGGTTTTGTCTTTCAGATCGAGGTATTCGGCTTCCGGCACGTTGAAATACACCCACATCTCGCTATTGTCGGACAGGGTGGTGAGCAGATCGCCTTCGTCGACGAGGCTGCCGAGCCGCACCTGAAACCGGTCCATGATACCGCTGAACGGAGCCCGGATTTTGGTAAAGCCCAGGTGCGCCTGCGCCATCGACACATCGGCTTTAGCTTTGTTGAATTTGGCGTTGGCCATCGCCAGTTCGGTCGGGGCCACGATCTTGCTGTCGGCCAGTTTTTTGGTGTTCTGGTACTCGATGTCAGCGTAGTTGGCTTCGGCTTCCGCCTTCTGCAATTCAGCTTCGTAGAGTTTGGGCATGATCTGGAACATCATCTGCCCCTGATTGACGGACTGCCCTTCGTCGACGTAGATGTTCTGAATGTAGCCCCGCTGCTGCGCCCGCATCTCGATGTGGCGGATAGCCCTGACCTGACCGACGTACTCTTTGGTAATTGTCGTGTCTTTCTGAAGTGGACTGGTTACCTGATACTCGACCGCTTCCTGCTTTTCTTCTTCTTTCTTAGCGCAACTGGCCAGGCATAGTACCATGCTCAGGCTCATCAGCACAAGGCTTTTTTTCATGATGGTTGTATGTTGAAAGGTGGACTGTACCACGGCAAAGAAATTATATTGGTTAATTGATTGATTTGAGGATGAGCCGTTGTGGCTGAACTTGTTAGCGGTTGGATGGCGGGTGCTGAACGGCAATTGCCGGACCCTGCCGGGTTTCGCCGGGGGGTGCGTTGGGTGCCTGCGCCAGGCGAAGAATAAGGCTGTCTTTCTGCTCGTTGGCCCGCCGGCATTCGGAAAGTTCCTGCTGCCAGACCATGTTGTCGATGGGCTGGTAAGCGTCGCTCAGCTCGGCCGCGCGTATGCGTTCGAGGTGGCTTTTTTCGTACAATAGAAACCCGTTGAACACCAGCGAAAGCGCCAGTGCCAGCCCAAAGCCATAAAGCAGAATGGATGCGGTCCGACGGTCGGCCGACCGCCGGACGTCGGATTGGCGAACGGGGATATTTGGGAGTTTCATAACCTTGTATCGGTGCTGAACTGATACAAAGGAACCGCCCGGTTATTAAAACGGCCTGAGAAGGAAATTAGAAGATATTAGAAAGGTCGGTGCGGACCCGCCCAGTCCAAACCGCTTTCGGATGCCCGGCAGCGCGCGGGCTCAGGCCTGCGCTGGCAGGTAAACGCTGAACGTAGCCCCTCCCCCGGCTGGCTGTGGGCCGTAATCGTACCGCCGTGATTGGCGGCTACCCGCTGGCAGATCGCCAGTCCGATGCCCGTGCCTTCGTACTCACCCTTGCCGTGCAGCCGCTGAAAAACCTGAAAAATCCGGTCGACGTATTTGGGGTCGAAACCGATCCCGTTGTCTTTCACGTCGATTCGGTAGTACGCCCGGGTCGAACGGGCCGGATGCACCCCGACGGGCAACTGATCGGCTGGCACCAGCGCCGTCTGAACCTGAAGAACGGGCGTTGTATCTGCCTTTCGGAATTTTAACGCATTGCTCAGTAGATTCTGAAATAGCTGGCTCAGCTGAGCGAAATCGCCGGAAACCGTCGGCAACTCATCCACCAGCAGCACCGCTCCTGTCTCGTTAATCGACAGTTCCAGATTCGTCCGCACTTCCGCCATGACTTCGGTGAGCGGAACCGGGTGGTTTGCTTCCTGGTGGGTATCGATCCGCGAATAGGTCAGAATATCCCGAATCAGCGTCGACATCCGGCTGGCAGCCGACTGCATCCGCTCGATATAGGCGACCGATTCGGAATCGAGCGCTTGTTTGGTCTGGCGCAGCTGGAGCAGGTTACCAAACTGCTGAATCTTGCGCAGCGGCTCCTGCAAATCGTGGCTGGCTACGTAGGCAAACTGTTGCAGATTATCGTTCGAGCGGCTCAGCAACCGGTTGGCTCCTTCCAGTTCTTCATTGATGGCCGCGTACTCTTCGTTGCTGGCGGCCAGCTCTTCATTCGCCGACGCCAGTTCGTACGTCCGGTTCTCAATCTGGTGTTCCAGATCCTGCGCCAGCTCTCGGTAGCGCGCTTCGCTCTCGGCCAGCGCCTGCTGGGCCAGCACCAGGTCGGTTACCTCGGCGGCCGTGTTCATAACCCCGTACACCTGCCCGTTCTCGTCCAGCACGGGGGTAAAGCTGTAATTGAAGTAAAAGGGCTGTAACCGCCCGTCGATAACAATATCTACCTGCTGATGGCGGGCGTGGAAAGCTACGCCCGTCTGACGAACGCCTTCTACCTGCGCGAAGATCGGCTGACTGGCCAGTTCGGGCAGAATATCCTGATAACTCTTGCCAATTACGTCGTACCCTTTCCCCCACACGTCCATAATAGACCGGTTGGCCAGCTCGATATGCATCCGTTCGCCCACGTAGAGGGCAATGGGAAAGGGCGCGCTCTCCACCAGACTCCGCAACCGCGCTTCGCTGGCAGCAATTGCTTTGCGGGTCAGCACCTGCTCGGTGACTTCATAAACCGAGCAACTGACACCGTTTATTTCGCCGGTAGCGCTGCGTAAAGCCTCGTAAACGTAGTTGTAGTAGCCAGTATAAGGCTGTCCGTAGCGGATCAGATCGAATCGCTCTTCGGTCTGATAAAACGGTTCGCCCGTCTGCCACACGGTGCGTAGGCGCTGCATCTTGTGGGTCGAACCCAGTTCCGGCAGCGCGTCCAGAAACGGCAGCCCTACAACCGATCTGTCGCGGCCCCATATCGACAGCATTGCCTCATTGGCCATGTGAACCGTCATGTCCGGCCCCATAAAGACCACATTGGCAATCGGCGAATGGTAAAACAGACTATCCGCAAAGCGCTGACTCTCCTGAAGTTGCTCGATACTCTCGACGGTCTTTGTCGTTTCGGTGCAGGTTACCAGTACGCCATTGATGTCGCCCTCGTCGTCAGTGAGGGCGCTGAAACAGTACGTCCAGTAGGCGTAGTCCATATGGCCTTCGCGGTAGATCGGCAGTTTCTGATCTTCAAACCAGACGGACTCGCCCCCGGCCATGATTGTGTCGATCATCGGCCCGATAACAGGCCAGGTTTCGGACCAGCTGATGTGACCGGGCTGACCCAGCGAAGACGGGTGTTTGCCTTCGTTGCCCAGACTGGGGCGAAAGGCATCGTTGTAAAAAGTAATCAACGCGGGGCCCCAGAAGATAAGCATGGGAAAGCGGGACGTAAGCGTCATGCGTACCACCGTGCGCAGGCTGACGGGCCACTGATCCAGTTCACCAATGGGCGTTTTGGCCCAGTCGAACTGACGAATTAATGTACTCATTTCCCCATCCGACGGAAGAAACGAGTCAGCTTTTGTATGATTAAAATTCACGAGACACTGTCGAGAAAGGAACTCATCTCGACTAAACACGAGTCGTTGGTCTGCTGTTTGCAAATGGACAAAATCTATCGTCTGACTTTTCGCAAATGGCGCGGTAAAACTATCCCTATATCATTCACGAGCCGCAGGATTACGCACCGGGCCTTCTAGCTGAACAAGTCTTTCATCGCCCGATCAGCTGCGTGGAAGCCGCACATACCATGAACACCACCACCGGGCGGGGTCGACGATGAGCAGACATAGATACCTTTCGCGGAAGTGTTGTAGGGCGACAGGGAGATGACGGGGCGCGTGAAGAGCTGCGTAATATCGAGTCGGCCGCCGTTGATATCGCCCCCGATAAAGTTCGGATTGTACGTCTCCAGCTGGGTCGTGTTCAGCGTATGGCGCGCCAGAATCTGATCGCGGAAGCCGGGCGCAAACCGTTCGATCTGCTGTTCGATGGCGTCGGTTCGGTCAACGGTCGAGCCGTTCGGGACGTGGCAATAGGCCCAGGCGGTGTGCTTCCCGGCGGGCGCGCGGCTGTCGTCGAACAGGCTTTGTTGCGCCAGCAGGACGAACGGCCGGTCGGGGTGGTTACCCGCTGCGGTCTGCTGCTCGGCCAGCCGGATTTCGTCCAGCGTACCCCCAATATGCACCGTACCCGCCTGCCGACAGGCCGATGCCGTAAAGGGAATTGGTCCGTCGAGCGCCCAGTCGATCTTAAAGACGCCCATCCCGTACTGAAACCGTTCGAGTTGCCGCCGATACAGTGTTGAAAATCGATTCCCCGCCAGCGCCAGCATCTGCCGGGGTGTTACGTCGAGCAGTACGGCGCGGGCGGGGGGTAATTCATCCAGTGACCTGACCGGCCAGTTGGTAATGATCGTACCGCCGATGGACTGGAAATACCCGGCTAATGCCTGCGCGATGGCTTCGGAGCCCCCTACCGGTACTGGCCAGTTGTGCCGGTGGCCCACGGTCATGAGCACCAGCGCAATTGCCGAGGTGGTCAGGCTGGTTAGGGGTAACGTCGCGTGAGCCGCCATCCCGGCCAGCAGTGCCTGGGCTTCGGGGGTTTTAAATCGCTTCGCCAGCAACGTGATGGGCTGAATGGCGTTCAGACCGAAGGCGGCAAAGTCGAGGGGATGATTCGGAAAACCCAGCGGCCCCAGCACGTCGGGAGCCAGACCCGGCCAGCGGTCAACCAACGGTTCCAGCAAATCGCGGTAAGTCTGTCCATCGGCTCCCAGCGACCGGGCCGTATCGCCCACCGTACCCCGCAAGGCAGCTGCCCGGCCACCGTCGAGCGGGTGTGCAGCGGCAACCGGTGGCTGTACAAAGCGCAGCCCGAAATCAGCCAGTGGTACGGATTGAAAAAATGGCGACCCGACCGCCATCGGGTGAATAGCCGAGCCGATGTCGTGCCGGAAACCGGGCAGGGTTAGTTCCGCCGATCGTAGCCCGCCCCCGACCGTTTCCTTTCCTTCGACAAGCAGTACCGACAGGCCCGTCCGCTGTAGGGTAATGGCCGCAGCCAGCCCGTTCGGTCCCGCTCCGACGACGACCGCATCGTATGTTGATTGACTCAAAATTCAAATGTTTTTAGGAGTTGTGCTGTGCTGCCGACCAGCCACACCAGCCGAGCAGACAGCGTTACCGTGTTTCGGGTCGGTGCAGCACGCGGCCGTCCCGTTTGATTTGCCAGGCGGTTATGGGGTTCATGTGGTAGCCACTGTTACCTCCCCGCGCATCGAGCAGTTGCCGGTAGGTAGGCTGCACATAACCTGTACTGTCGATAGCCCGGCTCATGATTTCGGTCTCGTCGCCGTTCCAGTGCCAGAGCAGTCGGAAGCGGGTATGTGCTTTATCGAGTACCGGCTGTTGCAGCGTGGCCACCTGCCAGCTTTTTCCCGCGTCGGTACTGACCTCAACCCGCTCGACGGTACCCCGCCCACTCCAGGCCAAGCCCCGAATCTCGATCCAGCCCCGCTGCACGGGAGCCGGATAAGCCGGAAACGTAATGATCGAGCGGGCGTCGATATCGAAGCTGAACTGGCGAATTTTGCCCTCGCCAACGGCCTCCGTGTATTTCGATGTTTCTTCACGAGTCTGCCAGGGCGCGTCGCCGAGCTCGAGTCGGCGTAGCCATTTCACGCTTGTATTTCCCTCCCAGCCCGGCAGAAACAGCCGTACCGGATAGCCCTGTTCGGGTCGTAGGGCTTCGCCGTTCTGAGCGTAGGCGACAATAGCATCGTCCCAGCCTTTCTGCACGGGTATGCTCCGCGTCATCAAAGCTGCATCGCCCCCTTCGGCCAGAAACCAGCGCGCGCCGGGTTTAATGCCCACCTCCCGAAACAGCGTTGCCAGCGATACGCCTGTCCACTCGCTTTGGCTCGTCAGGCCGCAGATGTCCTGTGGACTCAAGGTTTCCTTGCCAGTCCGGAAGTTGCCGGAGCATTCCAGAAAGGCGATGCGTGACACCGACGGAAAGCGTTTCAGATCAGCCAGGGTAAACACAAGCGGTTTGTCGACCATACCGTGAATCAACAGTTCGTGCTTCGCCGGGTCGATGGCCGGAACGCCGTTATGGTGCCGCTCGAAGTGAAGGTCAGACGGTGTCAGGATACCATGCAAATCCTGTAACGGCGTCCGCGACGAAATATCCGATGGGCTTTTCACCAGCTTCTCAAACGGCGACCGCGTCCCAACCTGACCGGGCGGAATACCTGGTGGAGCGCCACCCGGCTGCTTGGTTGGGTCATCGGCCCAGAACTGTTCTATCGGGACACCCACCTGCACCGCTTTGCCCGTAGCCGTCTGCGCAATGGCAACAGCGGCCGTAGCAGCCCCACTTAGCCATGTCCGACGATTTACTTTTTTCATAGAAAAGGGTTTTGACAGGATTGCAGGATTTCGGATGGGTCAAAGAATTGGTAGTTCAACCGGCAGCCCGACTGCAATCCTGTAAATCCGCCCGGCGGCCCGGCTGTAATCCTGTCAAAAATTTTGTCTGTTACCGGATTTCGGGGCCACCGCGTCGGTCGTCCGGGATAAATAATTTCTGGGCAGGCATCACCACCTTCGGTAAGGTCTGCGCGGTAATGACCGCTTTCTCGTCGATGATGCCATTCGCGTGGAGCAGGTAGGCGGTCAGGTGGTAAACCTCCTCGTCGGTTAGCGAACCGGGCTCGTTGAACGGCATGGCCCGGCGGACATAGTCAAAGACCGTTGTCACGTAGGGCCAGTAGTTGCCGATGGTTTTGTCGGGCCGTTTACCCACAACAGCTGTGGTGGCCGTAGTTGTCGTCACCAGGGCTCCACCGGGTCCGCCCGTTCCCCCGACACCGTGGCAGACGGCACATTTAGTCGCGAAGATAGTCTTACCTCGTACGGCCATTCCAGCCCCCGCCGGTAACCCCTTCCCGTCGGGTCGCACGTCGATGTCCAGCCGGGTTAGCTCAGCCGTTGTAGCCGGTCGACCAAAGCCAAAGCGAACGGGCGTAGGGATGGTGTCCAGTGAACGGGTTTGCGCGGAGGGGGTCAACGGAAACCTTGTCGTCGGGCGAAAACCAGCCATCAACCCAACCATACCCAGCAGGAAACCAGCACGCCAGCATGTTCTGTTCGTCATCAGCAGCGAGCGGCTTAGTGATCGCCTTTATACTGCTCACCGGCCCGGATAGCTACCGTCAGGCGGTTTTCTTTCGGCGGGGTCGGGCAGGTGGCGTAGGGCGTAAAGGCGCAGGGCGGGTTGTAGGCTTTGTTGAAATCCAGGTCGACAAGTCCGTTGGCGTCGGGTCCTTTCAGGTCCAGAAAACGCCCCCGCCATAGGTCTCGTGCCGGGTCGTCTGATCGGCGAAGACCACAAACAGATGTTCGGCGGTACCCGTCGGAATAAGCATCTGTTCTTTCCCGTCAACAGTGAACACCAGCCGACCGGGAGAGTCTTCCTGCGACGCCCGACCCGTAATGTCGACAATACCGATTTTTTCGCCGGTCGTTGGTACAAACTTCGCTTTCACGCGCCATTGCTCATTGATTGGAAACGTGGGAATGCCGGCAAACGCTTTCACCTCCGGGCTTTCCAGATCGCGCAGCCGCACCGCAAACTTGTCGCCCCGCTTGATAATGAACCAGCGCAGCGACTGATGTTCCAGCACTACCGGTTTGGTGTATGGAAATACCTCGTGCTGCGTCACCGGTTGCCCGGCCACCGAGACAGCCGCGTTAGGGGCTGCGTCGAACGTAACGGTGCCGTTCTTTAGCGTCAGCTTACCCAGTGATGCTTTGCTGTGGTCGGACGGGAAGACGATGCTGTTTTTATCGCTGCTGCCCAAGGTATTTTCACCTTCTTTCAGCCAGAACAGCCCTGCTAGATTCAGCCAGCCGTTTTCACTTTTCAGGCCTTCAATTCGTTTCTTCTGCCAGTCCCGGATACTTTCTTCGTAAGGCGTATCGGCCGTGAACGCCAGCGTTGACAAGAGCGCCAGCAGGATCGCGATTAGTTTGTGCAGTGATTTCATAGCTTGTTCGGTTGATCGATAAATGAATTACGTGTGTGAGTTTGGAGGGGTGGGATGGCCCTAACCTCACCCCCGGCCCCTCTCCTAAAACAGGAGAGGGGTTTTGTAAACGACAGACAATATTTTACCACTTACTCTCTTCAAAATAGACTAACAGTTACAGTATTGCATGCTACTAGTCACCCCTCTCCTGTTTTAGGCGGTCCGCCGTCGCGGGAGGGGCCGGGGACGGTCGGCCGCTGCCGTGAGGCCACCTCAATACGCCCCCGCATTGAGCGTGCTCTTCGACAAGGCGTAGTTGCGCTGCACACGGTCGAGCACGACCCGAATCGAGTCGTTCGTTTCGCTGACGCCCGTCAAAACTACGTGCGAACCGTCGGTGGTCTGGTAATGCAGGACCATATGCTTACGGGTACCGTCTTCCCGATCCGCTTCTGATTTGATGCCTTTCGTGCGTCGGGTACTGCGGGCCAGCGCGTCGATTTTGGCGTCTTCGTCGCCGATGCGGGCGCGGGCGTCGGCGGGTATCCAGTCAGCAGCCGGTTTCTGTTTCTTTTTAGGTTTGTCCCGCACCAGATCCGCCGACAGTCGCTCGCTCCGGTCCGACTGCGGACGGTATTTATCCTGCAAGTACAGTACGTGGTTCGTTGAATCAGCATCGTAGTAGAACATCCGTTGCCCACCGCCAACGCCCGTTAGCTCGAACGTCCGGTTGAGGTCACGCATGGGCGAGCCGCCCCCGTTCGAGAGATCCAGCGGGGTGGGCCGGTTCACCTTGAACGTTAGTGTCGACCAGTTTTCGAAGGTCGCTTCCTGCCAGCGCACCGTGTCCGACGGCGATTCCGGAACGAGCTGATTGTTTAGCCGGAATTCCGTCACGGCGTAGTTACCACGCAGTTCCGACAGTCCTTTCTGTGCGGGTTGTTTGTACGGGTCGTAGCGAAAGTTGACCCATTGTACCCAGAACAGCAGCACTAAAAAAATACCGATGGCCGCCGTTTTTAGGGTCACCCGGCTCACCTGCTGCCAACCCGAAAAACGGGGGCGAAGTAGTGCGGCACCGTTGGCCGCTCCCGGATCAGGAGGTTGTACAGATCGGGAATGTAATAGGCCAGTAGAAAGCCGGCCAGCAGTACGAAGTACGAACTATAGACATGAACGCCCCCATCGTACGCCAGATTGACGTACACGATGTCGGCCAGCGCGCCGAACAGCAGCACCGCCCCCAGAAGGTCGTTGCCCGGAAGAACAGCAGCGCCCCGGCCAGCACCTCGACTACCCCGGCGAATACCTCGTACCAGGGAACGATACCGATGGACAGCCAGTAAATTTTCTGCGCCGTCAGGTCGCCGAAGTTCGTGTTCAGCAAACCCAGCGACGGGTACGGCAACTGCGTCGGCATCAGCTTGGTAAAGCCAAAGCCGATGATACCAATGCCCGCCCGGTAGCGCACCAGCACCCGCAGCCAGTAATACAGCGTCTGGTAGTTAGCGGGCTCAGCCTTCCGCTGCCGCACGACAGCGGTCCAGAGCAGACCACCCACGACAGCAACCAGCAACAGAAACACCCACTCGCCATACCCCAGCCAGACCGGCCACCACGATACGCGGCCGAGGATGTTCGGTTGGAAACGGGCGATGTCATACAGGTCGCGGTAGTGCGGGTGCAGCCAGTCGAGGGTAAACAGGTTTTTGAACCACTCGCCCCCCGTTGGCAGGCAGACGAGCACGAAAAAAATGAGCGCGATGCGAAAGGCGATCTTCTGCGCCGATGTCCAGACGGACGATGGATCGGCCGTCGGCGCTGCCTGCGTTGGTACCGTACTGACCGGCGTATCGAGAGAGGAAGTAGCCATAGGAATGTTTTTTTACAAGGTCAGTGCGCCCCGCCGACCGGCTTTGGCGGCTTCGTCGATCAGGTACTTTTTAGCTCGCTTCTCCAGCACGACGTACACCGAATCGCGGTCTTCGTTCAGGCCCGATAGCGTGATGCCCTGGGGTGTCGGGCGGTCGTAGTGCAGGTGCAGCGTTTCACTGGCGTGGTTCGGGTTGCGGTTCGTCAGCGTCAACACGTGCCGGGTCGAATCAATCTGGTACTGGTAGTAATGGCGCCCCTGCGAGCCAGCCTGTTCATACGTCCGGTCGGCGTCGGCAGCGTGAATTTCCTCGGTATTCTGCGCATCCAGTTTAACCGGCCGGTTCGACTTTATGCTGATCGTGTTCCAGGTTTCGAATACGACATCCTGCCAGCGCACCGAGTCCTGCCGGGCGTACGGAATGGTCTGTCCGTGCAACCGAAACTCGGTCACGGTGTAGATGCCGGCCGCACCAGGTAGCCCGGCCGTTTGCGGAAACTGGTATGGGCCCGTGCGGTAAGCCGCATACGTTCGGTAGCCGTATACCCCTACCATCAGCACGATAAACGCCGTTTTGACTAGTAACCGGGCGGTGCGCTGCCAGCCGGTAAACACGGGTCGATACCGCGCTGGAGTAGCCACCATTTCCAGCGATACGAGCCGAAACAGCCGCACGGCGTCGAACGCAAACAGGGCCAGTGCGAACGTAATTAGCAGGAAACTGTAGATGTGCTCACCACCTTCATAAGCCAGGTTCGAGACAAAGACATTGCCCAGAAACGGCAGGATAATCAGCAGTCCGATCGGCGTGGTCCGGCGATTTAGTAGCAGCAAACCACCCAGAATCTCGACCAGTCCCAGAAACGATTCGTAGGACGGTACCACGCCCAGACTCAGCGAGAATAGCTTCCAGGCCGTAAAATCACCGTAGGCCGTGTTCAGGTTGCTGATCGACGGGTAGGGTGCCTGCAACGGAAACAGTTTAATGAATCCGTACGCCAGTACACCAAACGCCAGCCGGTACCGCAGCACCACCCGCAGGGCATAATACAGACCATCGTAATTGGCTTGTTTTTTTGATCGCCAGCTCCAAACCAGCGTACCCAACAGCGCAATCTGCGCCACAATAGCCCAGTCGGCGAACGTATCGGCCGCCACGCCATAGCCAAAGAACCGGGGAGCGTACCGCGATAGGTTGAACAGATCCCGGTAGAAGCCGCTACCCCAGTCCAGCGTAAGCAGATCGCGGTAGAAGCGCCAGTCAAGCGGGACGGCCTGTAGGATGAAGTACAGGAAAGCGAAGCGGAACCCGACCCGTTCTGCCGGTGTCCAGCTAGCCGGAACCGTTGATTCAGCAGCAATGGTAGGGCGTTGAATTGGCGTACGCGTTTCCCAGGCAGGGTGCCAGTCGGGCACGACGATGCTATTGAGTTTGCTCATGCGACTACGCGTTTCAGAGAGTGGCCAGCGCCTGCTCGATGTCGTCTTTGATATCGTCGATATGTTCGATGCCTACGGAAAGCCGCAGTGCCGTTGGTGCGACGCCAGCCCCCGATTGTTCTTCCTCGTTAAGCTGCGAGTGCGTCGTCGATGCGGGGTGAATGATCAGCGTTTTGGAGTCGCCCACGTTCGCCAGGTGACTGATCAGTTTCAGGCCATTCACGAATTTTTCGGCGCGTGCCTTGTCGCCTTTCAACTCGAACGACAGCACACCGCCAAAGCCGCGTTGCAGGTATTTCTTCGCCAGCGCGTGATAGGGATTGTCGGGCAGACCCAGGTAATTTACGCTGGCTACCTGCGCGTGTTGCCGTAGCCACTGCGCCAGCGCGTTTTGCGTTGTCCGTTCGATGCGCAGTGTCAGCGTCTCAAGCCCCTGCAACAGCAGAAACGAATTGAACGGACTCTGCGACGGCCCCCAGTCGCGCAGCCCCTCTACCCGCGCCCGGATGATGAACTGGATATTGCCAAACGGCCCGCCAAGGCCAAACACGTCGTTTAGCACCAGCCCATGGTAGCTCGGCGACGGCTCGGTAAACTGCGGGTAGTTGCCGTTGCCCCAGTTGTATTTCCCGGAATCGACGATAACGCCCCCGATTGTCGTCCCATGGCCACCAATCCACTTCGTTGCTGACTCTACGATGATGTGTGCCCCGTAGTCGATGGGTCGGGCAATGGCCCCAGCCGCCCCGAAGGTATTGTCGACGATCAGCGGCAGGTCGTATTTTTCGGCCAGACGGGCAAAAGCCTCGAAATCGGGCACGTTGAAGCCGGGATTGCCAATGGTTTCCAGGTACAGAAACTTCGTCCGCTCATCGATCAGCTTCTCGAAACTCTCGACCTTGTCGCCGTCGGCAAAGCGCGCTTCGACGCCGATGTTTTTGAACGAATTCTTAAACTGGTTGTACGAGCCGCCATACAGATAAGTTGTCGTGACGAAGTTGTCGCCGACGGTCGTGATGTTGTTGATGGCGATAAACTGTGCCGCGTGACCGGAAGCAACCGCCAGTGCCGCGACGCCCCCTTCCAGCTCGGCTACCCGCTTCTCGAACACCTCATTGGTGGGGTTCATGATGCGGCTGTAGATGTTGCCGAATTCTTTCAGCGCGAACAGGTTGGCACCGTGCGTCGTGTCGTTAAACGCGTAGGACGTCGTCTGATAAATGGGAACAGCTCTGGCGTTGGTGGTTGGATCAACCTGCTGACCGCCATGCAATTGAATAGTTTCGAAGCGCATAATTTGGTACGTTAAGAGGATTGTTTTTGGTGTTTCACCTCACCCCCGGCCCCTCCCGCGACGGCGGACCGCCTAAAACAGGAGAGGGGGGCAAGACAGGAAAACATAGATCATCAGACGTCTCATGTCAGCAATGTCTGCTAGTCACCCTTCTCCTGTTTTAGGCGGTCCGCCGTCGCGGGAGGGGCCGGGGACGGTCGGCCGCTGCCGTGAGGTCAGCACGGTCAGTTACTTCGCCGGTTCGTTCGGTCGCTGGGGCGCGCGCGAAAGCACCGTACGGGTTTGCAGGTCAAATTTTTGTCCCTTGCCGAGGTAGTAGAATGGCCCGCCCGTACTGTTCTGCCCCGACGGGTACTGCGCGCTGCTGGCAATCTGCTTGGCGTCGTAAATGCCGACGTACGAAGCGCCCAGTACCTCGAACGTGTTTTGCTGTACGACCACGGCTGTTCCTTCATCGATACCTAGTCCCAGCAGGTCGGGCCGATCTTTGATAACAGGAATTAGATCGAACTGCCGGTTCCGGCGCATGACGTGCTGATCGATAGTGACGTTGTGGATGAAATCCAGCCCCTGTGTGTGGTCGCCGATCATGATCGAGTTGCCTTTCGTGTCGCCACGCACCATGAACGAGCCCTGAATTGTGCCCCCGCCGACGTCCCGCCGATGACCCCGCCCCGCGCCAGCAGCGCATTGAATTCTTTGTGCGCCAGCGTGTTGAGATAAGAATCAGCCAGTCGCCAGTGTCGCCCACCCACAAACCAGATACCAGTCGCCTGTTTCAGGGGCGCAACGAAGGCTTCGGTGTTGGCAACTTTCGGATCGCGGGTATGGAGCAGCGCCAGCTTTGTTACGCCCAGTTTCTTCAGCGTTTCATATTCACGGGGCGTACCATTCGCCGACGAGTCTTCCCCCGCCGTTGGAATCACGACAATGTTGGCGGTAGTTTTACCACCGGCCAACTCAACGAAGCGGTTCCAGATGTCGGGCGTAATGGCCCCGCCCCCAACAATCACCAGCGCACCCTTTTCGGGGCCAACAAATTTGGGTTGGGCTGCTGGCGATTGTGCCGCACTGGACTGTGCCGCACTGGACTGTGCCCGGCCAGACAGGCTGATGCTTAGCAGGAAACTAATAATGAGCAGTTGCTTTTTCATGTGTTTTTGGAATTGAATGTTTTGTGGTGCTTTATGGAAGTAACCTCACCCCCGGCCCCTCTCCTAAAACAGGAGAGGGGTGACTAGCAGACACACATTATACATAAGATCGTCTTTCGGCATCAAGGTTTCCCGTCTCATCTCCCCTCTCCTGTTTTTAGGAGAGGGGAGATGAGACGGTCGGCCGCTGCCGTGAGGTCAACCCCCAACCTAATACCCCTCATTCTGCGTCAGCGCCTTATCAGCCAGCAGTTCGCTGTTCGGGATCGGGAACACATATTTTCGGGTGTCGGAGATACCCAGCACGGTAGCGACCCGGCCCGTACGAACCAGATCGAACCAGCGGTCGGTTTCGAAGGGAAATTCGACCCGACGCTCATCGCTGATGGCCGTCAGTAGGGCTTCTTTCGTGGCAGCTGTCGACGCGGGTACAGCCGCCCGGCTGCGTACGGCGTTGAGATCGGCCAGCGCGAGTGTCGTTTTGCCAAGTTGCGCCCGTGCTTCCGCCCGGATCAGGTAGAGTTCGGCGATGCGAATGACGTAGGCCGGGTCGGTGCCCAGCGGGTTGCGGTAGTACAGTTTGCCGTACCAGAGATTACCCGGCGCGGCCGTCTGCGCGATGAGTTCCTTCCGGTTACCCCCCACCGTCGCGTCGTTGAGCGATTTGACGAGCGCATCGTTGGGTGCCCACTCCCGCCGACCGCTCAACGCCGGGGGCAACCACCAGTTGTAATGCCCATTCTTGAACGAGTTGCTATACGCGATTTCAAATACCGACTCAGTCGTGGCAACAGCATTGTTGGCGAAGAACGCACTGTATGGCGACACCAGTTTGTAGTTGGTATCGTCGATGAGTTTGGTCGCGTAACTTTCCGCCTGCTCCCACTCCTGCCGGTACAGATGATACCGCGCCCGCAGCGCCCAGACCGTCTTACGGGTAAATCGGTTGCGGTTGGTCGTGTTGCTCAACAGCGGCTCGGCAGTGGTTAAATCCTTGAGTACCTGCGCGTATGTGTCGGTCAGGCTGCTGCGCGGAATACCCGTGTTGTCGGTTGGCGCATAGGTAGCTTTCAGAATCAGTTGCACGCCACCCCAGCCCCGCGCCAGATCAAAATACGACAGCGCCCGCATGGCATAGGCTTCGCCCAGTATCTGATTTTTGCGGTCGGCCGTCAACTGCGGGTCCGACAGGTTAGGGACGGTTTCGAGCAGGTAGTTGGCCGCCAGAATCGTCTGGTAGATGGCCGCCCAGGCCGACCCGACGTAGCCGTTGGTCGACGTGACGCGCCGGGCGAAGATTTCCTGCGGGGCCGTCTGCGACCCCGTCCAGTTGATGTCGCCCCCCGACAGGTACGACAGCGCCGGGAAGTTCGAGCCGTAATAACTATCGTTGCCGAGTCGGTTGTACATGCCGTTGACGGCCGCTTCGGCGGTACTGGCGTTGGTAATGGCCTGTGACTGATCGACCTGCAAGTCAGGCTGAACGTCCAGGAATTGCTGGCAACTGCTGGTGAGTAGCAGAACAGCGGGGAGTATAGAATAGACTATTTTTTTCATGGAAAGACGGAGCGCTGAGATTTTGGTTATCAGCCAGTTACCTTGCTATTTTTCTGTCATCCCGACGTAGGAGGGATCTTCGCTAAAAGGGAATTTTTAATTAGCTACTGAAGATCCCTCCTGCGTCGGGATGACAAAAAGACGTTCGTAAATTTCTGTGGACCAATAGGATGCCTAAATCAGAGCGTGATGTTCAGGCCAAACTGAGCCGTGCGCGGTTGCGGGGGTGTGCCGAGGTCGTAGCCCTGCGTGGTTGGGTTTGCCGTGACGTTTACTTCCGGGTCAGGGCCCTGGTAGCGGCTGAGCAGCCACAGGTTCGAGCCGCTGTAGTAGACGCGGGCCGACGCGATACCGATCCGGTTCAGGATCGCTTTCGGGATGGTGTAACCAATAACCAGCGAGTTCAACCGCAGAAACGAACCATCTTCCACGAAGCGGCTGATCGGACTCAGGTTGTAGTTGGTACCGATGGTCGTTACGCGGGGCACGTCGGTAATGTCGCCCGGCTTCTGCCAGCGGGTCAACTGATTTTTGTTAATGGCCCGCCGTTCATCGCGCGTACCACCCGACTCGTGGAAGAACCGGTTGCTGTTGTAGACCTTGTTGCCCGTCTGGAAATTAAAGAAGATCGACAGGTCGAAGCCCTTGTACGACAGCGTGTTGTTTAGCCCGCCAAACAGCGTCGGCAGCGCGCTGCCGTAAAACTGCCGGTCGTTGGCCGTGATCTGCCCGTCGTTGTTGACGTCCTCATAGACCGCGTTGCCGGTTTGTGGATCGACGTACAGCTGTTTGTAGACGTAAAACGCGTGGAAAGGCTGCCCCTGCTGCATCCGCTCGGCGGAGTAGCTGGCGTCGACCGGGATGGATAGCTGCTCAATCCGGTTGATGTTCGTGGCGATGTTGAAACTCGTGTTCCACTGCAACCCGCCCCGGTTGATGTTCAGCGAGTTGACGGCGAATTCAAGCCCCCGGTTGCTGACGGCCCCGTTGTTCTGGTAAATCGACGCGAAGCCCGAACTCTGCGCCAGTGGCACCTGTAACAGCAGATCGTAGGTGTACTTGTGATAGGCGTTCAGTTCCAGCCCGATGCGGTTATTAAGCAGGCCGACGTTCAGTCCGATATTGGTCTGCCGCGTAGTTTCCCATTTCAGGTCTGGGTTGGCCAGTTGCACCGGAAACGTGCCGGGACTATCCTGGTAGTTAAAGCCGCCACCCCACAGCCCGCGGGCCGCGTAGTTGTCGATACCGTTCTGATTACCGGTATAGCCCACACTCGCCCGCAGTTTCAGGTCGCTTAGAAAACCGACGTCTTTCAGAAAGTTTTCCTGCTTCAGCTGCCAGGCTACCCCCACCGACGGGAAATACCCCCAGCGATTGCCCTCGGCAAACTTCGACGACGCATCGGCCCGCAGGCTGGCTTCGAGGAAGTATTTTCGGGCAAAACTGTAGTCGACCCGCCCGAAAAACGACGTCAGGTTGTAAGCGTACCGATTCGACGAAGCCGTCGTCACCGAGGCCGACGCGATTTGCTTAAACGCGTCCGACGGGAAGTTGGTCCCCTGCGCAAACGTCTGCGTCGATACGTTGCCTTGCAGCGTGTTGCCCAGCAGGGCGCTAAATGTATGCTGCCCGCCAAACGCCTTGCGGTAGTTCAGCGTCTGCTCGTTGATCCAGATGGTATTCGTGCTGATACTCGACGTAGCCAGTCCTTTGCTGGCACTGCCTCGGTTCGTCAGCGTGTTCCAGTATTCGTATTCGTCATAATTATTGTAATCCAGACTCCAGCTACTACGCAGTTTTAGCCCCTTAGTGATTTCGTATTCGCCGTAAATGTTCCCGATGTAGCGCGTACTGATCGAATGCATATCGGTGTTGTTGATCAGCACGTCGAGATTGTCGAAGCCCGCCCATTTAGCGTAGGTACCGTCGTCGTTGAACTTGGGCAGGTAGGTCGGCGTGTGGAGAGCCGCCTGCAAAATCCCCCCTGTGGGCCATCCCCGACGCGGGCATTGGTCCGTTTCGACTGCGACAGGATATTGCTGGTTCCGATCTTGATCTTGTCGGTAATGTCCTGATCGAGGTTCACTTTGAAGCTGGCTCGGTTAAAGTCGTTGGTGCGCAACGTGGCCTGCTGACTGGTGTAGCCCCCGCCGATGTAGTAGCGCGTGTTGGCGTTGCCGCCCGCCACCGACAGATCGTAGTTCTGTAAGGCCCCCGTCCGGAAAATATCGCCCAGCCGGTCGTAGGTTGGTTGTTCCTCCGGCAGTCCCCGCCCGCCTTCGGATTTGGGCCGGAACGGGCGCGTCGCGGCCGATTTACCGTCGTTAATCCAGGCTTCGTTGATGATTGTCGCGTGTTCGGGGCCCGTCACCAGATCCCAGAGTTTGGGTGCCCACGCCTGCCCGCCTGATACGTTGAGCGACACCTTGGGTTTGGCATTGTAAGCTCCGCGTTTGGTCGTAATCAGCACAACGCCATTAGCCGCCCGTGCGCCGTAGATGGCGGTTGCTTCGGCATCTTTCAGAATCGAGATCGACTCGATATCCGCGGGATTGATGTCGGCGAGTGGGTTATTGGCCTGCCCCTGCGTCGTAATTTTTTGAAGCGACTGGTTGTTCACGAACACCCCGTCGACTACGTACAGCGGATCGTTGCTGGCGTTGATCGAGGTTGTCCCGCGAATGCGGAAGAAAATACCGTCGCCCGGCACACCCGTATTGGCGGCTACCTGCACCCCGGCGGCCCGCCCCTGCAACTGCTGATCGAAGCTGGCAACGGGCCGGTTCTTGATCTCGTCGGCGTTCACCTGCGACACCGCCCCACGAGGTCTTTCCGGTCCTGCGTACCGTACCCGACCACCACGACTTCATTCAGTTGCGAAGCCGCTTCGGTCAGTGCAACGGTAATTCTGGGCTGATTACCAACGGTAATCTCGGTCGTCTGATAGCCGATGGCCGAAATCACCAGCACATCGCCCGCTTTGGCGTCGAGCGTAAATTCACCTTTCCCATCGGTGGAGGTGCCCCGGGCTGGATTGCCCCGGGTTTGGCCTTTGAACACAACGTTGGAGCCGGGCAGCACGTCGCCGTCTTTGGCCAGAACGACGCCCGATAGTCGGCTGGCCGTAGTCGACTGAGCCTGTAGCAATTGGACACTGAGCAGCCAGAGAAATCCGCTGAGCAGCGTAAGGTCGGTGATGCGGGATTTGGCAGCAGCCCGCATACGTACACGTTTTTGCATTACTTTGTATTGGTTATGTGAACATGAGGCCTGGCAGGGCCTTATTGTAACCGGCCGGAACGGTGGCAGCCGTTCCGGCCTTTTTTTGCCCTTACCCAGTTGAATAAGGGGCTTTCAGGTTGTTGATGACAGTGTAGATCAAACACGTTTCCGCGCACTAATCCTGAATCCGCCGGGCAAAGCGGTGGTAAAACGGGGTCTTGCTATGCTGATTTTTCGGCTGGTACTCGCCCGTGATGATGGGGATGTACATGACCCGTCGCCGACTAGCCGCTCCCTCATACGGCGACTGCTCGACGCGGTGCCATAGGCTACCGTTGTGAATGGTCAGGTCGCCCGCTTCAATATCGAAGCCGACTTCGCGCGGGTCGGGGCGGTGGTCGATGAATTGCCGTTTGCGGAACAGCGTCAGTAACGGGTGTTGCTTATGTGTGCCGGGCAGTATGCGTAGCCCCCCGTTTTCCTTTGGGCAGTCGTCGAGGTGTAGCCCCACGTTCAGCATCGGCCGGATGCGGTGGCCCATGAACAGATCGCGCGGACTATCGGTATGCCAGCCCATGCGCGAAAAGTTCGAGTCGGGTGTCCGTACGTAGTGATTTACCACCAGCCCGTCTTTCTCTTCGGGGCTGATGCGCCCGTCGTAGGGCCCCAGTAGCTGCGTTAGTTGCTGCAACCGCTCGTCGGCCAGGAAATCGGTCAGGATCGGGCTGAACAGCGAGGTAAAGGCGAACCGCTGCACAATCCGCCGACCGGTTTCGTCGTGGCCGAACTTAATGGGCGTCCCGTTGATCTTGTCGACCTTTTCGGCCAGCCAGTTGGCTTCGATCCGCTGAATCTCCCGAATGAATGCTTGTACCCGCTGCCGGTCGACAAATTGTTTGATGTGAACGAAGCCGTTCGTATTGAAAAAATCAATCTGCTCACTGGTAAGCCCGTAGGCGGTGAGCTGCGTGTTAGTCTCGATCGTTCCCAGCATTTACTTTTTCAGTTAGGCACGCAGTCGGCGCGCGTTGAACATAGACAGGTACTACCTGGCCCCTTCTGCACCCCGTCCGGCAGAGCCGCAAGGAGATGACTAGAGGTACTAACTATTTACTATATAGATTTTATAGTTTTATTGCGTGCAGTATGTACACCCGATGGCAGTCAACTTTTCAGGTAGGCATGGGCTGAACGCTGCCGTACAGGTACTGGAAGTAGTACCGACTGATACGGGACTGATACGCCCACCACGACAGCCCACCGACATACGCCAGCACGATCAGCAACTGTACACCCGAAACCGCGTAAATCAGCCCCCACAGCACAACCAGCCGGGCCAGTTCGAGGTGCAGTACCCAACGGCGCTGTTCGAGCAGGGCACCCATATTGATGAGCGTCAGCAGCACGAACGTCGCTACCAGCACCTGAGCCCAGCCGGGTACGTAGCGCTCCATCAGCAGAAACGCGAACAGCAGCACCAGCACGCCCGCCAGTTGCCCAACGACGTAGCCCCGGAACTTACCCCGGTTTACGGTCGCCGGAACCTGTTGCAGAAACCGGCTTTCCAGTTCAGTCCGAATCCCCGCATCGACCCCGTCGGGGCGACCGAACAGCAGCCTGAGCTTAGCCATGATCCCGGGGGTACGACGTACCGCCACAACCAATTCGAGCAGGAAATGAAACTGCTGCCAGAGAAAACTGTAGCTGTTCAGCGGCTTGGTAAGCCCGTAAACCGGCTCTTCGTCTTCCTCGGCGAAGGTGCCGAACAGCTTATCCCAGAAAATAAATACGTCGCCGTAGTTTTTGTCGAGGTACTGCGGATTTACGGCGTGGTGAACCCGGTGGTGCGACGGCGTCACCAGCACGTATTCAAGCCAGCCCAGCTTACCCACCGTGCGGGTGTGCAGGAAGAAAGCGTATAGCCCATGCACCAGCAGAATGCTCACAACCATACCCGCCGGAAAACCAATGATGGGCAGTACGCTCCAGAATCCCGTCCGGACGATGGCCTGAAAGACCGTAATCCGGGCCGAAACGGTGTAGTTAAAATCTTCGCTTTGGTGGTGTACCACATGAGCCGCCCAAAACAGGCTGATTTCGTGCCCCAGTCGGTGATACCAGTACCACACAAAGTCTGTCAGGATCAGCAGGGCCACCCAGCTCCAGACCGTCGCCCGGATGTCGAACAGGGCGAAGCGCTGGTGTAGCCAATCGTAAAACACATAGCTGGCACCGGCGATAAACAGATCGAGCAGGCGCTCGGCGATGCCCACGTTGAGGTTGGCTACCGATTCGTTAAACCGGAAATACGTCTTTCCCTGTACCGTCGATACCCAGTACTCCAGCCCGATCAGGACCAGGAAAAGCGGTATTGCGTAAGCCAGCCAGTTGAGTTGCATAGTCGCTCGGATTAAACTAAAAACTACGATTCCGCACCCCCACCGTCAGGGCGAGGTTGCTGACGAAACCGACAGACGCGGTCCATCGAATCGTGGCCGATAAATGACTCATTTCAGGTCGTACCAGCCGGTTTTGAAACAGCCTACTCCCCGCTCCCGGAGAAAAAAACGAATAGTCCCGGTGTTAGGTAGACTATCAGTACTTTTAATCTATTGATCTAGTAGGTTTTGCAAAGAAACGGGTATTCTAATCTTCCATCCAAATAGTACAGTATAATTTTTTTGTGAATGCGCCGTTCCGTTCAACGGTCGGCAGTAGCGAGCAGTTACTACGTCTACGCGGCTTTACCGGTAGATTTTGCCCTTGCAACCGAGCCAGCAAATGGCGATTTCAGCGTCGATCAACGACGTAAAGAGGCCACAGAGCCCAGATTCAGCTTATTTCCTTACTCGGCAAGCCTGCCTGACCGGGTCGGCAGATGAAATCTCATACCCCACACCCGCGCACATCATCAAGACTTCTCATCCTGCTACCAACTGCACAATCGCCCGAGTCAATTGACTTTTACCAATAAACCGCAGCCATCGAGAATCGATAGTCTGCGGTTTGGTGACAAAGATCAAATGAATAGGGCGAGTCAGTGGGTACATTCATCGACCCGTCGTTTACTCCACTTTCAGTTGACGCTGAACCGTGGCGACTTCAACGGGGGTGCGCAGCTCGATGTACTTGACCAGCCGCCCATTGGCCGTTTTCAACTCCAGTTCATAAGCGCCATCGGCCAGTTGATCGACGTCCATTACCAGCGTCGCTCTGGTTACTTTCCGACGAACGTATTCGGTAAACACCGCGCTTTGCTGACCAACCGGCCGCAGATTGATCGTTAGGCGTTCCTGGTTCGTTTTGTCGATGGAGAGTCGAATCTTGTGGGCTTTGGTTACGTAGGCACTGGCCTCAAACGAAGTCGGTTCAGCCGGTCGATCGACGGGCGATGCTACGGGTGCAGCCAGTAACAGATGCAGGGCGATAATGGGTTTGATAAAGATGGTTGTCAGTAGCGTGTTCATACTAAAGTGAGTTGGGGATAATTGATTACGTGAATTAATCACCGTATGCCAACTACTATGCCACAACAATCAACAAGCTGATTATCAATATATTACAATCTTTTCAAACGCAACTCTTGTCCGCTCCCGTACAATAGCTAGTCCATTCCCGTACAAACCGGACGCGGGGCCGGTTTCGCTGCGCCTTCGGACGATCGTCGCGCAAACAACTCATCGATCCGCCCGGCTACGTCAGCGGCATTCCTGGTCTGTGACGGTTGCCGCATCCGTGTGGTTTTGGTGGTGGTTCTCTTTGCGGCTTTTTTCGGCAAACAGCGGGTCAAAATCGGGGCTTTCCGTACGCATCCACCGATCCCAGAACGTGAAAAACAGTCCGTAGTTGTAGCGAAACTGACTGTGGTGCAGGCTGTGATGCGTCGCGCCGATCAGCCATTTGCCCAGCCAGTGCCTGTTGAACGCGTGCGGGTAAATTTCCGTGTTCAGGTGGTTGATGGCCCCGGAGACCGTCATAATCATCAGAATCAGCACGATAGCCGTGCTGTGCAACGGCAGGATAAACGTCAGCACAGGCAGCAGAATGGCTTGCAGGGTGCTCTCGATGGGATGAAAGGAGAAGGCGGTCCAGGGAGAGGTTGTCAGGCTGTCGTGGTGGGTTTTGTGCACCCAGCGGTACACGCCCGGTTTGTGCATCCAGCGGTGGAGCCAATAGTAGTAGGTTTCCTGCAAGAGAAGCACCAGACCGATACTCAGCCCGTACCACACCAGGCCGTACTCGTGCAGGTCCGTGTAAATTCTGGTATAGCCAGCCTGAAACGCGATCAGGACACCCAGCCCGATACCGGCGAAAATGACCGAGGTAAGCGCCGACCACCCGATTTCCCGCCAGTGCTGATCTGCCTTTGGCCGACGTGCCTGAATGGGTGGGCGGGTGGGTGGCCCGTCTGTCGCTGGCTGCGGAAAGAGCCAGTTGAACGCGAGCGAAAACAGAACGTACCGGCCGAAAACGACCAGAAAGAATAGCAGCGCGGTAAGGCTGAGCGTGGCAAACGAACAAGACTGAATCATAGCCTATTTAGCAAGGTACGGCTGCCCGAAGGCAGATGGTTGGGGCGAAGGCACTGCCGCTGCCCGGTTTTTTAACGACTTCCGATCGGGCGGGGCCGCTCAGGTCGAGCTAAGTATAGCCCCAGGTATTCCCGGTTCAGGCGGGTGCTGCTTTCTAACAATACCGACGCCGGACACTCGATGGCGCAGGCCACCGTAAATGAGCAGGATCCGAAGCCTCCGAGCATTTCCAGAAACGACATATCGGAGTCTAGTCCGGCCAGTTGGTAGGCAACCAGTTTGCCGGGTGCACTCGTGCTTTTCTGACGCCATAATTTCAGCGTTACATCCATATCGGTTTGGTTTTAAAGAGTCAGGTTACAGCTAACTACGAATGGTCGGCGCAAGGGGTTACCAAGGTCTGGCAACTAATGAGACAATGGGCCAGGGCCCGTTTACCGATAGCTCACTATAGCTGACCCACCCCGAACATCGACCACCCGATGCCGTTAAGCGGACACTCTAAACCGACTGTGCTTATGTACCAATGAATTACCGGGGGCCGCAACGGGTCCGGCTGACCGACAAGCAATACCCGAAATCCTGTATCCAGAAGATGTAATGGTTCGGGTGGCGCGCTCCTGCACCCGTATGCTGGCAACGTACCCGATACGCGGGTGGGCACAGCGCGTTTACGCCTGCTCCAGCCCCGGCAGGCTGATTGTCACCGTCGTTCCCTGATCGACTTGTGAGTCGATCACCAGCTCACCCTGATGTAGTTCGATAATTTTCTGGGTGATCGCCAGACCGATACCGTAGCCGGGAACGCCCTCCACGTTGTTGCCCCGGTACAGTGGGTCGAGCACGTGAATAGAATCGGCTTTGGAGATGCCCCGCCCCTGGTCGGTGACGGTGATGTTGATCTGCTCGTTTGTCAGCGTTAGCTGAACCGATACGGCGGCCTGTGAGTATTTGCAGGCATTGTCGAGCACATTCAGAAACGCCGTTGTGAGCAGCGTCGCATTGCCCAATATGGTAAACGATGTCTCGTCTTCGGCGTCGAAATGCAGGGGCAAACTCCGGCCCGGGTACTTGGTCTGCACCTGCCCGATCGCCGTTAGCAGGCAGTCGTCGACCTGTATATCGCTCAGCGCCACACCCCCGTCGGAAACTTTAGCCAGGCTCAGCAGGCCGTTGGTCAGGCTGATGAGTTTCTTCAGTTCTTCAACGGCCACCTCCATGCTATCGCGCCAGTCGACCGGGTTCTGATCGTAGCGCAGCGAGGTTTCCAGCGTACCCAGTGTGTTGTTGAGGGGTGTCCGGAGTTCGTGCGACGCATGAGAAACAAAGCTGCGCTGCGACACAAACGCGTCTTCGAGCCGGAACAGCATCCGGTTGAATGTCATGGCTAACTGCGCGATTTCGTCCTGCCGATTGCCTTCGTTCACGCGTTTGTGCAGGTGCGTTGCCGTGATCTGTTCTACCTCATCGACAATCTGCGAGATGGGCTTGAGCACCCGACCGGCGAAATACCAACCCGCCAGCACGATCAGCGCAAAACCCAGCAGGTTGGCCAGTAGCAGGATCTGCTCCAGCGCCGTCAGTTTGGCGAAACCAATCCGGTCGTAGCCCGATGCGAAGATGTAAAACTGCTGCCCCCGGTCGCGGAACGGAATCACGATTGACTCGAAATGACCACTGCGAAACTCGAACAGCGAATTGGTCGCCAGCAGCGGAATTTTCTCTTTGTAATAGTCTGATTCTTTGAGGGTTCGGTTGGTGAAAACCAGGTTATGATTGCTGTCGTAAATACTGATCTGCTCATCAACAATCGTCAGCAGATCGGTACGAACCATGTTCTTGAAAAAGTCGTCGTGCAGGTGCCGCCGGGAGATCAGCACCCGCCCCGCCACGCGCGCTTTCGACTCCAGCCGACTGTAGAATTCTTCCTGCCGATAGAGCGAATAAAAGTAAATCACCACCAGCGACAGCGTGATCTGAATGGCGATGGCCAGCCCGGTGAAAATGATTGTCAGCCGATTCCGAATAAGCATACGTAGGCGGTGTCAGCTCTCGCGCAGCACATAGCCCATACCGACGATGGTATGCAGCAGTTTGGGCGAAAAATCTTTGTCGATCTTCTTGCGGAGGTAGCTGACGTACACGTCGATAACGTTGGTGTTGCTGTCGAAATTCAAATTCCAGACCCGTTCACTGATGTCGATGCGCGAAATAACCTTGCCTTTGTTGAGCATCAGGTATTCCATCAGAGCGTATTCGCGGGTGGTCAGGTCGATGCGTTTCCCCGACCGGGTCACGGTTTTGGTATCCAGATTCAGCTCCAGATCCGCCAGTTGCAGAATCTGTTTCGGCTTGTTGTGGTTCCGGCGGGTCAGCGCCCGAACGCGCAGCAGCAGCTCCTGAAACTCAAAAGGTTTGGCCAGATAATCGTCGGCCCCAGAATTAAAGCCATCGGCCTTGTCGGTGATGCTGTCGAGCGCGGTCAGCATCAGCACGGGTACCGATTCATTGTCGGCCCGGATCAGTTTGCAGAGGTCGAAGCCGTTGATGTGCGGCAGGTTGACGTCGAGAATAATGATGTCGTATTCGTTTTGCCGAAACAGCGACAGCCCGGTACGCCCGTCGTACGCAATCTCGACCTCGTACCCTTCCGCCGACATCCCCTTTCGGATAAAGGTGGCGGCCCGCTCTTCGTCTTCAACTACCAGAATCTTCATCGACCATTCGTTAGCATCCTTATTCGCTCCGGCGAATTCGGCCGTCACAAAAATAGCCGTTGTTATGGTAAAACGTCCTACATACCAGTTGGGCGTTTTACCGTAGCAACGGCATAGTTGGTCCCTAAATCCCCTGAAGGGCAGGGCTGTTAAGTTTTGGTCCGTTTACCCCCCAGCCCCCTGAAGGGGGAGCTGTTCATTCGCGGAATGCTCCCCCTTCAGGGGGCTGGGGGGTAAACGGACCGGAGGAAATTTGGCAATTGCTACCGGAAGTAAGATAACTTAACAGTCCTGTCTATCAGGGGATTTAGGGGTAAACGAACGGCTCCCAACAACCTCTAATACCCCGGATTTTGCTTCAGCTGCGACGACACGTTGAGCACGTTCTGACCAATCGGGAAGATAGCCGTGTGGTTATCGGCGTCGGGTTGCTTGTCCCACCAGGTGCCGGTGTTGAACACACCCCAGCGAATCAAATCCGTCCGGCGACGCCCTTCGACCAGAAATTCACGGCCCCACTCGTCCAGCATTTCCTGATCGGTCAGCTGACTGCCGTCTGTCTTGTACAGGCTCGGCGAATTAGCCGGGTAGTTCCGCGCCCGAACCGTGTTGAGTAGCGCAGCCGCACCGGCTTTGTCGCCTGCCCGGTATTTGCACTCGGCCAGCGAATAGTAAATTTCGGCCAGCCGGATCTCCGCGTAGGCCGACGAAATCTTGTTTTCGTCGCTGCTGGGGTAGTACGGGTACTTCACCGGATACAGCCCCGAATTCTGATCGGCGTGGTTCATATCCGACGTTTTGTCGGCGATGCGGGTGCCCGGTTTAGCCGCCAGGAACATGCCGACCTGATCGCGGAAGAACAACGGGTACGGCCCTTTTGTCGAGCGCACGGTGTCGACCCGGCCGCTCGAATTGGTGTACGGCAGGTAGCCCTTCAGGAACATGCCTTCCCGCTTGCTGTTGCCCAGATTCTTGTACGTTTTCAGCCGCACGTCATCGCCGTATTTGCGGAACTTGATGTACGGCTTACCCAGCGCAAAGCTGTATTCGGTGCTGTCGACGTCGCGGCCAGGCTGTATGGCGTATTTGGGGTTAGCCGTGCCGAAATCCGTAAAGCCGAAGTAGAACGTCGCATTGACGGGCAATTGCCAGAAATACATCCCGCCGTCGTACTGCCAGTGGGTCAGGCCGAAGCTGCCGGGGAAGCCAAATACCGTTTCGGGCGAAGTCGAATTCGTATAGTCGAAGGGGGCGTCCCAGCGCGATTCCAGCGCGTATTGACCGTATTTACCCGCCAGCATGTCGGTGCATACCGTCGCGCAGTCGGCGAAATGGTCGGTGCCGGTGTACACTTTCGCGTTCAGATACAGCCGGGTCAGCAGGGCCGCGGCTCCCCCCTGCGTCCAGCGGCCGATGCTGTTGGCACCCAGACTCTGGCGCGTCGGCAGGTTCGGCAGTGACTCCTTCAGTTCCTGCTCGATGTACGAGAACGCTTCTTGGGGCGACACCTGCGGACCACCCTGCGTTTCGCCCTTCACTTTCTTCACCAGCACGATATTCCGGTACATATCGAGCAGGCGGATGTTAAACCAGGCGCGCAGCGTGCGGAGTTCGGCGATCATTCCGTCGAGTTCGGCCTGCGTCATGCTGAAGCGGCTCGGGTCGGTGATGCCCTGCAAATCTTCCAGCGAGTTGGTCGCCAGCGTAACGCCCCCGTAGAGCGCGTTCCAGGCGTCGCTGGTGTAGCCGTCGTTGGGCGTCCAGGTGTGGTAATGCACGCGCTGGTACTGCCCGCCGTCGAACCAGTCGCCCTGCCGGTTGGGCGTCATCAGTTCGTCGGAGCTGTTCTCCTGCAACATATATGTCGAGCCGCCCTGTATCGACCAGTAGGCGTGCTCGAACGCCCGCAGAAAATCGCGGGTGACGTCCTGTCGGGTTTGCAGAAAGTTTTCCGACGTAATGCGGTCGTACAGGACTTCGTCGAGGTTGGTACAGCCCGCCGTCAGCAGCAGGCCAGACAGCCCCAGCGTTCGAAGCAATGTTGGAAAAAATCGATTTCGGTTCATGATATGTCGAGTGGGTTTAGAACGTGAGTTGCAGCCCCAGCAGCAGTTGGGTTGTTGATGGGAAATAATTCAGCGTGCCGACGGTATTGCCATTATCGACACGTTGATTGATACCTGGGTACAAGCCATTTGTCTGCACCAGATCAGGGTCGCCACCGGTGTATTTGGTAAACGTAGCCAGGTTGCGGGTCGTCGCGTAGATGCGGGCCGACCGTAGGTACTTGACGTTGAGCGGCTGCGTGTAGCTAAGCGTGATATTATCGACCTTCACGAAGCTACCCGGCTCCAGAAAGTAATCTGACAAGTTTGAATACGTGGCCGGGTTAGTAAGCTTCGAGTACTTACCGCCGTCGTAGGCCGACTTGAGCGTGTTGGCGTTCTGCTGCGTGGCGGGCGTACCCAGATAGAAAGCGTAGGTGTTGAAAATCTGGTAGCCGAAGGTGCCGCGCAGAAAGACCGTCAGGTCCCACTTTTTGTAGCTGAAGTTGTTCGTCAGACCACCCGTGAATTTAGGCAGACCGTTGCCGATGAACTGGCGGTCGTCGTTGTTGGCCTGATTGCCTTGCACCACAGTCCCGTCTTTTTTGTACACCAGCAGCGCCCCGTTCTCATTGACACCCGCCGACCGCAGGGCGTAGAAACTACCGATCCGGGTGTTTTCCTGCAACCGCTGCACATTGCCAGGGCTGCCCGGCGCGGGCATCCCAAGCACGTCGATGTACGTCTGCCCCTGATACGCTTCGTTGGAGAAAGCCACGAACTTGTTGCTGTTGGTAGCCCCGGCAAACGTCAGGTTGTAGCGAAAATCCTTACCCGTGATAATCGCTGCGTTCAGCTGAATCTCCAGCCCGGAGTTCTGCATCGTACCCACGTTGGCGAAAGTCGACCCCTGAATGTTGGGCGGGTTCGGCACTGTGTAACTGCCGAGCAGGTCTTTGTTGGTACGGACGTAGTAGTTCAGGCTACCCGTCAGGCGGCTGTTTTTGAACAGGTCAAAATCAAGGCCGACGTTGAAATTGATCGCTTTTTCCCAGCGCAAATCGTAGTTGGTGTTCTGGCTTGGTCCCCAGACCTGATACGACGAACCGTTGTAGAGGTAGTAGCCGTAGCCGCTGTAGGTGTCGAGCGAGAGATAATTACCGAAGTCCTGGTTACCCGTTACACCGTAGTCGGCCCGCAGTTTCAGCTCGTTCAGCCAGCCGGTGTTCTGCGCGAATTTTTCCTGCGTAATCCGCCAGCCGACTGATGCCGCCGGGAAATACCCCCACTTGTTATCGTACCCGAACTTCGACGACCCTTCCCGACGCACACTGGCCGACAGGTAGTATTTCTGATCGAAGTCGTAGTTTACGCGACCAAAGAACGCGATCAGTTTTGAGCTGTTCCGGTACGAACCGACGTTGTTGATACCCGCCTGCAAATTCCACAGACCCGTACCCAAATTGTTGTACGTCAGCGTGTTCGACGGGAAGTTTTCGTTCCCGGCGTTGAAGCCCGACGAGGTAAACAACTGGTACGAATACCCGCCCAGCAGCTTCACCGAGTGCTTACCGGCGTCGAGCGCATAGTTGCCCGTCCACTCAAAGCTTTTCTGGTCGTTCTCGTCCAGCGACTGCGAACCCGAGTTCCGGCCCGACCCGTTGACCACCGTTGTCAGCGTCGACGGGGTGAAGCCGAAGTTGCGGAAGGCCGAACTAACCTCGCCCAGCGTCACCAGCGTCGAGAGGTTGTCGAGCAGGTTCAGTTTAAACGACGCGTTGATGTCGAGGTACTTGATCTCGCTGCCCGACAGCACACTTTTTGCCTGTTCGACCGGGTTGTTAGCGAAGAAACCCGAGGTGATGTAGGCGTACTTGCCCGTATTATCGAAAATGGGCTGCGTCGGGTTAAGGGTCAGCGCGTAGTTGAAGCCGCTGTAGTCGGCGTTGCTGGTTTTGGCGTAGCGTGGGGCCGCCGAAAACGTCAGCGCGTACAGGTTGTTGGCCGACGTATGGTTAATGTTAACCCGCCCGCCGTACTCCTGCTTGGCCGACCGCAGATCGACGCCGGTCGCGTTGCGGTAGTCGAGCGAAGTGAAGTAGTTGGTCTTGCCGTTGCCGCCCGAAAACTGGAGCGTATGCTTCTGCGAGAACGCCGGGTTGCGACTGACGGCTTTCATCCAGTCGGTGTTGCCACCCAGATCAACACCCCGGTTGTTGGCCAGAAATTCGTCTTTCGACAGCACCGACAGCTTGTTGGTAATGAAATCGAACGAACTGTAGCCGTCGTAGAAAATTCGCGACTGATCGGAGCCTTTTTTTGTCGTGATGACGATGACGCCGTTGCTACCCCGCGTCCCGTAGATGGCCGATGCCGCCCCGCCTTTCAGCACATCGATCGACTCGATTTCGTTCTGATTGATGTTGTCGAGGTTGCCGCCCGGAATACCGTTGATGACAAACAGCGGCCCCAGCCCGGCACTACGCGAAGACACGCCCCGCAACTGAATGCTTGGCGTCGAGTTCGGATCACCAGCCGCCGTGTTGGTAATCGACAGACCGGCCACTTTGCCCTGCACCGCCATCAGCGGGCTGTTGCTGCCCACCCGCAGCAGATCGCCCGACGACAGGTGCGTAACCGCACTCGTCACTTCCTTGCGGTTCAGCGAACCATAGCCCACGACCACGACTTCGTTGATCGACTTGACGTCGGGCTGTAGCTGCACGCTGATCGTGCTTTGATTACTCACCGCCACCTCCTGCGACGCGTAGCCGACAAAGCTGAACACCAGCGTCTGTGGTCCGTCAGGAATCGTCAACCGGTACGTGCCCGACGCATCGGTAACGGCCCCGCGATTAGAGCCTTTCACGGCGACGGTAACACCCGGCAAGCCCGCCCCCTTCTCGTCGGACACTACCCCGGAGATGGTCTGATCGGCAACTACTTCGATAGACTCACCGGCTTCGTTGAGCTGAATCGTCATCGCTTCCGATACCGTCCGGGCCAGAATAATCTGCTCGCCAGCTACGGTGTAGCTCACCTGAAGGGGCGTCAGCAGTTTATTCAGCACGTCCTGCAAAGTACTGTTCTGCACACGCAGCGAAATAAGCTGCCGGGCCCGAACCACCTGCGGGCTGTACGAAAATTTGACCTTAGCGGTCTGCTCAAGCGTGCGTAGTACCGATTTGATGGATTGGCGCTCGATGGACAGACTAATGCGCCGACTTAGCAATTCGGGGGCGGGCAGGTCGGTGGCCTGCGTCGCCCGCGCCCATTGTACCAGCAGCAACGCGACTACCAGCACGATTCGCCTGTAGACGGGCAAATAACAGCTTATTTGTTCCATTGATTTACTTGGTTGAGTTTAGGAATAGACCCGGCGTACCGGGGAACTGGACACGAAGAAAAGGGGGCAATTCAGTTGTGAAGGTGTATTCGGCTATTGACAGGTACCGCCGTTGATAACGACCTGACCATCGACCATGTCGTAGGTGGCCCCGACCGTTGCGCAGATGATGCGGAGCTTACTGGCAAACGACTCATCGACCAGCGACGCCGTCAGCTGGCAGCTCGCGAGAGCGTCTTTGTTGTAGCGGATCTCGATACCGTAGGCATCCTGCAAGTCCTGAATCACCTGCGGAATCGGCGTGTCGCTATAGGTGAATGCGGGCGTCGCGGTTCGTTCACGGCTGGACGGGCGCACCACGATTTGCGGCAGATCAACGATCTGCTTGATGAACTGATCGGATTGCCGGTTGAACACAACCTGCTGATTCGGCAGCAGCAAAACGCCGTGTTGTTTGTTGGCCGTCTCCGCCGGTTTGTTCTGGTAAACAGCCACCTGCCCCGACTGCACCTGCACGTGTACGCTGCTCTCACCCGTATAGGCCCGCACGACGAAGCGGGTGCCGAGCACTTTGGTAACGACTTCGTTGGCGTAGACCAGGAAGGGTTTGGCCGCGTTCTTCGTCACGGCAAACGTGGCTTCGCCGGAGAGGTAGACCGGGCGATTTTTCTGGCCAAACGTGCGCGGGTAACTGATCCGGCTTGCCGGTGCCAGCTCAACCGTCGACCGGTCGGGTAAGGTGATTTGCTGAACCGCCTTCGTATCGTTCACGAATTCGCTGACGGGGTCGGGCTGCGCGGCTAGCTGCTGCGTATAAATCGAGACCGGGCGGCTATACCACCACAGGCCGAAGCCAGCCACGAGCAGGACCGAAGCCGCTGCCACCCACCAGACCCGGCGCAGGGGCCGGACAATCGGGTTGGCTACGGGCGTATGCTGCGCGTTGGTTTGCTGAATGCGGGTCAGCAACTGCCGGATGGTATCGTCTGGCAGTTGGGTATGGGCGTAGTCGTACAGCCCCGCTTCGATGGCCCGAACCAGCCGTTCGGCCTGCTGCCAGGTATCCCGGCAGTGCGGATGATTCGCCAGCCAGTCGGCCCAGAACCGGTTCGACTGATCGGTGGGCGCCAGCAGATGATCCACGAAGGCATCATCCAGCAAGAAGTCCGTTGTGGTAAAGGTGTTGTATGCAGGCTGCACGGGTTGTGGGTTATATCAATAGATGACGAAACCCGCAAAATGTACTCACTAAACCCAAAAAAATAGCTGAAAAATTAAAGAAATGCTGATTATCAATCGCCTTAGCTTCTCTACAGCCCTAAACACCAGATTCTTCGCCGACTGCTGATTGACGGCCAGTACTGCTCCGATCTGATCGTAGTTCATGTTTTCGACGAAGCGCAGTTTCAGGGCTTCCTGCTGCCGGGGTGGCAGTTGGGCAATCAGTCGTTGCAGCCGCTGCTGCTGATTATCGGCGGTTTCCAGCGCGTCGAGCAAGTCCGCGTCGGGTTCGGCCCACAGCGCGTCGTAATCCGTTTCGAGCAACGGCGAGAGGGGTCGCTCCTTTCGTTCGAGCAGGTGCATGATGCGATTCTTGAGCGCCCTCAACAGGTAGTACCGGATGTTGTCCGGGGTACTCAGCCGGGTACGCTTCGCCCACAGCTCGGTAAATACGTCGTGGATACAGTCGAGCACGAACGATTCCGACACCGCGACGAGACTCATGCCGTATCGGTACATGGCTTTGATGTGCTGCTGATACAACTGGGTATACGCACCTTCATCACCTGCCTGAAACGCCTGCCAGAGTTCTTGTTCGTTCACTATCATTCACTGTTACTAGTCACTAACTAAGCCCCAACTGGTGGGTGCCCAGTATAGTAAAACGCACAGGCAGGCTATTCTTTAGTTGTAGCGAGGATTTTTTTGCGAATAGGTGGATTGTCTTGAACTGTGATTGTCTTGAACTGTGATTCTTGTGATTACGCAGATAGACTATGATTCTTCTTTTAATCAGTGAAATCAATAAATCACAATAATCACAGTTCAAGATTGTCTGAACTGTGATTATTGTGATTACGCAGATGGACTGTGATTCTTCTTTCAATCAGCGAAATCAAAAAATCAGACGAATCATAGTTCAAGATTGTCTGAACTGTGATTCGTCTGATTACACAGATAGACTATGATTCTCTTTGTAATCAGCGAAATCAAAAAATCACACGAATCACAGTTCAGACAATCCTAGACCGCGATTCGTCTGGTACCTACTGCCCTACCGGCGCGAACTGTTCGGGGACGTTCCAGCCTTCCAGCGATACGAGCGGCATAACCTGTCCGGGGGTGTAGTCCAGCGTGATTGTTTTCTGCTGACCGGGTGGCACCGATACGTAATTGTCGCTGTAGAAGACGGGGAGCAGCCGTTTTTTCGTCGTCGCGTCGACCAACGACAGGCGGTTGAAGAAGGCGACCGGACCACCGGCGGGGTTGGTCAGCGTCACCTCGACCTTACCAGCAGCCACCTGCCGGGCGCTGAGCCGGACGGGGGCTTTCGCCAGTTGTTGCAGGCCCGAATGGGTACCCGTCGAGTCGGGGAGCCAGTACAGGTTATCGCTGATCGGTTTCCGGTTCAGGTCGAGGAGTTGCAGGTTCAGGAAGGCCCCGTTAGCGCGCGTCAGGTTGCGGATGGCGCGGTTGATCGGGACGTAGGGGCGCACCAGCGTCGGGCCGATTTCCGAGAATACCTGCGTTAGCGTCGTATCGCGCCCGGCCATGTCGTAGACCTTGATAACCATCATCATGTCGCGGTGGTACTGGAAGGTGTTGTTAGCCACCATCACCATGCTGTCGACGGGGTTGTACATGATGTGCAGGGGTTCGCTGCCGTGGTGCAGGCCGTACAGCCCGGCGTTGGGGTCGAGGTAGTAATCATACATCTGCCCGCGCATGGCCGTCCAGGGGTTTTGCGTTTTCCAGATGATCGTACCCGTGTACCAGTCCCACATGTGCGACGAAAATCCTTCCATCAGCGCGCGGTATTGATCGTAGTTGACGAGCTGCGCTTTCTTCGTGAAGTCGCGAATGTCAGTGGCCTTGCCGTAGGGGTCGATGGATGCGTCGTAACCGATGTATTTGTGGTACTGCCAAACCGAATCGACCACGCTTTTACCGCCCGGCACGTAGACCGGGGCCACGCGGTTGGCGTCGGGCATGAACCGCTCCAGCGATGCGTAATCGTTCACCCCTACCGACCCGACTTCCGAGTTGAACGGCCATGTGCGGTACGCCCAGAACCGGTTGATCGGCTGAATGCCGTAGGGACCGTCGCCATTACCACCGAGGAAATTGAACGACATCTCATCGGAGTTGGAGTAGTCGATAAACCAGCGCGTCCCGTCGAGTTTGGGCAGGATCGAATCGCGGAGGGGCGTCATAATGTCCTGCGGCAGTGTAATTTCGTTGCCCCCGCACCACATCGCCAGCGACGCATGGTTGCGTATCATCTTGATCTGATCGGCGGCCGAGGTCAAAAACAGCGCGTGGTCGTCGGGGTACTGTCGGCGGGTCCATTGGTCGTCTTTCTTCGCCGGGTCGACCCAGCGACCGTTGCAATCACCCGATCCCCAGAAGTCCTGCATCACCAGCAGGCCGTATCGGTCGCAGGCTTCGTAAAACTCCGGCCGTTCGAGCAGCGCACCGCCCCACACCCGCATCAGGTTGAGGTTCATGTCGCGGTGGAAGCGGATTTCGGCGTTGTAGCGTTCGGGCGACAGCCGCAGCATGGCGTCGGACACGATCCAGTTGGCACCCTTGATAAACACTTTCTGCCCATTGACGCTGACCTGCCGGCTGCGGGTAGTGCTGTTCCACTCGGTCTGCATTTCCCGTACACCTACGGCCAGTTTCTCCTCGTCCGACACGGTTTGCGAACCCGTTACGAACTGCATCGACGCGGGATACAAGTACTGCTCACCGTAGCCGTTGGGCCACCACAGCCGGGGGTTCGCCAGCGTTAGCGCGGGTAGATCGACGGTGGTGGTAGTATGCGGGGCCAGGCTAACGTTCTTGGTCACCGTCTGCCCATTCATGGTGTAGCGCAGGGTACCAGTCTGCATCGCACCCGTCGCGTTTTCCAACTCGGCCGATGGGCGGATCGTAGCGGGCGACTGCGTTCCCGTTGGCGTTCGCTGACCGGGCACGCGGGTGACGACGTGCGGATTGCGGACGTTGACCGCGCCCGTTTTTTCGATGGTCACCTTGTCCCAGATACCGGTGTTCCGGTCGCGCATGGGCTGAATCCAGTCCCAGCCAGCGACGTACTGATGGGCCACGTTCCGGGCGATGGTGCCGTCGCCCCCCTGCCCCCCGTTGGGATTCCCGACCGGGTCGGGTGGGTAAACGATGACGGCCAGCCGGTTTTTCCCGTCTTTTTGCAGGAAGGGCGTGATGTTGTAGCTCTGCCGGAGAAACATCCCCGTGAACCGCTTCGTGTTCAGCTTATGGCCATTCAGGAAAACGTCGCAACTGTAGTTGATGCCCCGGAAGTTGAGCCAGACCTGTTGGCCCGTTTTCGGTGCTTCCGTAAACTCATTGACAAACCAGTAGGTGTAGTAGTCGCGACCCGTGCGGTAGATGTCGGGAATGGCTTCGTTATTCATGCCGTAGAACGGGTCAGGCACCTGCCTGTTGGCCAGCATAGTCGTCAGCACGGTGCCGGGCACAACGGCAGGTTGCCAGCCATTCAGCGCGTAGGTCGGCGTGGAAATCGCGGTGCCAGCACCGGTTGTTTTGCCGATGGGATTGCAGCGCCAGCCAGCGGTAAGCTCGTACGTCGTCTGTGCGTTGGCCCAGTACGACACCAGTACGAGCAGGCCGATAAGTCGGCCGATGGTGAATCGATTCATGAAAAGTTGCAGGTTGTATCGTAAGCCCGCAAGATACTAAGGACACCCAATGTGGGCGGCCGACAGCCCAAAAACGAACCCCTATTTGTCGCGCACGCAGCGGAAACCGAGATTATTGCTGCCGCTGCTGACCTCCCCTTTTCCCCGACTACCGGCTTTGTAGCGGGTGCAATACTGATCGCTGCACAGAAAAGACCCGCCCCGCTGCACCCGCTTGACACTTCCCGGTTCGTCAGGGTCGTAGCTGTCGGCCGGTCCCGGTGGATTGGCCGTGGGCGATTGACTGTAATAGTCGGGACGGTACAAATCCTGACACCATTCCCAGACATTACCTTCCATGTCGTAGAGACCGTAGGGGTTGGCGGGAAAGCTCTTCACGGGCGCGATACCGGCAAAGCCATCGGCGCGGGTGTTGCGCTGCGGGAAGTCGCCCTGATAGATGTTGGACACCCATTTACCGCCGGGCGTCTGTGTGTTGCCCCAGTAGTAGGGTTGCTCTTCGCGCCCGGCTCGTGCGGCAAATTCCCATTCGGCTTCGGTAGGCAGTCGTTTCCCGGTCCAGTTGGCGTAGGCCATCGCATCGTCGTAACTAACGTGCACAACGGGTTCGTTCTCGTGCCCCCGGATCGAGCTGCCGGGGCCGGCCGGGTGCTGCCAGTTGGCCCCACCCACATACTGCCACCACTGCAACGGATTATCGAGCGACACGGCCTGCGCCGGGGGTGTAAAGACGGCCGAACCCTGCACCAGTTTGTCGGCCGGAACGTCCGGATAGTCAGCCGGGTCGAGTGGCCGTTCGGCGGTTGTCCGGTAGCCCGTCTGTTTAACAAATTGAGCAAACTCGGCATTGGTCACCTCGTGCGTATCCATCCAAAACCCGTCGACCGTAACGTTATGCACCGGGCGGGCATCGGCAAATTCGTCGCTGCCCATCCGAAACGATCCGCCCGGCAACCAGACCATGCCCGCCGTGCTGCCGGTCGCGGTTCGATGGGCTGGTACCGTCGTCGCCGTCGTATCGCGTTTCGTATCTGACTGACAGGCCGCTAGAGCCACAGTCGTGATTGTCAGCACAGTACCGAATAACCGCATAAGCAACATCAGTCCATTCAGGAATCAGTTCAATGTATTTTTTGTCATTCCGAGCCTGCGGGGAATCTTCGGTGAATTGTGACTTATACTGACTATTCCGAAGATTCCTCGCAGGCTCGGAATGACAAAAAAACACTAATAATTACCCTCGTAACGGTGGTCAAAGCGTTTTTGCCGGATGGGGTGTAATGGAATCTGGAGCCCACCCGTCGATTCGAGCCAGGTAAACACCTGGTCTTTCATATCCTTGGCAATGGCCTGATGCGCCGGACTCCGAATCAGATTATTGACTTCCTGTGGGTCGCTTTGCAGGTCGTAGAGTTCGTTAGCGTCCCAGACACCGTGGTTGAAAATGTATTTGTAGCGATCCGTCCGCACACCGAACATGGTGGGTGTCTGCGGAAAATCGGCTTCCCAGTAGTACTCGTAGAACGCCCGGTCGCGCCAGGGGATGCGCTCCCCTTTGAGCAGCGGCAGAAACGAATTGCCCTGCATCTGTGCCGGTTTGGGTAGTCCCGCATACGCCAGAAAGGTCGGGGCCAGATCGATGTTCTGCACGACGGATTCCAGCTTCGTACCGGGCCTAGCCACCGCCGGACAACGCACCAGCAACGGCACCCGCATCGACTCTTCGTACATATGCCGCTTGTCAATCAGCCCCCGTTCGCCGAAGCTAAAGCCGTTGTCGCCCATGTAGACGACCATCGTGTTGTCCAGTTGTCCGTTCTGCTCGAGCCACGCCAGCACCCGGCCCACACTGTCGTCAACACCCAGCAGCGTTTCGCAGTACTGCCGGTAGAAATCGTTGAAGCTGATCGTGCCGTGATAGAGATAGTCGACGCCGTGCCAGCTGTAGCGCTGCTGCTTCACCCAGTTCGGCATATCCGCCATGTTGACTTTCAGATCAGGGCTGACAACGGGCTTGGCGCCCGGCGTGGATTCGCCCCACACTTTACTGCTGTCGGTAGCCGTCAGGTACATCGTTTCGGGGTAATTGATCGGCGTATTCCGAAACGCATTCCGGTGGCGTTTGGCGGGTTGAAAACCCGCATGAACGGCCTTGTGCGAGAGGTACAAACAGAACGGCTTGCTCTTATCGACCGTGTTGAGCCATTTCAGCGCGTAGTCGGTGAGCAGGTCGGTGGTGTAGCTGCTGTCGGTATACGATACGCGCTTGCCGTTGATGTTAAACGTCGGGTTGTAGTAGTCGCCCTGCCCTCTGAAGCTGAGCCAGTAATCGAAGCCGGGCTGCGGGGCATCGTCGGTGTTGCCCATGTGCCACTTGCCCAGAAACGCCGTTTTATACCCCGCTTTTTTCAGGTACTGGGGAAAGAACCGCAACCCCGGCGTCAGCGGAGCAAAATTGTCGACCACCTTATGCGTGTGAGCGTACTGCCCCGTCAGGATGCTGGCCCGACTAGGAGAACACAGGGCCGTGCTGACGAACGCGTTTCGCACGTGGGCACCCTCGCGGGCCAGCCGGTCGAGGTTGGGCGTTTGCAGACCGGGCACTTTCCCGGTAAAGCCCATGAAGTCGTAGCGGTGATCGTCGGCCAGGATAAAGATGATGTTGCGCGGCCGGGTGGGCGCGTTCACCTCCGGCCGGAACGCAGCCAGCAAACTGGTGATAAGCACCAATGTACATCCGGCAAGGAGCGTGTTTTTCATTGGGTTGTTCTTGAACTGTGATTGTCTGAACTATGATTATTGTGATTACTCAGATAGACTGTGATTCTCTTTGTAATTAGTGAAATCAATAAATCACACGAATCACAGTTCAAGATTGTCTTGAACTGTGATTCAAAAAATCAGCGAAATCAAAAAATCAAAAGAATCACACGGGGCCGCCCGGCGGTTCAGACAGTTCACAAAAATCACAGACCAGGATATTCTACCGTAAAAAAAGCGCCCCGACTGATAGTCAGGGCGCTTTCACTCTTTATTGGGTCAGGGTTGCTTACGGCTTGAGCAATTTAATCACCCGACGTTCGGTGGCGGTGCTCACCTGCAACAGCAACTGCCCTTTCGCATTGCCCAGCGGCAGGCGTACCCGTTCGATAGCACCCGCCTGGTCAATCCGTTGCGCGTGCACCGGTTTGCCCTGCATGTCGATCAGGTTGAGTTGCACGGCCTGCCCGCTGGCTCCGCTGATCTCCACCTCGGCGATGTTGCCATACACGGGGTTACCCAACACCCGAACCACCAGGACTGATTCGGCTTCACCCAGACCAAGCCGCCCCGTCGGGTTGCACACCGACAGCCAGTTGTAGCGGTAGGTGCTTACCGCCGAACCCTGCTGTGCGCTCAGGGTAATGGCTGGGTTGTCGTTGTAAAGCCGCAGCGTGTAGGGACCCGGCTCCGTAGTGGGCCGTAGCTCGTTGACCACCGAGAAGCTGATGGGCGCTCCACTTACGCCGGCATACTGGGGCGTAAACGTCAGCTGACGCTCGCCCGCTCCGATCACCTGGCAACTTACGGTCGATACGCCCACGATAGCAAAGCCCGAAGGGGGCGTAACGGGCATGGGACTCGCCGTCAGTTGGAAGCTCGTGCTCACTTGCAGCCCGCCGGGGTCAATCGCCGTTACTTTGACCGTCGATACGCCTGTCTGAGCGGGTGTGCCGCTGATAACCGAACCCGTCAGGCTCAGGCCCGCCGGTAGACCCGAGGCCTGGAAGGTCAGGGCCTGCCCGTCGGGGTCGGTGAAATAGCTGGTCAGTTGCAGCTGGTAGGCCTGCCCCTCTACGATGGTCTGGTTGGGGATGCCCGCGGTGGTCGGTGGCCGGTTGGGGCTGGTACCACTCTGGCAGGACGCCCGCCAGTTGTAAGCGAAGCGGGCTTCGCCGTTGCCCGCCTGAGCGGCCACCAGGGTAATCACCGGATTGTCGGTGTAGAGCCGCAGCGAGTACGGGGCGGGAGCGGTTGTCGTTGCCAGTTCGTTGACCACTGAGAAGCTGATGGGGTCGCTGGTCTGGCCGGTGTACTGGGGGGTGAACTGCACCCGGTAGCCGCCTTTAGCTTCGTCGAAGAGCTCGCAGTTGACCATGCTCACCCCCGTGATGGCAAAGCCGCCGGGCCGGATTTGCAGCGCGAGTGGGGCCGAGGGGCTACTGGTGCAGCCGTTGAGCGAGCAGCTGGCCGAGAGGGTATAGTTACCCGGCTGGGTCAGCGTGTAGGTGTTGCCGCTGGCCTGGCCCGTGCCACCCAGAGCGGTCCAGGTGATGGTTCCACCCGTGCAGCCGCTGGCCGTAACGGTGATGGGCTGGTTGGTGGTGGTCGTTGCCGGAGCGGCTGCGAGGGTGGGGGCGGTCGGCGCATCGGTGGTGCCGCTGACGGTGGCCTGGGCTACGGCCTGGCAACCGTTGCTGCTAGTGACGGTCACCGAGTAAGTACCGGCTACGTTGACGCTAATGCTGGCGGTAGTTTGCCCGGTGCTCCAGATCAGGCTACCGGCCGATGCGCTCGCCGTCAGCACCACGCTGGGTGCGGTACAGCTTAGCATGGCCGTGGTGGGAGTAATCGATACGGTGGGCACCGTCTGATCGCCCGTCACCGTGACGGAGGCTACCGATGAGCAGCCATTGGCTGACAGCACCGTCACCGAGTACGTGCCCGCCGTCGTGACCGTGGCCTGATTGGTGGTGCCAATCGGGGTGGCTCCGTCACTGAAGCGGTAGGATTGCCCGTTGGGGCTGGCCGTCAGCGTGGCACTGGTCACGTTACAGCTGAGGGGCCCACTGCTGACCAGGCTGGCCGAGGGGGCCGCATTGTCCTGGCTGATGGTGATGCTGGTGGTACTAAAACAGCCCGTAGCGGTGTTGGTCGCCGTCACCGAGTACACCCCGGCCTGGGCCACCGTCGCCTGGTTGCCAGTCTGGGCCGCCACGTTGGGGCTAAAGCGGTAGGTGTCCCCGCCCGAGGCCGTCAGTGTGAGGGTAGGCTGGGCGCAGGTGAGCGTGGTCGAGGGGCTGGCTGCTAGCGTAGCCGTCACGACAACCGTATTGCTGGTCACGCTGGTGGTGGTGGTGCTGGTGCAGCCGTTCAGACTGGCCGTGACGGTGTAGGTGCCGGGGCTGCTCACGCTGGCCGTGTTGCCACCGCTGGTGATGGGGCCACCCGGCCCACTAAAGGCGTAGGTGGAGCCACTGGTGCCGCTGGCGGTGAGCGTAACGCTGGTCTGGGCGCAGGTCAGGGGGCCGTTGTTGCTCAGGTCCACGGTGGGCGGGGCGTTGACCGTCAGGCTAAAGGCGGTGCTGGTCACGCTGTTGCAGGCGCCGGTGACGACGACCGAATACGAGCCACTCTGGGCGGGCTGCACATTGGGTAGCATGAGCGTGGCTGAGGTCTGCCCACTAACGGCTTGACCGTCTTTGTACCACTGGTAGGCGCTGACCGTGCCGGTGGTGCTCACGGAGGTGATGACGGTAGCCCCGGCACAGACGGCTGAGCCGCTGGCGGGTTGCCGGATGATGCTGATGGGAAAGTTGGGGTCCCCCTGATACTCGTAGGCCCCCATATCGATCGTGCCTCCGTTGTAGCGACGGGGATTACCGGCCAGGTCGGTAGCGGTGGTGTTGGCCGCGTTATTGCCCGCATCAATGGCGGGTGCGCAGGCGTTGAGCCGGGTATCGGTGTCACTGACAAAGGGGGAAACAGCGGTGGTCAAGTTGTTACCCCCATTGCTGTAGTTTGTTATACCTGTCTCGAACAACGAGTAGGTTGCTGAGACGCTGGCTTGGGACATATAAAACGTATTCTGCAACAACCCCCCATTCCCCTTATTACCGAATACGATGCAGTTGGTCATCACCGAATTACTGGTACCACCGAAACCATCGCTTTGTATAACCCCGGCCGAACTTCTAGATGAGTTATTCAGAAACGAGCAGTTGGTCAGCACTGGACTACTAGCGCCCCTGGACCCATCATTGGTTATGGCCCCACCCCCATTTGTAGTTGAATTGTCCAGAAACGAGCAGTTGGTCAGCACCGGACTACTAGTGCCCCCACGAGACCCATCGTTGTCCATGGCTCCGGCCCCATTGAGAGACGAATTGCCCTGAAACGAGCAGTTGATCAGCACTGGACTACTAGCGCCGGCATAGGTCCCGTCATTGTCCATGGCCCCGGCCCCATTGAGAGACGAATTGCCCTGAAACGAGCAGTTCCGCACCGTGGGGCTGCACACGAAGCCGCTGCTACTGGTACTACCATAATCGCCAAGACCATTATTGTACATCCCCCCGCTATTGTTTACACCAGTACCGCCGGTGATGAGGAAGCCATCGAGCACCGCCGAGTTGGTTAAGCCCCGCGGGTTGCTGATGACGGTGTAACTGTTGTCAGCGGAGTTACCCACAATGCCAATGTCGCCACTGAGGATTGTCGCCAGGGCATTAGCCGGCACCCGTTGGCTCAGGTTGCCTTCAGTGCCCGCGAAGCCGCCGTAGATCGCCACCCCGTTCTTCATGGAAAAGCTGACGTTACGGTTAGAGTTGGCATCGCCCCCGGGCTTGTAGGTACCGGCCGCCACCCAGACCTGATCCCCGGCGGCACTGGCGTTGATGGCCCCCTGTAGGTTGGCAGTACTGTTGGCCCAGGTGGTGGCCGTAGCCGGGTTGGCATTTGGCCCATCGGTGCGCACGTAGCGGATGGCCGGGGTCGCGTTCGACTGAGCTTGAACCACCAGGCTAGTGCCCAGCAGCAGGAGCAGGCTGAGCATTCGCAGGCCAAGTCGGGAAAAAGAAGGTAAAGAATGTGTCATAGAGAAATCAGTTGGTTTGTTACGAGAGGAAATCAGCAACAGATGTCATTGCCGGGGACGGCGCATCGCCCTGCCCCGCAACGGGCGGAGACAGACCAGTTTGTGTAAATAGGTGAAGCATACTGAGCGCGGTTGGGTAGAACACAAAGCGGAACGAAACCGCAGGCATTGACCAACGGATTACCAGTCGGAAGTAGGTATTTTCCTGGTAGCCAATGCCTGTGCAAGTTTAGTGGGTCGCCATTACCCCGGTGTGCACATTTCACCCAAATAGGTGCACATTTGTTGCACGCGACGCGACGAATGAAAAAATGTGGCCCATTTGTTGTATTTTTTCAGACTAATCGACCCGGCGCCCTGTCCGTGCGCTCACGGGCGGAAGTACTTAATTCGCTCAATGGCCCACCCCTACTCGACAGCTTCCCCGCTGCGTAAGGCGCTGAAGCATCTGTCGTTGTCATCGATTTCGCTGATCATTGCCATCCTGCTTGGGTTCTGCTCAGTGGCGGGGGCGCAGCGTTTTGCGGCCACCGTGCAGCGGTATGGTCCTGAAGACGGCCTGGCGCACCGCGAAGTAAACGCCATTCTCCAGGACCGCCGGGGTTTTATGTGGTTCGGTACGAAGCTGGGTCTTTGTCGCTTCGACGGGGCCACGTTCACGACCTACACCCGGGAAAAAAACGGGCTCGACTTTGATGACATTCACTCGATGGCGCAGGATGCCGACGGGCTGCTGTGGCTCATGGGACCGTCGGGGCAATCAAACATCACGCTGTTTGACCCGATAACGGGCGTGGCTACCTCCTTCGAAAAACGCTTCCACCGATCCCGGCCTACGCACTTTTTCGGAGTATGGCAGTCGCTGCGGAGTAGCAACGATGGAACCATCGTGTTTGTCGATTACCAGCCGGCCAGGTTGAATGTTTACCAGTCCAAAACGGGCTTACGGACGGTGTCGTTACCCCAATACAAGAGCCTGTCGTTGGTGGCTGTTACGGCTCGAAACACGGTCTGGGTCTCTGCCGACCACACCCAGCTGGTCGAATTAACGATGGATGGGCGCGTGTTGCGTACGTATGATAACCCACAGCTACGAGGCATCTACGCCTGCGTGGGGCAATCGAATGCCAGTGCGGAAGTCTTTTACCGATACGCAAGGTCAGATGATCCATTGGCCCCTGTAGATAAGCTGTATAAAATTGACGGAGCGGGTCATCGCCAGGCCCTGTCCCCGGCCCTGATCGAATCGGCGAAAATGCAATACCCCCTCGCCTACGCGTTTAATCAGCATGGCCTACTCTGGAATGGCTGCCAGTTGCGCGACTCCACCGGCCGGGTTCTCCTCGATATCACCAGCCAGCTACCCAGCGGCCTCATTGAAGACCGAAGTTTTTTTCAGGATCGGACTGGGAGTATGTGGCTGGGGACCAGCTTTGGTCTTTACCAGATCCGGGTGGGCAGAGACTACTTTCAGCGCTTGTTCTATGAACCTGGCGAAGGGAAAAAGCCTGCCGCCCGGGGCATTACCGCCGTGGGAAAAACGCTCTACACGAATCTGGAAAACGTGGGGTTGTTCAGCAGTACGTTTTCGGGCGAATCCGTCCGCCAGTTATCAGTGGGCGAAGAGGTTTTCAACAGCATGAGCGATACGCTGGGCGGAAAGCTGTATTTAGCCCAGATTACCAAACTGGTGGCCTACGACTACCGGACCGCCAAAACTACCATCATGCCGACCCCGGCTCCGGGCATGATGGTCTGGAGCATTCATCGGTATTCGACAAAACCCAATCGGCTGCTGGCCGGTGGCGATCCGGGTCTGTCACTGGTCGACCCAATCGCCAACAAGATGCTCCCCTTCCGGGGCTATAACCAGTTTCCCGAATTAGCCAGGGCTCACATTCTGCACATTGGTACCGACCGGCAAGGTACGATCTGGCTCTGCGCCACAACGGGCCTGTACACCATCGACCCCCACCGGGGCGTTACGGCCCGCTACTGGAGTGGCGGCCGGGGTGTTTTCAGACTCCCCGCCGACAGCTACCAGCATTTTTACCAGGACCCGCAGGGGCTGTTCTGGCTGGCGACGGCCAATACCGGGCTGATTCGCTGGGATCGCGCCCGGAATAGCTACCGCCAGTTCAGACGGGCCGACGGGCTGAACAACGATAACATTTACGCGGTGTATCCCGACCGGCGGGGTCACCTCTGGCTAAGCAGCGACGAAGGCATCATGCAGTTTGACCCGGTCCGGCTCACCACCCGGACCTATACGGTGCAGGATGGTATCACCAACAACGAGTTCAACCGCATCGCCCACTACCAGGACGCGCAGGGACGGCTTTATTTCGGGGGTCTGAACGGGGTAACGGCCTTCGACCCGCGTGATTTCGACGCCGAGCCTTCACAACCCGCTCTGCCCCTGCGCGTGGTTTCCTTTCGCCAGTTCGATGACAGTCGCAACACGCTGGTCGACAAGACCGCCGAACTGCTCAGGACCAACCAGATTACGCTGCAACCCAACGACCGGAACAGTATCATTAACTTCGCGCTGCTCAACTACGCCGACGCCCGGAAAAATACGTACGCCTACCAGTTTAAGGGCATTGAGGACAGCTGGCACTACCAGCCCGAGCAGTACCTGCGCCTGAGCAACCTGCCCTACGGCGATTACCAGTTGCTGATTAAAGGGCAGTCCGCCGACGGGCGCATGTCGGCAGCTACGCTCGCCTTCGAGATGCACGTACTCCGCCCGTTTTACCTGCGCAGCTGGTTTCTCGTTTTGCTGATCGTTCTCCTGTTGGCTGGTACCTGGGTGTGGGGCGGTGGCGCGACCGTCGATACGAGCGGGCACAAATTCGGCTGCAAAGCCAGATCGACGAAGCCACCCGAACCATAGCTCAGCAGGCGCAGGACCTGAAACAGCTCGACGAGGCCAAATCCCATTTCTTCGCCAACATCTCCCACGAGTTCCGCACTCCGCTGACGATCATTATGGGCATGGCCGACCGGCTTCATCAGCAGGCCGACCCCCAGTTGCAGCAGTCGGCCGGTCTGATCAAGCGCAGCGGACAGAATCTGCTGCGGCTGGTCAATCAGATTCTGGACCTGACTAAGCTGGAGGCCGGAGCCATGTCGCTGCAACCCGTCCGGGCCGATCTGGTCGGGTTCATCCGGTACGTCGCTGAGTCGTTTCAACCCATGGCCACCACCAAAGGCATTTACCTGCACTTTCAGGCCGACCAGCCCACCCTCGACACCGACTTCGACAAGGATAAGCTGAATGACATCCTGTCTAACCTGCTGACCAACGCCCTCAAATTTACCCCCGCCGGTGGCCATATTTCCTGCCAGCTGACAACCCACCCGACATACCCACCCCTGCCAGCCGATTATTACGAAGCCATCGTGCCGACGCAGTCTGATGACGATTCCTGGATTTCGATTCATATCCGCAACACCGGCCCCGGCATCAGCACGCAGTACATACCGCACATCTTCGACCGGTTCTATCAGCAATCCACACTAGACAACCCGACGCTGTCGGTCTCCGGAGCGGGCGGAACGGGGATCGGGCTTTCGCTGGTGCGGGAATTACTGCTGCTCATGCACGGTGGCCTGGCCGTGCGGAGTCAGACGGGCGAGGAAACGGAATTTGTTGTCCGGTTGCGCCAGACCCGGCAGAGTTCTGTACCCCAGACGCCCGACACTGACCCGGTTGTACCTCATCAGTCCATACCAGACGAAGTTGCCCTCACGGCAGCTGCCGGGGCCGACAAGCCGGTGCTGCTACTGGTGGAAGACAATGACGACGTGGCCCGGTACATCGTTTCCTGCATTCAGACCGATTACAGCGTCCTTTGGGCACCCAACGGGCAGGCCGGCATTGATCTGGCTCTGGAGAAAATACCCGACCTGATTATCAGCGACGTAATGATGCCGGGCAAGGACGGCTTTGAACTCTGCGCCACGCTGAAGAGCGACGAACGAACCAGCCACATTCCCATCGTGCTGCTCACGGCCCGGTCCGCAGCCGACGACCGGCTGACGGGCCTGCGACGGGGGGCGATGCGTACATGATCAAGCCCTTTCAGCCGGAAGAGCTGCTGCTGGTGCTGCGCAATCTGTTACAGGCCCAACGGCGGCAACAGCGTTATTACAGCCAGCGGGCAATGGGTGCTATACAGCCTGATTCGACTCCGCCTGTAGAAGCAGACGTCCGGGAAGACGACTTCATCAACAAGCTACGCAGCACGCTGGAGCGTCACATGAGCAATGTGGATCTGGACACCGATCAGATCTGTCAGCTGATGGGCATGAGTCGCAACTCGCTGTACCGCAAGACATTGGCGTTAACGGGCATGTCAATCATCCCGTACCTGCGCGCGCTTCGCCTGCAAAAAGCCGAATTACTCCTGAAAAGCTCATCAATGAGCGTAGCCGACGTTGCCTTCGCGGTCGGCTTCGAGAACCCTCGCTATTTCAGCCGGGTATTTTCGGAGGAAAAAGGCATCTCCCCGAGCAGTTTCCGAGACACAACGCAGGCGGTGCAATAACGGACTTACGTCAGGCGAACCACTTAGAACCCCGCAGATCAGACGGCTTTCCATCACCAACAGTCGACAGGTATGTTCACCTGCCGTAGTCGTAGTCAGCAGGGGGTATTGCTGATGCTTGTTAGTGCGCTGGTCGGCGCGGTAAGCTACCAGCCCAGGCTGCAACTGGAGCCAGTAAGTGAATCACTTATCCGCTTGTGACGATTTGTTAAAAATTCCCAACAAACGTTAAAAAACTTGTACTCTGTCTGGTTAGACGGCTGCTTTGCGACAAAATCATCTGCACTGCATGAACAAGATATACGGTATTCTTCTACTCATTTGCTGTGGCCTGCTGCCCGCCCATGCCCAGCCGACCCGTCTGGAAGACCTTTGTCAGGTGTTCCACCTGCCAAGCGGCAAGGACACAACCACGTTTATTGTTTTCGGTACGAAAGACGATCTCAAGGTTAAAAAGCCCCTGTTTTTGTTTCGACAAGGCTCCCCCCCGACCCCATTCATCATTCGTGACAGTTCCCGGTATTTCCTTGCGGGGCCGTTTCGGTTTCGGGATTATAAAAGCGAATACCATTTTGCGATAATTCAGAAACCCGGTGTTCGACTCGTAGCCGACCAATCCTACCTCGACGCTTACCAGAAGGCTATCGAGCAGCCGGATACACCCGAGGAGTTTATTAGTAAAAAATACTTAGCCAACAACTACCGGGAACGATACGTCGAGCAGTGCGATCAGGTGATTAATTATCTGGTAAAACAGCCGTGGGTAGATGCCCGGAAGGTGGTGTACTGCGGTGGCTCGGAAGGGTTCACGGTAGGGGCTGATCTGGTCGCCAACGTCAATCGGCACGTTACGCACACGGTCCTGTTCTCCAGCAATCCGAACCGGCGATTTGAGGTGATCGTTCAGCAAATAAGGGCACAGATCGACCGGGGTGAGAAGTCGTTCGACGAAGGACAGGAACAAATCGAGAAGGTGTATCAGGTCTGGGCCGATATCTGCGCAAACCCGACGTCGATTGACAAGCAGTTTGGGGATACGTATCGAGCCTGGTATTCATTTTCACAACCGGTCCTGCCCAATCTGCTAGCCATACGTACGCCCCTCTACATCGCTTATGGGAGTGCTGATCGGGAAGTGGCGTCAGGGCTCGATGTAGTACCGCTTGAGTTTATAGCGCGGGGCAAAACTAACCTGACGCTAAAGCCTTACTTCGACCATGACCACATGTTTTTTAAGCTCAAACGCGATACGGCCGGCAAAATCATTGGCAGTGAATATAACGGTGATGCGGTTGCGAAAGACTGGATGAACTGGCTACGGACGACACCAGCGCATTAGTAAAGTAATTCGCACTGGATTGGCTGACAACAGAACGTGGCAACCAGATGATGTGCAGGCATTTGGCATGGATAGTAGACAAATGATTTGCTATCTTTTACCAACATTACTCCACGCAACGTTAGCCCCGGTATGTCGCTGCCCCAACTCTATCTGTGCACGGTCCTGTTGCTGGGGCTGGCGTCGTGCCGGACGGCGTCGGAGTTGAGCGTTGTACCGCCCCCACCCGACCGCCCCACCCCCCCGGTTACGACACCGACCGAGGTTACGCTGACCAACCCGACCCTGTATGTGGGCAGCTTCGATAGTAATCTCTACGCTATCGATACCACCGGCAAAACCAGCTGGACGTTCCGCGCCGACACGGCTATTCAGTCCAGCCCCGTTGTGGCATACGGGCGGGTGTATGTCGGCAGCAACCGCAATCACATCTACGCCGTCGATGCGCAGAACGGTGCCTTGCAATGGCAGTACCAGACGGGCGGGGCCGTAGTGTCGAGTCCGACGGTTGCCGCCGGTCGGTTGTTCGCGGGTTGCCTCGACGGTAAACTCTATGCGCTCGATGCCACAACCGGCAATCAGCTCTGGACCTACCAGTCGACCCACGGCATTTACGCCAGCCCGGCTCTGAGCACTAACCTGTTGTACGTAGCAGGTCTGAGTGGCCGGGTCGACGCGCTTGATCCGGCGAGCGGTACCCTTCGCTGGTTTTTTACAACCGGTGGGTATCTGCTGTCGAGCCCGATAGTCGAGAACGGTGTGGTGTACGTGGGTAGCGCGGACAATACGTTCTACGCCATCGACGCCCAGACGGGTACGTCCCGCTGGACTTACAAGGCTACGGCTGCCTTTGTCGGTAGCCCGGTCGTGGCCGACGGTATCTTGTACGTCGTCTGCTCCGACTGGCTGCTGTATGCCTTCAACGCGGTATCGGGTCAATCGCTGTGGACGTTCCCGCTGGGCGATTTCAATCCGGGTCAGCAGCAGCAGACGAGTCCCGTTGTGGCCAACGGCCGGGTGTACGTCGGTAGCCGTAACCACATCCTGTACGCGCTCGACGCCCGGACAGGTACGGGCCTGTGGCAGTTCACAACAAATTTTGACATCTATGCAACCCCACTGGTTGTCAACGGGATCGTGTATATCGGCAGCACCGACCGGTCGTTGTACGCGCTCGATGGCCGCACCGGTCAGCGCAGGTGGTCGTTCAAAACGGGTAATATTCTGTTCTCCAGCCCGACCAGCGCACTGAAAAGCAGTATCACTGGCAAGTACCCAACGATCAGCGGGGCGGGGAAATAGGCAAAGCGGTTTAAGGGTTAAGGTTGGCTGACGCATAACTCGCCTGACGGCCTACAAAACTCAAACTACATGGAAGCAATTTGATTGTCCCCGGCAGCATCCTGCTGTCGGAGCCGCGCCAGCGGCTAATCTGGCCACTGGATTTAGCCTGACGGCTCCGACAGCTAGAAGCTGCCGGGGACAACCAAACAACAAACTACAAACCACAAACTTCCATGCCCAAACTCCTCTCCCTTCTCCTCATTTGGCTGATGCTGGGCTGCGTCAGTGCTTACGACCCGAAGCTGTCGCTCGATGCGGATTTGGTGGTTGTCAGCGGCATGATTACCGACCTGCCCGAAACACAGACAATCAGCCTGAGCCGGTCGCGCTCGAAACGCGACAGCGCCGACGTCGTTACGCCCATTCGACGGGCGCAGGTCGACGTACGGGTGGATGAGGCAACAACGATCCGACTGACCGAATCGCAGCCCGGCGTTTACGCGTTTCCGGCCGACTTCCGGGGCAAGGTGGGTAGCCGCTACCAACTACGCTTTACGACCGAAGAAGGCGAATCCTACGCATCGACGGTCGAATCCATGACGGTCGCCCCCGCTATTCAACGGGCGTACGATCAGTTTACGCCGACCGGCCCAACCGTCCGCGCCGACGGAACGCCCATTCCGGCCAACGACGTGTACATCGATTTTCAGGACCCCGCCGGTACCCGCAATTTCTACCTGTGGCGCTGGCGGCTCTACGAAACGCAGCTGTGGTGTGCCACCTGCAAACAGGGGCGTTATATGGTCCGCGACATTGGGCCGGTGGGCGCGGGCCCGCTCGACGTCGTTGGCTGCGTGCCCGACCAATCGCTGGTCTACAGCAACCTGTACGACTACGCCTGCCGGAGCCAATGCTGGGATATTTTCTACAGCACCGCCATCGATACGTTTTCCGATATCTATACCAACGGACAGACACAGGTCGGGCATAAAGTGGCCAGTATTCCCATTTACCAGCTCGATCCGGCGCTGATCGTCATTGAGCAACTGTCGATTTCGGCGGATGCGTATCGCTATTACAAACTGTTTGCCGATCAGGTGCAAAACACGGGTACGCTGGCCGACTCGCCCCCCGCCCCCATCTCCGGCAATGTAAAAAACCTGAATAACGTGCAGGAGAACGTTGTGGGGTACTTTACGGCGGCCTCAGTAGCCGTTAGCCGGTACAAGCTCAAGCGGCAGAACGTAACGGGCGCGGGCCGGTATCAGGGGTTGTTCTACGCCCAGACCGGTCGGCTACCCAACGTCGATCCCGGTGGTGGTTCAACCTTTGGTACGGGCATCCCATCGGCCCTCTGCGTGCCGAGTGCTACCCGTACTGATTTGATTCCCGAAGGCTGGAACCAGTAACTCGTCATCGACACCCTATGATTCAGCGATTTATACCCTACCGCTTTCGGCAAATCATCTGGTCGTTGCTGCTGGTGTTGTCGATGGCAACGGCGACACTGGCCCAGACCGAGATACGTCTGTACAACGGTCCGACACTCGGTGGTCCGACACTCGGTGGTCCGACACTCGGTGGTCCGACACTCGGTGGTCCGACACTCGGTGGTCCGACACTCGGTGGTCCGACACTCGGTGCCGGGCTACGACCGGAAACGACCCAGCCCGACCGGTCGTTCAACCGGGTCGTGTACAACGTCAGCTCGCCTACGCTGACCGCTTACCTCCCCGACCCGGCGCGGGCTACGGGCCGGTCTGTGCTGATTTTTCCCGGCGGGGGACTGAGTCGACTGTTTATCGATGAACAGGGGGTATTTGTAGCGCAGCAGCTCGCGGAGAATGGCGTGGCGGCCTTCGTCGTTAAATACCGGCTCGCTCAGCGACCGGTCGGCAGCAGTACCGACCCGCTCCCGCAATTGCCAGCATCCGTTCGCGACAGCGCGCTAACACGGGCCGTTGCTGATGGTGCTACGGCCCTGACCTACCTCCGGCAACATTCGACGGACCTGGGTATTCAGCCAGACCGAATTGGCCTGCTTGGCTTTGCGGCTGGCGGTACCATCGCGCTGCGGCTGGGAACAACGTCAGACGGGACCCTACGCCCCGCGTTTCTGGCCCTGATCGACCCGGATATCACGACGCAATCAACCCCCACCGTTCAGCCTACCACGCCACCTTTGTTTCTGGTTACGGCTACCAATCAAACCCAGCCGGTACTACTGGCGCAGAGTCAACTGTATCAGGATTGGCTACGCGCTGGTCGGCCCACCGAACAACATAGCTACCCGGCCAACGCCACCGACCCCAACGCTCTGTCTATTCCGCTCGACAAATGGATTGACAGGCTGACAACCTGGATTGGCGAATTAGCGGCCTCTTCACCCCCACCGCCCGTTTCGCCATCGGCAACTCAGACCGCTCCACCAACCCTTCCGGCCATACCCCCATCGGTACCAGCTTCGACACCGACAACGTCACCAGCCAACTCAGCTAGTACGGCTTCGGCACCCGCAACAAACTCCAGTCCAGCCGCTCTAAAACCAGCCGACAAACCGGTTAGCAGCCGTCGGCCCGAAAAACAGGTTGTTCGGCAGGCACCCGTCTATGTCAGCGGACCGGGCGGGCTGGTCACGGGCGTCGTACGGGATTCGGCTACGGGAACACCGCTGGCCGGGGTCGCGATTGTTGTCGATTACCGGCGACACCTGACCGGCACCAGTACCAACGACCGGGGGCAATACAACATCGACCTGACCGCCGGGGAACACGTGCTGGTAACCCGGTTGGTTGGCTACACGCCCGTCCGGAAAATCGTACAGGTGAGCAATACCGGTGCCCTTCGGGTCGACATCAACATGGTGTCGGTTGCCAGTCAGCTGGAAGAAGTGGTGGTAACCACGAAAGGATTTGACCAGACAATCCGGCAACCACTGCTGGGCGTCAGCCAGATCAACATTGCCACGCTACGCAAGCTACCGGCCGCGCTGGGCGAAGTCGATCTGCTGCGGGGCCTGCAATCGTTGCCGGGCGTGACGAGCGTGGGCGAAGCCAGCAACGGGGTCAATATCCGGGGCGGCACCACCGATCAGAACCTGATTCTGCTGGACGAAACGCCCATTTTCAACCCGACGCACATGTTCGGCCTGTTCTCGGTCTTTCCCACCGACGTACTGAGCACGGTAGACCTCTACAAAGGCAACGTACCGGCGCGGTTTGGCGGGCGGGCGGCTTCGGTACTCGACGTATCACTGCGCAACCCCAACCTCGACCAGTTTCAGTTATCGGGGGGCGTCAGTTTCGTCTCTAACCGGCTCACGGCCGACATTCCCATTGTGAAAGGTAAGCTGGGGCTACTCGTGGCCGGGCGCGGGGCCTTCAATGACTTTCTCTTACCCAGAATATCTAATCGGCTGGCGGGTATCCGCGCCCGTTTCGGCGACGGCGTAACCAAGCTGTTCTGGCGCATCGACGACCGCAATACGCTGACCGCGACGGGCTACTACAGCAAAGACGAATTCCAAACGTCACTGCTGGCCAGCCTGCCCAACGTCAACGGTACCACCACCCGCTACGACCACCAGACCATCAACGGGATGGCCCGCTGGTTTCACACGTTTTCGCCCCGCACGTCGCTTCAAACGTCGGCGGTCTGGGTCGATTACGTCCCAAAAATTCTGGCTCCCGAACTCAACTCGACAAACACCGTCACGCTGTATTCCGCTGTACGACAGCGGCAAATCAAGTCGAACCTCAACTATCAGTTTACCAATCAGAAGCTGGAAGTCGGCCTGAGTGGCACGCAGTACCGGATTCAGCCCGGCACGCTGCTACCCGGTGCCAGCGACCGGGTCAATTACATTACAACACCCACCGAAAACGGGCTGGAACTGGCCGCGTACGCCGATTACGAACGAAGCATTACGCCCGATCTGGCGGTATCGGCGGGGCTGCGCTACTCCCATTTTCTGGCACTCGGTCCTTCGCTTGTGCGCCGGTACCTCCCCGGTCAGCCGCGCGACGAACTGTCGGTAATTGACTCGGTACGCTACGGGGCCGGGCAGGTCAGCAAACAGTACGGCGGCTTCGAGCCCCGGCTGGGTATCCGCTACTCGCTCAGTCCCACGGCATCGGTCAAGTTTGGGTATAACCTGATGCGGCAGTATTTACAGGTCGTCACCAACACCACCACGCCCCTGCCCACCTCACGCTGGAAAACCGCCGACGCCAACATCCGCCCGCAGGTCAGTCAGCTTGTGTCGGCTGGGTATTTTATGACCTTCCACAAAGACATCTACGAACTGACGGTGGAGGGTTACTGGCGCAGCACTGAGAACAGCATCGACTACCGGCCGGGAGCCGACTTCCTGCTGCAACCTTACCCCGAAGCCCAGCTATTGCAGGGCCGCAGCCGTTCGTACGGCGTTGAAACGATGATTTCCAAGAAGCGGGGCGAGATGACGGGCTGGCTCAACTACACCTACGCCCGCACGTTTAATCAGGTCTACGAGGGGCCGACCATCGAGCAGAACATCAACGGCGGGGCCTGGTACCGCGCCAATTACGACCGCCCCCATACGGTCAACGCGTCGCTGACGTTCGACGTCGACAAGCACAACAGTTTCGGTTTTACGTTTGCCTACAGCACCGGCCGACCCTACACCGCCCCAACCGGTTATGTGACCATCGACGGGGCGCAGTACCCGTACTACGGCGTTCGGAATCAGGCCCGCTTGCCCGATTACCACCGGCTCGATTTCGTCTGGAATATCTATAACCCCAGTCTGCAAAACCGGCGCTGGCAGGGTAAATGGGCTTTTACGATCTACAATCTGTACGGTCGCCGGAACGCGTACTCGGTATTTTTCCGCACGGAAAACGGTAAAACCAACTCGTATCAGCTCCAGATTTTTGCCACGCCTATTGCGTCGCTGTCGTACAACTTCATTTTCAAGTGACGGTACTTTGCCCGGCATCTGTTACACCCATCGGGACCGCTACACCCGCCACTCCAACTGGCGGCCTGACAAACCATCTTCTGTTTGACAATCAACTTACTAGAGTAAAAATTTAATCATTTTTTCAAGTCGGAGCATACGGCCTTTCGAATACATTTAGGGTTTAACGCTCTCTCCATGTCTTTCGATGTCACACCCCTGCTTGTCGGCTATAAAACCGACGATCCACCGGCTAGTCTGCCGTCAACACCGATTACGGGCTTCCACCGCCCCCGGCTGCCCCCGACGAACCCGCCCCGCACGATCCGATTTATTACGATGGTACGGCGCACCTGATGACCGTTGCGCCAACCGGTACGGGCAAAGGGCGCGGAGTCGTGATTCCAACGCTGCTCACGTACCCCGGCTCGGTGGTCGTGCTCGACCCAAAAGGCGAAAACTATCAGGTGAGCGCCCGCGCCCGGCGCGAAATGGGGCAGCACGTCATCCGGCTCAATCCGTTTGGGGTCAACGAAAAAACGTCCGATGCCCTCAACGTGATGGATGTGTTCGACCTGCCCGGCATCGACGTCGAAACCGAAGCACAACTCATGGCCGAACTGTTCTCGCAGGGGCAGAAAGGCCACAAAGAACCTTTCTGGGACATTACGGCCACCTCGTTGCTGGCGGGTGTGATCGGCTACGTAGCGACGGTATGCCCACCCGAAGAGCGTAATCTGGCTACCGTACGCGATATTTTGTTCGATAGTGATGTCATCTATCGGCTGGCGCTCATCCTCGATACCCATGGCAAGCAAATTCCCAAAGCCGCCTACCATCAGTTGTCGGCGTTTCTGGCTATGCCCGACCAGAATACCCGCCCCAGCACCCTGGCAACCGCAAACTCTTACCTGACAGCTTTCCTGAGCGAAGACGTTAACCGGGTCACCAGTCAGTCGTCGTTTAAGCTGGTCGACTTTCGCGACGGCAAGCCCCTGTCGATCTACATCATCGTGCCGCCCGACAAACTGGTGTCGCACCGGGCGTTGCTGAAACTCTGGATCGGGGTACTGCTCAAGACCATCACCAGCCGCGTCACGATCCCCGATCAGCAAACGCTGTTTATGCTCGACGAAGCGGGTCAGCTGGGCCATTTCGCCTACCTCTACAGTATCATCACGCTGTGCCGGGGCTATGGGCTGAAATGCTGGACGATCTGGCAGGATTTTCAGCAACTCGAATCCAACTTCCCCGACGACTGGCAGACGCTGATGAACAACTGTGGAGTGCTGCAATTCTTTGGCTGTAAAAACACGCAGATCGCCCGGCGCGTCGAGTTCGTGACCGGAACACCGGCCCATCACGTACAGAAACTCCGCTCCGACCAGCAGTTGTTGCTGCTGGACGGCGAGTCGATCTTCTCCCGCAAAGTCAACTACCTGACCGATCCCGCCTACCAGACTCGTTTCGACCCCAATCCGTTCTACCAGCGCAGCGGCTCAATGGGTACAGATACGACCGGCCCCGGCCGGGGTTAATAGTGGCACAGAAATCGGATCGTCGGGTAGCCAGTCGGTTGCGCAGCGATCTGATTTCTATGGTTATCCCGTGGGTCGACAGGCCATCTGCCGACCAGTAAATTTACGTTGCCTGACTACCCGACCAGCATCTATACGTATATACATCTAAATGACTGGCCTGCAATTTGTTATGTATATATTAAAAAGAGGCACAATCACTTGGACGTGTGCCTTTTACTCAACATCTTTACTTCCCGCTCCCACGAGCAGACTCCTCTTTCCAACACACCGTCAATCTATATGAACACGTACCAGCCTACTGATATCGATAGTAACGGCAACGGTACCCAGCTAAGCCGGACCAGTCCGGAGTTGGTACCAACCGTTTGGGTCGTTGATGACGACGATGATGATCAGACGTTTATTGAACTGGCCTTCGGCGTGATGACGCCCGCCGTCAACGTGCTGCCCCTGACCGACGGCGCGTCGCTGCTCACGCGGCTGAGCGAAAGCGAAACAGCGCCCCGGCTGATTATTCTGGACATCAACATGCCCGGTCTGGATGGGTTCGATACACTGCGACAGATCCGCAGCCAGTTGGCCTACGCCAACATTCCCGTTGTGATGATGACGACCTCGTCCAACTCCGACGACCGCGACAAATCGCTGGCGTTGGGGCTAATCAATTTGTGACCAAGCCGAATACGTACACGCAGCTAACGCAGCTGACCGCCAGTTTCTCGCAGCAGTGGGGGCTATCGTAGTAAATTCCGGCTTGCTTACGCACTCCTGGTTCGTGTGGCCAGCCATGCATCAATCTGCGCCGTAATGGCCGCAAAATCGGCGGGATTCGCGACATAATCGAGCTGATCGACATCGATAGTCAATAGCGCCCCGCCCGTATAGGTGGCTATAAACTCGTCGTATAGCTGGTTTAACCGCCCCAGATAATCGGCGGTGATCGACTGCTCAAACGAGCGTCCCCGCTTCTGAATTTGCTGTTGCAACTTGGGCAGGCCAGCCCGCAGGTAAAGCATCAGGTCGGGCGGCTCCACCAGACTCATCATATTGTCGAATACGCCCCGGTAGGTCTGGTAATCGCGTTCGGTCATTGTGCCGGCCTGATACAGATTCCGGGCGAAAATGGCCGAGTCCTCGTAGATCGTCCGGTCCTGAATAACGGTGCGCCCCCCGCCGGGTTCCTGCTTCAGTGCCCTGATCCGGCGCATCTGCGTAAACCGACTGTTCAGGAAATAAACCTGTAGGCTGAACGCCCAGCGGGGCATGTCGGCGTAAAAATCGGCCAGATACGGGTTTCCGGCTACTGCTTCGTAAAGTACGTCCCAGTCGTAGTGCCGAGCCAGTTGTTCAGCCAGTGTCGTCTTACCCGCCCCGATATTTCCCGTAATCGCGATGTGCATAGTGTCTCCTCCCTACTGAGGAACCAAGTCCGGGCAAATGGGTTTATTTTTGTACTATGAAACCGTACCGCGTCCTGCTTTATTACATCTATTCGCCCATCGAGAACCCCGATCAGTACCGCGACGAGCACCACCGGCTCTGTCTGGAACTGAACCTGCTGGGGCGGGTGATCGTAGCCGCCGAAGGGCTCAACGGCACGGTGTCGGGGCTGGCTGCCGACTGCGAGCAGTACATGGCAACGCTCCACGCCGACCCGCGCTTTGCCGGTATCGACTTCAAAGTCGACGAAAGCGACGTCCACGCGTTTCAGAAGCTACACGTCCGTACGAAAGCCGAAATCGTGCATTCCGACCTGCCCGTCGACCCGCTGCGGCAAACGGGTATTCACCTCGAACCGGCCGAGTTTCAGCGCATGAAAAACGACCCCGACGTGGTACTGGTCGATATGCGGTCGAACTATGAGCACGCGGTGGGCAAGTTCAGCGGAGCCGTCACCTTCGACATGGAGAACCTGCGCGACCTGCCCGACCACGTCCACGAACTCGACCATCTGCGCGACAAAAAAATCATCACCTACTGCACCGGCGGTATCAAGTGCGAGAAAGCGTCGGCCTATCTGCTGTCGCAGGGGTTTGAGAACGTGTATCAGTTGCACGGCGGTATCATCAAATACGGCATGGAAGCGGGGGGCGAAGGCTTCGACGGCGAATGCTATGTGTTCGATAATCGGCTGGCGGTACCGATCAACGAAGTAAACCCAACGGTTATTTCGACCTGCTACCGCTGCGGCACCCCCACGAGTCGCCTTATCAACTGCGCCAGCCCGGCCTGCAACAACCACGTGACCCTCTGCGACGACTGCGGCCACACCCACGAAGGTACCTGCACCGACGCCTGCAAGGAAGACCCCAACCGCCGACCCTACGACGGCACCGGTTACTACAGCAAACAAACGCAGAGCTATTCGCCCCTACAGGGCTACAAAAGCCGGCAGGGGCAACACGGACCACTGGTTTAGCGAGCGGCCTCGTCCGGCTGATTGTCCTGAAACTCGGTTTTCAATTCATTCAGACACGCCAGACACAGGCACTCCCCATCGTAGTCGAACAGGGATACGTCGCGGATGTACTCCGTCTCGGCCTTCGTCAACCCCACGTACTGACAGTCGCAGTGGAGCACGGTGTTGACTTTGCAGGTAAAGAGCCGCCCGCAGCGCGGACAGCTATCGATCGCGTGTTTTGGCATAGTCGTGTAACCCGACTTTTTCTGCCATCGTTCACGGGTAAAGCCGGTACGTTCGGGCGTATTTGCGTAGGTTTGCACACACGAAAGCAGACTTGCAACCCGACTATATGCCGGACAGAAAACCCCTTATTTTAGTAACCAACGACGATGGTATCACCTCGGCCGGTATTCGCACACTGGTCGAACTGATGCAGCAGCTGGGCACGGTAGTCGTTGTGGCCCCCAACAGTCCACAATCGGGTATGGGCCACGCCATCACCATCTCCAGCCCGCTGCGGCTCTACCCGTCGGACCTGTTTACCGATGCCACCGACGTCATCGCCTACGAATGTTCGGGTACCCCCGCCGACTGCGTGAAGCTGGCCAAGCACCACGTCCTGAAAGATCAGGCCCCCGACCTGGTTGTCAGCGGTATCAACCACGGCAGCAATACGTCGATCAGCGTGCTGTATTCGGGTACCATGTCGGCGGCAATCGAAGGAGCCCTCGAAGGCATCCCGGCTATTGGTTTTTCGCTCAACGACTTTACCCGGCAGGCCGATTTTTCGCATACGCACGAGCATATCCTGACCATCGCCCGGCAGGTGCTGGAACGCGGACTACCGAAAGGCACGGCCCTCAACGTCAACTTCCCGGCGCGCGCGGCCGAACCTATCCAGGGTATCAAAATCTGCCGGCAGGCCAACGCCAAATGGCAGGAGGAGTTCGACGAACGGCGCGACCCCCACGGCCGTCGGTACTTCTGGCTGGCGGGTGAGTTCGTCAACTTCGACACCCACGCCGAAGACACCGACGAATACGCCATCGCCCAGAACTACACGTCCGTCGTTCCGTGCCAGTACGACCTGACCGCCTACGGCCTGCTCGACGAACTGGCGGGGTGGAACATGTGACCTTGAGTTTAAGGTTTAACGTTTTCGCGCAGAACATTAAACGTTAAACATTGAACCTTAAACGTTAGACGTTAACCCCAAAATCAATGGCTTTACTGGGCAGTATGTTGAAAACCGGCATTCGACTGACGAATGCCGCCCGCCGACGGCAGACTACCGCGTATCGGCAGCAGCGTAAAGTATTCCGTAAACTGGTTGGCAAAGCCCGTCACACAGCGTTTGGGCAGGCGTATGGCTTTGAGCAGCTGACCCAGGCCGCCGAGTTTGGTACGGACCATACCTTTTACGAGCAGTTTAAAACCCGCGTTCCGATCCACGATTACAACCGGATGTTTGAGGGCTGGTGGAAACGGACACTCGACGGTGAGCGCGACGTAACGTGGCCGGGGCGGGTGAAATACTTTGCCCTCAGTTCGGGTACGTCGGAAGCAGCCTCGAAGTATATCCCCGTGACGAAGGCGATGTCGAAGGCGATACAGCGCACCAGCATCCGGCAGATTCTGACGCTGGGCCGCTACCAGAACCTCCCCTCGACGCTCTACGAAAAAGGCTACCTGATGCTGGGCGGCAGCACCACGCTCAGCGCCCGCGAAGGCCATTTCGAAGGAGATCTGAGCGGTATTACGGCCAGCCAGATACCGTTCTGGTTTCAGCGCTTCTACAAGCCCGGCCGCGAGATTGCGCAGGAACGCGACTGGGCCCGCAAGCTCGACGAAATCACCGAGCAGGCGGGCAACTGGGACATTGGTTACGTGGTGGGCGTACCGGCCTGGATTCAGCTGCTGATGGAAAAAATCATCGCCCGCTACAACGTCAAAACCATTCACGACGTCTGGCCCAACCTGATGGTGTTTTGCCACGGTGGGGTGTCGTTTGAGCCGTACCGGGCGGGCTTCGAGAAACTGCTGGCCCACCCGATTACCTATATCGAAACCTATCTGGCATCGGAAGGATTCATTGCCTACCAGACCCACCCCAACGCCCACGGCATGAGTCTGGTGCTGAACAACGGGCTGTTTTTTGAATTTATCCCGTTCAACGAGCAGAACTTCACCCCCGACGGTGACCTGACCGACCAGCCCGAAACGCTGATGATCGATGAAGTCGAAGAAGGTAAAGAATACGCCCTGCTGCTGTCGACCTGTTCGGGGGCGTGGCGGTACCTGATCGGAGACACCATCCGGTTTATCGACACCCAACGCGCCGAAATCGTTATTACGGGCCGTACCCGACACTTCCTGAGCCTGTGCGGAGAACACCTGTCGGTCGACAACATGAACAAAGCGGTTGAACTGGTTTCCGACGAACTGGACATCGCCATTCGCGAATTTACGGTTGTCGGCAGTAGTCACGATACGCTCTTTGCCCACCACTGGTATATCGGCACCGACGACGCGGTCGACGCCGGTGTGCTGCGCGACCGTATCGACGCCCACCTTAACGAACTCAACGACGATTACGCCGTCGAGCGGAAGCATGCCCTGAAAGAGATAACCGTAACGGTACTCCCGGCCGCTACGTTTTACCGCTGGATGGAGTCGCGGGGGAAAATTGGCGGACAAAACAAGTTTCCCAGGGTGCTGAAAAAACAACTGGCTACCGAGTGGGAAAAATTTGTGACCGATTAGGAGATATGCGCGTGTCAGACAGGTGACTTGGGGCCGTGGTGGGCGTCAACGTTATAAGATAACCCATCTGTACCCAAAACTTAAGCGGAAGCAGTATTTGCTACGCAATCGGATTACCAGCTTTCGGCCAGCTAAGTTGCTGGTCAAACGGTTCGTTCACGGACGATTCAACCCGAAGTAAGATGACCCGATTCATGGCATACCGCTGTTTTTGCAACACTCCATGTCACCACTGTCCTTCAAAGAAACGGCCAAGGCGTCGGCTCTTACTGTCGCTCGTCTGTTAGGCGTCACGTTTCTCGACAAAAACCAGACCATCGACCTGCTCCGACCGTACGAGCAGGTCCATCACCCGGCTAATCGGCAGTTGTTAAGCGCCGTTCCCGACCTGATCGACCCCACGTTACAGCTGTTTGACGAGCAACAGGCGGAGAGTCAGCCCACGCACGCGTGGCTGTTCGAACGCGGCACGCAGTCGGCCGTGCAGTTACGTTGCGGCAACGTAAAAATTGGGGGAAAGGTACTCTGCACCGACTATGGCAATGAGAGCCTGCTGCGCGACAGTCTGCGGCCTGGAAAACGCACGGTAATCGAGGTCGATACGCTCGTTGCCCCCTTCGGGCACTACCAGGATGGCATTGTGTTTGGCGGTTACTACGACTTCATCTACCTGGTGGCGGCCAAGCTTAGCCGCATCCGGCAGAGCCTGCCCGGCGGCTTTCCCGCTGGCGCGGTAGTGGCCTACCCCTTGTTTCACACCAGCTACGAGCAGGAGTTTCTGGCGCACCTGGGCTTCCAGCCAGACCAGATTTTCGACACCCGGCAGTACGACGTCCGGTTCAAACGCTGCCTGCTGGGTAGCAGCGGGCATTGGTTCTATCCCAACGCCAGCGATGTGCGGGCCATCCGCAACGAGTTGGCTCCCCTGATTCAGCCGTCACCCGTTCGGGAGCGGGTGTATATCAGCCGGGTCGGGCGTCGGCGGGTACTCAACGAAGACGAACTCACGACGATGCTGGCCCGGTACGACTTTACCGTGATTGAGGATACCCCCCGTACACTGCGGGAGCAACTGGCGATCTACAACCGGGCTTCGGTCGTGCTTGGCCCGCACGGTGCATCGTTTTCCAACCTGATCTGGTGCCAGCCCGGCACGCAGCTGATCGAGCTATTTTCGGCGAATTACGTTCCTAACTTTTTCCAGTACCTGTCGAGCCTGAGCGATCTGCGCTATGCCGCGGTACGGCAGGGGCAGCCCGATCCCGCCCGCCACAACGATCTGACGGAAAACATACAGGTCGACGTCTCCGCATTCGAGCGTGGCCTGAACCAGTTGTTTGAAGACGAGCACAGATCGATGTCGCTGCGTTAGTTCGGGCGTTTTTGTGCCGTCAATCGATCATTTCAGAGCAAACCGTGTTATACCCACAGAACGCCGTCAATCCTCGGCGTTGATACACGGTTTTCTCTCTGGACTGGTACAACTATGGAAACGTTGAACTTCAAAACGAATATCAAGTGCAGTAACTGCGTGGCCGCTGTGACGCCGTTCCTCAACGACATCGAGCAACTCGACGGCTGGAACGTCGACACGAATAGCCCCGACCGAATTCTGACTGTGCAAACCACCGACACCCGCATCGGCGACGAGGTGAAGAAGGCCATCGAGAAGGCTGGGTATAAGGCTGAGCCGATGACCGAGCGGCCCTAACAACGCGTTAGCACGTACTGAGAATGATTGACTTGTCCCCGACACCGGACCGCCAAAGCGGCTGGAAGCTGTCGGGGACAAGCTTTTTCGTTACCAGTGCAGCAATTTCGATGCGGGTTCGAGCAGGCGGGTATAGGCGATATTAATTGCCCCGATCAGGAAGACTACCCCGGTAACGCGGTTGAAAACCGTAACGACGCGGGGGGTGAAAAACCGTTTGAGCCGGTTAGCATAGTAGGCCAGTGCCGATTCGGTCGCGAACACGCCAACCAGACTGGCAATCATGAACGCGTACTGCTGACCAACCGTGTAGTGCAGATGCCCGCGGATGTACGCGACGATGGCTACCCACGACACGAAGTTGACCGGGTTGAGGGCATTCAGAAAGAAGCCCGTGGTGAAGTAGTAGATGAAGTTGCCGAAACGGGTTTGCGGATAAGCCAGCCGGGGGGTTCCCTTGAAGATATTAACCAGCCCCATCGCCACCAGAAATACCACGCCCACCAGCGCCATGATCGTTTCAAACCCGTTGATCGGTGGCAGAAACGACGTGCCAAACAGAGCAGCCGCGACAAAGATGGCGTCGCCGGTGATGACACCCAGCACGATCTTCATTCCCGACCGGAAGCCGTTGTCGACGCTGTTCTGAATAAGGGCAAAAAAGACGGTTCCGAACGTCAGGCAAAGAGCCGCTCCCAGCAGAAACCCGTATAGAATAGGTAGCAAATCGGTTTGTAGTTTGTAGTTCGTAGTTTGTAGTTCTACCGGCGACAGACCCGCTATTCGGTTCGACCTTAACTACGAACCAAAAACTACAAACCACAAACAAATGTTAAATGCCCCTCAATCGGGCTACCATGAGCAGCGCGCTGACACTGAGCGCGTCGGTAATTTCGCTGCGCATGACCATCTCGACGGCTTCAGCCAGCGGCAGACGCCGGACGTGTAGCTGTTCGGTATCTTCAGGTTCGTGATCGCCCTGCTCCAGTTCTTCGGCGATGTAGAGAAACCCCTCCTCATCGGTGGCGGAGTTAGACGTATGGATCCGGGCAAATTTGGTCCATCGCTGGGCCACTAAGCCCGTTTCTTCCCGCAGCTCGCGCCGGGCCGACTCCAGCGGATCGGTTCCGACGGGCGAGCCGCCTTCCGGGATCTCCCACGAGTATTCGTTGAGCGGATAGCGGTACTGCCCCACCAGATAGGTGTACCCATCGGCATCGATCGGAACCACACCGACGGCTTTGTTTTTGAAACTTACCACACCATAAATGCCTGGTGTTCCAGCTGGTGTGACTACTTCTTCGTGCCGAATCGACAGCCACGGGTTCTCGTACCGAATGGCCGAGTTGAGCGTCTGCCAGGGGTTTTCAGTCGTATTCATGTGGGCGAAAGTACGAACTTTTCGTGGGCGACGACTACCTTTACAGTCCGGCTAAGGTCATTATGCAATCTCTTCAACAACTTAAATACCGCTGGATGGGTATCTCGCTCGGGCTGAGCGTGGTGCTGCTGGTGGTAAAATTTGCGGCTTATTTTCTCACCTATTCCACGGCCATCCTGACCGATGCTGTCGAATCGATCGTTAACGTTGTAGCCAGTGGTTTTGCGTTCTACAGCATCTATCTGGCCGGACTCCCGCGCGATCAGAACCACCCCTACGGCCACGGCAAAGTCGAATTTCTGTCGTCGGGGTTCGAGGGTGCCATGATCCTGTCGGCCGGGCTGGTTATCATCTGGCAATCGATCCTGAGCTTTTACGAACCCCATGCGCTGAGTAACCTCGACTGGGGTATAGCACTGGTGGGCGTTACGGCCGCGGCCAATGCGTTTGTCGGCTACCGGCTTATCGAAACCGGCAAACGGGCCGATTCGCTGGCCCTGATCGCCGACGGGCGCCATCTGCTGACCGACGTTTTCAGCAGCGTGGTCGTTATGGTAGCCGTAACGCTGGTCTGGGCAACGGGCCTGACCTGGCTTGACCCGGTGCTGTCGATGGTGCTGGCGCTGGTGATTATCTACAATGGCTTTCAGCTGGCCCGGCAGTCGGTGGCCCGGCTCATGGACGAAACCGACGCCCCTACCCTCGACCGGGTCGTTACGCTGCTCAACGTGCATAAAGACCGCAACTGGATTGACGTACACAACCTGCGCGTACAAAAATACGGGGCTGACCTCCACGTCGACTGCCACCTGACGCTGCCCTACTACTGGGATTTAAACTGCGTTCACGACGAAGTCCACCACTTCGAAGACACGATAAAGGAAGGCTTTCAGTCGGAAGTCGAGATTTTCGTGCACACTGATCCCTGCGTCAAGGCCTGCTGCTCGTACTGCCGGGTTGCCGACTGCCCCGTTCGGGCGTTTGCCTTCGTCCGCGACGTCGACTGGACACCCGATAATCTGCCCCTCAACCAAAAGCATTTTCCGCCCCTGCTCGCCCCGGAAAATTGATCGGCTACGATAATACCGTGACGTTGGCAGGTATCGACTAAGCCAACTGTTCAGGCATTATCCTGAGTACACAAACCAGTCTTAACTTTATAGGTATAGTAAGGCTTCACATGGAAAGTGCGCTGACAACGGAGGAAAAAATCAGGCAGGCAGCGACCAGACTATTTCTGGAGAAGGGTTTCGACGGAACCACTACGCGCGATATTGCCGCTGAAGCCGGTATCAACGTAGCGTTGCTGAACTACTATTTCCGCAGCAAGCAGAAGCTGTTCGATTCCGTTTTCGAGGAGATGCTCCTGCTTTTTTTCGCGGGCGTCAACACCGTGCTTAGGCAACCCATTCCGCTCAGAGAAAAAATTGTCGCCCTGATCGATCACGACTTCACCACGTTTCGGCAAAGCCCGGATCTGGTCATTTTCGTACTGAGCGAGCTACACAGAAACCCAGACCTGATTGTATCCAGCATCATCGACGCTGAAGCGAAATTGACGACTTTATTTCAGGAACAACTCGAAGAAGCCCACCGGGCAGGCCTGATACGGTCGATCAACGCATCCCATCTGATGAGCATTATGTCGGCGAATACGCAGTCCGTTTTCATCAACAAAAACGTCCACCTGAAACTCTGGAATCAGACGGAAGAGCAGTTTGAAGCCTTTGCCCTGGAACACAAAAAACTGATCGCCGATATGATTATTAATTACTTGTTTATCACTTAACCACCGATCCGTTTTTTTTTCGATCATGTGTTAAACAAATGATTAATCAATCTGATTAAGACGTCTGTATCTCATCTGGAATCACTTATCCGACCAATTCCGCAGGCTAACTATACAATTTAACGGTCCGGCCGAAACCTTGCATCTGGCAGGCAGTTGTAGGTGATATAACCAGATCGTTTTACAACCAGTAGTCGCCTGGCGATTGGTGATTCGGCGATGGGGATACAACCTAACAATCAATTTAAAGTCCGTTTAACTCCCAAAACAATTACGTTATGAAAAGTAAATTAACTGTTCCTTTTGTAGCAGCCTGCCTGCTCGGTCTGGGTTTCGCTCAGGCACAGTCGACCACCGAAAGCACACCCGAAACGGTTGCTGTTACTACTACCACCGAAGGAGGTCCGGCCACTTATACGGCTCCCGCTGACGTCAAGCGCGCCAAAGCCGACTACAAAAATTTCGCTTTCGGTATATACGCTGGTCTGAACTCGACCAAGCTGCCGGGCGAAAGCAACAGCTCAAACGGAAACGTTTCGGGCCGTCTTGGTTACCAGGCCGGTTTCTTTGTACGGGGTGGTGGTCGCCTGTTCGGGCAGATCGGTGCCGAGTATTTTGCTTCCAGCTCAAACTACTTCACCGCTGGCTCGGGTCAGAGCGTATCCAGCATTCAGGACCAGATCAACATCCAGTACGTGCAGGTTCCGGTGTATATCGGCTATAAACTGACGGAATCGGATCGGGGCATATCGGCCGTGCGCGTTCAGCTTGGTGTTGAATACGCGAACCGCATCAACTCGAACAGCAACTCATTCAACCTGAGCAACGGAGAAATCAAAAGCGGCTCGTTCAACGGGCTGGGCCAGATCGGTCTCGACGCGGGTCCGGTATTTCTGGATCTGACGTATCACTACGGTTTCAGCGACGCCATCAGTGGCACAGGCTTCAACGGGTCGGCCCGCCGGATTCTGAGCGCCAGCGTTGGCTTCAAGTTCTAGACAATACATTACCAAATGCGAAAGCGGCCCGCCGATTCCTGATCGGCGGGCCGCTTTCGCATTTGATTACTCAGATTTACCTTACGGTTTACGGTTTATCAGCTGACTAAGACTGTCAATCATCTGACTTCCGCGTAAATCCTTCAGCACCACCTTTCCATCCCGGTCGAGCAGAATGGTTGTCGGCCAGCTATCAACATGATACTGATCGACCAGCTTGTTTGTGTCGTCGGCGAGTATCTGTGGCCACTGGGCTTTTTCACTGGCGCAATACGCTTTTATTTTCTCCGCCGTATCGTCACAGCCAATGCCAATAATTTCCAGGTCCGACCGACTGAACTGCTCGTACGCCCTCCGTAAGTGGGGCGTCTCAGCGCGACAGGGGCCGCACCAGGTTCCCCAGAAGTCGAGCAATACGTAACGCCCTTTGTAGTCACTCAGCGCCAGCTTTTTATCGGTGTGCAGGTTTACCGCATTGAACTGATGCGGACGAAAACCAACTTGCGGGGAAAATAAGCTGTCCTGCTTACTGACACGCTTGAGCTGGAGCAGCTTACGGCCATAGTCAACGCGTTGTAATTCAAACACATCCGGCCCGACGGTAATATACTCGCCCTGCTTGATTAAATCGTGCCGCGAGAATCGGCGTGTGGAGTCGTGTTTGTCGGTAACGATGGCTGCTACCGCTGGCTCGTATACCGGATTCATAAACGACTCCGGGGAAATCGTCAGCGACTTGGTTTCGCCCCACTACGAATCGACGCCGACGCATAAGTCGGATAATTATACAGGACATTGCCGTCTGACAGGGCGAACAGCACTTTGACCGGATACGTTACAACCTGCCCACCCCGATAAAAGTCAGCGGGCAGACTCACAATAGCTTCTTGCAGCGGCCCCGTTTTCCAGATCGATAACATTGTCGGCGGGTAAACGACGCGTTCATCGGTGAAATCAAGGTCATGGTTTGTATCGACCAGTACGCCCTGTTTACCGTCGCTGGTAGTGCCGGTTACGACGTAGACAAAGCAGCGAATGGGCTTGGGTGATAGTTGCGTCGTATCTATCTTCCAGCCCTCCTTTAACCCTTGATAAACATCGGCCTGTAGCAGCCCTGCCCGGTAATTCTGGTAGGCAAACTGGTGCGCGTCGATCCAGATATTTCCTTTTTTGACGTCTTTCCACGAAGCCGGTATTCCCTTCACAGGTTGGTATGTTTTGTACCAATCGTTATCGTTCGGCCCGCGCTCCCAGTTAACGCCCCCGTATCCGGGTGCAAACAAGCCATGTCCATCGTGAAATTCCAGTGGCACTTCTACCACCGGCGATTGCGCGAGTAGCCGGGTCCCAGCGAGCAAAAAGCAGCTTAGTATGAGTCGTGATATCATGTCGTAAGCTACCGTAAATCAGTCAATTACTCAACCGAATATTAACCGGCGGCACAAAAAAACGCCGGGTGCTGACCCGGCGCAGGTATTCTCGTACAGCAACCGTTTACTCGCCTTTCTTGCGCTCGGCTTCGAGGGCCAGCACGTTGTTGTTGGCGATCTTGATATTGACCGGCAGCTTACCCAGCGGCTTTACTTCGACGTACTGATCGCCCTGCCGGGTAATTTCGATCTTCTGCTTGCGGAATGGAATGGTGTCGGCGGTCGACTGGCTTGTAACGAACATGAACTTGCCTTCGCCATCGTCCAGAATGGCGGTACGGGGCAGCGCCGTTTTGCTGACGTATTCGCCCGTTCCGACGAGCCGGGCCTGCACGGTCATGTCAGCAGCCAGCAGTTCACCCTTGGGCCGGTTGAAGTTGACGTGCAGCGTAATGGCGTTGTTTTCATCGTCGACAGCGCGGGAAATGTAAGCTACCGTGCCCTTCACCGTCGGCAGCGACCGGTTGACGAAGCTCAGGTCGACGGTTTGCCCTTCCTTCACGAAGTCGGCGTCTTTTTCGTAGACGAATACGTTGGCTTCGATCCGATCGGGGTTGATGATTTCGGCCAGCAGGGTCTGCGGCTGCACGAGTGTGCCAATGTTTCCGTGAAACTTGGAGATATAGCCATTGATCGGCGAACGGATAATGAGCGTCGAGGTCATGCTCCCGCCCTGACTGATGGCCGATGTGCCAACGCCAATCAGCCGAAGCTTGTCGCGCAGCGACATTTCGCGGGCGCGGGCGGCTTTCAGCTTGGCATCGGCCGACTGGTACTGCGACAGCACACCGATGTTGCTCTTTCGCAGTTCATTCTGCCGGTTGTATTCGGCCAGCAAAAACTCGACATCGCTGTGGGCTTCGGCGTACTGGTTTTGCAGTTCGAGCAACTGGAAGCTGGCCAGTTGCACGATCGGTTGCCCCTGACTGACCCGCTGCCCCTCGCGCACGTAGATTTTGTTGATCTTCCCCTCGATATGGCTGCTCACCTCCGCCCGGCTGTCGGGCAGCAGGGCCAGCACGCCGTTTGCCAGAATAACGGGTTTCAGCGGCTGCGTTTTGTAGTCGACCATACTAACGTTGACCAGCTGTAGCTGCCGGGGTGTCAGCCGGACGGTATCGGCACTGCCCGACGAGGCTTTATCAGCGGCCTTATCGGGCGAATCGTTCGTGGCCGTTTCCCGGCCGCTTTCGTTCTCGTCGCTGTCCTTGCTTTTGGAGTCACTACAGGCACTTAGCCCCAGAACCAGCAAGGCCGCCCCCATGTATATCGTTGTGTGTGTCATAATTCCGTTTAACGTCTATGGTTCAATGGTCAAGGTTTCCTGACGGCAGAGCACAACCTTAAACCTTGTACATTGAACCTTAAACCAATTATTCCCCCTTCAGGTAATTGAGTGTGACGACAGCCTGATTGTAGTTACGAAGCGCTTCCAGATAGCCGAAGCGGATTTTAAAGGCCTGCTGTACGTTAAGCAGGTAGTCGTAGTACCCGATGCTGCCCAGCCGGTAAGCGTCGCTGGCGGCCGTTACGATGGCTTCGGCCTGCCGCAGACCGATTGTTTCGTAGTAATCGACCGCTTCCGTGTATTGCAGAAAATCGGCGTAGCCCTTGTCATAATCGCCCTGCAACTCGTATTTGTTCAGCTTAATCTGGCTTTTGGCAATTTCGACGTCGGTCTTAGCCGCGTTGATGCGCGAACTCGCCACCCAGCCCCAAACGGGTAGCGATAACCCGAACCGAAACCGGTAGAGTAACGGCGACTCCGGGCCACCCTGATTCAGATACCCGACGATGATGTTGGGCAGCCGACGCTTACGTTCGAGCACCAGCGCCGATTCGTTGAGCACCTGATTCTGCTTGTAGTAGTCGGTCTGCGGGTTGCGCAGGAAGGTGCTATCGGTGGTCAGAAACGGATCGGTAAACGACATTTTCTCGAAGGGGCCGGTGGCTCGCAGCGAGGTGTCGTTGGGGGTTCCGATGAGCAGGCCGAGCTGAATTCGGTTGCTGCGCACCTGCGCCCGCGTCTGATCGAGCTGATACTGAAGTTCCTGCTGCTGCGAACGGGCGTTTAGCACTTCGATCCGCGAGATTTGACCCACCCGCTGCCGCACTTCGGTTACCCGCGTAAATACCTGCAAGAGGCTGTCCTGACGCCGGTAGTTGTTGATGCTTTCGCGCAGATACAGCAGGTTGTTGTAGGTCGTGCGGACGTTGTAGCGAATGGTATTGGTCGTAATCGCTTTCTCGCGCTGACTCAGCTTCACCTGCTGCTCCTGCACGATCCGCTGGTTTTTATAGACCGTCGGCAGTGAGACTGGCAGCAGGATTCCGGGCTGAAACTTTGTCGTCGTAGGGGCTTCAAAGATCAGCTCCGGCCCCGACAGACTCAGTGCGCCCGGTATCAGTGCCCGCTGCTTGTCGATACGCAGATTGGCCACGTTGACCTGCGGGTTATTTTCCTGCGCCAGATCGAGGGCCTGTTGCAGGGTAACGAACCGGCGCGACTGACCGGGCTGGGCATGCGTAGAATGGACCACTAGCAGGGCGAGTGCGGCCCCGGTTATCGAAAGGTGTTTGTTCATACAACGTCGGCTTCTTGTTCCTGGTGGGTGGGGGTAATTACGCGGGGCGATACCATCGCGTAGAGTACGGGCAACACGATCAGGGTCAGTACGGTAGCCGTCAGCAGACCGCCGATAACGACCGTTGCCAGCGGCTTCTGCACTTCGGCACCCACACTGGATGAAGTCGCCATCGGCATAAAGCCCAGTGCGGCCACAAACGAGGTCATCAGCACCGGCCGCAACCGCTCCTGCAAGCCCCGCAACACCCGTTCGTTGGGGTCTTCTACGCCTTCGGCACCCAACGCGTTGAAGTGACTGACCAGCAGAATACCGTTCAGCACGGCTACGCCAAACAAGGCGATGAAGCCCACGCCCGCCGAAATACTGAAGTTCATGTCGCGCAGCAGCAGCGAGAAAATACCGCCCACGGCCGACAGCGGCACGACAGCGTAGATGAGCAGACTGTCGCGGAAGTTGCCGAACGTCAGATAAAGCAGGCCGAAGATGACCAGCAGCGAAATCGGCAGCACGATCGACAGCCGTTCTTTAGCGCGGCTGAAATTTTCAAACTCCCCCCCGTACGTAATCGAGTATTCAGCGGGTAGCTTCACCTTCGCCCCGACGGCCTTGATTACGTCCTTGACGACCGATTCCAGATCGCGCTCCCGCACGTTGAAACCCACGTTAACCAGCCGCTTCATGTCGACGTGCGTGATCTCCGACGGGCCAACGTCTTCGCTGATGTCGGCCAGTTCGCGCAACGGAATCGGATTGTTATTCTGATCGTTCACCAACAGGTTCGCGATAGCGTCGGGCCTGACCCGGTCGTCGCCCGCGAGCCGGAACGTCAGGTCGAAGCGTTTGTCGCCTTCGTAAACGACCCCGGCCGTAGCCCCGCCAAACGCCATCTGAATCGCGCGGTTGATCTGCTCGACCTTGATACCGTGCAGGGCCAGCCGATGCCGGTCGTACTTGATATTCAGCTGCGGCAACCCAAATACTTTACTGGCTTTCACGTCGACCGCACCGGGCACCGTGCGGACGACCCCGATCACCTGCCGCATTTTCTTCACCAGCGTATCGAGGTTGTCGCCGTAGAGCTGCGCCACCACGTCGGTACGGGCCCCGTTCATCATGTCGTTGACCCGGCTTTCGATTGGCTGCGTAATGGCGTAGACCGGCCCCGGATACTGCGCCATAAATTCATTTACTTTCACCGCCAGTTCCTGCTGCCGGGTCGCTTTTTTCCACTCCTCCTTGGGGGTCAGCGATAAGTATAATTCCTGTGATTCGAGCGGCAGCGGATCAACCTTTACTTCCGACGTACCAATCTTGGAAACAATGTTTTCGATTTCGTCGGGAAATTCTTTCAGCAGCGCGCCCTGAAACTCCTGACTCAGCCGGATCGACTCGGTTAAGGTCGTGCCCGTTGGCAGGTCCATATCGATCACCATGTCGCCCTCCTGAAGTTTGGGAATAAACTCGCCCCCGATGCGCCCAAACCCGATGACGCCCAGCACCAGAATACCGACGGCAACGCCCACCACGACGTAGCGGGCCCTGAGCGCGGCCGTCAGCACGGGCCGCAGCCCCCGGTAGAAGAACTGCACGATTTTCTCCGAAAAACCGTGGTCATGGGCCGATTTGGGCGGGCGGAGCAGCAGCGCACTCATCATCGGCACGTAGGTAATCGATAGCAGCAGGGCCCCCAGAATGGCGAAACCGACGGTCTTGGCCATGGGTGAAAACATCTTGCCCTCAACGCCTTCCAGCGTCAGAATGGGGAAATACACGATCAGGATAATCAGTCCGCCGAACACCACGGAGCGTTTCACTTCCGAGGTTGCGCTGATGATTACGTCCTGCCGGTCTTTGTAGGTCAGGGTCGCGCTGGTACCGGTCTGTTTGGTTTTTTCCTGCTGGTATTTCGCCATCGCCAGTGCCAGAAACAGCACCGCCGACTCCACAACGATAATCGCCGGGTCGACCAGCAGGCCGAAGTCGATAGCCCCCAGGCTCATGATATTACCCACAATACCCAGCTGACCCATCCAGATAAACGCAAACAGCATGGCCAGCGGAATAACCGAAGCCGCCAGCAGACTCGCCCGCCAGTTGCCCAGCAGCACCAGAATCACGATCACGACGATGGCCGCCCCTTCGAGCAGGTTGTGCGCAACCGTGTCGATTGCCGCCGTTACGATTTCCGACCGGTCGAGGAAGGGTTCTATAATCAAACCGGCGGGCATTCCTTTCTGAATCTCCCCAAACCGATCTTTCAACCGGTTGATGACTTCGTTGCCGTTGGCCCCCTTCATCATCAGAATTGAGCCGCCCACTACTTCGCCCTGCCCGTTGCGGCTCAGCGCCCCGAACCGCAGCGCGTGGCCCATGTCGACGTCGGCCACATCGCGGACGAGTACCGGCGCGTTGCCGTTTTTGCGAACCACCGTCTGCGCGATCTCGTCGAGGTTATTGACCAGACCAATCCCGCGAATGGTGAATGCTTTGTTGTCTTTTTCGATGTAGGCACCGCCTGTGTTGCCGTTGCCCTGCGAAAGAGCCGCGTACAGATCATCGACCGTTACGCCCAGCGCCCGCATCCGGTCGGGTTTGAGTTTCGCCTGGTACTCCTTGCTGTAGCCACCGTATCCGCTGACGTCGGCCACGCCCGGCATACCTAACAGCTTGCGCCGAACGTACCAGTCCTGAATCGTGCGGATTTCGGTGAGGGTGTAGCGGGGGCTGCTGGGGTCTTCGGGCTTGATGACGTACTGGTAAATTTCACCCAAACCCGTCGATACCGGCCCGAGGGCGGGTGTTCCGGCTCCCTCAGGAATATCGGCTTTAACGCCTTCGAGCCGCTCGAATACCTGCTGCCGGGCCCAGTAGATGTCGGTCTGATCGGTAAAAATCAGCTTGACAACCGACGACCCGAATTTAGACACCGAGCGCGTTTCAATCAGCCCCGGAATATTGGCCATTGCCATTTCGAGGGGGATGGTGATAAACTTTTCGATCTCCAGTGAGGAAAGATTCGGCGAGTTAGTAATGACGTCAACCTGCTGGTTTGTCACGTCTGGTACGGCGTCGATGGGCAGTTTTTTAAGGGAGTAGCCCCCTGCCAGTACGAGAATCAGAACCAGAAAACCAATCGTCCAGGGACTTCGCACGCTGAACGCAATCAGCCGATCGATCATAGAAAAGTGTGTTGAGTGTACCGGCAGTCATTACCCGTCTGCCCGATGCAAAGAGCCTGCTTGGCGAGCAAATGTCACATGGCAGGCTTTTTGTTAAAATACCATTAAACCGAAAAAGGTTTCCTTCTCCTATTGAGCAGTCCGTTCAACGCATCAATTCAGGTCGTTGATTGACCATAAATTGGTAACTGCCAGTTGCTCAGAATAGCAGCCCTGTTCTGGGCTTTTGGCTAAGCAGTTTTACTTAATTTTTTAAGATTTACTTAACAAGGCTTTAACAATGGATTAATTTGACGGGCGCTACTTGCCACCGGAATCTCACCCCCCGGTTTACCAGCTGCGCGTTTAGTGCCCGATTCCAGACTTGCCCGTACATCATCCATGACACGCATTAGCACTCAGATCATTAAATCGTTTTTCTTACTGATTGGCAGTTTGGTCGCGGTACCGCTACTCGCTCAGACCCCCACCCCACCCGCATCGGCCGATACCCTCCGTGTTTCCCTGCCCCAGCTGGAGCAGCAGTTTCTGGAGCGTAACTACCAGCTGATCGCACAGCGGTACCAGATCGACATTGCCGGGGCCGCTATCACGCAGGCCGGTCTGCGCCCCAACCCCAACCTGTGGTTTCAGACCAACCTCTACAACCCCAACACGGGCAAGGTGCTGCCGCTGAAAACGCCCTCGCAGGCCGACATCAACAGTCAGGTTTTCAACAGCGGGTACTTCGCCGTGCAGCTACAACAGGTGCTCTTGCTGGCCGGTAAGCGGAGCAAGCTGGTGGCGCTGGCCGAAAGTAACCGGAGTCTGGCCCAGCTGGCTTTTCGCGATGTGCTGCGGACGCTTCGCTACCAGCTCTACACGACCTACGCCAACCTGTTTTACGATCTTCAGGCACTCAATCTGTTTCAGGAAGAACTGGTCCGGCAGCAGCGGCTGACCGAATCGTATCGGATTGCCCAGCAAACGGGGGGGGTCGCCCCCTACGAGGTAACCCGTCTGGAAGTGGCCACGCGCGACCTGCAAGCCAACATTGCCAATTACAGCTCGCAGATTGCCGACGAGCAGGCGACGTTGCGGGTGTTGCTGCGACAGGCCAATACGCGGGCGTTTCTGTTACCCACCGAACTGTCTATGAATGTACCAGCCCTGCCCAACGTCGCCACAGCCATTGATTCGGCGCTGACCAATCGCCCCGATGCGGCTCTGTCGCAGGAGCAGATTACCAACGCCGAGCGGAGTCTGGCCCTCGAAAAATCCCGCCGGACGCCCGATCTGACGACGGGGATTCTGTTTGAACGCTACGGAAATGCGTACGTCAACTTCACGGGCCTGCAACTGGCGATGGACCTGCCCGTGCGAAACAGGAATCAGGGCGCTATCCGGTCGGCTGAACTGACGTTGCAGAGTGCGGGTGTGGGCCGGGAAAACCAGCAGGCCATTATCCAGAGCGACGTGCTGAACGCCTACGACAAGCTGAACACCTACTACGGTCAGTACAACAGCCGCCCCACCGGGTACCTCGACCGCATCCGGAATATTTCGGTCGAAGCCACCCGCGCCTACAACGCCCGCGTAATCGGCCTGCTCGACTACCTCGACAAGATCCGCACCTACCAGCAGGCCCAGCTCAACAACATCAACCTCCAGAACAATCTATTCCAGTCGCAGCAACTGCTCGACTACGTGACGAATACGCGGTTTTTTTAATGATAGAATGACTGAATATTGAATGATTGAATAGGTCAGGGTCCGTTTTGCCATTCAATCATTCAACAACTCAATCATTCTATCATTCTACCACTCATTGAACCATGAAGTTTCCCCTCATTCTCCTCTCCGGTGTGTTGCTTGTAGCCTGTGGGCACAAGGAAGAAGCCGAACAAGTACCGACCTCAGCCGCTGATTCGAGCAGCAGCTACCTGACCGATTCGGTGCGCCGTATCAACCCCGAAAGCGAGCTGACGCTCAACGGTACCGTTACCTTCGACCAGGACAACGTTGTGCGGGTGTTTCCGCTGGTGTCGGGTAATGTCGAAAAGGCAACCGTCACGCTGGGCAGCTATGTGCAGAAAGGGCAGGACCTGGCCCTGATCCGGTCGGGTGATATTTCCAACTACGTCAACGATTACCAGGCCGACAAAGCCGATCTGGAAGTGGCGCAGCAGAACCTGAAAAACGTACAGGCGCAGTACAAAGCCGGTTTCACGTCGGAAACAGACTTTATCACGGCCAAAAACAACCTGCAAAAAGCGAAAGACGAACTTGGTCGGTCGGGAAATATTCTGCGGGTGTATGGCGGCAGCAACACCACCGGGCAACCCTATTTCAGCGTGAAAGCGCCCATCGCCGGGTATATCGTCGAGAAGAACGTGAACAGTGGGCAGGATCTGCGGTCCGACAATACCAACCCGCTCTACACCATTTCGAGCCTGCAACAGATCTGGATCATGGCCAATGTCTACGAAACCGACATCCCCGAAATCAAGCAGGGGCAGCCGGTCGACGTGCAGGTGCTGGCCTACCCTGACAAGGTATTCCGGGGCCGTATCGACAACATCAGCAGTGTGCTCGATGAGCAGGCGCGGGTGCTGAAAGTCCGGATCGTACTCAGCAACAAAGACGGGCTGCTCAAACCCGATATGTTCGCGACCATCCATGTTCACCTGCCCAACACGGCCGCGCAGCAGGGGTTAGCGGTAGCGCAGAAAGCCCTCGTCTTCGACCGCGACCACTACTACGTGATCGTGCAGAGCGCCCCCAACAAATTCGACGTCCGCGAGGTAAAAGTCATCCAGAACACAACCCGGTACGCCTTCGTCGAAGGCGGCAATCTCCAACCCGGCACCCGCATCGTAACCGAAGGTAGCCTGCTGCTTTATAACGACCTGACCAATTAAATTTTGAATGATTGAGTGATATAATGACTGAATAGGCTAACTGAGATATGTTTTGCCGGATGGGCTATTCAATCATTCTATCATTCTCTCACTCAATCATTGATCTATGAATTCCTTCATTCGCAGTATCATAACATTTGCGCTGACGAATCGCTTTGCCGTGTTTTTCGGCATCGGGATCATCATCGTAGGGGGTGTCGTGAGCTTCATGAACACGCCCGTTGAAACGTTTCCCGACGTCACGAACACCAACGTGATCGTTATTACGCAGTGGCCGGGCCGGTCGGCGGAAGAAGTCGAGCGGTTTGTGACAATCCCGCTCGAAACTGAGCTGAACTCGGTGCCGCGCAAAAGCACGCTGCGGTCGGTGTCGCTGTTCGGGCTGTCGGTCGTGACCATGATTTTTGACGATGGCGTCGACAATTTCACCGCCCAGACCAACGTCTCCAACCGCATGGCCGACGTCGATCTGCCCGACGGAGCCAACGCCGAAATCGAGCCGCCCTACGGCCCGACCGGTGAGATTTACCGCTTTACGCTGGAATCGAAAACCAAAGACGTAACCGAACTGAAAACCATTCAGGACTGGGTGATCGAGCGGCAGATCAAAAGTGTGCCGGGCATTGCCGACGTCGTCAGCTTCGGTGGCAAAGTCAAAACCTACAACGTCGACCTCAACCCGACCCTGCTCGCCAACTACGGATTTACCGCCATCGACATTGCCCAGGCGCTGCAACAAAGCAACATCAACGTCGGGGGCGATGTGATCAAGCAGGGTAATCAGTCGCTCGTCGTGCGGGGTATTGGTCTGCTGACCAAACCCGAAGACGTAGCCGGTATCGTTATCGACAATGTTAACGGTGTGCCTATCAAGATCAAAGACGTGGCTACGGTACGTGAAGGGTTTCAGCCCCGGCTCGGTATCGTCGGGCGCGACAGGCAGGACGACGTCGTGGAGTGTATCGTGGTGATGCGGAAGGGCGAAAACCCCAACGAAGTCATCCCGGCGCTAAAAGCCAAAGTCGACGAACTGAACAATCAGGTGTTGCCCAAAGACGTCAGGATCAAGACGTTTTATGACCGCACGACGCTCAATAACTACACCCTGCATACGGTAGGCGAAAACGTGCTGACGGGTATTTTCCTCGTCACGCTTATCCTGCTGATCTTCCTGGCCGACTGGCGAACTACGCTGACCGTAGCGATCGTGATTCCGCTGGCGCTGCTCTTTGCCTTCATCTGCCTGCGGGCGCGGGGCATGACCGCCAACCTGCTCAGCATCGGTGCCCTCGACTTCGGTATCATCATCGATGGGGCCGTGGTCATGGTCGAAGGGTTGTTTGTGATGCTGGCTTTGCGGGCCGAACACATGGGCATGATGAAGTTCAACGGGCGGGGCAAACTTAGCTGGATTGCCAGCACCGCCACCGAACTGGGCAAATCGATTTTCACCTCGAAAGTCATCATCATCACGGCCCTGCTGCCCATCTTCACCTTCCAGAAAGTTGAAGGCAAGCTGTTCAGTCCGCTGGCCTGGACCATCGGCTTTGCCCTGCTCGGTTCGCTGATCGTCAGCCTGACACTGATCCCGCTGTTGTGCGCGATACTGCTGAAAAAGAACGTTCGGGAGCGACACAACCCCATCGTACTGGGGCTGGAGAAAGGCTACGTACCCGCGCTGGCCTGGGCCATTCGCAAGCCGGCCACCATTTTCGGTATCGCCATCGGCTCGCTGGCGTTTGCGCTTTACCTGTTCCTGTTCCACATTGGGTCGGAGTTTCTGCCGCAGCTCAACGAAGGGTCTATCTACGTCCGGGCCAGCCTCCCCTACTCGGTAGCCCTCGACGAAAGCTACGTCTACACGCGGAAGTTCCGCGCCATCTTCGACGAGTTTCCCGAAGTGCGTGGGGTGATTTCGCAGACGGGACGCCCCAACGACGGCACCGACCCGACGGGCTTCTTCAACAACGAATTTTTCGTGGACCTTTACCCGAAAGAAGAATGGAAGCGCGACATCACGAAAGACGAGCTTATCAGCGAAATGCAGAAAAAGCTGTCTCGTTTCCGGGGGGTTAGCTTCAACTTCTCGCAGCCCATTTCCGACAACGTCGAAGAAGCGGTGTCGGGCGTGAAAGGGTCGATGGCCATCAAGATCATCGGGCAGGACCTGAACGTGCTCGATAAGGAAGCGACGCGAGTGTACGACATCATGAACAAGGTGCCCGGCGTAAGCGACCTGGGCGTGTTCCGCAACCTGGGTCAGCCCGAATTCCGCATCACGCTCGACCCCGCCCGGCTGGCGCTGTACAACGTCCCGACCGACGTGGTGCAGTCAGTGATTGAAACGGCGATTGGTGGCAAAACGGCCACGCAGCTCTACGAAGGCGAACGCCATTTCGACGTGAAGGTGCGCTACGACGAGCGGTTCCGGTTTGCGCCCGAACAAGTTGCCAACCTGCTCGTACCGACACGCTCCGGCTCGAAGATTCCACTCAAAGAACTGGCCGACATTGGTACGCGCTCCGGCCCGGCCTTCGTCTACCGCGAAAACAACGCCCGGTTTATCGCTATCAAATTCTCGGTGCGGGGCCGCGACCTGGGTAGTACCATCGCCGAAGCACAGCAGAAAGTGGGCGCGGCTGTCAAGCTGCCCGACGGCTACCGGATGCGCTGGGCTGGTGAATTCGAGAATCAGACGCGGGCCGAGCACACGCTGGCGATCGTCGTACCAATCAGTATCACGATTATCTTCCTAATTCTGCTCTTCACCTTCGGCAGCGCCATCGACGCAACGCTCATTATCCTGAACGTTCCCTTCGCCCTGATCGGCGGTATCCTGGCCCTGTGGCTGACGGGTATCAACTTCAGCATCTCGGCCGGGGTGGGCTTCATCTGCCTGTTCGGCGTATCGGTGCAGGACGGCGTTATCCTGATCAACCGGTTCAAGGAGAACCTGCACAACCGGATGCCTATGCTCGACGCCGTGCGGGAAGGGGCGCAGACAAGGGTACGACCGGTGGTGATGACGGCCCTTATGGCGTCGCTGGGATTGTTGCCAGCTGCCCTCAGCACGGGTATCGGGTCGGAAACGCAGAAACCGCTGGCAACGGTAATGATCGGCGGACTGATTACCTGTACAATCCTGTCGCTGCTGATTCTGCCGGTTATGTACAACCTCATTCACAGCGGCCGTATCCGCCGGGAAACCGAACGCCGGGAACGAAAGACGGTGGCGTAGGCAGGTTTACGGTTTTCAGTTTATAGTTTACGGTTGTTCGTAGCGGCCCCGGTATCATTGCTGGGGCCGCTGCTTTTTGTCGTTCTCTTCCCCCCAGGGGCTGTGTCTTCACAGCCCCCTTCCCCGGCAGGCTAGCGAGTGCTTGTCTGTTCACCCCCGGCCATCCAAATAGCAGGGCTACCAAGTTCTGATTAGCTATACCCTCGGCCCCCTGAGAGGTTGTTTGGTGAACGATTTTAGGGTCCTAGAATCGTCTTTTTTGTCATCCCGACGCAGGAGGGATCTTCTGTAAAAGCAAATAAAACCGCCTATTAGCGAAGATCCCTCCTGTCGTCGGGATGACAAAAACACCTCCCTAGACAACCTCTGAAGGAGAATGGCGCGGGGCGAAGGCGAAACAACTAACTACAAACTGTTAACCACCTCCTTCTCGTAGCGGGTTTCCAGCGTTTTGTCGGAAAATTCCCGGACGAGGGCCGCGTGTCGGCGGATGATCATCAGGCGATCGGAATCGTGTGTTTGCCCGGCCAGCTTGTCGAACGTGCGGAGCAGAGTCAGGAAAACGGCGTGGTTGGCTTTCCCGCTGATCCGGATCAGGTCGAACGCGTCGGCCATCATCTGATCGAACTGCGCCGACCGGGTCAGTACGAGAAGCTGCGTGCCGTCGGTGCGGAAGGGTGATGGAAACGGTCGGGTCACCAGTCGGCCGATCACGACGCCCAGATGGTCGATAGCCATGATGGCGGTCGTGGTGTCGTTGATACCCGGCGACAGCGCTTTGATGGCGACGTCGACCAGCTGCTGAATACCGAAGCGGACGTCCTGCTCAACGGTTCGGTACCGACCCAGTTGCAGACAATCCTGCAAGTCGTCGCACTCACCATCGGTCAGTTTGCCAGCAACGCCCCGTCCGTCGACCGGCCGGACGCTGAGCATCGGTAGCCCTTTACCGATAAAATAGCCCGTATCGTGCTCCAGCCGCACGATCATCTTGTGTTCAACGGCCCAGTCGAGCAATCGCACGCTGTCGACCTCTTGCAAATACCCCGACCGCGACGCCGACACTATTGTCCAGCCGTCCGGCTCGTTCAGCAGTCGCTTAGCCTTCTCGTTCAGCGTGGCCGATACGACCGGCTCGCCCAGTTCCTGCGGAAAAAGTTTGTCGATAGCGTCGGTTGTTTCATCCATGATTTTGTAGATGATCGTTCCGACCTGCATCGACTCGGCAATGTGGTGAATAAACAGAATCAGGGCCAGCACCCCACCCAGCGCCAGCAGCAGTCCCGCCAGCACCGCAATCGACGGCACAAACGTGACTTCATCACCGCCCCGGATGGTACGCAGCACAATGAGGCAGTAGGCAAAGGAGCCCGTAAAATACCCCATCACAAACTGGTTGATCCGGTCTTTCATGAAGTTGCGCAACAGCCGGGGTGAGTACTGACTACTGACCTGCGAAATGGCCGACAGGGTCAGGGTAAAACTCAGGCCCGCGACGGTTAGCATCGAGCTGGCAATGGCCGACAACATACCGCGCGACCCGTCGGCCCCGACGCCAAACAGCAGCGGGTACTCGTTGCCGCCGTGAAGCGGGTAGTACACTTCCAGTTCTACCAGCCCAAGCCCAAGCGCCATTGAGCTTATAATCATCAGCCCCGGTATGAACCAGAGCGAGTCGGTCAGCAACTTCCAGAGTTGACGTAGTTTTGTCTTCATAAAAGATACAGTTTACGGTTTACGGATACAGCCGCCGGATGAGTCGCTCCATGGTCAGGCCCTGCCCGAGCACGGAGAATAGCACGACGGCGTAAGTGATCGTTACGATGATATCTTTGTGGGGTATGGTGTTGTCGATGGAGAGCGCCATGGCGATGGATAGCCCCCCGCGCAGCCCGCCCCACGTTAGCATGACGGGGGCTTCCGGCCCCAGATCGATCCAGCGCCGGGCCAGCGACACCGGAATCAGGATAGACAGATAACGGGCAAGCAACGTGATTAGAACGGCCAGCAGTGAAAGCATCAGATACGCCCGCTCAAACGGAATAACCAGCAGCTCCAGCCCGATCAGCACGAACAGCAGGGCGTTAAGTATGCTGTCGATTAGCTCCCAGAACTTGTCGAGGTACTCTTCAGTGGTGTGGCTCAGCGCATCTTCGCGGGCCTGATCGCCCACCAGCAGCCCCGCCACCACCATGGCCAGCGGTCCCGACACGTGCAGATGCCGAGCCATTAGGTAACCGCCCATGACGCCGGCCACCGTGATGAGCACCTCCGTCTGGTATTCGTTTACCGAGCGCAGCAGCCAGTACATACCGTAGCCGATTGCCAGTCCCAGCAGCACTCCGCCACCCGCTTCTTCCAAAAAAAACAGCAGTGTTTTGCCGGGGTCAAGATGCGTCGATCCCGACTCGACCAGCTGGTAGAGCGTCGCGAATATCACAACCCCCACGCCGTCGTTGAAGAGCGATTCGCCGACGATGTTTGTCTTTATCTGTTCGGGCAGATCAAAGCGGGCCAGAATACCCAGCACCGCCACCGGGTCGGTGGGTGAAATCAGCGCGCCAAACAGCAGGCATAGCGTGTAAGGCAGCTCGTAGCCCAGCCCGTCGGCCGCGTAGTACAGGGCCGTACCAACCAGTCCCGTGCTGATGAGTACGCCTACAAACGCAAACAACATGACCGACCGCCGTTCGACCCGCAGTTTCGATGCATCGGTATGGAATGCCCCGGCAAACAGCAGCAGGCTCAGCATCACATTGAACAGAAGTTTGTAGAAGTCGATACCGGCGATTGCTTCCCGTATTGTCGCGAAGGCGTCGGGAATCAGCGAATTGAATACCAGCAGCAAGGCCGAAAAAGCCAGCGAAACGGCCATTACCCCAATAGCGCCGGGGAGTTTCAGCAGACGGGTGTTGAGGTAGGCAAACGCAGCGGCTATGACGAGGAGAATAGTAAACAGATCAAAAAAAGCCATAACAGAGGGGCAAAAGCACCCGTTAGATACTAACGGGTCAATATGATAAGTTTAATTTTTCCCAGATTGTTTTCCCCTCTGACTATGACACCAGCCGACAAACACTCGACCACATCCCCTGCTCCACCAGGCCTGTGGTTTGCTTTCCGCCGGTTTCTACACGACCGGTTTAGTCTCGACGAAGACAAGGACGACGAGGCCGCTATCATCCAGTCGATCAGCCGGGGTATCGAGTTTCGGGGGATTAATCTCTGGACGCTGATCTTCGCTATTTTCATCGCATCCATCGGCCTGAACGTTAATTCCACGGCCGTCATCATCGGAGCCATGCTGATTTCCCCGCTGATGGGGCCGATCATGGGCATCGGGCTGGGCGTTGGCATCAACGACCTCGACATGATCCTGCGGGCTATGAAAAACCTGGCTATCGCCGTGCTGTTCAGCCTGATCACGTCGACGCTGTATTTCCTGGTCAGCCCGCTGCACGTTGCCCAGTCAGAGCTGCTGGCCCGCACCTCACCGTCCGTCTGGGATACGTTTATCGCGTTTTTCGGCGGTCTGGCGGGGATCGTGGCCGGTTCGCGCCGGGAAAAAATCAGCAACGTCGTGCCGGGTGTTGCCATCGCCACGGCCCTGATGCCTCCTCTCTGCACAGCGGGCTACGGCGTCGCAACCGGCAACCTGATCTATTTCGCCGGGGCATTTTATCTGTTTCTCATCAACAGCGTTTGTATCAGCCTGAGCACATTTCTGATCGTACGATTTTTGGGCTACCAGCAGAAGCCCTACCCCTCGGCGCAGGTCGAACGACGCGTCCGAACGACGATCTGGGCGGCCGTCGTCGTCGCCATCGTACCAAGTACGTACCTCGGCTATCAGCTTGTTCGGAAAACGATTTTCGAGCAGAACGCTAAACGCTTTGTCGATGCGGAAATCAACTCGCAGTCCCGGCAGCTAATCGGCTACAAGGCTCGGTTCAACCGCAAACTGCCAACCCTCGAACTAACCCTCGTCGGCGAGTCGCTCCCCGCCGATTCGCTGGCAAAGTTGAAGGCGTCGATGCCACGTTACGACCTCAACAACACAAATCTGGTGGTGAAACAGGGCAATTTTAAAGACGCTAACGTCGATGTCGACGCCATTACGTCGACCATTACCGATCAGGTTATTCAGTACAGTCAGGCGTCGATTGCCCGTAAAGACCAGACCATCGACTCGCTGCGCCGACAGATCGAGCGCACCAACCTGTCGCGGTTACCGGTTGCCGATCTGCGCGACGAACTCAAAACGTTAATGCCTGACATTCGGACATTTACGGCGTCCCGCGCCCTGCTCATGACGGCTACCAGCGCCCGCCCAGATACCCTGCTACTGGTCTATGCCCGGTTTAGCCGCCCTCATTCCACGGCCGAAAAACAGCGTATTGAAAACTGGCTGCGCAGCCGCACGAAAAGCCCACGGGTGAAGCTGATCGTTGAGTAACCACATGGGCACAATCATTTTATTTACGTTATTTTTTATCCGAATAGTTGAATTATTTCTTTTTATTCAACAATTTTGGTCCGGATTCAGTAGTGTTATTACTGTTGAAAACAGGATTTTTCAATTCAGGTTGTATTCATAATACGGGTCAAAAATGCCTTCTACCAGTGTGTAAGAGGGCATTTTTCCTTTATGACCAATCTATCCTCGCTTCTTACCTACCAAACACAGGTTTATATACATCTGGCACACCCATAAAGTAGCCTGGTATCACTGACTGTAAATCGCTCCACCCGGCCGATCCGATAAAAAAAGGACAGTCGCAAAACGGCTGTCCTTTTCTAAATACCAAACTTTTTTTCTCGGTTAGTAAACCGCTTACTCAGCATTAGAGTTCCTACTCTACGCAGCCAATCGACTAGAAGCCAGTCAATGGTCCGTTCGCAAACTATTCCGTCGATGCTATTTCGCCAGTCATTTTACTAACCGAATCCAATCAAGTTTTACAGGCTTCCGCCGAGCAGGCTCCCACGGGAGAGTACGGTACGCTATTAAAGCTGAGCCACTACGCCAACCCCGTAGGCCAGCGACTCGTCGACGCCATCATTGCCGCAATTCCCTACGCGAGGTTTAGATGTTGTCGGTACTTTTTAGCGCCCAGTACACCAGCAAAGGCTGAAAGAACAGCCGGACAAACCGCTTCCGGTCGGTGTCTAGGCCCAGCGAACTCCGGTGCCGGGTATACTGCTCAATGTTGCCGGGAAAGATGGCGGTGAAAAAACCACCGGCAATCTGACCCACCGTTTTCTGCTGCTTCTCATTGGCAAACACCAGACTGCCCCCCAGCAGCATCTCCACGATACCCGAGTAAACGACTGTATCATCTTTCTCCAGCGGAACAAAGTCGGGTACCTGCGCCTGAAAACCCTTGCGGGCAAAGGTCAGGTGGCTCACTCCGGCAAAAATCAGGGCCGATCCCAGCGCGACGCGGGCTATATTCTTGGCTGCTTTTTCAGTCATGGCGATACGATGTAACAGGTTGTTGCGCAAAACGCGTTGATTCACCTTACATAACCCGCCCAGCCGCCGAGGGTTTGTTTTATGGACAGGATTGGTTTCATAGACAGGATTACAGGGTTTACAGGATTTGATTTTCTTATCGATAAGAGTGTAATCCTATTAATCCTGTCTAATAAAAACCTTATCCGTAAAAATCATCGTCCGCAGATGCCTTTGAAATCGCAGTATTCGCAGGTGTCGAGCTGATCGGTACGTTTGAACGGCTCGTCGGGGTTTAGCATCGCCCGGACCAGTTCGCCCAGCAACTCCTCCGACTCCGCAATGTAATCGGCTACCGACTGTTCCGTACCGAACTGAACGGGGTTCGTTTTGAACCCACCCGGCACGTCGCGAAACGAATAGAATCCCGCTTCGACGGGCATCCCCACGGCCGGGTAAATGTCGCCGTCGTTGTCGCTGCGGGGCAGTCCACTCTTCTCCTGAATGGTTTTCAGGGCCAGATACCGGTATAGCCACACCTGCCGCATCTTCTCCTGCCCACCGTCGTGGAGTAGCTTCTCGCGGAGTTGGTCGGGCGAAATCCGATTTTTCAGATCGACCTTACCAGTTTTGTAGTCGACGATACGGATTATGTCGCCGAAGCGTTCAATCCGGTCGATCTTCCCGGCAATCGTCACCTCCAGCGGGTCGCGGCCTTCCCCCATCGACACGCGCAGCTTCGTTTTCAGCGTCTGCTCCGTACCGATCACCGTCAGGTTGGGCAGGCTGTTTTGCTGCCGCTGAAAATCGAGCATCAGTTGCCGGGCCATGTCGTAGAGCAGCAGGTTCATGCCCGACTCTACTACCCGCCCTTTCATGCTGTTGGCAAACTCCTCTTCGAGCAGGCTGCGGATAATTGGCTCGCTGACAGGCTGCCCCTTGAGCCGGTAATCGATATCAAGCCGTTCGAGCACCTTGTGCAACCAGTTACCGAAGTCGGCCGCGCCCATCCGCTCTTCGATGTCATCTTCCTCACTGATGTTGACGATCCGGCTAAAGTAAAAGCGCATCGAGCAACTGACGAACTGATTGAGCATCGACGGATACAGTCCCCGCTTGGAGTCGGTCAGCAACGATCGAATCCGGTCGGTAATCTCGACCGTCTTGGGTACCGTCATTACGTTGACCGCATCGACCGGCAGCCCGCTTTCGCGCCCGAACCGTACGGTTGGTTCGGTGAGCATGATACGGCTGTTGGCCGGGATCAGTTCGTGTTTGATCTGCCGGATGTAGCGGCTGGGCTCGCCCTTACTCGACCCGTAGGCGTCGGTCGATGTGGTGTGAACCAGCACGACCTCGCTTGCCCGCTGAAGCAGCCGGTAGAAGTGATACGCCATCACCGACTCCTGCTCGCGGTAGGTTGGCAGACCAATCTCCTGGGCAATGTCGAACGGGATGAGTGAGTTCATCTTCCGGGCTTTGGGCAGCGTACCTTCGTTGACCGACAGAATGATGACCCGGTCGAAGTCCAGCCCCCTCGTTTCGAGCATCCCCATCACCTGTAGGCTGCTGTCGCCCTCGCTGGTAAACGGAATGCTCGTCTGCCGGATCAGTTCGTAAAGAAACGTGCGGAAACTTTTCACCGTCACGGGCGATGCCTGCCTTTGACTAGCCTGCCGGTGGAGGGTGGTTTCGAGTTGCCGAAGCAGGGTGTGGAACAGGTACAGGTACTCGATCTCGATGGCGTCCTGACTGCTGCGGTACACCTCCCGCAACAGGTCGATCAGGTCGTAAAAAACCCCGATCACTTTATCGGGCCGACTATCGGACCAGCGCCGGAAGAGTAGATCGATCAGCGGATCGTTGTTGCTCAGCGCCAGCATATCGTCGCGGGTCAGGTATACCCGCTGGTCCTTCACGATGCTTTTGGCCATCCACTGAAACAGCGGTTCGGACGGCATCACGTCGCCATTGGGCAGTGGTTCTCCCCCCGGCCAGATGCACTGATTAATGCGCTCGTACTGCTTTACGAACGGGTGGTTCAGCACCTTAACGACGTGCCGATGGTGGAACTTGGGGATCTTCAGGTTTCGTCCGTCGCGGGCGCGAAACTCGTGTACCGTCCGCTGCATCTCGAACAGCGTATCGATGAGCGTAAACAGCAGCGAACTCCGCAGCGACAGCCCCATCGTCACGTTCAGATTCGTCACGCTCTCGTCCAGCGCGTAGAGCGTCGGTACCAGCAGCGTTTCGTCGGCCAGTATAATCGCCGTTTTGCGGGATTTCCCGTCCAGCGGCCGGGGCTGACTGGCGTCCGGCGTTTCGTGCTGCCAGTCCTGATACAGTTTACCGGCGACTTTGGTTTGCATACTGGCGTTGGGAACACCCACGACGCGCATGTTCTTTTGCGACGTCAGCAACAGCGACGGCTGGTTCAGATCGTTGTGATTGTCGCGGCTGAACAGCAGGCCGTTCTGTTTGTACTTGCGCAGAAACGTACCCGCTTCCTGCATAACATCGTCGACGTAGTAGCTGTCGGCATCCCAGAGCAGGGCGGCTTTTTCGGCCTTCGACAGTACTTCGATAATCCGTTCTTCGGCCGCACTCAGGGCGTTGAACCCCACAAACCAGAGCCGTTCATAGGCCGTATTGTCGCGGATGAGTGGACCGACATTCTCAGCCAGTCGCCGGTAGGCCATCCCCCGATAAGCCAGCCCCTGCCGATCGAGCCGCTTCTGAAGGCTGGCGTACGCTTTGTTAAGGTTATCAAACAGGGCAAAATACCGTGTCGTACCCGTCGTTTCGCTGATGGGGCCGCGCCGGGCGGCAGTTCCAGATTCCACGCTTCGAGCCGCTTAACGGCCGTCAGGTTTGAAAACAGGGCTTTGGTGTCGATGAGGTACTGATCGATGCGGTCGAAGTCGGTCAGCAGCACCGGTGCCCAGCCCACAAACTGCTCGAACTCGACGGTAGGGTCGATCTCGCGGAACACGTCGTACAGCTCAAACAGCAGACTTACCGAATCAATCTGCTGCAAGCCAGCCGCCTGGGCAATAAAATCATCGACGGCCAGCGCGTGGGGTGCCAGAAAAGGCCGGTCGGAGCACTGCGCCAGTTCGGCCAGAAACACCGATACGGCCCGGCGGGTAGGCAGTATCACCCACACGTCGCGCAGGCTGGCACCGTGGTAATCGTAAATGCGTTGAGCCGTTTGTTTAAGAAACGTCATTAAGTTGTCGTACTACCCAAACTGATTCCGGGTTCTGTAAAGATAACCATCCATCGTTTCTCCACGGGTATACTGTTCGACGAATCACGGCCCGACAGCCTACGGGTCTGGCGCTTGTTGAGGGGATCGTTTCGGGCTTCGGATGACCAGTAGCGTAATGCTGATGCCAGTAACAAAACAGTGTATAACCCCTGAGAACTGGTGAACAGGCAGGCTCTATCTGACGTCGATCCTGTACACTTTTCAGAACATATTGCTCTATGCTCAGTTATTAGCTACAAATACACCTAATTCTATCACTAAACACTACCAATCATGGGTAACTTACTTTACACCATCGCAGTCGTTCTGATCATCATCTGGCTGCTCGGTTTTCTAGGCTTCAACAGCTTCGGCCTGGGAGGAATTATCCACGTACTGCTGGTCATCGCAGTTATCGCTATTATCCTGCGATTGATACAGGGTCGTGGCGTCTGATCCTGACTCAACCAACTGATTTCACGACAAAGCCAACTCCTGACGGGGTTGGCTTTTCTTTTTCCAGCGTAGATCGATCTTAGTGCATCCGGTCGTTGCGGACGTCCAAATTGGCCATGATATCGGCTTCCACAGCCAGGAATTCTTTCCAGCGTTCGCGCACGCGCTCGGCGGGTAAGTATGTCTCAGCCAGTTCGATGAAGCTCCGGTAGTGCCCGGCTTCCGAAATCATCAGTTCGCGGTAAAATTTCCGCAGCCCTTCGTCGGCCACGTGCTCAGACAGTAGTTTGAAGCGCTCGCAGCTACGCGCTTCGATCAGGGCGTTCATGAGCAGGTTGTCCATCAGCTGCTCTTTCTGATCGCCGATAGACCGGCGCAACCGACTCCGCACCTGATTGACGTACTCATCTTTCCGCTGACGCCCCAGCGGAATACCGCGCTTACTCAACTCCTTCAGCACCCGCTGAAAATGCCCCCATTCTTCGGCCACGATGGGCGTCAGTGCGTTCACCAGTTCGACTTTGTCGGAGTATTGCACGATCAGCGAAATACAGGACGAAGCCGCTTTCTGTTCGCAGTAGGCATGATCGATCAATATATCGCCAATGTTCATTTCGGCAATATTGACCCAGCGTGGGTCGGTGGGCAGTTCCAGACCAAGCGTCGTCAGGGACATGGTTGTTTTGTGTTTAATGTTTGCGGTTCAAGGTTTAGGGTTTGCCGATACTACCGCGAAACGTTAAACCTTGAACTACAAACGTTGAACTTGCCTACTGGCCCAATTGCAGAATCAGTTCGAATTCGTCGGGGCGGACGGGCATCACCGATAGCCTCGACTGCTTGATGAGTGCCATTCGGCCCAGCAACAGATCGGCGCGGATCTGCGACAGCATCACCGGCTTGGCCAGCTTCATCACCGGCTCCAGTTCGACAACCACCCAGCGTGGGTCGTCGGGGCTGGTCGGGTCGGGGTAGGCTTCCCGCACAACGGTGGCCAGCCCTACGACGCCGGGTTTCGTTACGCTATGATAGAACAAAACCTGATCGCCGAGTTTCATAGCGCTCAGATTGTTACGGGCCTGGTAATTGCGCACACCGTCCCAGACGGCACGGCCCTGAGCCGTGAAATGGTCCCACCCGTATTTGTCGGGTTCGGACTTGACAAGCCAGAAGTTCAAGGGAAATTTTGAATTACAGACTGACAGACTGATAGAGTGGTTGAATGACTGTCTAGGGACAGGTGTGAGTCATTCAATCACTCTATCAGTCTGTCAGTCAAAATTTATCAATAGTAATCGTCGTGGTCCTGCGTGCTGCCGTACCGGTCGTTGTAGTCGTCCTCCTCGTCGGCGTATTTTGACCCCGCACCCAGTGCCTTTTTCAGGATCACCACCTGCCCCGTATGGTAGAGGTCGTGGTTGATGATACCGTGCAGCATGTCGTAATAGGTGTAATCGCGCCCCGGCACAATGTCTTCCAGAAACTCATCGTCATCCCGCTTGTCGAGTTCGTTGATGAGTTCTTCCTGACTCAGGCTCAGCTCCATTTCGAGGGCTTCCCACTCGAAATCGTCGATTTTGTCGGGCAGGGCACCGAAGTTCTTGTCGGGCGTCAGAATATCGAAGTTAGCGTCACCCTGCATCTTTTTCACGCAGAAGATACGCCAGCTCGTCATGTGAAACACCAGTTCGGCGATATTGTGCGTGTTGGGGGCAATTCGGCGGCCCGCCATATCGGGCGTTACGCCCCGGAGTGCTTCCACTACCGACGGGCCATGCCAGGCTTCTTCACTTTCGTACGTTGTATTGAGCAGATCAATAATCCGTATCAATTCATCATTAGGCACCATAGTATTCAAAAGCTGCGAAAGGGAGGTAACATACTGAACAAACGAAACCAGCGCAATCGGGTCGCCGTTGTCAGCGTAATTTTTTACTCAAGCGGTCTGTTTTCTCTCCTGCCGGTGTACTAAACGGTTTCTCAGTCGCCAGTCAGCAGCCGCTACCGGCGTTCCTTCGGCGAGGTATATACCAACAAAGGTACGGTATTGTTGGTGGTCTGCCACACTATCGCCCATTCATCGGACTGATCGGCGGGCGTCGATCGTTTGCCGCTGAGTCAAACTACGCCTGTTCAGATATAGTACAATACGCATTTCCCCGCAATATGTGGCAATCCGGAAGCAACTGACCCGGTTCGTGCAAATCGGTTCCAGACAGGCCATATTTTACCGTTAGATAGATCGAATTCCAGTAACTGTCTCGACTTTGGCACCAACCATACGTCGAAACCTACATATTTGTGGATTACACACGAAACAGTCCCGTTTGTCGCTGTCTCGCGCCAGCGAACGGCTTTAATTGGACAAAAACGTGTTGCCCTAACTCACCGAATAATTGTATGAACCATCAACTACGCGACGAAGAGCTGATACAGCAGTATCTGCACACCCGCGAAAACGACTACTTTGAAGTACTCTATAATCGGTACGCCAGCAAGGTATACCGGCGTTGCCTGTCGATAACCAAAGACGTGGCCCGGGCAGAAGATTTTACGCAGGATATTTTTCTGCGAATCTATGGTAACCTGAACAGCTTTAAGGGTCGGTCGGCGTTTTCGACGTGGCTGTATTCAGTATCGTATAACTACTGCATGGATCAGCTGCGTCATGCCAGCCGCACCCCACTCGTAGCCCTCGACGAACGACAGGAGTTTGTCTACGACGACAGAAACGAACAGGATTGCGTCGACACGCAGCTGTACTATCTAACCACGATCATGAATACCATTTCGCCCGACGAAGTGCGGATGATCCGGCTCAAATACGAAGACGGGCTTGATGTGCGGGAAATTGCCCGGCAGTTCCGGCTCAACGACAGTGCCGTCAAGATGCGGCTGAAACGCACGCGCGACAAAATTCGCCGGCTCTATCAGGCACAGCTCAGCTAGTTAAGGTTCAGCCCGATCGTTACACCCAGGTAAGGCTTATTTCGGTAAATCCAGAATCGGTTGTCCGCGCTGATCAGGTTCTCAAACCCGAGGGCCAGACCAGCCGTGAACGTTTTGTAACCGACGATGCTGGCAAGGCCATAGTTTAAACCCAGGGCCTCGTATTCGTCGGTGATGGCTCCGTTGGTCGTGAACGAGCTGACCAGTGCCGAACCGATGCTGGAGAAACCCCCGAGCCCAAAACTCAGCGACCGAATTTCGGATCGACGTTCACGCCGGAAGAACAGCGTTCGATACCCGCCCCGGTCGTAGCGCAGGCCTACATAAATACCCACGTTAGGATTTGTGTTCAACTGCCCGGGGCGGCCTTCCTGCGGAAACCGGAACTTGAACGGCACGGTGAACAGGTCGATATCGAACGACTTGAGCTGATAATTAAACCAAGGGCTTTCTTCTTTGATACGCTTCAGCACGGGGTTGTGGTGAACAAACAGTACGGCTGTTGAATCAGACTGATCGAGCGTGCCGGGATCGTTATCAGTCGGGGGCAGCGATTTGGCGATAAACTCGGCAAACAGGGTATCGTTGCGCTCGTACAAACCGGCTTTTGTAAGCTGCGTGTTTAGCTTTGACACGACCTTCCCCCGTTGGTATGTAAACAGGGTTTGCCGGGGACGGACCTGAAAAATATCGTTCAGTTCCAGGATTTCCGACCGTTGGTGAACGCTGGCGCAGGAAGTCGCAACCCAAAGAAACAATACGAACAGGGAGAGTTTTTTCATACGCTGGCAAGTTTGCCGCAAACATACAACGTCCCGGACAGGAAGTCCCCGACAGGAAGTCTTGAACTTCCTGTCGGGGACTTCCTGTCCGGGACGTTATCGTATGAGAACGCTGTACTACCGCCGTTTGCCAAAGTCGGTAACCCAGTAGTGTTTGTAGGTGCTGTTGGTGTTGTAGCCGTACCCCACGCCGACTTCCGCAAAATTGGCGCTCATAATGTTTTTGCAATGTCCCGGCGATTTGAGCCACCCGTCGACCGTAGCGCGTACCGTCGTGTAGCCAGCCGCGATGTTCTCGCCCGCTGCCCGCCAGCTATAACCCGCCCGCGTCATACGGTCCCAGGGCTGCGAGCCATCCAGGCCCGTATGGCTGAAATAATTGTTTGTCGCCATGTCGACGGCATGGGCGTCGGAAGCAGCGTTGAGCTGTGTGTTGAGGGTCAGCGCCGGAACCGCCGGGTAGGTCGTCGTACCACATTGGCAGGATTTTGACCGGGCCTGATTGATGTACGTCAGCATTTCCTGCTGTTGCGCCGAGGTAGCCGCAGCCACTTTCGCGCCCGACAGATCAGGGGTTACGGCACCGTCCGGTGTGGCACCATCCGGTGTGGCAGCATCCGTGCGCTCAGTGTAGGTCGACGATTGTACCGGCGCGGGGGTCTGAACCGTTGAATCCGACTCGGTCTGACAGGCAGTAACACCAGCCAACAGGGCAACAATGATGAAAAGGTAAGGGGTACGTTGCATAAAGCGTAAGGTGATTTGTTGATTAAACGGTATCCTATGCAGCTTAGTACGTACATGATCCTGTTTTCAACTATCAACTTTTCCCACAAACAAAATCAGCAACAGACCGAAGCCCATTGCTGAAAACTAAACCTGTATGTCGAAAACCGTACGCTTACTTCCCCACCCGCCAGTTGCTGGTTTCCACAGTAGGGCGTAGCAGGTACACATCCATAATGGCGTACGGCCGGGCGAGGTATTCGCGGATAAGCGTCCGCAGCGAATACCCATCCGGTACATCCTGCGCGGCAAACGCAACGGCTTCCATGCCTTCGTGATTACCGATGAACAGGGCGCGGGTGTTGTGGAAATTCTGCGAGATAATCGTAATCTTTTCCTGATTGAACACCTCTTTGCAGCGCACGACTGAGTCGAACGTGCGGTACCCGGCATAGTCGAGCGTCATGACCGACGCCGGAACACCCATCTTTTCCAGGGCCCGCTGCATATCGGCGGGTTCGTTGTAATACTCCGAATCGTTGTTGCCGCTCAGCACAAGGTATTTCACCTTGCCTTCTTTCCAGAGCCGGGCGGTCGCTTCCATCCGGTAGCGAAAAAACAGATTTTCCTTCCCCGACCGCACAAATTTGCTCGTTCCCAGCACCAGCCCAACGTCGTTGGCCGGTAGCTTATGGATGTCGAAATAGGTCTGCTGGCGGGTGTTGTAAACCACCCACCAGTTACTGACCAATATGAGCACCACGCCCGCAAACGACAGCACAATGATGCCTTTCACGATGCGCTTCACCACGCGCACGCCGGTACCCTCCGTGTGGGGCATATCGTCGGCATAGTCGGTGGCAAACGTGGTGTTCATGAGGAGTTTGCGGTAGTACGGGTAAAGTTAAGAAAACAACCCTAACTGAGCCGTTTCTTTCGTTTCCGGCTCTTCGGCTTCAGCCAGAACAGGGGTCTGAACAGCAGCGGGTGCTTCTTTGACCACTTTCGGTTCCAGCAGTTTAACATCCTTTACGCGGGCGAAGGGCAATTTGTTGCCTAACGCCTTCCAGCCCCGTATTTCGATGAATCCTTCCGGCTCCAGCACCATCTTCTCCACCGGCCCCCGGTCTTTGACCTGATGCACGATTTCGATGCGCGGATGGTGATCGGTGGTTACGGCCAGATTCTTCGACCCTTTCACGTCGCCGATGAAGCTGAATTTCTTATCCAGCGTCGTTGTCTCGACCTTGAACCGCTTTACGTACCACGCTTTCTGGTTGGCTTCGTAATACACCGCCGACACCACCGTTTCCGGCTCGAACCGGTTCAACGATTGAATCTCATTGGGTTCGTAGCGGTTGGTCAGGTCGAAATTGGTTAGTTCGTACTGCCCGTCTTTGTAAATCACCAGGATGCTGTCTTTGGCGTCGAACTTACCCAGTAACCGCCCCCGCTCGTCGCGGTTGAGCCGGCCCAGGTGCTCGTCGTACCAAATGTCGACCCCACCGAGCGTCGAAACGCCCCCGCTTTTCTGCGTAAGCTTCCGCACCGGGTATTTGGTCAGGATGTTGCCCTGCGCCGACCGGTTTTTGATGCCCACACTGGCAAAGTCGTAGTCGAACTGCTTGATCTTGGCCGAACTCTGCGCCGTCAGGTTTACGGTAATTACTTCCGCTTCGCCGTTTTCGTTGGCGCTGAAGTAAGTGATCTTCGACTTGGGGCTGCCCATCGTCAGGTCGTATTCCCGATCGCGGGTGACGCCCGTAATGGGGAACCGTTTGATCATTGAAATACCCGATTTCGCGTCCAGATACACGAGGTTATAGATTTTCCGTTCGTCGTTCTTTTTAAAGACCGACACGTACAGAATATCCTTACCAACGAATACCTTTTCCTGCACTTTCGTAACCACGCAGACGCCGTCGCGCCGGAACACGATTACGTCGTCGATGTCGGAGCAGTCGCTGACGTATTCGTCTTTTTTCAGCCCGTAACCGACGAAGCCGTTTTCTCGGTCGACGTACAGTTTCTGGTTGGCAGCGGCCACCACGCTCGCGGCAATGGTGTTGAAGCCCCGAATTTCGGTCTTGCGTTCGCGGCCCTTGCCATACTTCTTTTGCAGGTCTTTGAAGTACGCAATGGCGTAGCGGGTGATGTTGGCGAGGTTATCTTCGACTTCGGCCAGTTCCTGCTCCAGCTTCCGCATCAACTCCTCGGCTTTGAAGCCGTCGTACTTCGAAATCCGCTTGATCTTGATCTCGGTCAGCCGGATCAGGTCGTCCTCCACGATTTCGCGGTAGAACTGTTTCTTGAACGGTTTGAGGGCTTTATCGATCGTTTGCAGTACGGCCTCGAAGGTTTCGCACTCTTCGATTTTGCGGTAGATGCGGTTTTCGATAAAGATCTTTTCCAGCGAACTGTACAGCAGCCGCTCCATCAGCTCACCCCGGCGAATCTCCAGCTCACGCTGCAACAGGTTTACGGTCTGATGGGTGTTGACCTTCAGAATGTCGCTGACACTGACGAAGTGGGGCTTGTCGCCGATGATAACGCAGGCATTGGGCGAAATACTGACCTCGCAGTCGGTGAAGGCATACAGCGCGTCAATCGTGACGTCAGGCGAAACACCGGGTTGCAGGTGAACCAGAATCTCGACGTCGCGGGCCGTATTATCAACCACAGCGGCCACGTTACGACTCGGTGCCTTAATACGGATTTTGCCCAGCTCGGCCGCTTTTACGATCGAATCAATCAGTTGTGAAGTCGTTACGCCGTACGGGACGTCGCGGATCGCCAGTGTCTTTTTGTCAACCTCTTCAATACGGGCCCGAACGCGCACTTTACCGCCCCGGTGCCCATCGTTGTAATTGCTGACATCAATGAGGCCGCCCGTCTGGAAGTCGGGAAACAACTGCACCGGTTTGTCTTTCAGCACCTGAATCGACGCGTCGATCAGCTCGTTGAAGTTATGGGGCAGCACTTTGGTCGACAGGCCCACGGCGATGCCTTCCACCCCCTGCGCCAGCAGCAGCGGAAACTTCACCGGCAGCGTTACCGGCTCGCGCTTACGGCCGTCGTAGGTTAACTGCCACTCGGTGGTTTTCTCATTGTAAACCGTGTCGTGGGCAAACTTCGACAGCCGCACTTCGATATAACGCGGAGCCGCTGCTCCATCGCCCGTACGCACGTCGCCCCAACTGCCCTGCGTGTCGAAGAGCAGTTCTTTCTGCCCGATATTGACCAGGGCTTCGCCAATTGATGCGTCGCCGTGGGGGTGGTATTGCATCGTCTGCCCGATCACGTTGGCCACCTTGTTGAAGCGACCGTCGTCCATCTCGCGCAGCGCGTGCAGAATGCGTCGCTGAACGGGCTTGAGGCCGTCTTCCACGGCTGGTACCGCCCGTTCCAGAATTACGTACGACGCGTAATCGAGGAAGTAGTTTTCGTACAGACCCGACACGACCGTCTGGTCGTGCAGCACCTGGGTTTCGGTAGTCGAGTCAGCCGACTGCCCATCGGGTTCGGTGACCGGGGGTAGCTCAGCATCGGCGGGCGTGGGATCACCGGGCTGTTCGGCCGACTCGTCCATCGGGTCCAGATTTTCTTCGTCTATCATGAATGATTACACAAACTTGCTATGAATATCGAGCGGCAAAAGCCACCGAAATGGCCACCGTTCGACTCCCTAAATATACGAAGAAAAGTTAAAAAAACCCGCCCTATTCGCTACAAAGCCTGAAAGCATCACCACTTACGCTCAATACCCGCGTCCCAGCTCAACCGCGTTTTCGAGGGCTTGCCCCGCCCGGAAGCGGTTCAGATTTCGCAGCAACTGCGCCACTTTACCGCCGTCTTCGTTGGGTAATCCACCACCGGTATGCTGGGTCAGCAGCACAGTCGGCATCGTCCAGAGCGGACTGTCGGTGGGTAGCGGTTCGGTCTCGGTCACGTCGAGTACGGCCCCGCCCAGCTTACCCGTTTGTAGGGCATCGATCAGGGCTGGTTCGTCGGTGGTGCTCCCCCGCCCGACGTTGGCATAGACGCAGGTCGGCGACATGGCCGCAATGACGGCGGCTGAGACAAAGCCCCGCGCCGTACCGGGCAGGCAGTTGATGACCAGGTCGGTTTCGGGTAGTTCAGTGATCAGTTCGTCGGCCGAGTGCAGATCGGCTTGCGGATCGGTACGGGCCAGCATCCGAACGGAGCAGTCGAAGCCTCCCAGCATCTGCTTTACCGCCATTCCGATGGTGCCGGTACCAAGCACCACGACCCGCTTACCACGTAACACCTGCATCTGTTCGCGCAGGGGTGCACCAATCCATTCGCTGCGACTTTGCAGCACGGCCAGTTCGGGAATGCGTCGGTACAGACCCAGAATACCGGCGATCATCGTTTCGGCGCAGGGCCACGCGAAGTAATCGCCCATGTTGGCCACCTGCGCCGAGGTTTTTACCCCGCTGAATTTATCGAACCCGGCCGAGTCGATCTGCCAGAACGCCAGCCTGGCCGGCCCATTGTCGAACCAGTCAGATGGCGGGTTGCCCAGTAGCGCATCGGCCTGCTGGAACGCTGCCTGCTGTTCAGATTCGGGCAAATCCTGCCGAAAAACCAGCGCCACATCGTTGGGTGTGTGCAGTTGTAACTGCGTTTTTACAGGCTCAGAAAGGGTCGGATAAATGAAAAGGTCCATGATGAAGGGGTAGCTGGTTTGTCGTTCGTAATTATCAATAGTAACCGAAGATTAAGCGGATTGGCTTGCAGCAGCGGTGATTTACTGGTTGCGGATGCGTGTAGCGCGCCCACCCGGACCTGGACCCGCCACGCTACTTCATCTCAAAGGCACAAACACCAACCGCCCAGCTTCAGGGAAACGGGTTTGGGCGATGGGATTGCCGTAGCGTCGGTAGAACCCTGCCAGTTGTTCGGGTGTTAGCAGGTCGGGGTAGAGGTTGATACCGGCGAAGTGATTCTCCCGTAAAAAGCTATCTAGAAACTGCCAGTCGGTATCAGTGAAGACGTGACCGGGCGCAAGCAGACGGGGCCAGTTGTCGCGCAGGAAGGGCTGAATCTGATCAGGGTGTAACCGCCCGAAGTACTGCCCAACCCCTTTCTTATCGTAGAACCGCCGGAAGGTAAACACGGCGTTTTGCCGCACGTAGTACGGGCATAGTCCTTCCTTCTTCCCAACCCCGTCGGCCCCGACGGTGCAGAACGGAAAATCGAGCACGGCCACACCGGGTTGTTGCCGGATAACGGCGCAATAACGCAGCACATCGGCCGATACGACCGGCGTCGGCACGAATTCACGGAGTCGATAGGCGGTGTACCACTCAGCCCCCAGCAGACCCAGCACCGCTATACCGATTACCGCCCCCACCCGATGCCGGGGCCACCGCACCGACAGGGCCAGCAGACCGAACAATACCGGATAGACCAGACTGGCGCGGCCACCGTGCCGATTGTACGTAAACCACGGAAACAGTTTCAACGTCGGTAGAAGCACCGGGTGATAGAGCAGGCACAGTACCAGCATCGACCCGATGGGTAGCCACAGGGCCACCCGCCGACGAATTTGCCACCAACCCAATCCCGCCAGTACCACTAACCCCAACCCCGGACTACCCTGCCCGAAGCTTTCGTAGATGTCGTGGATCCAGCGCGAATAGTCATGGTCGAAGGTGTGCAGGCCGGGCAGATACGGAATCAGCAGCCGCACCGGACTAGACCAGAGCGGAGCCAGCGGCACCTCCGCGAAATCGAAGCCCCACGCGCCAAACGCGATCTGAATTGTCAGCGGCAGATACAGCCAAAGGCTCAGTAGAATCAGCCCGATCATTAGCCAGCCCGACGCACCGGGTTTGAATCCGGCGATAATTCCTGCCCAACCCGTTTGTTGATACCAACGCCACAACGCCCACCCCAGCACGGGCAGCGTCAATGTCGTAAACGTCAGCGCGTAACCCGCGACGTAGGCCAATTCCTGCCCCAGCACCTGCACGTGTAGCCATACCCAGACCAGCACAAACGATAGCGTGAGCGGTCGGCGGTCGAGCACGTCGCGCAGTAGCCGGTAGGTTGCCACCATGCACAGCACCGTCCAGTGGTCGATGCAGACGTTCATGTGCACCGGAAATTTCCAGACCGCGTAGACGTTGAACACCGACACGGCCAACCCAAACAAGGCACTTTTCGCGAAGCCGTACCAGGGTCGCAGCAGCGCGCAGCTCCCAACGGCGGTCAGCACCAGCGTGTAAACGTAGTAGTATTGCAGGTACGGCCCGGCGGGACCAAACAGCCGGTAACAGATGGCGTACCAGTAGTCACGCTCGAAGCCCCAGTCGAGAAAAATCTGGTTGATGCCGTAGGGGTAAAACGTCTGGTTGTTCAGCAGATGAAGCATCGGCCAGGGCCAGAGCGTCAGGTTGCTGGCAAACACATAACCTACGTACTCAAACTGATCGGTGTCGGTACCGTCGGAGAGCGGGTGGCTAAAATCGCCGACGATACCCACCGCCAATAAGCCCGTCAGCACCGCCAGCCCCGCATAGGCCAGCCACAGCCGATAGCTGGTTTGCTGGTGCGGTACGATTGGCGCGACGGCGAGGTTAGACATAGATTTTTGGACAGGATTACAGGATTCGCAGGATTTGTGGAATTTTATGTAAGTCATCCATTACCGTGGTGTCATGTCTGGAACGCCAGCCCGGCGATGAATGAATCAAATAAAATCCTGTCAATCCTGTAATCCTGTCTAATAAAAATCCGGTCGGGCAAAAGTCTCGGTAAACGGCTATTTTTGCAATTCATTTTGCGGGGCCGTCCCACCGATAGCCCCCCACCTACTCCGTCATGGCCGATTACAACCACCAGCAAGTCGAAAAATACTGGCAGCAATTCTGGGACGACCACAACACGTTCAGCCCAAAATCCGACACCGACAAACCAAAGTACTACGCGCTTGACATGTTCCCCTACCCATCGGGTGCCGGGCTGCACGTGGGCCATCCGCTGGGGTATATCGCGTCGGATATTGTTGCCCGCTACAAGCGACTTAAAGGATATAACGTACTGCACCCCATGGGTTTCGACTCGTTTGGTCTGCCCGCTGAGCAGTATGCCATTCAGACTGGTCAGCATCCCGCCGTGACCACCGAAGCCAACCTGACGCGCTATATCGAGCAGTTGAAAAACATCGGTTTCAGCTACGACTGGACCCGCGAAATCCGCACCTCCGACCCATCGTATTACAAGTGGACGCAGTGGATTTTTATGGAACTGTTCCGCTCGTGGTATAACAAAGAAACCGATCATGCTGAGCCTATCGAAACGCTGACGGCGAAGTTTGCCGCCAACGGTACAGCGGGCGTTCAGGCGGCCTGCGATGACGACGTTACGTCGTTCACGGCCGACGAGTGGAACGCAATGAGCGAAACGGAGCAGTACGCCATCACGCTCAAATACCGCCTGACGTTCCTGGCCGATGCGGTCGTGAACTGGTGCCCGGCACTGGGTACCGTACTCGCCAATGACGAAGTGAAAGACGGCGTATCAGAGCGGGGCGGCTACCCCGTTGAGCAAAAACTGATGCGGCAGTGGATGATGCGGATCACCGCATACGCCGATCGCCTGCTCACCGGCCTCGACACCATCGACTGGACTGAGTCAATCAAGGAACAACAACGCAACTGGATCGGCAAATCGGTCGGCGCGAGCGTGCGGTTTAAGGTTCAAGGTTTAACGTCTAAGGTTGATGAAAGCGAAGCAACCACAAACCACAAACTTCAAACCACAAACTTCATCGAGGTCTTCACCACCCGTGTCGACACGATCTATGGCGTGACGTTTATGGTGCTGGCCCCGGAGCACGAACTGGTGCCGAGCCTGACGACGCCCGAACAGCAGCAGGCCGTTGAGGAGTACATCAACGCAGCCAAAATGCGCTCGGAGCGCGACCGGATGGCCGACGTAAAAGGCGTGTCGGGTGTGTTTACGGGCAGCTGCTGCCTCAATCCGCTGAACAACGAGCCCGTCCCCATCTACCTGGCCGATTACGTACTGGCGGGTTACGGCACGGGCGCGGTCATGGCCGTTCCGTCGGGCGATCAGCGCGACTACGGCTTCGCCAAGCACTTTAATCTGCCGATCATCCCTGTCCTTGACGCGCAGAAGGACCTCGATCAGCAGGCCGACAACACGAAGGAAGGTCATTACATCAATTCGAGAATCATTAATGGCCTGACCTACAAGGAGGCCACGGCGACGCTGATTGCCTGGCTGGAAGAACGTGGAATGGGCAAAGGCAAGGTCAATTTTCGCCTGCGCGATGCCGTGTTCAGTCGCCAACGCTACTGGGGCGAACCCGTTCCCGTGTACTTCGGCGAGAATGACGGTTCGACGGGTCGATTGCCTTACCTGATCGACGAATCAGACCTACCGCTCGAACTGCCCGCCATCGATAAATACCTGCCGACCGAAACGGGCGAACCCCCGTTAGGCCGCGCGGAAGGGTGGAAATACAAGGAAGAATACGACTACGAACTGAGCACGATGCCGGGTTGGGCGGGCTCGTCGTGGTACTGGTACCGCTATATGGACCCGCACAATTCTGACCGCTTCGCCAGCAAAGAAGATGTCGACTACTGGCAGAACGTCGACCTGTACATTGGCGGTACCGAGCACGCAACGGGCCACCTGCTCTACAGCCGGTTCTGGAACAAGTTCATGCACGACCGGGGCTACGTGCCACAGGATGAGCCGTTCAAAAAGCTCATCAATCAGGGCATGATTCAGGGCCGAAGCAACTTTGTGTACCGGGTTAAAGGTACGGGCGTCGAAGGCATTGCCCCGGTGTTTGTGTCGCTCAATCAGATCAACGGACAGGACGTAACGCCCCTCCACGCTGACGTCAACATTGTCGACAATGACGTGCTGGACATCGAAGCGTTCAAAAAGGCGCGTCCTGATCTGGCCGACGGAGCTGAGTTTATTATCGAACCCGACGGCAAATATATTGTCGGGGCGGAAGTCGAGAAGATGTCGAAGTCGAAGTTCAACGTAGTGAACCCCGACGACATCGTCACGAAATACGGGGCCGACGTGCTGCGGATGTACGAGATGTTCCTCGGGCCGCTGGAGCAGGCTAAACCGTGGAATACCAACGGCATCGACGGCGTTTACCGCTTCGTTCGGAAGTTGTGGCGGCTGTTCTATAAAGACAACGCAACCGGTGAGAGCGAGTGGATCGTGACGGATGAAAATCCCACGCCTGCTGAGTTGAAAGTGCTGCACCGCACGATTCAGAAAGCCGAAAACGACATCGAAACGTATTCGTTCAACACGTCTATTTCGGCCTTCATGGTCTGCGTCAACGAACTGACGAGCCTCAATTGCCACAAGCGGGCCGTCTTGCAGGAACTGGTGTTGCTGCTGTCGCCCTACGCGCCACACATCGCCGAGGAACTGTGGGCGAAGCTGGGCAACGAGCCCGGCACGGTGTCGTACGCGCCATTCCCGGTCTTCACCCCGAACTACCTGGTCGAAGACTCGTTTGAGTACCCGATTCAGATCAATGGCAAGGTGCGGACAACGCTCAACTTCGCCGTCGACCGGGCACCGAAGGAGATCGAAGATGAGGTATTGGCTGACGAGGTCGTGCAGAAATGGCTGGAAGGCAAGACGCCTAAGAAGGTCGTCGTCGTGCCGAAACGCATCGTCAACGTAGTGATCTAGTTTTTATCGTCCATCAGAACAGAGCGGGGTGTTGGTTGCAACTGTAACCAACACCCCGCTTTGCATATCCGCTATCACGGTATTCATCATCGGTCTAGCCAGTTTCGCGCCAGCATAAGCTGTGTTCGTCAGAATTGCCATCGCGAGGGAGTTCGGCACAGGTAGGTTTGTATAGTCAACGCACTCCGAACCGACCATGACCCTCTCAACCATCGGCCTTGTCCACCTCATTGCGGCTTTCGTCGCCCTGCTAACCGGCACCCTCATCTTTTTTATCAATAAAGGTGGGCTACTGCACCGGCGGATCGGGTACGGCTACGTGGTCAGCATGTTGGTACTGAACCTATCGGCGTTCATGATTTACCGGCTGTTCGGCAAGTTTGGGCCTTTCCATGTGATGGCGCTGTTCAGCACGGCTTCCATCCTGGGCGGCATGGTACCGGCCTTGTTCCGCCACCGCGTGCGCAACTGGCTACAGTGGCATTATTACTTTATGAACTGGTCGGTCGTTGGCCTTTATGCCGCGTTTTGGGCCGAAACCTTTACCCGCACCCTGCCAATGGGTCAGTTCTGGCCGATCGTCGTGGGGGCCACGGTAACGACGACGACCGTAGGCGCCATCCTGATCCGGCGTAATGCCGCCCGATTTCTGTCCGTAGTCAGGAAAAAGGCACTCGTCTGACTGTCGGGTTTTCCCTTACCTCCGCTCGAAATCGCTAGCTTTGCCCAATGAAAAACTGCATTGCTGCGGGTCTGCTGGTTCTTTCGCTGGCGGGCTGTTCGCCCAAAACTTATACCCGCGTTCCGGCGGGCAAATCGGCTGGCTTCTTTAGCTATCACCCCAATCAGACTCCCAAAATTTCGGCGCACCGGGGCGGTGGCGACCTGAAAGGTTACCCCGAAAACTGCATCGAATCGTTTGCCTTTCTGGCGAAGCAAATGCCCGTCATAATCGAGTGCGACATCGACCTGACCAAAGACAGCGTGCTGGTGATGATGCACGACCAAACCCTCGACCGCACTACCACCGGCACCGGCAAACTCATCGACAGGACCTACGCCGAACTGGCGCCGTTTCGGCTCGAAGACAACATGGGCAACGTGACGCCCTACAAAATTCCGACGCTCGAACAGGTGCTGCGCTGGGGCAAGGGCAAAGTGACGTTCACCCTCGACGTGAAACGTAACGTGTCGTTCGACAAGGTGGTCGATATGGTACACCGGACGGGCGCGGGCGACTACGTGGCCGTGATTACCTACAACGCGCAGGACGCAGCTAAAGTCAACAAGCTTGATCCGAACCTGATGATTTCAGTAACGATCCGCAACCGCGCCGAGTACGACCGCCTGCACGATCTGGGCGTTCCCGACAACCGCATGGTTGCATTCGTGGGCGTGAAAGAACCCGACGCTGAACTGTACCAGTTTCTGCACCAAAAAGGCATTGCCTGCATTCTGGGCACGCTCGGTAACCTCGACAAACAGGCCGCTGCCAAAGGCGATCAGGTCTACAAACAGTTCGCCCGCAACGGTGCCGACATCATGTCGACCGACCGGCCGCTGGAAATCTGGCAGGCCGTACGCCCATAAGGCTGGTTCTTTTTACCCCTAAATCCCCTGAAGGGGACTTTGTCTATGTGCTAGCAAAGTCCCCTTCAGGGGATTTAGGGGTAAAAAGCCCTACACCTGCTAGTCAACTTTTCCGTCGGCGAATCTAGACAACCACCATAAAACCTCAGACAAATTCAGTAAACGAGTCGTCGTCTGCGCTTCTTTCCGCACGAACTCAACGACTCATTTATGTCAATTACCCGGCTACTGCCTGTCCTGTGCGTGGCAATTTGCGTTACTATCGATGCGGTTGGTCAGTCAACACAGCCCTCACAAACTGCATCGACTATCAACTGGGCCAAAGCTGCCGATAGTGCTTCGGCTACGCTAAATCGAGGTTTTTACGATATCAACGCGCACTACTACCGCAACGGCAATCTGGGCGACACGACCTTTCACTACTGGCCACAGGCCCACGCGCTCGACGTCTTGACCGACGCTTATCTGCGGACGCGTTCCCCCCGCTACGTCACCCTGATGAACGAGTGGATGGATGGGGTTCGGCGCAAAAACGGCAACACCTTTCTGAACGAGTATTACGACGACATGCTCTGGAACGCGCTGGCGATGCTGCGGGTCTATGAAGCTACGCACGACAAAAAATGGCTCATGGCCACGCTGACGCTTTGGGAGGACATAAAAACCGGCTGGAACGACACGATGGGCGGGGGCATTGCCTGGCGGAAAGGGCAGCGGTACTACAAAAACACGCCCGCCAACGGCCCCGCAATCATCCTCGCGGCCCGGCTCCACCGCCTGCTGCGTCGCCCCGCCGACCTCGCCTGGGCTACCCGCATCTACAACTGGGAAAAGAAAACGCTGGTCGATCCGGCGTCCGGGCTGGTCTACGATGGTATCAATCAGGACAATGACGGCAAGCTGAATACCCGTTGGAAGTTCACCTATTGCCAGGGCGTCTGGATTGGCGGAGCACTCGAACTCTACAAAATCACTAAAGACCGGGCATACCTGGCCGACGCCGTTAAAACCGCCGACCTCTCGCTCACGGACCCCACTCTTACGACCGACGGCCTGATGCGCGACGAAGGCAAGGGCGACGGCGGGCTGTTCAAAGGGATACTGGTGCGCTACCTCACTCAACTGGTACTAGAACCCACCCTCGACAACGCCCGACGCAGCCGGTACGTGGTTTTCCTGCAACGCAACGCGCAAACGCTCTGGCAACAGGGCACCACCCGCCCCGAGCTGACGTTCGGTACGTTCTGGCAACGCCCACCCGCCGAAGGCAAAACCGACCTACCCACCCAACTCAGCGGCACCATGCTACTCGAAGCGATGGCCCTGCTGAATCGCAGCCGGATTGACTAGCAACGAGGATTACAGCCTAATTTTTTATCATCCCTCCTGCCGTCGGGATGACATATCAGAACTGCGTAAGTGGGCATTCAAGGCCAGGTTTTGGTTCTGAGCGCGTAGCTTTGCGATCGCCGTATGTCTTCCGGCTTCCTCCTCCGTTCATGACATTAATTCGTTCGCTTACCCGGCTCTTTACGGGTTTACTGCTCATTTTTTCATCAATCAACCCCGTTCAGGCGCAGCGCAGTCAACATATGTTCGCGCTGGGTAAAACCGACTTTCTGCTCGACGGCAAGCCGTTTCAACTGATCAGCGGGGAGATGCACCCCGCCCGCATTCCCCGCGCCTACTGGCAGCACCGCATCCGCATGGCGAAGGCGATGGGCTGCAATACCATCGCAGCTTATGTGTTCTGGAATTACCACGAATCGAAGCCGGGCGTGTTCGATTTCAAAACCGATAACCACGATATCGTCGAGTTCATCCGGCTGGTGCAACAGGAGGGTATGTGGGTGCTGCTGCGGCCCGGCCCGTACGTCTGCGCCGAGTGGGACTTCGGCGGACTGCCTCCTTACCTGCTCAAAACCGCCGATCTGAAAGTCCGCTGCCTCGACCCGACCTACATGGCTGCGGCCGAACGCTACATCAAAAAGCTGGCGACATTAGTTAAGCCGTTGCAGGTGTCGAATGGTGGGCCGATTCTGATGGTACAGGTCGAAAATGAGTACGGCAGCTACGCCAACGACCGCGACTACATGCAGCGCATCCATCAGCTCTGGCTCGACAACGGTATCAAAACCCCGTTTTACACCGCCGACGGACCGGCCGTGCCCAACCTGACCGCCGGTTCGCTACCGGGCGTGGCCGTGGGGCTTGACCCCGGTGCGAGTCAGGCCGACTTCGACCGGTCTGGCCGCGTCAATCCGGGTGTGCCGGTATTCAGCAGCGAAACCTACCCCGGCTGGCTCACGCACTGGGGCGAAAAATGGGCTCGACCCGATACCGCCGGTCTGCTGAAGGAAGTCCGCTTCCTGCTCGACACGAAGAAGTCGTTCAACCTGTATGTCATCCACGGCGGTACAAACTTCGGGTTTACGGCCGGGGCTAATGGCTTCAAACCTACCGAGTACCAAGCCGACGTTACCAGTTACGACTACGACGCGCCGATTAACGAACAGGGTCAGCCAACACCCAAATACCATGCCCTGCGCCAACTGATCGGGCAGCACGTTGGTACCTTGCCCGCCATTCCTGACCCCATTCCGGCGATGGACGTTCCCGCCATCACGCTCCGCCCCTTCGCAACTATCTGGGATAACCTGCCAAAACCCATCACCGTAGCGCAGCCGAAACCGATGGAAATGTTCGATCAGAACAGCGGATTTATTTTGTATCGCACCAAGATCGTCGGCTACTCGCCCGGCACACTAACCATCACCGAGCCGCACGATTACGCGCTGGTGTATCTGGACGGCAAATACATTGGTCCCGTTTACCGTGACGGCGGCAAGTGGAGCATCGACCTGCCCAAGACAGCTAACAACGAACCGGTGCTCGATATTCTGGTCGAAGGCATGGGCCGCATCAACTTCGCGCAGTACATGATCGACCGAAAGGGTATCACCGACCGCGTGTCGCTGGGCAGTATGACGCTGATGAACTGGCAGGTGTTCCCCCTCCCCTTCGAGCGTTCGTACATCAGTCAGTTAAAGCCCGGCCAGCCTAACACCGATCAGCCCGGCCAGTTCTTTACCGGTCAGTTTTCACTCGATACCGTCGCCGACACCTACTTCGACCTGAGCGGCTACAAAAAGGGCGTTGTTTACGTGAACGGGCATAACCTCGGGCGTTACTGGGAAATTGGACCGCAGAAACGGCTGTACTGCCCGGCCACCTGGTTGAAAAAGGGTGCAAACGAGATCGTCGTGTTCGACCTGCACCAGACAATGGCGGCTCCCATCAGCGGTAGCAGGACACTGGAATAGGCACCGACCACCAGTAGCTTTCGGCAAAGCCGTGAATCAACTGCGTACTTTTTCGGTTAGTTGTGTACCTTTGCCCCACTCAACCCTGTTCAACAAGCGGCACTCCAACGTGCCGCTTTTCATAGATATAAAAACCTATTAAGTCGATAGAATTTAAGAACTATGAATCCATCGGACGAGCTGATTAAATCCGACGCTCCCTCCATCGACCTGAATGGCTTGACAATTACGGTACAGGGCCCACGGGCAAGCGAACAGGCCAATGCACTACGGGCAACGTTTCCGACGGTTAAAGTCATGGCTCCCGGCGCGGCTACGCTGACCACCGACTCCCTGCTGCTTCGTCCCCGCACCCGTACTGAGATTGCCATCTACGTCTTCGCGTCGCTGGCCCTGATGATCGTCGGGCACCTGCTATTCAGCTATTTCACCATCGACCGGATCACCGTATTAGCCGGTTCGGTAAAGGTTACACCCGACATTTTTTATTACCTGATGGCAGGCTTCGTCGCGCAGATGATCGACGGCGCACTGGGCATGGCCTACGGCGTTACGGCTACTACCTTCCTGACCAGCGTGGGCATCAGTCCGGTATTTGCCACGGCCAGTGTACACAGTTCGGAGATTTTCACCTCGGGCGTGTCGGGCTACATGCACCTCAAATTCGGCAACGTCAACAGTCGGTTGTTCAAAGCCGTCCTGATTCCGGGCGTCATTGGCGCGGCTTTAGGCGCTTATCTGATCACGGCGCTGTCGGATATGGAAATCATTGCCAAATACCTGTCGCCCGTCATCTCGGTGTACACCGCTATCTTGGGCGTACTGATCCTGCAAAAAGCACTGGTAAAGCGAACCGAGAAAAAGCCAGTCCGCAAAATCGGGCTGCTGGCCTGGTTCGGCGGCTTTGTCGACGCTATTGGCGGGGGTGGCTGGGGTCCGATTGTCAACTCGACGCTGATTGCCGCCGGTCGGCACCCGCGCTACACGATTGGATCAGTCAACCTGGCTGAGTTCTTCGTATCGTTCGCCAGTTCGGTAGTTTTCGCGCTGTACGCTGGTTTGGACAATTACGGAATGGTAATTTTGGGCCTGATTCTGGGCGGTATGATTGCCGCGCCGATTGCCGCACACCTCGCCCAGCGTCTACCCGTTAAAACGATGATGATCCTGGTCGGTATCGTCATTATCATCGTCAGCTTGCGCAAGATTATTTTGTTTTTTTGACAGGATTATGGGATTGACAGGATTCTACTTTTCGTAAGCAAAAGATCTAAATCCTGTTAATCCGCGACGGCGGCCTGGCTGTAATCCTGTCCACAGTTCTGTTCTATTACCATGAAAAAGCAAACCAAAGCCATCCGTATCCAAACGCCGAAGTCGGGCAACCGCGAACATTCGGTGCCGCTGTACCTGACATCGAGTTTCGCCTTCGAAAGCGCCGAGCAAGGCAAAGCCCTGTTCGACGAAACCGAAGACGGTAACATCTATAGCCGCTTTTCAAATCCTAACGTCACCGAGTTTGTCGACAAGGTGTGTATGCTGGAGAATGCGGAAGACGGTATCGCGACGGGTACGGGGATGGCGGCTGTGTTTGCCAGCATGGCGGCTTTGCTGAAATCGGGCGACCACATCGTAGCCTGCCGTGCCCTGTTTGGTTCTGCCCATCAGATTATCACGCAGATTCTGAGCAAGTGGGGCATCACGCATACCTACGTCGACGCAACGGCGACGGAAGCGGAGTGGGAAGAAGCCATTAAAGCGAACCCCGCTACTGGAACCGCAACGGCGGACCGGCCGGCCGCAAAGATGGTTTACCTCGAAACACCGTCGAACCCCGGCCTTGAACTGGTCGATCTGGCGATGCTGGCGCGGCTAAAAGAGAAGTACGGCTTCATTCTGAACGTCGACAACTGTTTCGCTACGCCCCTGCTGCAAACGCCCATCGATCTCGGTGCCGACCTGTCGGTTCACTCGGCAACCAAGTTCATGGACGGTCAGGGCCGCGTACTGGGCGGGATCGTTGTGGGGTCGAAAGAGTTGATTCAACCGATTCGTTTTTTCGCCCGGCACACGGGACCGTCGCTGTCTCCGTTCAACGCCTGGGTACTGTCGAAGAGCCTGGAAACGCTGGATTTGCGCATGGAACGCCACTGCCGCAACGCGCTGGCGCTGGCCGAAGCCCTCGACGCCCATCCTGACGTAGCGGTGGTAAAGTATCCGTTTTTGCCGTCGCACCCCCAATACGAACTGGCGAAGCAGCAGATGAGCGCGGGCGGTGCCATCGTAACGATTGAGCTGGAAGGCGGTTTTGACCGGGTAAAATCGTTCTTCGATTCGCTGGAGATAGCCACGCTATCCTCGAATCTCGGCGATTCGCGCACCATCGTCACCAACCCCAACACGACGACCCACGCCAAGCTGAAGCCGGAAGAAAAAGCCGCCCTTGGCATCACCCCCGGCCTGATCCGGATTTCGGTCGGTCTGGAAGCCATCGAAGACCTCATCGCCGACTTCACGCAGGCCCTCGAAAAATCGGCCGACGTAGTAGCGGCCGACGTGGTAAAGGAGAACGTAACGTAGTTAACGCCAAGCCCATGAAAACCCTGACCATCAATTTACCGGACAATCTCGACATCGAGGAGTTTGAAGCTAAGATGCTTCTTGCCGGGCAGCTTTACGAAAAGGGTAAAGTGACAATGGGTCAAGCTGCTGACATTGTAGGTATCAGTAAACGTTCATTCATGGAAGTTATGGGGCGATTTGGATTTTCTCTTTTCAGTCAGTCATTAGACGATTTGCACCATGATATCCGCAACGCCTGATAATCTGGTTATTTCTGATACCAGTTGCCTCGTGTTGCTAACCAATATAGATGAGTTAGACTTGTTGCGTCGTTGCTACGACCGCATACTCATTACGCCGGAGGTAGCTACGGAATATGGGATACCCTTGCCGGAATGGATCGAAATAAGGTCGCCTTCGGATAGAAATATGCAACAGGTCCTGCTGGAAACGTTGGATTTGGGCGAAGCAACCGCACTTAGTTTAGCGTGGGAGCTTCGTCATTACACAGTTATCATTGACGATTTGAAAGCTCGTAAAGCTGGCATCAGAATGGGACTGCGCGTGACTGGCACCATCGGCGTTATTGTCCGGGCAAAGCAAAAAGGCATTTTGACTCAAGCTACTCCAATACTGGCAAAAGTCCAGCAGACCAATTTTCGGGTGAGTGATAACGTAATTGCAGAAGCAATTAGAGAAGCCGGTGAATAATATGCGCTTGTACTCGACACTTATCATCCTGCTACTCACGCTAACCCAAAGTTTCGCGCAGAAGAAGCCGTTACGGGTGGGTGTGGCCGGGTTGGTGCATTCGCATGTGCACCAGATTCTGAACACGATTGGAAAATCGAATGAGATCGAGATAGTAGGTATAGCGGAGCCGAATCGTGAACTGGCCGAGCGCTTTGCCAAGCGATACGGCTACCCGATGAGCATGGTCTACCCGACGGTGACGGAGATGATTGCCAAGACGAAGCCCGAAGCCGTCACCGATTACGGTCGGATTGTCGATCACCGCAAAACGGTCGAAGCGTGCGCCCCGGCCGGGATTCACGTTATGGTCGAGAAACCGCTGGCGACGACGTATGCCGACGCGAAAGCGATGGCTGCGCTGGCCCGGAAGCACAAGGTACAGTTGCTGACCAACTACGAAACAACCTGGTACGGCAGCAACCACAAAGCTTACGCCATTGCTGATAAAGACAAAGCCATCGGCGACATTCGAAAAATCGTCGTACATGATGGTCACGAAGGTCCCAAAGAAATCAACGTCGACCCGGAGTTTCTGGCATGGCTGACAGATCCGGTTGCCAACGGAGCCGGTGCCCTGTTCGACTTTGGCTGCTACGGAGCTAACCTCTCGACCTGGCTTATGCACAATCAGCGGCCCACGTCGGTGATGGCCGTTACTCAGCAAATCAAGCCCGACATCTATCCGAAAGTCGACGACGAAGCCACGATAATCCTGACCTATCCGAAGGCGCAGACGATTATTCAGGCGTCGTGGAACTGGCCGTTCAGCCGGAAGGACATGGCCGTTTATGGCCGAACGGGCTACGTGACTACCATCGACGCAACCCGAATGCGTGAGCGGTTACTAGGCGAAAAAGCTGAGCACGAGCTACAAGCAACAGCGTCAGACGCACCAGCGACGAATCCATTTACGTACCTGACGCAACTACTGCGGGGTGAAACCAAACCCGACGAATTAACGTCATTGGAAAATAACCTGATCGTCGTAGAAATTCTCGACACGGCCCGCCAATCGGCCAAAACGGGGAAGGCGATCCAGCTGAATTAGAGGCCTTTGTCATGCTGATCAGTCAGCACGACGAACTATAAAGAGTATGCTAGCAGAACCAACCAACCATACACAGGAGAGCCTGACCGATCAACTGGCCGGGCTGTCGGAGGTCGATGCACTACGTCGGCTGGCCGAGTTGTATCCGGGTCAGATCGTCTTTTCGACCAGCCTGGGTTATGAAGATCAGGTCATCACCGATATGATTCTGGCCAACGACATCCCCATCCGCATCTTCACGCTGGACACGGGCCGGATGTTCGCCGAGACGTATTCGGTCTGGAAAAAGACCAACGACCGTTACGCGACCAAAATCGAAACGTACTTCCCGGAGCGCGCGGCCGAAGAACGGCTGATGACCGAAAAAGGGCCGTACAGCTTCTACGATTCGGTTGAGAATCGGAAAGAGTGCTGTGGTATCCGTAAGGTTGAGCCGCTGAACCGGGCATTGTCGGGCCAGAAAATCTGGATTACGGGCATTCGCGCGGAGCAGTCGCCCAACAGGCAGACGATGACGCAGGTCGAGCGCGACGATGCCCACGACCTGTTCAAGTTTCATCCCCTGATGAACTGGACGTTCGAGCAGGTAAAGGAGTACGTAAAAGTTAACAACGTACCTTACAACCCACTGCACGACCGGGGCTTTGTCAGCATCGGCTGTCAGCCCTGCACCCGTGCCATTCAGCCGGGCGAAGATTTCCGCGCCGGTCGGTGGTGGTGGGAAGACAACTCGAAAAAGGAATGCGGCCTCCACACCCACGAGGAAGCGTTCAAGGCATAACAAAGAGCGAAAGAGTGAATGAGTGAAAGAGCGTTTTTTAGCACAGTCATCTTTCACTCTTTCATTCTTTCACTCATTCACTCTTTAGAAATGGATTATCTAGACCAACTTGAGTCCGAAGCCATCCACATCATGCGGGAGGTTGCCGGACAGTTTGAGCGCCCTGCCCTGCTGTTCTCGGGCGGCAAAGACTCGATCACGCTCGTTCACCTGGCACTGAAAGCCTTTCGGCCGGGCAAGTTCCCATTCCCGCTCGTGCATATCGACACGGGCCATAACTTCCAGGAAGCCCTCGACTATCGCGACGATCTGGCAAACCGCATTGGCGAAAAACTCATCGTACGCTACGTGGAAGACACTATCCGGACGAAAAAGCTAAAAGAGCCGACGGGTCGGAACGCCACGCGCAACGGATTACAGACCTTCACCCTACTCGATACAATCGAAGAGTTTGAGTTTGATGCCTGCATCGGTGGTGCCCGTCGCGACGAGGAGAAGGCACGGGCTAAAGAGCGAGTCTTTTCGGTACGTGACGAGTTCGGCTCGTGGGATCCCAAGCGGCAGCGGCCCGAACTCTGGAACCTATACAATGGCCGGATTCACAAGGGTGAAAACGTCCGCGTGTTCCCCATCTCGAACTGGACCGAACTCGACGTCTGGAACTACATCCGACGCGAAAAAATCGAGCTACCGAGCATCTATTTCGCCCACGATCGCGAACTCATCATCCGCGACGGCAAGCTGATGGCCACCGCCGGGGGCGTTATCAAACCCGAAGCCGACGATCAGATCGTGACGCGCCGGGTCCGGTTCCGCACTGTTGGTGATATTTCCTGCACGGCCGCATCGCCCTCGCATGCCGCTACCCTCGACGACGTTATCGACGAGATTCAGGCGACGCGCATCTCCGAGCGGGGCGAAACCCGCATGGACGATCAGCTCTCGGAAGCCGCCATGGAAGACCGCAAAAAAGGCGGCTATTTTTGATGAGCCATTAATTGACGTGTCTGATTGAGCCACTGTGCTCATCACTTTTTTTGCAGAAAATGTTCAGTTGATTTTCAAAACCATGTTTTGGAACCTCATAAAATGGGTGTTTGACTCCTTCTGTTGCCGCTTGGATGTTATACCTAAATCCGGCGGAACTTAGCATATTGAGCATAGCACCTAGTTGTTGGGGTTTTCCAAGCATACCGTGATATTCCAAGAATACGTACGGGATCGAATCAATTAAATTGGCTAAATCCGGCAGCACTGTATTCTCGGCTCCTTCTATGTCCATTTTTAAGAATTCTACCTGATTGGATGACAGTATTTTCTTCAAATCAATGGCAGCAACTTTATACTTATTGTCGCTGGCGTTAGCGTAATTTATTTCTGTCGATCCTGCTAACGAACCTTCCGCATAGAAATCTAATTCAGTATCTTCTGTCCAGACAGCAGCATTGTGTATCTGAACGTCCATAAGATTGAACGATTTCAAATTGTTTTCGAGCAACTTATATATGGCAGCGTCCGGTTCAAACCCAATGATTTTTGCGTTAGGGAATCGCTGTTTAAAATAAATAATGCTCAAGCCAATGTTTGATCCGCAATCGACAATAATTGGGTTTTCTGTTTCAGGGATAAAGCTATATACCTCATCGATAAATAGTTCTTGCAATGAATGTAGAAAGCCAGGCGCGTCGGAGTATTCCAGATTATTACCCAAAAACTTTAATTTACCTACGGTAAATCGGTCGGTTTTAATCAGTTGTTGGTAATCCTCATCACTCAAAAATTTTGAGTACGGATTTTCAACTTTTTCCTCACGTTTTTTTCTTTTAAACAGATTCATAATTGCTCACATTTTACGCTGTTAGATGAAAGTCTACTCGTGGGTTAACTGCGTTACTTTTTCAGAATGGTAATGTAGATTTTCCAGACTAACAAATATAAAATGCGCTTTGTGTAAATTTACATGACTTTTCTAAGGCGCGATATGACCCGCTAATTTTATGGCCGCCATCACCGCATGCAAAACTAGTAGAAAAGTCACCTCAGAATCATCCTGTTTAGTACAATGGACTTACTTCGCTTTATAACAGCCGGATCGGTTGACGACGGCAAGAGCACCCTCATCGGGCGGTTACTTTACGATTCAAAATCGATTCTGGTCGATCAGCTTGAAGCGATCGAACGGGCCAGCAAAAGCCGCGACGACGGCGAAATCGACCTTGCCTTACTGACCGACGGACTGCGTTCGGAGCGCGAACAGGGCATTACCATCGACGTGGCTTACCGGTATTTTCAGACGCCGAAACGCAAGTTTATCATCGTCGATGCACCGGGGCACATTCAGTACACCCGCAACATGGTAACGGGGGCGTCGAATTGCCAGCTGGCGATTGTGCTGGTCGATGCGCGGCACGGCGTCGTGGAGCAGACCCGGCGGCACTCGCTCATTACCAGCCTGCTCGGTATTCCGCACATCGTCGTGGCAATCAACAAAATGGACCTGGTTGATTTTTCGCAGGATGTTTACTCCGATATATGTATTCAGTACGCCGATCTGGCGAAGAAGCTGAATGTGAAGCAGGTGACATACATCCCGCTGTCGGCCCTGAATGGCGACAATGTGGTTGACCGGTCGGTGGCGATGCCGTGGTACGAAGGCCCGACGCTGCTCGAACATCTGGAAACTGTTCCGCTGACCAACGATTTCGGCGTTCAGTTGCCAGGCCGTTTTCCGGTGCAGTACGTCATCCGGCCGCAGACCGCCGAGTTGCACGATTACCGGGGCTATGCGGGCAAAATCACCAGTGGTACATTCCAGAAAGGCGATGCGATCACGGTCCTGCCCTCCGGTGAAACTTCGACTATCGACGCGATCGAAATCGCTGGTACACACCTCGACACGGCCGAAGCACCGCAATCGGTTGTGCTGCACCTGTCGAGCGATGTCGACATCAGCCGGGGTGACCTGATTGTGCGTTCGGATGCACTGCCAACCAGCAGTCCGACAGTCGAAGCGATGCTGTGCTGGATGGATACGAAGGAGTTTAAAGTCGGCAACAAGTACGTCTTGCAGGTTGGCACCTCGCGCACGCGCTGCTCGGTACGGGAGATTGCCTACAAACTGAACGTCAACACCTACGAAGAAACCGAAGACGTCGATAGCCTGAAACTGAACGACATGGCGAAAATCGTACTGCGGACAGCCCAGCCCATCAGCTTCGATGCATACCAGCAAAACCGCGCGACCGGGGGCGCCATTCTGATCGACGAAACTAGTAACGTAACTGTCGGTGCGCTGATGCTCATCGGCGAAGCCTAAGCCGTTTTTTGGTATATTTGGTAAAACACACCAAACAATGACCGAATTAGCTGCCCAGTTACTAGAGTCGCCCAAAGCCCCGCAGATTATTCAACAGGTGCAGGCAATTCTGGTGACTGAACGCAGGAACAGGCAGTTCTTCTACAAGTGGCGGAGCGACGACATGAAAGCCGAGTTCATTAACGGAGAAATCGTTGTGCATTCGCCCGCATTAGAACGGCATAACGCTGCTGTTCTGCGGTTGGGTATGCTCATGAATGCTTTTGTTGATGACAGGGAGATTGGTATGGTTCGTATTGAAAAGGCACTTGTCGAGCTGTCCCGCAATAGCTACGAACCGGACATTGTCTTTTTCGCCAACGAGAAAGCAGCCCTCATTATACCAGACCAGTTATACTACCCAGCCCCGGACCTGATCGTCGAAGTGCTGTCGAAGAGTACGCAGCAGAACGACCGGGGCGTCAAGTTTGAAGACTATGCGGCCCACGGCGTGACTGAATACTGGCTGGTTGACCCAGTTCGCGAGACGATCGAAACGTTTAGCATCGATGCCGATACGACTGAATATGCTGCGACGGGTTTGTTTCGCGTCGGGCAGTCGGTGGGCAGTCAGGTGGTGGCGGGTTTTACCATACCGGTTAAAGCGGTGTTCGACGCCGGAGCTAATGTAATAGCCCTACGCGCGATACTTACCGCATAGAGTACCGACAACGTGACAAAAAGGACTGGTCGACGGCCGGTCCTTTTTTGTGGGACTACTTACCGATTTCTTCTCCTTATCTTTGTCGATTGTCAGGTCGGTTTACCACCGCTTACCGACTCGTTCTGCCTGCATGATCGACTTTTTCAAAAGACCGCTGTTCAGCGATTTTCGATTTATTTTCGCCGTCTACTTTGTGCTGACGCTCTTTGCCAGCGTTCGTATTGTGTTCTGGGAAGGCTCGAATAACTACAGCATTTTTTATTATTCGCTGGAGCACCTCATCAACAACCAGAGCCTGTATTCCGAGTACCCGGCGCAGTATTCCGACCACTACCACTACGCGCCGACCTTCGCGGCCCTGTTTTCGCCCATCTTCGCCCTTCCCTATTCGCTGGGGCTGTTTCTGTGGCACTTTCTGTTTACCGGTGTCTGGGTCTACGCCATCTACAAACTGCCGCTGACGCACCAGCAAAAGGTGTTTGCCTACTGGTTTGGCGTGCAGGAGTTGTTTACCTCACTCGTTAACAGCCAGACCAACCCCATGATTGCCGCACTGTCGGTATTCGCGTTTCTGAGCTTCGAGAAGAAACAGCCGTTCTGGGCCGCGTTTTTTATTATGCTGGGGTTCAACGTCAAGATTTACAGCCTCGTAGCTGCCGGTCTGTTTATTTTGTACCCGCAAAAAATCAAATTTCTGGCGTCGATGGTGCTGTGGGCCGTTGTGCTGGCGGTATTGCCGCTGCTGTTTGCTACCCCGGCCGAGCTGTACCACCAATACGAACTGTGGGTGACGCAATTGATGATCAAGTCAGACGGCGACATTTGGGCTAATACGTCCATCCACCGGCTGATTCACCTCGCTATTTCGCCCACCATCCCGACCGCTGCCATCATCGGTGTGGGCGTGGCCATTTTCTGTACCGTTTATGTGCGGGTCGGGCGGTACCGGGAGTTTACGTATCAGCTGCTGATGCTGGCGTCGGTGCTGATTTTCCAGGTAATCTTCAACCCCGTTGCTGAATCGCCAACGTACATCACGGCCGTAACGGGGGTCGTCATCTGGTGGGTAGTCAGCCCGCGCACTACGCTCGACCGGGTGCTGCTAATTAGCTGTTTTGTACTGACGATTCTGTCGCCAACCGACATTTTCCCGCCTTACCTGCGTAAGACGTTCGTGCTGCCTTACGCGCTGAAAGCCCTGCCCTGCGTGCTGATCTGGTTCCGCATCGTCTGGCTCATGCTTCTCCCCGCGCCCCCCACCGTCGCGAGCCGGTCCGCCAAGCTACAAGTTAGCAGCCTGGGAACGTCGCCCGCCGAAAACTGAAAACTGTAAACCGATTACCACCAATGCCCTCCACCTGGCTTGATTTCTGGCAGCAGGAAAATGAATTCGACAACTCGATGTCGGCCAATTACGCGTACTTCCTCGACCGGGTTGAGCAATACGCTCCGCTGAACAAAACCCTGCGCGTACTCGACATCGGTTCCGGTCCGGCTAATCTCGAAGACGCCTGGCACGACCGCGTCGGCGAGTTGCACGGGCTGGATATTTCGCAGCGGTACAACGAGATTGCCCGCGCCAAACACGCCAGTCATCCCAACGTGTTTTTCCACGACATCCCTGCCGACGATTACCTGAATTTCGACGTCGTCGCCGGTAAACAGTTCGACCTGATTATCGTGATGAGCGTGGTGCAATACTACCGCAACGCGGGTGAAGTGGAGAAACTGCTGGCCAACATTAAATCACTGGCTGCGCCGGGCGCGAAAGCACTGGTCTGCGATCTGATCGTAGAGGAAGGCGTGCTGGGCGACGTACTGAGTATTCTGGGTCGGTCGTTGCGGCAGGGCAAACTGTTGTCGATGCTGAATCTGCTGTTCCGGCTGCGCTTCTCGGCGTACTACAAGATTCGGCAGGACAATGGCTTTCTGATCGTGCCGAAGAGCGAGTGGCTGGCGATGTGCAAACGACTGAACCTGAACGCCCGCTTTGTCGATGAGCCGATTACGATGCAGCAGGAGCGGCAGAATCTGCTCATTCAGTTTTGAGTATCTTTCAGTAGCCCCACATACTGACTAAACCCGGCCCGGCGTTTGTTGTCTGACAGGTAGCTAACCGTATCGTCCAACACACAATGAACTCTATTTCACTTCGCCCGTCAGTGCGGCCTCTTTTGTTCGCGCTATTGACTATACTTTCACTGGCCACTGGCTGTAAAACGTCCGGGTCTGCCGATGAAGTTGATCCCCGCGATCAGTACATCGGCACCTATGATGGTGGCTATCAGGCATCAACATTTGTTAACAACAGCCGTGAAAGCAACCGGGAAACCGGTACCGTCAGTGTTGCAATCACGAAAACGCAGGTAGCCAACCAACTGTATTTCAACATAACATTCAACGGAGCAACGAAGCAGACGCTAACCGCCGAACTCAACGGCAACGCGTTTACGATCATCGACAAACAGAGCGAGTCGTTCATCTATGACGGGCAGAGTATTAACGGCACGTATAAGGCAAGCGGGCAGTTTACCGACAATGTTCTGGCGCTGAACACGGTAGTTGAAAATCTGGATGGCGGGGTCACCGTCACACGTCGGGGCGCTATCACCGGTACCAAGAAATAAGTACATTAGCGCCGGTTTGTAAACGATACACCCCGGCATGAAAACAATGATTCTGACCGGCCTTATGGCCGGTTTTTTTTGGTCGGCATCGGCCCAGACTACTCCCCGCCCAACCCGTACCAACCCGCCGACACTTCAGGACGCGTCGCCCGAATCCGTCGGCATGAGCACGGATCGTCTTCACCGCATGGACGCCGTTATCAACGAGTACATCAGCAAAGGTCGGCAGGCAGGTGTCGGGGTGCTGGTAGCTCGTAACGGCAAAATCGTTTACCATCAGGTATACGGTCAGGACGATGTTGATGCCAAAACGCCCCTTAAGCGAGACGCCATTTTTCGTATTGCTTCGCAGACTAAAGCCATTACCAGCATTGGTCTGATGCTCTTGTTTGAGGAAGGTAAATTTCTGCTCGACGATCCGGTCAGCAAGTATATTCCGGCCTTCAAAAACCCGGTTGTGCTCGACAAGCTAAACATGGCCGACACCACCTATACGACCGTTCCAGCCAAACGCGAAATCACCATCCGGCAGTTACTGACCCATACGTCGGGCATCAGCTATGCCACTATCGGCACAAAAGAAGCCGTCGCTATCTACGCTAAAAACCGGATTCCGAGCGGTATTGGTACCCCAGAAGGCAAACTGAGCGATGCGATTAACCGGCTGGCGAAGTTACCGCTCATGTTCAACCCCGGCGAAAAGTGGAGCTACGGCCTGAGCACCGATGTGGTGGGCTACCTGATCGAAGTACTGTCCGGACAACCGCTCGATCAGTATTTACGCACCCGCCTGCTCGATCCGCTGGGCATGAACGACACGTACTTTTATCTGCCCAAAGACCGCCAAAACCGCCTGACAACGCTATATACGGAAGACTCTACAAAAGCCATTCGCAAACAAACAACTCGTTTCGGCCTGTCGCCCGATTATCCCAAAGCGGCTGGCACCTACTTTTCAGGTGGGGCCGGTCTGAGTTCAACCTTGTCTGACTACGCAACATTTTTACAGATGCTGCTTAACGGTGGCGAATACAACGGCAGACGCTACCTCAGCCCAACGACGGTCCGGCTGATTACGAGCAATCAGATTGGCGATCTGAACATGGGCGTCAACAAATTCGGACTGGGTTTTGGTATCACGACCGAGCGCGGATCGGCGCAGCTGCCGGTATCGGAAGGTACTTATGAATGGGGTGGTTACTTCGGCACGACGTACTGGGTCGATCCGAAAGAAGGCATCGTTGGCCTGATCTACACCCAGAAGTCGCCAAACTCCTACGGCGATCTGTCCGACAAGTTCAAGGTGCTGGTTTATCAGGCCATCACGCAGTCGCAGGCCCCTCGAAAGTAAAAGCGCAGTCGCACCGGCTTTCTGGTTGCAGATCCCGATTCTATGAAAATCCTCCTTACCCTGTCGCTTCTGGCCTGTAGCTCGTACTTATACGCGCAAACCGCCGTTTCTACCTCATCTGCCGGTCCGGCCGCGCCAGCAACGCAGACCGCCATGTCGGCCAGCGAAAAAGCCGTAGCCGATGCAGAACGGCAGCGTTTTGCCGCGCAGGTCAGCAAAGATTACGCTGCCCTCGACAAGCTCCTGGCCGACGATCTGGTATACACACACTCAAGCGGCAATACGGACAACAAAGCGTCGTACATTCAATCCATCCGCGATGGTAAGTCGAAGTACGACGCCATTGAATCGCAGGAAATGAAGGTGCGGGTATACGGCAACACAGCCATCATCAACGGTGTCTGCCTGATAAAAGCGATGAACAACGGCGAAACGATCAACACCCGCCTGCGCTACACCGACGTCTACGTTAAAAAAGGCAACCAGTGGCAGATGGCCACCTGGCAATCGGTGAAGCTGGCGAATTGAGTTTACGGTTTGATGTTCAAGGTTTAAGGTTGTTCAGATCACCTAACATTAAACCTTGAACATCAAACGTTAAACCCGCGTCAGCCCACTTGCAAAAAGGCCCGCAGCTCGGTAGCGTCCTCTGGTTTCATGCGCCCGGCCAGCACCAGCCGAAGCTGCCGACGGCGCAGGGCACTCGCAAAGCGGTCTTTTTCCTCGTCTGTTTCGGGAATCACACCCGGTACTTCAATCGGTCGACCGGTTTGATCGACGGCGACAAATGTGTAGAAGGCGCTGTTGGTACTGACGCGCACCCCTGCCGGAATATCCTCGGCCCACACCTCGATAAACACTTCCATTGACGAACTGAACGACCGCGTCACCTGCGCCTTCAGCGTTACGATATTACCCAGCCGGACAGCCTCCGCAAACGAGACATTATCGACCGATGCTGTCACTACGATGCGGTTGGAATGTTTCTGGGCCGCAATCGCAGCTGCAATATCCATGTAATATAACAGCCGCCCACCCATCAGATTTCCAAGTGTATTGGTATCGTTGGGCAGTACCATCTCGGTCATCACCGTGACGGATTCGCGGGCAAATTTTGGTTGAGGCATGTTGTTGATTCAGTAATTCAGTCGAAACTGCAAACCAACAATCCAACCGGCAAACGGCCAAATAATCGTAAATCCCACATCTGAAGGGATAAGCTCTATCGAACCATTCCAATCCGTATATTTGTTTTATAGCAGTAAAAAATGAGACAAAACGAATGGAACGACTGGTCAATTACTTTGAGCATATTCCATCGGCGCACCGCGGCCTGATTCTGGTAGGCGGCATAACGCTGTTCTGGCTGATTGAGAGTGCCGCGCCCCTGTTCCGGTTTGAGCAAACCGAACCGGGCTACCGCAAATGGCACCATGCCGGTATCAATATTTTCTTCACGATCACGACCATTATCGTCAATACGGTGCTGGCGTTTCTGCTGCTCCGCACCAGCGACTGGACAGTGCAGCACGGCGTCGGCCTGCTTCAGTGGGTTCAGTTACCGCTTTGGGTTGAAGCAATTATGGGCCTGCTGGTACTCGATCTGGTGGGCGCATGGTTTCCCCACTGGGCTGAACACAAAGTCACGTTTCTGTGGCGCTTTCACCTTATTCACCATACTGATACGCATATCGACACGACCACGGCCAACCGGCATCATCCCGGCGAAAGCGTTATTCGCTTCGTCTTTACGCTGGTGGCGGTGCTGCTGACGGGCGCGCCGATGTGGCTGGTGTTCCTGTATCAGGCGCTGTCGGTGGTGCTCTCGCAGTTTAATCACGCCAATATCGAACTCCCCCGCTGGGCCGACCGGCTGCTTGGGCTGGTGATCGTGACGCCCAACATGCACCACGTCCACCACCATTACGTACTGCCCGTAACCAATACCAACTACGGCAATATTTTTCCTTACTGGGACCGGCTGTTCGGTACATACCACGAAATGGCCGGGCGCGACCTGCATTACGGCATCGATACGCATCCCCATCAGCACGAACATTCGCAGCTTGGCAACCTACTGAAGATCCCGTTCCAGACATACCGCCCGCCCGTTGGTGAACCCGCAACGTCGCAAAAAATCGGCTCGGATCAGCTAAACACCGCCGACCGATGAACCGTATACGTTGGCAATCCGTCGGAACTAAACGGGTACATTCCGGTTTATTGAGAAGAAACAAATCAAACCAATAAACTGATTTCACTCATGGCAGCAGGTTCACACGCCGTAGAGGCAACTGATGCAAATTTTGACGAGCTGATCAATTCTGATAAGCCGGTTCTGGTCGATTTCTGGGCCGAATGGTGCGGACCTTGTAAGATGATCGGACCCGTTGTCGAGCAACTCGCCGGCGAATACGAAGGCAAAGCTGTCGTGGCTAAAATGGACGTCGATCAGAACGCGCGCATTCCCGCGCAGTTCGGTATCCGCAGCATCCCGACGCTGATGGTCTTCAAGAACGGACAGATGGTGGAGAAGGTAGTAGGTGCCGTTCCCAAAAACGTACTGGAGCAAAAGCTTCAGGCGGCAATGTAAGTTTGACGTTTAAGGTTTAGTGTCTAAGGTTTAAGGTTATTTCTCTACCCGGGCACTTACCTGATTTAATAAAAAGAAAGGGTCTCAACGTGAGTTGAGACCCTTTCTTTTTATGGATAGTTTAAGGTTTGTGGTTTAACGTTGCCGTGCTGACAGCCTTAACCATTAAACCACAAACCTTAAACCCACTATACCAGCATGCGCATGGGGTTTTCCAGCAGTTCTTTGAACGTTTGCAGGAACGAAGCACCACTGGCGCCGTCGACCACACGGTGATCGCACGACAGCGTTACCTTCATCACGTTGGTTGGTTTCGCCACGTCGCCCTCAAACTTAACGGCGGTTTTGATCGCACCAACGGCCAGGATGCACGAATCGGGTGGGTTGATGATTGCCGTAAATTCATCGATACCGAACATACCGAGGTTCGAAATCGAGAACGTACTGCCTTCCCAATCTTTCGGTTGTAGCTTCTTGTCCTTGGCTTTTCCGGCCATGTCCTTCACTTCGCCCGCAATGGTCGACAGCGTTTTCTGATCGGCGTTGCGCACAACGGGAACCAGCAGTCCTTCATCGACCGCTACTGCTACGCCGATATTGACGTAGTTGTATTTGCGGATTTTGTCGCCCAGCCACGATGAGTTGACCGTCGGATGCTGTTTCAAGGCAACGGCAGCCGCTTTGATGACGAAATCGTTGAACGAGATTTTGACCGGGCTGACGCTGTTGACCGTGCCGCGCAGTTCCATCGCCTTGTCCATGTTGATTTCCATGGTCAGGTAGAAATGCGGAGCCGTAAACAGGCTTTCGCTCAGGCGACGCGCAATCGTTTTCCGCATCTGACTGACCGGCGTATCGGTGAAGTCGCCAGTAGCTGGTACGGCCGGTTGTGGAGCCGGGGCTTGTTGCGGTGCCGGAGCGGGTGCTGCCTGTTGTGCGGGTTGCGGTGCAGCAGCCGGTTTTGGCGCGGCTGGCTTCGGTGCTGGCGCACTGCCGGGCACGAACGACTCGACATCGCTCTTCACGATGCGGCCTTCCGGGCCACTGCCTTTTACCTGCTCCAGTTTGATGCCTTTTTCTTCGGCAATGCGCTTGGCTAACGGCGACGCTTTCATGCGGCCGGTTGGCTCAACTTCATCACCCGTACCACCACCGTACGACAGATCAGTATCGGCATTGGCGGGAACGTCCGCCTGTGGGTTCTGCTCAGCGGTGTTACTACCGCCTTCGCCCGTCGCGGCTTCCTTACCGTTGCTTGAAGCCGGTGCTGAGCCACCACCGTTCGCGCCGTCGATCAGCACTTTGAAGTTGGCTCCTTTTTCACCGATCACGGCAATAATATCATCGACAGCTACCGACGAACCTTCTTTCACGCCCACATACAGCAGCGTACCTTCTTCGTAGGCTTCGAGGTCCATGGTGGCTTTGTCGGTTTCGACTTCGGCCAGTACGTCACCCGATTTTACCGTGTCGCCTTCTTTTTTGTGCCAGGCAACGATGGTACCCTCAGTCATGGTATCGCTCATTTTCGGCATCCGGATGACCGACGCGTTGACGTCTTCCGCCGGACCAGCCGATACCGCTTTGGGGTCCTGCATCTTGGTGTTCACCTCGTCTTTGCTCACACCCTCAGGCGTAGCCTCCGGCTTGGTTTCGTTGGCAGGAGCACTGGCTTCCTGACTACCACCACTCGTTCCGTCGAGCAGCGATTTGTAATCTTCGCCGTCTGCGCCGATGACGGCCAACACACCATCAACCGGAACCGACGTTCCTTTTTCGACACCGATATACAGCAGCGTACCTTCTTCGTACGACTCCAGATCCATCGTTGCCTTGTCGGTTTCGACTTCGGCCAGTACGTCGCCGGATTTTACTTTATCGCCCACTTTTTTGTGCCACTCCGCAATGACGCCTTCGGTCATGGTGTCGCTCATCTTGGGCATTCGAATCAATTCAGCCATAGCAGCTATATGTGTGTCGGGTTTGACAAAAGAATCAGCCTGTGCGTCAAAATTAGCGCAAAGGCGGCAAGAAATAAAAGTATGAGCAGTATTACTCTACCCACAGGACGAGCCCTTTCAGATAACCGCCTTCGGGGTGAAACAGGCTCACGGGGTGATCGGCAGGCTGACTCAGATGGTGCAGCACCCGTACCTGCCGCCCGGCTTCGATTGCGGCCGCTACAATTGTGTTGTAAAATAACTCCCGGTCGACAACCTGCGAGCAGGAAAACGTGAAGAGAATACCGCCCTTCGCCACCCGGCGCAGCCCTTCGGCGTTGAGCCGTTTGTAGCCCTGCACCGCCCGGTGCCGCGCCGACAGGCTTTTGGCGTAAGCCGGTGGATCGAGTACAACGACGTCGTACTGATGGTCGTGCCCCTTGAGGTAATGCATCACATCATCGGCGTAGGCTTCGTGGTGCGAACCGTCGACGCCATCACTTAGGTTGGCCTCGACGTTCTGATTCGTCAGATCGATGGCTTTCTTCGACGCGTCGACCGAGTGCACCTGTTCGGCTCCGGCACTGAGCGCGTACACCGAAAATCCACCCGAGTAGCAGAATGCGTTCAGGACTTTTTTGCCGTGGGCGTATCCCGCCAGCAACGCCCGGTTGTCGCGCTGATCGAGAAAAAAACCGGTTTTCTGACCCGTAATCCAGTCGACCAGAAAGGTATGGCCATTTTCCTGCACCGGGTGCGGTACGGGCGTCCGGCCGAAGAGGTAGCCGTTCTGCACGGTGGCCCCGTACTGTTCGGGGAGTGTCTCGGCACTCTTATCGTACACCGCCTGTAGTTCATCGCCGAATACGGCCCGCAGCGCGTCGGTAATGAGCATCCGTTCGCGGTGCATCCCGATCGAGTGCGCCTGCACGACGGCCACGCCATTGTACATGTCGACAATCAGACCCGTACAGCCGTCGCCCTCGCCGTGTATCAGTCGGTAACAGTTGGTTTCGCCGGTTTGGTTGGCAAGAATTGCCTGACGCAAGGCCCGAATGCCAGTCAATTTCGCGGTCCAGTAAGCCACGTCGGGCGTGACGGGGCCACCCGCCGTAGCCGCGAACGAAAACAGCCGCACGGCAATGCTACCATCGTGGTAATGCCCGGTAGCGAGGTACTCCCCTTTCTTGTCGAATACTTCGACGGTATCGCCGTCATTGAGGTCGCCGTCGAACCGACCGATAGCCCGCGAAAAGACCCAGGGGTGAAACCGCCGGACGGCTTCGTCGCGCCCCGCCTGTAGATAGATTTTTGAATAACTCATGCACCCGCAAAGATACGGCACCCAACGCGGATATGCGGATTTAACTGCTGACCTGTTCGTTGGTCAGCAGGGTGGGCTCTTTCTTCGACATCCGCTCACGCAGTTCCGTTACGGGTTTTTCAAAGTAAGCAAACAGCAGCGTCGACAGTATCAGCGTCAGCCCCCAGAAGATACCCACTTTCGCCCAGCCTACTGCCGCCGACGTCGTCGGGAAGCGTTCCAGGAAGGTAATCATGATGGGCGTCAGGTTGAGCAGGTACATCGAATACGAAATCAGGCTGATGTGCGTGATAAACCGGGCGATGCCGAACCGCGCCCACGCGCCCGTTGCCGTTCGCCAGCCATCCATATACGGTAAGATCAGCGCCATACTCAGGCCGATCATCGGGAAGTAAAACGTGCGTTTGTAGAATACGTAGCTGGGGTAGATACCCGCCTGCACATAGTATTTCAGGATAACGATCGATGCCGTAAACGACGTGATCAGAATCAGGGCTAGCCCGGCAATAGCCAGTCGATTACGGGTGCGTTCGGCTGTCCAGAATGCGGGGAAATAATGCTTGACGTAAGCCGCCAGCACCCCGTACGAGATCGCGTCGAGCCGGGTAACGACAATGCCCCGGAAGCCCAGTTCCCCGTCTGAAATGGGCGTCAGTATGGCCGTAACAAGGCGCAGCAGGTTCGTACCAATAATAATGAAAAGAATGGCCGTCAGCATAATGCGCTGCCGGGGCCAGCGGCTGGGCATCAGCGTATGCAGCGCCCACAGCACCAACGGCAACGTGATGTACGACCATTCTTCGATGGCCAGACTCCAGGTTTCGGGAAAGAAATCGGGAACGTAGGTGGCGAAATTCTGTAGAAACAGATAATACTTAATCAGTTCGCCTTTGGCGGGTAGCGTGTGATGCAACCCACTTCGCCACGCCCGAAACAGGGCCAGCCCGATCAGGCTCGTCAGCACAAGGTAGTAGTTGGGTAGGGTGCGAAACCACCGGCGGGTCCAGAAGTTGAGCAGCAGCGGGCCGTCGAAGCGACCGTTTTTTTCGTAGGTGCGGATCAGGATACCACCGATCAGGAAGCCACTCAATACGAAAAACAACTCGACCCCGTCGGGGAGCAGGTGGTGCCAGAACGCTCCATCATAATATTCTTTGAGCGCAACCGTCGCGTGCGCGTCGACGACAATCAGAATAGCCAGCGCCCGCATGACGTCCAGCCCAAAGACCCGTTTTCCCGCCGATAAACCAAAAAGATGTACCATAAACAGCACAAAGCTACGCTATGCAGGTGTAAGGTTTAACGTTTGTCGTTTAAGGTTTACCCGTTGAGCGTTATCGTCCTTCACCGGAAAGCTGCAACTTTGACCATTAAACCACGAATAGTAAACTTGCCAATGATTCCCGATTTTGCTCTGAACGCCGTTTACCGCTACCCGTTTCGCTTTTCGCAGGCCGATGTGATCGACTTCGCCCGCGTTACGGGTGATAACAACCCGCTGCATCTCGACGCTGACTTTGCCGCCCAGACGCCGTTCAAACGGCCCATCATCCACGGCATGCTGGGGGCCAGCATCTTCACCAAAGTGCTTGGCACCGAGTTCCCCGGCTACGGCTCGGTTTATCTGGGTCAGACGCTGGAGTTTCTGCGGCCCATGTTTGTCGACACCGATTACGAAGCCGTCTTTACGGTTAAAAGCATGAACCCCGATAAGCACACCGCCGAAATTCTGGGCGAACTGCGCGACGTACAGACCGGTAAGGTAGCCACGCGCGGCACGGCAACGCTGATGCACCGCGAAAAAATCTGATCGGTTCAGAACGGGCCGAAAAAATCATTGCCCCACTGGTGCAGCGACCAATGGGGGCAATAATCAGTTGGATAAACGACGAACGACTACTCTTTGTCGGCGCTGTTTTTGGTATCCTGAACTTCCGCACGAATCGTCTGGGCCAGTGTTTTCAGATCCTGCATTCCTTTCCGAACACGGGTACCGGCAGCCTGATTTTTCTTGTCATAGAACTTCTCGAAATCGCCTTCGAGCGACATTACCAAATTTTTTACTTCGTCGAAACGTGACATAGCGCTTTGGATGGGGTTAAGTGAAAATGCCCAAATTCCGCTAAAAACGCGGTTTTTCCGGAAATTTAGTCATTCTCACATACAGCGCAATAGTCGCGACAAAATTTTAGCTGAAAAATGCAATTTTCAGCTAAAAACCCTATTCAGCGGCAGATTCGGCCGATACTTCCAGTTCTTTTGGGCTAACGACCGGTCCGGCACCCCGGTATGTCCCATTTTCGATTTTTTCAGACACTTGGGAGAAAGCGTCGAGCGTCCGCTGCACATCGTCGAGCGTGTGTGCCGCCGTCGGGATAATCCGCAGCATAACGATGTCTTTCGGAACGACCGGATACACGACGATTGAGCAGAAGATACCGAGGTTCTCGCGCAGGTCGCGGATGATGCCCGTCACTTCGGGAATGCCACCCTGAATATTCTGAAGCAGTACCGGCGTCACGGGCGAAGTCGTATCACCGATATTAAAACCGCGCTCTTGCAGCCCGCTCTGCAAGGCCCGCACGTTGGTCCACAGTTTGTCGCGGAATTCCGACGAGTTACGAATCATCTCCAGCCGCTTCAGCCCGCCAACTACGTATGGCATCGGCAGCGCTTTCGCATACGTCTGCGACCGCATGTTGTATTTCAGGTACATGATGATGTCGTGATCACCGGCGATAAACGCGCCGATAGCCGCCATCGACTTGGCGAAAGTCGAGAAATACAGATCGATACCATCCTGACAGCCGAGCATTTCACCAACACCCGCCCCCGTTTCGCCCATCGTGCCGAAGCCGTGTGCATCGTCGACCAGCAGTTTGAACTCATATTTCTCTTTCAGCGCAACAACTTTATCCAGGCTGCCTACTTTTCCCGACATACCGAACACGCCTTCCGTGATAACCAGAATGCTGCCACCTTTTTCGTTGGCCAGTTTGGTTGCCCGTTGCAGGTTCTTCTCCAGGCTCACCATGTCGTTGTGGTTGAATTTGTAGTATTCACCCATCTTGGCCTTGTGCAGCCGGATACCATCGATCAGGCAGGCATGACATTCGGCGTCGTATACGATCACGTCGCGGTGATCGACAATGGCTTCGATGGCCGACATGACCCCCTGATAGCCGTAATTGAGCAGAAACGAGTCTTCCTTACCGACAAACTCGGCCAGCTCTTTCTCAAACTGCTCGTGCAGATCTGAGTTACCCGACATCATACGGGCTCCCATCGGATACGCCAGCCCCCACTCGGCCGCAGCATCGGCGTCGGCCTTGCGAACCTCCGGATGGTTGCCCAATCCAAGATAGTTGTTCAGGCTCCAGTTGAGCACGGGCTTGCCCTGAAAGCGCATATGCGGCCCTAACTCACCTTCCAGCTTAGGGAATGCAAAATAGTGGTGTCCGTTGAAGTCCCGGGCGGGTGAGCCAATCGGCCCTAAGTTGTTGCGTAGTTTCTCGAATAAATCCACTTTTTTCTATTGTTATAGGGGCTAAACCCCTGTTTTTCGCATAGTAAGTGCAAAAATACGAGTTAGTTTCGGTAGGCCAAAACTGCGGGGTAAAATTCAATTTTACTGCCCTTTTGCCATAAAACGTGCATATTGGTGTTTTGACAAAAAAAGAGAACCGACGTGAGCAGGAAGAGGGGGTCGCTTTGCTCCGTAGTTATACCTAAACTAGCCTCATCATTCGTTCGTCTCACGTCATTCTTCGTTCACCTTTACCAATGACCATCCAGAAACTGCTTGTTGCAAACCGGGGCGAAATTGCGCTTCGGATCATGCGGACGGCCCGCGAAATGGGCATCCGCACCGTTGCTATTTATTCCGAAGCCGACCGGCAGGCACTTCATGTGCGCTACGCCGACGAAGCCGTTTGTGTTGGCCCGGCCCCGTCTTCTGAATCGTACCTTCGGGCTGATATCATTATCGAGGTCTGCAAACAACTGTCCGTTGACGCCATTCACCCTGGTTACGGTTTTCTGTCGGAGAACGCCAGCTTTGCCCGGCAGGTGCGCGATGCCGGGCTGATTTTCGTTGGGCCGTCGCCCGAAGCCATTGAGGTTATGGGTAGCAAACTAGCCGCCAAAGCTGCCGTTGCGGCCTACAATATCCCAATGGTGCCGGGGACGCCTTCGGCCATCACCGACCGGGCTGAGGCCAAGGCGATTTCCGCCCAGATTGGCTATCCGATCCTGATTAAAGCGTCGGCGGGGGGCGGTGGCAAGGGCATGCGCGTGGTCGAGAATGAAGCCGAATTCGATGAGCAGATGGACCGGGCGGTGAGCGAAGCCCAGTCGGCGTTTGGCGATGGGTCGGTATTTATCGAGAAGTACGTTACCTCGCCCCGGCACGTTGAGATTCAGGTTCTGGGCGATCAGCACGGCAACATCATTCACTTGTTTGAACGCGAGTGCTCGGTACAGCGTCGCCACCAGAAAGTGGTGGAAGAAGCACCGTCGGCCATCCTGACGCCGGAAATCCGCGACGCTATGGGCCGGGCGGCCGTCGACGTAGCACGCGCCTGCGGCTATTACGGCGCCGGCACGGTCGAGTTCATCGTCAACGACAATCTCGATTTTTACTTTCTGGAGATGAATACCCGACTTCAGGTCGAGCACCCGGTCACAGAACTGATTACGGGCGTCGATCTGGTGAAGCAGATGATCTGGATTGCAGAAGGAAAGCCACTGACTATTCAGCAGGATGAGTTACGTATTAACGGCCACGCGCTTGAACTGCGCGTCTATGCCGAAGACCCGGCTAACAACTTCCTTCCCGACGTTGGTACGCTCGATACCTACGTACGCCCACAGGGCAACGGTGTCCGGGTCGACGATGGGTTTGAACAGGGCATGGCTATCCCGATTTACTACGACCCGATGATTGCCAAGCTTGTTACCTATGGCGACTCCCGCGAGGAAGCCATCGAGAAGATGATCCGGGCCATCGACGAATACCAGATTTCAGGCGTACAGACGACCCTGTCATTCGGCCGGTTTGTGATGGAGCACGATGCGTTCCGGTCCGGTCAGTTCGATACGGGCTTCGTCAGTAAGTATTTCACCCCCGACAACCTGACGCCCCCGCCGACCCTGCCGAAGAGCAACTGGCCTCCGTTCTGGCGGCATGGCTGCTGACTAATAACAAGTCTACCGCTGCTAACGCTCCCACGCAACAACTGACTGTTCAGCGCAGCAACTGGAAAAAGAACCGGCTATGATCTGTATTGACAGCATCCAGCCGCTTCGGCGGTCCGATGCCGAAGACAGACCCGTATAAAAATAGGAAACCGCCCCCAAGCGGGAGCGGCTCCATGAGTACAACAAAACCACAGTAAAGCTGCCGGTCTATTCGGCCAGACAGAGTACCTGTGGGTCTGTCGTTATGTCGGTTTACGGTTTGATGTTTAACCATCAAGGTTGTCAGTCGCTGAGCAACTTTGACCGTTAAACACCAAACCGTAAACTAAGCTTATGCTTCGATTAGATACTCGTCGTGCTGGCTGACGTCCAGACCCGACTGCTCGTCTTCTTCCGATACACGCAGGGGCAGGATCAGGTCGGTTACTTTCAGCAGGACAAACGACATGATAAAGGCGAAAGCCGATACGCCAACCAGCGCGATCATGTGGTTGATGAACAGGCTCGTCTGACCGAAGGCCAGTCCTTCGCTACCTTCAGCAACGGCCGAGTTAACGGCGCGGCTTGCGAAGATGCCCGTCATGACCATACCAACCATACCGCCAACACCGTGGCAGGGGAACACGTCCAGCGTATCGTCCAGCGTCGACTTAGTCCGCAGGTGAGCGATGAAGTTTGATACGATCGAGGCCAACGTACCGATGAAGATGGCTGTCGGAATCGTCACGAAACCAGCGGCAGGCGTGATGGCAACCAGACCAACGACGGCACCGATACAGAAGCCCAGCGCCGATACTTTCTTGCCTTTCGCTGCGTCGAACAGCACCCAGCCCAGACCAGCCGCAGCAGCAGCCGTGTTTGTTGTGGCGAAGGCCGAAGCAGCCAGCGTTGATGCCGATACGGCCGAACCAGCGTTAAAACCAAACCAGCCGAACCACAGCAGACCCGTACCGAGCAGTACGAATGGAATGTTAGCCGGTGGGAAGTAGCTCGATTCCAGGTGCGATTTCCGACGCTTGAGGTACAGCGCGCCCGCCAGCGCGGCCCAGCCTGCCGACATGTGTACAACCGTGCCTCCCGCGAAATCGAGTACGCCCAGCTTGAAGAGGATACCCTCGGGGTGCCACGTCATGTGTGCCAGCGGTGCGTAAACGAACAGGCTGAACAGGATCATGAACAGTACGTACGAGCGGAAGTTGACGCGCTCAGCCATCGAACCCGTCACCAGCGCGGGGGTGATAACGGCGAACTTCAGCTGGAAGAATGCGAAAACAACCAACGGAATCGTGGGGGCCAGCGACCATGGCTTGCCATCGAGTACACCTTTGAACATGAAGTGGTCCATCGGGTTACCCACGAAACCACCGATACTGGTACCGAAGGCCAGGCTGTAGCCAACTACTACCCACAACACACTGATTACGCCCATCGCGATGAAGCTTTGCAGCATCGTCGAGATCACGTTTTTGTTGTTCACCATCCCACCGTAGAAGTACGCCAGACCGGGGGTCATCAGCAGTACCAGCGCCGTTGCGACCAGCATCCACGCCGTGTCGCCAGAGTTTATGCCTTCCGTCACGATTTGGGTCGGCACGCTGTTGAAGCCGGGTATGATGCCGAGCACGGCAACGACTCCCAGCAGAATCAGAGGAACGTAATTGGGCTTTTGCATACGAATTTATCGGTTTTTGTTGTACTAAAAATTGGTTGAGGTTAGGTGAACGGTTGGTTAAAACTTGAAGATCGCGGCCATGCCCAGCGTTGCCTGACTCTTTTTCAGTACGCTGTTGCTGTCGTAGAATTTGTCTTTGTTGTAGCTGTCCATACGGAATTCAGGCTTGAGCAATACGTGCCCATCCGCAACGGTGATGTTCCCTGTAATGGTCAGTGATTTAACGGTTACCCCAGATATCCCATCGGCTGCTAGCAAAGCGCGAGCGGCACCCGAGTTGTCGAAGTAATCGTACCGAACGCCCATACCGAATTTGCCGGTGAATGCATAGTTGGCGTAGCCGGCAACACCGCCCCAGTTGGTCGATTTGGTAGTATAGGTTGCCGTTGCATACGGGTTAGCCCCCTGCTGATAGCCGCCCGTCTGCCAGCCTGTTACCGCGTTCAGACCCAGCATAAACTTATCCGTAATCTGGTAGGTCGTCGTCAGGTCATAGATGGCATACATGCCCGTCGAGTCCTTGCCGTTCGCTTTCTTATCGGCTTCGTTGGAGATGGCCGTGTTCAGATACACGTTCCAGCCTTTCGCGGGGCTGACGAACAACTGAGCGATAAACCCTTTCGCGTGGTTGTTATCGTATACCCGGTCGACGTTATTGACGATACCCGCCATCAGGTAAACCCGGTCACTGAAGGCATACTGCGCTTTCAGGCCGATGTGATAGAACGGACCGTTGTTGAACAGGTTCGACAGTGAGTAATTGTAGTTGACGGGTGCATCGATAACCTCGTAACCGATGTGCGTACCGAACTGACCGGCCGTAAACGACAGCTTGGGCGATGCTTTCAGCGTGATGTATGCCTGTTTGATAGCGAGTGCCGTAGAGGTGGCGGCTCCGCTGTTCAACGAAAATACGTTGCCATAGTTACCGAGGTCGGCAAACGACCCCCACGTCAGATCGAATACAGCATCTACTTTATCGGAGGTGTAAGTTGCTTTTCCCTGCACCAACCCTACTCCAAACTGCCCGGCCCGCTGATCGAACGCACGAGCCCCACCAGCCGCACCGATGTTCAGCTGATCGGGCGGACTGTTGAAGTTCCCGAAGTAATACGTGTCCATGTAACCCGAAAAAGTGAATTTGCCGGGTGTGGCCGTGGTGGTTGAGTCCTGAGCGCGGACTACGAAACTGGCAAGCAAAGAAAAACCAAGTAAAATTTGTTTTCTCATAATTTATATTCTGTTCAAACTTAGATAGGTTGTACTCTTATTCTGTGACAAATCTTATTGTAAAAAGATGATCTTCCAAGCTTTAGTGCAAGAAAAAAGGCGTAAATAGTATAAAAATGATAAAATAATTTGAAAAATACTATAACATTATCTGCATATTCATATTTGCACCCCTTACCGCTATCTTTAATTAAATTTCGCCTTTTATACGTTTATCAAAATATTCTTTTAGAATACATTTTGCCTTTCGGAGACAATTATTCATCTTAAAAAGCACAAAAAAACCCGAATCAGCTGACTGATTCGGGTTTAGAAACGATCTGCTCTTGCAGATCTTCATGCATTCCTTAATTACGCTTCGGCGTGCAGCCACGCTTTCTTTGAGAGCAGCGTCTCTTCGTCTTCCTCGCGCTCAGGATCGGGCACGCAGCAGTCGACGGGGCAAACCGCAGCGCACTGTGGCTCTTCGTGGAAGCCCACACACTCGGTGCATTTATCGGCCACGATGTAGTAAAACTCGTTTGATACGGGCGATTGTGGCGCTTTACCGCTCACAACCGTACCATCGCCAAAATCGACGTCGGTCAACTCAGTGCCGCCACCCCACGTCCACTCAACGCCACCTTCGTAAATAGCTGTGTTAGGGCATTCGGGTTCGCAGGCACCGCAATTGATGCACTCGTCGGTGATCATGATAGCCATGAGCAGTACAGATTTATAGGACTATAATTGGTGTTCTAATACCAGTCAACAAATATAACTATTTAAAGGTTGGTGGCAAACTAAAATTTAATCACTTCCGTTGATGGGGTATTCCATTTGTTTATCGACTTCATGCTTTTATCTGAACGCCTGCAAACGTTCGCAGCCCTGGGTGATTTCCTTCGCCGGGCCGATTCTGAACCCGAACTGACCGCGCTGGCTGAGCGTGCCTACCATAAAAATAACTGGTTTACCCCCGACAATACGATACGCTCTCTACGGGCGATTGCCGATAAATTTTTGACCCAAGACGCCCTGACAGCTTGGGTCACTCAATACGGCTACGACCTCAATTTGCCATTTCATCCGGCTTACACGGGTCAGGAGCCGAGAGCCATCGGTGTTGTGATGGCGGGGAATATTCCGGCTGTCGGCTTCCACGATCTGCTCTGCGTACTGGTAAGCGGCCATAAGGTACTGGCAAAACTAAGCAGCCAGGATTTTGTACTTATCCATTATTTAATACAAAAAATAAAGGAGTTAAATCCTGCATTTACCGATTATATCCAGGAGGCCGAACGGCTGAACGCAGCGGATGCTTTCATCGCCACGGGTAGCGACAATACGGCTCGTTACTTCGATTACTACTTCGGCAAGAAACCCCACATCATCCGGCGTAACCGCTCGTCGGTGGCGTTGCTGATGGGTGAAGAGCAGCCCGACGATTTTGTGGCACTGGGGCACGACCTGTCCGATTATTACGGACTTGGTTGCCGCAACGTGTCGACCTTACTGGTACCGGAAGGTCCGCATGGGCGGAATGGTAAGCCGGAGCCGTATGATTTCGTACCGATGTTACGCGCGCTGGAGCCGAACGCAGCGACCTACCTCAACAACCACAAATACCAGAATAATTACGACTACAACAAGTCGATTTACCTGATTAACGGAGTACCTCACTTCGACAACGGGTATCTGCTGGTAACCGAGAATGCCGGGCTGGTTTCGCCAATTTCGGTGGTGTATTACCAGACCTACAAAACGCTCGACGACGCAACGCAGTGGCTCACCGAACGGAGCGACCGTATTCAGGTTGTCGCATCGGCGAAGGGTTGGTACAAGGGCAGCGACTCTACCGCATCGGCCGACCGGCACGGCGTCGCATTCGGTCAGACGCAGTGCCCCTCCCTGACAGATTACGCCGATGGAGTCGATACGATGGCGTTTTTAAAAGAGTTATAGGGTTTTAAAGTTGGATAGTTGTAAAGTTGCTGGCGCGTCACAGCTGACGCCGGATGGCAACTTTACAACTATCCAACTTTAAAACCCTATAACTCTAAAACTACTTCCCCACCCGTTCCAGCCACCGTTCGCCCTGGGTGTAACGGGCGTCTTTCACTTCGGCCAGGGCCTGTTTTGCATTGAGCAACACACCCCACACATCGGCGACGAAGCGCTTCTCGGCTTTCATGCGCCGGAAGAAATCAACCGCCTGTGCGTGGGTTAGGCCACCAACTTTCCGGGCGATATTCATCAGCACATCGAACACATCGTCGGCCATGCGGGCGTCGCCACAGACGTAGTAATGGCAGTCGGGTTGCGACAGTACGTTCCAGAGGTCGGTACTTTGTTGCGCAATCAGGTCCTGTACGTAGATTTTTTCGTCGCCCATGCGGGAGAAGGCCACGTCGAGATGCGTCAGCAGGCCGACTTCGTGCCAAGTTTCCAGTTCGTGCTGGTAGAGGTAGTCGTTCAGGTCGTGGCACCCAAAAAACAGGCGCGTATCAACCGCAGGGGTTTCTACCGGTACGTCGGCAACGGGTGTAGCCGATCCGTTACGCTCACTGTGCAACATGCGTAACTGAATTTCGCGGTGTTGCAGGAACCCCATCAGCGGAGCCAACCCCGTACCCGGCCCAACCAGCAACATCGGCGCTTCGGGATTGACGGGGGGACGAAAGCCCGATGTCCGTACCGCCAATCGAACCGTGTGGCGCTGCGCCGGATCGAGCCCCGCCAGAAAATTCGAGCACAGCCCCTGTCTGACCCGCCCCGCTTCGGTAGTAGTACGCACAACCCCCACGGTGAGGTGAATCTGCTCCGGATTGGCCAGCGAACACGATGAGATCGAGTAAAGCCGGGGCTTCTGCCGGGGCAGCACGGCCAGCAAATCGGCAAAGGACACGTTGGCCGACGCGAACTCATCCAGCAGGTCGACCACCGTCAGATACCGCGCGGTGATATCGGCTTTCAGCGTCAGTACCTCAGGCTGCTGATCGTCGCGCGCCAGCACCCGCTGCCAGCTGGTCAGCCGATACCGGTCAAGGTCCGACGAAACTTTATTGAGCAGCACACTCAGCAACTCGTCGAACGGCTCATGCAGGCTTAAATCGACGTCGTTTGTCAGCACGTCGGCCACCTGTACCGGCGTATCGTATGTTTGCCCATCAGCGGCATCCGTTCCCTTTGTTGTAAACCAGGACTCGCCCGCTACGCCCAGGCGCTGGCAAAGCCGCTCGACCAGCGCAGCCGGATTTTGCGGGTAGATCGCCACATGATCGCCCGTTTCGTACTGCAAACTCGTACCGGAAATATCAAACGACAGGAATCGGGTGGAGCGGCTACCCGCAATCACTTCTTTAAGCAGTTCCCGATTCGCCACAACGGGTACGCTGACGCCCGCCCGTCGGCGATCGATCCCCGCCAGATGCGGGCAGACCGTACTTTTGTCGAGAAACGTAACCGACAAAGTCGAAGCCCCGCCGGAGCCAGCCGTGGTGGGGTCTTCACCCAGCAAACGGGCTACCAGTTCGAGCCATTGCCGGAAACTATCAGCCTGCCCTTTGATCTCGTCGGCCTGCTGCATACTGATCACCCGGTTGCCACCCACGCGGGCCAGTTCGCGGTCGATAGCGATACCAGCCGCGCAAAAATTGGGGTAGATCGTGCTACCCAGCGCCATTACCGAGAAGTTGAACCGATTCACCGATTCGCCCGGTAACTGCCGTAGTGTTGCCAGAAAATTAGCTGCGTTGCCGGGGGCCTCACCATTTCCGAAGGTCGATGTTACGACCAGTACCAGTTGTTCCTGCGCCAGCTGAGCGGGGTCAAACTCATCGAGCGCCATAATCCGGGGGCGGTGCTGACTCAGTCGCCGGGCGGTCTGCCGGGCGTAGCGTTCGGCCGTTCCCGTTTCCGATCCGTACAGGATCAGCGGACGGTTGCTCACGGTGGGTTCGGCTTCAGCAAGCTCGCCCGCCAGTGTCAGATCGTCGTCGAGCACGGCCCATTTATCGGCCGCGTAATGGTAGCTGGGCGACAGGTAGAAATCGCGCATTTCGTGATGCCACACCGTCGTTGTGCTGCCCCCGGCTGCGGGAGTTACCCAGGACCACTGCGCCGGACATTCGCGCCCCGCCCGCTTCTCGCGCTGATCGTGGATCATGAACTGTTGGGCAGCCGTCTGATGGTCGACCAGCGTCACTTTGGCCTGCGTAAACGAGTGTAGTACTGCCGCGTTCAGCTCCAGAAACGCCCGGTCGCGCCAGAGCGTTTGCTCAGTCGACGTGTCCAGCCCCATCACCTGCGCCAGCTGCGTGGCCATACCGTAGCGCTCATCTTCCCAGAGATTACGGGTGATTTCGGTTTCCATAAACCAGCCGTTGAACGGGGCGCAGCCATAGTCGACCCCACCGATAGCAAGCCTGAAATTGGCGATAACCGGCACGGCGCACCACTGCATTCCCAGGTCCGCGAAGGCCGGGTAGTTAGGGTGCTCGATGGGAATACGCAGTACGTCGGCGGGGTCGAATTCGTAGCGCCGGGGCGCGTGACCCGGTACGTCGATCACGAGCGGCAGGCAGTCGTAAGCCGTTTTCTGGGCGGGTGGTGTCCAGCCCTGCCGAATGATTGCCTGCGTCAGTTTCAGATTGGCTTTGTCCCCCAGAATGGTGCCGTCGGGCTGTTCGTAGGCGGCAAAGCGGATATACTGGCTGTTCCAGATGCGGGGGCCCCAGCGTTCGAGCGGCTTTTTGGGCCGAAACACGTTCATCACAATCTGCACATTGCCACTATTCGTACCCAGGCGCAGGTGTTCGACCGTTTCGCGGAACAGATCGTCGGGGTCGGTCAGGTGGCGCAGGTCGCGCACGATCATGTTGCGCCAGGCGATCCGCCCGATGCACTTCGACGCGTTGCGCCAGGCGAGCTGCGCACCATAGGCCAGCTCTTCGTAGGTGTGCGTGTAGGTACCCGTCGTGCGGATTTCCCGCTCGATTTCATCCAGCCGGGAGGTAAGCGTTTCCGGTTCCCAGGTTAGCTCGTCGGCTACCTGCCGGATAAACTCATCCGCCTGTTTCAGGATATGCTGCTGGTTGAGCATCGGCTGACGCAACACGTTGCTTACCCGCTCGAGCAGCACCAGCCATGCCTGCGCTTCGGCCTCCGTAAAAGCCGGATTTGCCTGCCGCATAACGGCCAGCAGGGGTTTCCCCACCGCCCCGTACAGTTCGGCCGGAATACGGTGGTTGGCGTGAATGCGGGCCAGTTCCCGCAGTTCTTTCTGCACATTCTGCCCGGCGTCGAGCGACCGGATCAGGAAGGCGACGGTCTGCATCAGGTGCCGCGACAGATTATCCATGTCGGTACGACCGAAGTACGGCAATACATCGGGGTTGGCCTGAAACAGCAGTCGGTAGAATTCCACGCCATACCCCAGCGGATCGGTAGCCAGCTGATCGCCGGTTTTGCGCATCAGATGCACCATATCGGGGGTAATGGCCCTGTCGTACTGCTGAATCGCCGTCAGCGCGGGGGCCAGAATGTGCAGCGAAAAGAAGCGGTACGAGGCCGACTGTACGCCTTTGGCCAGGTTTTCCCGGTCGTAGTCTTCCAGATACGGCACATTGGTCAGCATCCAGTTCCAGACCCGCCGGGCTGTTTGCCAGTGGGCGGGCCGCATGCCCAGTTCAGCGAGTTGCGCCAACAGCCTGTCGGCAGGCGTTGGCCCGGCCTCCGGAGCCGGATAAATACCCTGGTATGTTTCGCGCAGCGGCCGCTCGACGCGGGGTTTTAACTGACGAACAGTCGTGTCAAATAATTCAGCAAACTGCCGGGGTACCTCGTCGATTGCATCGCCGAAATTATCGATCAACTCGGGTTCCTCGTGCAGCAACCGCTCGAAAAACATACCCACCAACATGTCCTGATACGCCAGCAGTTTGTTCCATATATCCCGCACGATTACCTGCTCAATGGCTGTCATCGGGGTCATTTCCTGCGCCGTCGTCAGGGACTCTTCCTCCACACCCATGGTAGCAGTAACACCCCGGCTGGCCCGTCCGTTCACCGGCATCTGCCGGTCGACCCGGCGACCGGTCTGTTCCCGCGACAGCCGCAGGCTCAGACCTAGCTCCGGCGCGGGTACCCAGCCCGGCAGGGCCTGCTCGACCACAACACTCAGCGACCCGGTCAGCCCCGGCCGGGTGTCGACGGCGGTACGGCCCAGCGGTTGCCAAAGCGGCCCGTCGACGGGTCGCGCCTGTATGTCCACAACCAGTTGCCCCTCGCCCTGATGCAGTACATTGACCAGCCATTCGGGCTTACGGCGCACCTGTAGAACCTGCTCGCTCAGTATCCGCCCCCCCTCATCCAGCGACCAGACCATACCTTTATACTCATACCCATCGTCGGGTATATGTTGGAGCAGCACGTTGGTGACTGAAAGCGCAGGCAGGTTGGGACTGAGTTGATTCCCAGACCGGTCAGGATCCGTTAGGCTTACCATGTTCGCGTCGACTATCTGTGAGAGCGTGTTATGCCGGGCACTGCACGCAGTAACCTGGCGAGTTACTACATGAAAAATCAAGTAATCGTATACACCAACTCAAACGATTTGGTTACGCAAATAAAAAACAAGGTACAAGTTGATTGTTTAATTTGACAACAGTATATACTCAATTTTTTAATTATATAAAATACGTTATAGTATATACCGTATATAGGTTACCTGTATTATTCACTTATAATAAATTAAGTCTTTTCAGTAATTCGGCTTTGTTTGCCCGGCTGATTGGGATGACTTTGTTACCGATAACGAGGGTATTTTCTTCGATATCAACAATCTTTCGCAGGTTGATGATATACGATCGGTGTACGCGGACAAACCCATCGCTCAAACTATCCTCCAGTGATTTCATGGTCATATAAACCAGACACGACTGCGTTTCGGTCACGATTCTGACGTAATCGCCCACATTTTCGATGTACTCAATCGTTTCGGGCGGTATCTGAAGCGACTGCCCGTCGACCCGTACGCGCAGAGCAGGTTCGACGGGAGGGGTTGTCTGACGCAGCCGGTACCGGTCGAGCACGCGGTCGACAGACACGCTGAATCGCGCCCAGTCGATCGGCTTTTTCAGATAGTCGACCACTTCGTGCTGGTAGGCGTCGAACGCATAATCCGTTTTGACCGTCGTCAGCACGACCAGCGGGTCGATGTCCAGCCGTTTGAGCATGTCGAAACCCGACAAACCCGGCATCTCCACATCGAGCCACAGTAAATCTACGGGGTGCTGATCTAGAAAGCGCAGTGCCGACCAGGCGTTGTCGAACGAGCCCAGCACGGCCACGTTCTCATGGCGGTTACAGAGCCGTTCGAGCGACCGGCGCGACAGAAATTCATCGTCAATAATCAGGCTGGTGAGGATCATGTACTAATGGGCAAACGCTTCTGCAACTCCTCGCGTACTAGCGGAATCATCCGGTCGAGTTCAAGAACAACGCTGTTACAGTGCTCTTCAATCTGCCAGACGGGTTCTTCGTCGTGCACGCTTTGTTCAATCAATTCCAGCTTACGCTCAAAACTGCTCAACCCCACCATCGGCAACGTTGGCCTGAGTTTGTGGGCCAGTTGAGCCAGTTCGGTCAGCTGTTTCGCCTGGCACAGTTCGGGCAGTCTGCTAATTTCCGGTACGATATCGCTCAGAAACGTAGCAAACATCTCCGACGCGTAGGCATCATCGGTACCGTAGAGGGCGTCCAGCTGCCGGTAATCAAGCGTCCCCTGCTGCGCCGTTGTCGATGGGTCCGCAGCCTGTACCGCCAGCGTAGTTGCCGACAGGTTCGGAGTGCCGCCGGGAGCATACCGCTGAAGCACGGCCAGCAGTTGCGCTGGTTCGAAAGGTTTGGCCAGAAAACCATCCATACCGGCCCGCGTCGCCCGTTCGCGGTGATCGTTCATGGCCGAGGCCGACAGGGCCACAATGGGCGTAAACTGGTTTGGGCCGGGGGTACTCCGAATCACCGACGTTGCTTCGTAGCCATCCATGATCGGCATCTGAATGTCCATCAGGATCAGGTCGTACGGTTGCTGCCGGGCCATGTCAATCACTTCTACTCCATCGGTCGCCAGCTTGTACGGAACCATCCACTTCGTCAGCAGGCTGATGATGTATTTCTGGTTCATGCCGTTGTCTTCGGCTATCAGTAACCGGCAAAGCGGGAGGTTAATGGGAGCCGTTGCCGGTGATACCGCAATCGTGGGCTGAATCAGTTCGTTTGTTTTGGCAAACGACAGCGTAAACGTAAACTGCGACCCAAAGCCAGGCTGACTCCGCACCGAGATCGTTCCCCCCTGCAACTCGACCAGTTCTTTGGTGATAGCCAGCCCCAGGCCGGTACCTCTGTGCTTGTGCCCCTGCGGGTTGACCTGCCTGAACTTCTGAAATACCGAATCCAGCTTTTCCGCCGGAATGCCAATACCCGTGTCACTCACGGTGAAGTCGATCAGGTAATCGCGCTCGTCTTCTTTTCGCACCCGCGCCGTAATCTGAATATTGCCTTCTTCGGTAAACTTCTCGGCATTACCGACCAGATTCAGCAGAATCTGATTGAGCATCAGATCGTCGCCCACGACAGTACCCCGGATGCGGGTATCGAGCAGTACATCGATGGTAATCGGTCGGCCCGTGAGCTTCATTTCGAACACTTTCTGGGTCGACTGAAGCAGCGCAACCAGATCGAACGGACGCGGACTTACGTCAATCCGGCCCGCTTCGATTTTGGTCATATCAAGCAGGTCGGAAATCAGGCTGTGCAAAAAACCAGCCGACGTTTTCAGCGCGTCGATGTACTCGTGCTGCTGCGGGCTGGGCTGCGTATCGAGCAGCAGGTGCGACATGCCGATGATGGCATTGAGCGGGGTGCGGATTTCGTGGCTCATGTTGGCCAGAAATTGTTTTTCCGCCAGTCGCGCATCTTCCGCTACCTGCCGGGCCAGTGCCAGTTCGTGCTCCAGCTGTTTACGCTCCGTGAGGTCGTAGTGAATGCCCATCGACCCGACCTGTTCGCCCAGTTCGTTGTAAATCGGCACGCCACTGACCAGCACCCACACGCGGCTGCCGTCTTTGCAGACCAGTTGTAGCTCGTAGGAGCTGGCAACCCCATTCTGCCGGTTGCGGTACTGTTGATCGACAACAGCCTGAAATTCGGGAGGCAGTAGTGCCTGATTGATATTAACCCCAATCAGTTCGGATTCCGTGTACCCGACCATCGCGCAGAACCGATCGTAGACGCGTACGATGATGTCGTTTATGTCGACTTCGATCAGGCCCAGGTCCATGTTGTTCATGATGCCCCGGTACTTTTCTTCACTTCGCCGGATCAGCTCGCGGGCGTGAAATTTCTCGGTAACGTCGCGGTACGTCCAGAGGTGGCCCATGTGCTTACCGGCCAGTAGAATGGGCGCGTAATCGCGCTCCAGAATCCGGCCGTCGCGCAGGTAGATTTCCTCACCTTCCGTCAGGCCGCGCTGTTGAAGCAGGTCGGTCAGCCGCGCCCGGAACGCGTCGGCGTCGGCAAGTATGGAATGCGCCGACAGCAGCGACTCATAGTGCGACTGCCCCCGCAGCTGATCGGGGCTGACCTTTAGCCCGAAAATATCGCAGTACTGCTGGTTGGCCAGAATAACCCGCCCCTGCTCATCTTCGACCAGCACACCCGCGTGCAGGTTCGATAGCAGGGTTGAAAAGCGTATTTCGGTGGTTTGCAGCGCCAGTTCAGCTTCCCGCCGGGCCGTTATATCCCGCGCCACGCCGACCAGTTCAACAACCTCCGCGCCTTCTTCAATGAGTCGGACGGTCTGCCCGATCCAGACGCGCCGGTTATCACGACCAATGGCCGCAAACTCATGGTAGGTACTCTGCGTCCGGGTGCGCATCATCTGCTGGTAGAACTGCGCCAGTTCCTGCCAGCAGCCGGGCTCAGCTATGTGGGTAAAATGCCGCCCTACAATCGATTCCGGTGCGTAGCCCAGCAGCTTCTCGGTAGCGGGGCTGGCATACGTAAACACGCCCCCGGGCGATATTTTGTAAATAACGTCATCGACCGAATCGATCAGTTGCCGGTACCGCAGCTCACTCTGGTCGAGTTCGGTCAGTTTGAGCTGAATTTCATCTTCAAGGTGTTCATTGAGCCGTTGCAGGGCTTCATTGGCATGGTAGAGTTGTCTGGCTTTATCTTCCAGAATTGCTTCAGCTTGCAGGCGGGCGGCCCGCTCGCGGTTCAGCCGCCGTTTTGTCAACTCCAGTTCGTCCATACACAGGCGCTCGCGCTATACTTTCTGAATGGTGAATGCTACGTTGCCCCCATCGCCAGAGAGGTCGTTTACGCTGATGGTTGCTTTTTCGCCGAAGTGATCCAGACAACCCTCAATCATGCCATACGCGAAATCGGCCATCTTCCGTTCCGACTCGTAGCGCATGACCATGGTATCGGGAGTCAACTTCTCGATAATAAACTGGGGTAGCTCCGCATCGGGGTACAGCTTACGTACTTCGACGTGAATATAGTGCTGCACCGAGTTGAGTAACTCAAACGCCGATGTGGCCTGGCTGATAAACATCCGGTAAGAGCGGGAAAACGAGCTAAATGTATAGTGCCCGTATGTCCGCAGCAGGTCGGGTATGGGCAGGCCCGTCTTTTTTTGCAGGGCGCCGACCAGCGTAACCATCTCCGCATGGTCGTAGGTACCGATGGTGGTGTACACCCCCCCGATGGCAGGTCGTTTTCGGTCAGAATCTCATCGACAAGCTCGTACCCGTACTTCTCCTCGACCATGTCGAGCAGACCGGTAAACACGATTCCTTTCATAAAAGTACACTATAGGGCTAAGTGGTATATAAACTCAAAAAAGGTAACATTTTTTGAAAAAAAATAATCACTCGTGTACATATCCAAGTACCATCAACAATTTTTTTACCAAAAATCGTCCGAAAGCTACAGTTCATCGAAATAAGGTGCCTTACCGAGATCAGTAGTGTAACCTTTGTATATCGAAACGGACGAAATCGCTCTCACTGCTTAACCTGAGCCATTGAATCAATGAAAACTAAACTGAACGACGAAGAAGTAATCCGGCAATATCTGGGCACCCGCCCGAACGATTGCTTTGAAACGCTTTACACGCGTTATGTCCGTAAAGTATATAACCGCTGTCTTTCGTATACTAAAGATTCGGAGAAGGCTCAGGATTTCACCCACGATATTTTCATTCGGGCCTTTTCCCGGCTGGATCGCTTCCAGGAACGGTCGACGTTCTCAACCTGGCTCTACTCGATTTCGTACAACTATTGTATGGATCAGATTCGGGTGGCCAACCGGATGACGACAACCCCACTGGACGACGATCTGGACTGCCAGATGCCGTCGATGGACGACTACGAAGCGAAAGAGCATAGTCTACAGCAGCTTTCCGACGCCATGAGCACGATCTCGCCCCAAGAGTCGATGATTCTGCGCATGAAATACCAGGAAGGGCTTGATATTCACCAGATCGCCGAGCAGCTGAACCTCAACGACAGCGCTGTCAAGATGCGCCTGAAGCGGTCGCGCGATAAGGTTCGCCGGCTTTGTGGCGACACCACGGCAATGCCTTTTTAACCCTGTACCCATAGGTTAAGAACCGATAAAGGCGTGCACTCATCAGAGTGCACGCCTTTTCTGTAGTTGGCTGATGGCTATTGATATACCCGCACATAGTCGATCTCCATGCGCCGGGGCCAGATCGTTTCGTCGACACCTTTCGCGCCCCCCCAGTTGCCACCAACGGCCAGGTTGAGCAGCAGATAAAACGGCTGATCGAAGGGCCACTCGGCCGCTGAACGCCCCAACTCACTTTTCTTCGCGGAGAAATACCGCTGCTCATCGACGTAAAAATCGATCTGATCGGCGGTCCAGTCGATGGCGTAGACGTGAAAGGCCGACGTAGCATCGGGAATGGTCAGCGTCCCGGTTTTCTCGGTGTGCTTCACGTGGTTATATACTTCAGTGTGAGTGGTGCCGTGGATGACGCCTTCGTCGTAGCCCACGTGTTCCATAATGTCGAGTTCGCCACAACGCGGCCAACCAACGGTGCCTATGTTATTGCCCAGCATCCAGATCGCGGGCCACGTACCCACCCCCGCCGGGAGCTTGGCGCGGGCTTCGATCCGGCCATACGTCCAGCTTCGCGACTGTCGGGTCGTTAACCGGGCGGAGGTGTACGAGCTGCCCTGCCAGTTTTCCCGCCGGGCTTCGATAATCAAATTTCCAGCTTCGACACGGGCGTTTTCGGGGCGACGCGCAGTGTAATATTGTCGTTCGTTATTCCCCCATCCGTTGCCCCCAACTTCGTATTGCCACCTGGCTGAGTCGGGCAGGCCCGGCCGATCGAATTCGTCGCTCCAGACCAGTTGCCGGGTCGCCGGCCGGGTAGCGGGTAGCGAAAGAGTGTCAGTAGCGGCTGAGCAACCGGTTACCAATCCTAACAGGCACAGTATATGTAGCATACTGGTATAAAACCCGGCGGTGCTCTTTTCTAACCATACTCAGCCGCGCGGGCTGATTTATTGCCTATTTTTCCGCCTTCCTTTAGCCACTATTCCCGCTATCCAACCTTTACAAACGTCAACGTTATACCCTATGAATCGACCCGCACCGAGCGAATATCAGCAGATCAGGCAGATGCTGGCGACGCTACACCCCGACCCGGAAGCGCGGCAGCGCATGGTTCCTACCGACAAGCAGCAGGCGTCGCTCAAACGGCTGCGCACGGAGCTTCATCCCGAACAGTTCTTTATGGTCGTTGACCTGCTGACGCTGTCCATCGTTGCCGCCGGCGGCTGGCGCGAAATGGGCTATGACGATAATGGCCTGACCTTTCGGCAGTACATGGACATGGTACCGAACCGGGGTACCTACCAGACGATGATGATGATGGGCGGGCAAACGTTCCGGATGTCCAATCAGCAGCTGGTCCGCTTTGCCAGCCCCGCTTTTATCGCGACAGTGCCGCTCCGCCATGCCGACGGGCGTGTGCTACTGGTAAAGCGCACGATTACCCCGTGGCAGTATTCTGCCGATGGTTATATTCTGGCTTACCTGTCGGAGTTTACGATCGTTAAGGACTACGAGGGCGAGCCGATGAGCCCGCGCTTTCGCGGACTGCCGCCGGAGATCGAGCAGACGTTTCTTCAGGCTATCAGCGTCGCCTTTGCCAATTTCGGTACGGCCCAAAACCCGTTTCAGCCTAAAGAAATGGAGATTCTGCGCCTGTACGCCAACCACCCGGCGCACGAACCGGCACTCACCATTCAGGCCGTCAGCCAGCTGACGGGTAACACCAAAGAAACGGTAAAATCATACCAGAAAACTATCGTCGCCAAAGCCCGTGAACTTTACGAAGATCAGGTATCGCTGAACACGACCCGCGACGTGGCGCTGTTTCTCAAGCGTAGCGGACTACTGCTGACCCGCCCCTGAGCTACCGCCCAAACGCCCAGGTCAGAAAATCGGGCATCACGGCCCGCCACGTCTCCTGATTGTGCTGCCCGCCTGGCACCTCGACGTACCGGATGTCGGTGTCGCGATGGTAGCCTTTCTTGACCAGTTCGTCGATCAGGTCGGTTGTGTCTTCAATCGCGTCGATGATACCGTTGTTGTTACGGTCGCTGGTTTCGTCGTCGGTGCCGGTTTCAAACCAGAAACGCAGTGGCTGCACGCCCCCACCGTGCCGGACGAGCTGATGGGCAATCCGGTCAGTGTCGTCGGAATAGGCACCGTCGAAGGCGCGGCTGCGCCACCAGAACGAGCCCGAAAACACCCCCGCCCGACTAAACTGGTCGGGGTGGTGATAAACGATATCGAAGGCCGACAAACCACCGAGCGAAAAACCCGCGAACGCCGAACTGGCGGCATCGGTGCGGATACGGTAGTGCTTCCGGACGTACGGGATCAATTCGGTCAGCACGAAGTCGGTGTAGCGGGCGGCCTTGCTGCCCCGCTGCATATAGTCGGCCTGGGCAGCGGTGCCGTATTCCTGAATACGATCGCCGGCATGAATCGCAACCAGCACAAACGGCCGAATGGCCTGCTGCTGATAGAGCGAGTCGAGCACCTCGCTCATGTGAAGCTTCTTCAGATCCTGCCCGTCGTTGAGGTATAAAATAGGATACGTCTGTGTACCATTTTCCTGATAGTCGGGGGGCAGCATGATGGTCAGCCGGACACTGCGGTTGAGCGGTACTGACACGAGCGAGTCGTCGTGCCGGACGATCACGGGCGGTGTGTGCGTCTGGTGAGGGGCTGGTACTGGTTCAGCCATAAGCAAAAACAGAAATAGAAAAACGGTTGTCACAAGAAGCAAAATAGCCAATTATTCCGTTACAATCCTGCTTCTTTTTTGCCTGTGCCGGTGTTTTGCCTTACTTTCAACCGATAATCAGTCTGTTACCAAACGACATACAACCTTGCAGGAAGACTATCGAAAGTGGTACTCGCACCACCTTGGCCGCGACATGGAAATGCTGGTTTACGGCAACTGGGGCTACCCGGTCGTGCTGTTTCCGACCTCAATGGGGCGCTTCTACGAATACAAAAATTTTGGGTTTATCGAATCGGTGCGCTGGTTTGTCGAAACGGGAAAAGTAAAGCTGTACTGCATCGACAGCATCGACCGCGACAGCTTCTACGCCCGCCACCTGCACCCCGGCACCCGGATCTGGAATCAGGTGCTGTACGACCGGTTTCTGCACGACGAGCTGGTACCGGGCATTCAGCGGGAGTGCAACGAGCGGAAAATCGGTGTAGCAGGGGCGTCGTTTGGCGGCTACCACGCGCTCAACTTCGCCTTTCGCCACCCCGAACAGGTTGGCAACCTATTCTCGATGGGTGCCAAGTTCGACATCCGCTCGTTTCTGCACGGCTATTACGACGACAACGTCTACTATAACAACCCGGTCGATTTTGTACCCAACGACGGCAACCCGGAATTATACCACATGAACATCGTGCTGGGCACGTCGGCTTACGACTTCTGCAAACCGGCCAACGAGCAGATGGCGGGTATTCTGGGCCGCAAAGGCATTCGTCATCAACTCGATATCGTCCCCTGGGGCGATCACGACTGGCCGGTCTGGAAAGATATGTTCCCGCGTTATCTGAGCCAGATTTAACGACAGGATTACACTGATTACACTAGCGTTTCAGACCTGACAATACGAAACGACCCGCGCTTATTTGGTGCGGGTCGTTTGTGTTTCACCGGATTAGATTTGCTCGCTTTCGTTTGAACAGTGACTGGAGCGGGTGGTTCTGCTCCCGTCAGCACGGCCGAACGTGTTATTCGGCGGCCTACTCGTTCGATGCTTTTGGGTATAGACGGCTGAATGAATTCGAAACGGCCTGATGCAGTATTGTCGCATGATTCTCCGAGGGCAGGTAATCAAAATAGACGCGTACGTTTTTGTCGTTCAGCGACTTCATTTTGTCAGCAAGCAGGTTCGCATCAACTTCCATTACGCGAGGAATTTCGGTTGGTGTTAGCCCTTCTTTCCCGACGCCGATGTAAATATCGGTATCCGAAAAGGTTGACATGGGGTGTTGCAGCAGCGAACCGTTATTCCACCATAGACTTGGACTCACGATGACGTACTTGGTAAAAAGCGTCGGCTTTTTGATCAGAATTTCTGTCGCCAATAGCCCGCCCAACGACTGGCCTATGATCGTCTTGGAGGTATTCGTCTTATAAGTGGCCCGAATGTACGGTTGCAATTCCCTCTCGATGAACGAGATAAACCGATCGGAGTGCCCGGTCGTCGGATACGCCTTTTTATCGCGTTCAATAGTTGTGGGAAACGTGAAGTCCCTCCGCCTGTCGACCGTTGCGATGCCCACCACGATTGATTTTGGCACCCGGTCGACCCACTCGAAACTATTGAATTGCACGAGCCCGACTATGTGAATGAAGTCTTCGTCGGCCGAACCATCGAGCAGGTAAATAACCGGATAGGTTACGGTGTCTTTCTCGTTGTAGCCTTCGGGCAAATAGATGTTCAGTTTCCTTTTTTCATTCAATTCTTTGGACACAATCTCGTCTATCTGACCGAGCACAAACGGCCTGGATGCTGATTTTTTCGGTGCTAGCGTCTGACCACATACCGTAGCTGCACAAAGAGCAAGGAACAGGATTGAAAAAATCTGCTTCATTTTTTGTCTACTCGATAGTCACGGATATCGGCTGAAAAACGGCCGACAATTCACAGGTTGACGTGTTTTCAGCACGAAATAGGCACGTCACCGTCTGTATTACTACACCCTCCCCTTTTTTTACCAGCACCGGTGATGAATTCCACTGCCGCACTATGACTGTTGTAAACGGTCTTATTACGGATTATGTAAACCTCCGGGGGTAGTTTGGGTTTTTACGGACAGCGGTGCAACTTTGGCCCGTCACAGCGTAACAACGCGCCCCTATTCATCCTTCGTTGCACAGCAGCATACCATCTAACATCAACTACCTGATTATGAGCGATAAACGAAAAATCGGCATCCTATTCGGCCAGGAAAACACGTTCCCGCAGGCCTTTGTCGACCGCGTCAACGAAAAGCAGAGCGACTTTCCGGCCGAGTTTGTCCGGATCGAACAGGTCGAACAGAGCGTACCAACCGACTACGCGGTGATCATCGACCGGATTTCGCAGGATGTGCCGTTCTACAAAGCATTCCTGAAAAACGCAGCCCTTACCGGTACCGCCGTTGTAAACAATCCATTCTGGTGGAGTGCCGACGAAAAGTTTTTCAATAATGCGCTGGCCGTTCAGTTGGGTGTGCCTGTTCCGAAAACGATTCTGCTCCCCTCGAAGGAACGGCCCGACGATACGAACCACAACTCGTTTCGCAACCTCGACAACATGAACTGGGACGGTATTTTTAACCACATCGGCTTCCCGGCGTTCATGAAACCGCACTCCGGGGGCGGCTGGAAAAGCGTGTATAAAGTCGACAATCCGGAGCAGATGTTTCGGGCCTACGACGAGACGGGGCAGCTGGTGATGCTATACCAGGAAGCCATCGACTTTACCGATTATTTCCGTTGCTACTGCATCGGCGGGAAAGATGTCCGTATCATGTCGTACGAACCACGCAACCCACATCATCTGCGCTATGCATCGGAGATGAAAACGACCGGCGACGCGGGTAAGAAGCTGCTGGCAACGATGCAGGACTATGTGCTGAAGCTGAACCACGGTCTGGGCTACGATTTCAACACGGTCGAGTTTGCCGTGCGCGACGGTATCCCCATCGCTATCGACTTCTGTAACCCCGCCCCCGATGCCGACGTACATTCGGTGGGTCAGGAAAATTTCGACTGGGTTGTTGAAGCGGCCGCCAACATGGCCATCGACCGGGCGAAGAAAGCGACCAGAGGCAAAGACAACCTGACCTGGGGTACGTTTGTGCGCGGGTCGATTGGTGAGCCGGGTCCGAAACCGGAAAAGCCCGAGCCGAAACCAGAGAAGCCAGCGCCAAAAGCAGAAAAGGCTCCCAAACCCGAAAAAGAGCTGAAAGAGAAACCAGCTCCGGCCGGGAAGCCAGAAAAAGAAGCCAAACAGGCTGACAGTTCCGAGCCCAAAAAAGAGAAAAAGGGTGACGCAAAACCACCCAAAAAGAACAAGTAATCTACGTACCCAAACAGGCGTCAATCGTTTACCAGTGGTAAATGATTGACGCCTGTTTGACGTTTGTGGCCTCTGCCAAACAATTCGTTTACATAGCCAGTTTGTCGATTACCGTAACCGAATAGTCGATTATTGTCACTTTCGTACGGCATACCTAACTGACAACTGACATGACAACGAGTAGCAAACTGGCTGCTGAATTTATCGGAACTTTGTGGTTGGTACTGGGTGGATGCGGCAGTGCCGTGCTGGCCGCTGCGTACCCCGAACTGGGCCTTGGCTTCGTCGGTGTGTCGCTCTCTTTTGGTCTGACGGTTGTCACGATGGCCTATGCCGTCGGCCGGATTCCGGTGGTCATTTCAACCCGGCTGTCACCATCGGTCTGACCGTGGGCGGTAACTTCAGCCGGGCGATGGTGTTACCCTATATCGTTGCGCAGGTGTTGGGCGGGCTGGCGGGGGCGGGTATCCTGTATGTTATTGCCAGCGGTAAGCCGGGTTTCGTGCTGGGCGACTTTGCCGCTAACGGCTACGGCGATCACTCGCCGGGTGGTTATTCGCTGCTGTCGGCTTTTGTAACGGAGGTCGTCATGACTTTTTTCTTTATCATCATTATCCTCGGCTCGACGCACAAAAAATCGCCCCGCGAACTGGCGGGTTTGGCGATCGGGTTGTCGCTGGCACTGATTCACCTGATCAGTATTCCTGTTACCAACACCTCGGTCAATCCGGCCCGCAGTACCAGTCAGGCTTTGTTTGCGGGCGGCTGGGCAATCGGGCAGCTTTGGCTGTTCTGGGTCGCTCCTATCCTGGGCGCAATTCTGGCGGGTGTTTTTTACAAGACGGTCATTGATAATTCACCCATCGACCTCGACTGATCGGGCTGGTCTTGATCAGGGTTGGTCAGGACTTTTTCGCTGGTCCAGTTCACGCAGCACGTCGACCATTGTTCGGTGGCGGTTAGCGTCGCCAATCAGCCGCAGGCCGGTCATAATCAGGGAGAAGCCCCCCGTGCTGACCCAAAACCAGTTGTCTTCGCTGGCCTGCCGGAGGCCCCAGCCGTGCAGTACGACGGATATGCCGCTGCCCACGAACATCGCACCGACACCGCCCTTTACCCAAAACTTCGTAAGTAATTTCTTTTCCCGTTCGCTGTGCATATGCTGATTAGTCAGGTGACACTAGCATAACCGCCCAGCCGCCATTCCGTTTTTTTATGGACAGGATTATGGGATTAACAGGATTTTTCTTTTTCTCCTAGAATCTCATAATCCTGTCTATACCTAATTCGGGAGGGGCATAATTTGGATGTTCTTGTAATAAACCGTGCTTTTGGGGTCGTGGCCCTGTAAGGCAATGGTCCCGTTGGCGGCTTTGTCCGTGGTTTCGGGTTCGGTGTAGGTGTTGATGACCTTGTCGTTAATCAGAATCTGGATGGTCTTGCCCCGCACGACGATTCGCTCGTTGTACCATTCGCCATCCTTCACAAACGTTTCCTTCACATCCTGTAGCCCGTAAACGCTGCCCGTTTTGCGCCAGTCCGTGTGCGTCTGGTTGACCTGAATCTCGTACCCCTGTTTGGGCCAGCCGGTTTCCTGATAGGCCGTGTGAATAAACATGCCGGAGTTGGAGCCGGGCATGGTTTTGACGTCGGCTTTCCACTCGAAATTTTTGAAATCGTGGTTATTCACCGGCCCTTCGTAGAACAGATGCGCCCGTGGCCCGGCTACAACAATAGCCCCGTCCTGCACGCTGAACGTTGCCGGATTTTCGGCGGCTTTCCAGCCGTTCAGCGTTTTGCCATCGAACAGGCTAACCCATTTTTCGGCGCGCGAAGCTGATTTGTAGGCAGGCATCGCCAGCAGTCCGGTCAGGCCGATTGCCAGCAGTAGTGTACGTTTTAGCATTGTGTGATTGTTGAGTGTCTTTCGGTAAATGAAGTCGACACCCACCCGCTTCTACTGACTAGGGAGCAAACAGAAAGCCCCCGTTTTCTGAAAAACGGGGGCTTGTTTCAGTCGAATCAGTGGTTGAAGCGGAGTTTACATCGATGTCATGATCTGCCGCGATACGCTCAGGTGCGTTTTCACCAGCGGATGAGCCGCTTTCGCCAACTGCTTCAGGTTGCTGTCCGACGCGCTGGATTCAACTTTCGTCATCACCTGGTTGAGTTTTTCGTGGCCTTTTACCCCACTCTCCGTTACGTACAGCTTATCGAACGATGTGCCCGATGCCTGGTTGAATTTGGTCAGCAGCGTTTTCGTCTGAGCGTCGGGCGCGGTAGGCAGCGTAACCCCTTTCGCGGCAGCGATCTCTTTCAGCTTGGCCGATAATCCGGTTTGCTCGGTTACCTCAGCCTGAGCCAGCGCCTTCGTTTGCGGGTTGGTCGCTTTCTGAACCGCGACCCGACTCAGTTCGAGCTGCATCATTCCCCCCATCGCCACTTCGTTCATCAGTTGCTTATCGGCTTCCGATAGTTTGGCACTGGTCGGCGATACGGCACTGACGGCCGCTGCGCCCTGCTTGTTCTGCCGGTCGAATTCGGCTTTGCTTTCATTCCCGACTTTGTTGGCCGCCATGCTGGCGTTACCGGTCCCCGGCTGTTGAGCCAGACTAGCATTTATCAGCGAACCGCTCAGTAGCAGCCCAGCCAATACAGTGTTGATTTTCATGAGTATTTCGGATGAATGTATATCAGTTTATGCGAGACTGGTCCGGGTGTACGCTGTTGCCCTGCCCCGGACCAGTTGTTGACCATACGTTAGCTTTTGTCGCCTGCCTTCTCGATTTGTTCGGTCTGGGCGTGGGCTTCCGGCGCAGGTGGCCCAAGTTGAGGCTCGTCGCCATAGGGCTGCGCCTTGATTTCGTGGAATTCCCCTTTCTTGTCGATCGACGGCCCTTCCGTCCACCGGCGGTGTTCACCGATCGACGGCGACGACGGGTCAATATTGGTGTTGACAAACGCGTAGCTGAACTCCTGCTTCTCCTGGCTCTGCGGGAAGCTGTTCGGAATGGGCAACACCTTACTCATGTCGCCATGCCCCAGTTCTTCCAGCACCGCCAGCCATTGCTGCTGGTGCATGGTGTCGCGGGCAATCATAAACGACAGCATATCTTTCATGCCCGAATCATCGGTCATTTCGTAGAGCCGCGTTGCCAGCACCCGCCCCGTCGATTCAGCCATCACGTTGGCGTACATATCGGCGGCAATGTTGCCCGAGCCAACCACCCACGACCCGTTGAACGGCACACCATTGGAATCGGCGGCCATAGCACCAAGCCCGGCCGACAGATAATGCCGGGGGTCCATGCCCCCATAATGTCTTTCACGATTGGGTTTTTACCCACCAGATCATCGACCAGCGAGTTTGACGCCCCCTCCAGATTGAGCGCGATAGCCGTTGCCAGCATCTCGATATGGGATATTTCTTCGGTACCGGTATCGAGCAGCATATCGCGGTATCGGACCGGGCCGCGCGAATTCCAGGCCTGAAACAGGTATTGCAGACATACCCGAATTTCGCCTTCGATTCCGCCCAGCGCCTGTTGAAGTGCCCGGGCGAATTGTGGATTAGGCTTATCGACCCGTACCTTGTACTGCAATCGTTTGTCGTGGTAAAACATACTGGTTAGTTGGGTTTATGTGTTTATTGCTGGCAATACCACTATCGCAGTCGATAGTATGTGCCTGGCCAGTGAAAAAAATAACCCAACACCTCCCTCCCCCGCCGTAATCCAGACCGTCTTTTCTGCTTTAGTGAGACAATGGTCCCAGGCATAAATAACCGCTCGTATGACCCCGATAAAGATTATTAAACAAATAACCCTTTAGTCGGTAGTTTATATATACTATTTACGTATATGTTCGTATCTAGTCCTCTTTTTTCCCTATTAACTATGACTACCCCACTTGATAAACAACGGAGCGGCTCCCGCCTTGCCCAATCTAAACTGTTGGTCATTGAAGACAACAACGACCAGTGGGCACTGATTAGCAGTGCCTTATCACAGTCTATACCCGAAGTCGACTGTGTACGCGTCAGCTCAGCAAACGAAGCGATTACCCTGCTGGATAGCTGGAGCACGCAGGAGTGGGAACTTCCCAAGCTGATTCTACAGGACCTTTATCTGCCCCAGCGCGAAGACGGCTGGCACTTACTGACGGCCATAAAGGCACTGCCGATGCCGGTGAATCACATCCCGGTTGTTGTCTTTAGTTCGTCGAATCATCGTCCGGACATTGAGGGAACGTATCAGCGTGGAGCCGCCGGTTACGTTGTCAAGCCTTTTGAAGTCGACGAATGGCGCACGTACTTCGATGAACTGCGTGCGTACTGGTGGGACACGATTGCGCTGCCACCCCTACAGTTTGGCTTTTTATAACTACCAGTACTTTCTCAACGCAACTTATAGACGAGCCTCGTATCCGTATGCTACCTGTGCCTCAACCAGATCTACTATCGGATAGAGAAAAGATTCCGCTCCCAACCGCAGGGCTGTTGAGTGCTGTCCCGCTTACCCCCTAGCCCCGACCCGTCGGACCGCCCTGAAGGGGGAGTATTCTGCGAATGAATTTCTCCCCCTTCAGAGGTTGTTTGAGGAACGAATTTTTGTCATCCCGACGACAGGAGGGATCCGCTCCGGCGGCCCGGTCCGGTAACAGGCGTTTTCTTGCTCCTAGCGAACCGGGCCGATTTCTATGGTTTATGCAAGTGGAGACACATAATTTTTGTCATACTTTTCGCCCTTGGCCACCACCGCGTACACCCGATGGATGAGCTTGTTGCGAACCGCATTGAGGACGAGCATCTTATTCTTGCCTTCCTTGACTTTACGCTGGTAGTAGTCCTGCAATTCCCCTTTGGCACGGATAGCTGACATCGCACCCAAATGAAAGAGAGACTTCAGCCGCTTACGAGCATGTTGACTCACACCAGGGCGTCCCCGGACGCTACTGCCCGATTGATAACTGAAGGGGGCAACCCCAGCATGACAAGCCATCTTTTTGGGGTCGGTGATCGTCTTCATTTCATTGGTAGCGATGACGATCTCAGTGGCCGTAGCCGTGCCAATGCCGGTAACCGACACGACCAGTTCAAAAAGTTGGCTCAGACGAGGATCGGCTTCGATAAGCGCACCAATGGCTCTATCGACTGCCTTACGATCTTTCTCCAGAGCGGTGAGAGAGACTTGACAACTTTTGTTGAGTTGCTTCTGTAGAGTGGGATCAATAAAGCCCTGGTGTTCAGCCAGTGGACCGGCAAGCTGATTGTATACGCTGATAAGTCGCTGACGAGCAGCACTTAATAGAGCTAATTTCTGGATGACTTGACGGGGCGCTTCCCACAGACGAATTTGGTCGCAAAAGCGATAGGCGTATTCCGCAATACGCTGGGCATCGATGGAGTCGGTCTTACCTCGTTGCAACCCGCCCGCTTTTTTGATTTGCAACGACGACTCTAACCAAATGGGGAAATGGAGTTTGTGGAGAAAGTCCAACAGGTGGGCGTTATAGATACCCGTATGTTCCATACAGAAGACCGCCTGCTTAGGATTCCAGTCTGGGAGTGCTTTCAGCAGTCGCAAAGCGGTCTTTATGCCCGTTACTGAATTGGGTGTGCTGGTTTGCAGCACTATCTTTTTACCAGTATAAATGGCCCAGTCCAGGGTGGCCTTCGCAATGTCAATGCCCACGAAGTAGTGAATGTCCATGATGCTTTCTAATTTAGGGTTGCCGAATGTCTACTTGTTTTGTGCTCAATACCTTACTAACGGGCCTGATGTCCCACATTTCTATACGAGCCATTCAAGTAGAGACAGGGCGGGTCCTAAATCGGCCCATAGGCCACGAACCTTGCCGAGCGATAGGGTAGCCCGCTCTGTTTTTCGTTCATCGGTAAGCTACCAAATCTTGGAATCTTACCGACCCTCAAACCTAAAGGCCGGAGCGGATCCCTCGCAGGCTCGGGATGACAAAAAGGGCATTTTTGACCCAATTTATGCTTCCCCAAACAACCTCTCAGGGGGCTGGGGGGTAAACGGACCGAAGCAAATTTGGCAATTGCTACCACCAGAAGAAGAACTTAACAACACTGCCGGATGGTGAACTAATCTAGCAGGTTCTGGCTGGTTGGCATCACGGCCATTTCCAGCCAGAATCGGCATATACGGCGCAGCGTCTCTTCTGGCGGTATCCCCTTTGGCATCGCGATTACCGAATTGGCCCGGTGTGCATAGCCCTGCAAAATCGATTGGCGGTTTGGCAACACCAACACGATTATCGGTATGTGGCAAAGCGCGCTGCTGGCCTTCAGCCGACTGAGAATACCCAGGCGTTTATCAATAGCCGTCCGGGCATCGATCAGCATCAGGGCGGGGTGGTCCAGACCGGGCTGCTGCGTTAAGAAGTCTGCCAGTGAATCGCTGGTGGTGTCGCTGTAACACTGGTAATCGAAAGCGTGGTCGCCCACGATCGTTTCCAGCATCCAGGCGGTTTGAGGCTGCTCCGTCACAACCACAATTGTCCGGCCGAGTGAATTAACGTCAGCCGGTTTTACGGTTGCCACAGCCTGACCCGACCCGACTGTGATATCGTTCGCCGGAGACGACGGTGTTTCCTGTCCCGTCAGCGTCAGAACAACCTGTGCCCAGCGACGCCGACTGACCGGAAACGCTTCGCCCGTATCGATCCGAACCTGACCCGTCTTTTTCCGGGTGGCGGGCGGCACCAGCTGGTCAACAAAGCTTGGATTAAGCAGAACCGTTTTATGCACCCGGACGAAGGCCGTCAGTTTGCGCTCAAGGTAACTAATCGGTTTGGATACTAACTCTTTCTCCCCGGACCGAAAATGAATCCAGCAATAGTTGTTGGCACCGGTGCAGTAGGCGATAGATTCAGGTTGCTGAAGGGCGTATTTGATGGCACTCATCTGTCCATTTGTTAGCTGCGGCACAATTCGCCACATCCAGTATGTTATATACGCTGGTAGGAGATAAACCCGGTACCAGTTGATAGGTTCGGCTGACCAAGTGAAACGCTTTGCACGGATTGATTACCCAGCATAATACGTTATTTGTCACCATACTACACCAATACAACCTCACTTTCTGCATATCACGACCGGACCATTCCCTCACGATTTCAAAAAGCGGTTAACCCTGCTAAAAAACAGACCGTTGACACCAGAACATAGTACTCAACTTAAAATAACCCCGCACAAGCATGACTCGCACCTTATTAATAGCGGCTCTCCTGACAGTAGCCATCGGCACCAGCAGCTATGCCCAGGCCAATGTATCGGGTAGCACACGGTCTGATCGCCAGAACAAGCAAAAGACGACGACCCGGAAAGATCCACGACCAGCGCCAGCGCCACCGTCGGTAAGTGCTACCAACCAGACCCGGTCTTCGCCCGACATGGGCACACCAGCATCGGGTGCTACCAGCCAGCCAACCCGTGGTGCCCGCTCCACAACCAACGAACCGGCCCCCAAACGACCAGCCACGAAAAAAACCGGTTCGCAGCGTTAACCACCGGGACGTATAGCTTGGCCACCAGGCAGATAAACGCCAAAGCCGCTATTGGTCTGTCCAATAGCGGCTTTGGTGTTTAGTGGCGTTAGTGCGGCTAGAACGCGAAGTTATACCGGACGAAGAACGAGCGTCCGGGCAGGTTGTAGCCCCGCTTTTCGTAGTAGTTTTCGTCGGTCAGGTTCGTCACTTGCAGGCTCAGCGTATGCTGCCGCGCCAGCGTATACGACGCGCTGGCGTCAAGCACCAGATAGACCGGGTATTCGATTTCGGGGTTGGCTGCGTCGGTGAAATCCGTGTCTTTGCGGTGACCGACGTACCGGCCCAGCAGCCGCGCCCGGAAACCCTTAAACGAATCGTAATCCAGTCCGGCATTGACGTTGGCTTTCGCGACGTTCATGATGTCGCGTTCCGTCACGGCTCCGTCGGTACCAACCACGGTTTCGCTGTACCGAATCATGTTGGTGGCGTTGGCGAACAATTTCAGCGAATACCGATAAGCTGCCAGTGCGCCAAAATCATATCCCGCTTCCGACTCGATCCCGCTGATCTGCGAATCGGCCGCGTTGACGTAAGTAGCCCGCGCCACGATAACATCGCCGTTGGTCTGCCGCTCGTTTACCTGCGTGATAATGCGCGCAATCCGGTCGTTTACGGTCGTGTGGAAGTAGGTTACGCCCGCGCTGAACCCGCTCGTGGGGCGGCTGTAGTGCAGCCCGGCGTCGTAGCTGACGCTATTTTCGTTGCGAATATCCGGGTTACCGGTCGTGATCGTGATGCGCCCCGCCGAGGTACGCACTTCCGAATAGCCCGCTACGTTGAACGCATCGGGCGTTACGAACGCGCGACCCACGGTACCCGTCAATCGCAGATCAGGTGCTACGCGAACCACCGCGCCCAGGCTGGGGCTAACGAACGGCGTGGTCGATTTACCGCCTTTGTAAGTCGTCAGCAGCGGGGTTTCCTTCACGTCGAACGTAATGTTGTCGTAGCGTATGCCCGGTTGCAGAATCAGCCGATCGTTGCTGAATCGCAGTTGCCCCTGCGCGTAGAACGCCGACGAACGGATCGCGTAGTTGGGCGAGGTTGGTGCCCGTTCGGTGGTCGCGTCGGTCCAGGCGCGGCTGCTCGTACTGGCATCCAGATAGTCATAGCCAATGGTCAGCGAGTGCCGACCGATCTGCCAGTTGTCTTTCAGTTGAATCCCCTGCCAGCGGTTTTCGGTCGTCGACGACTGATAAGGTGTAACAGGTTTGCCAGATACGTTGGTCGTTTTGAAAAAGCTATTTTCGCCCGATGCAAACACACGCAACACCGGTTTGTGCGCCCCCAGTTGGCCGCTCAGCGCAACTTCAGCCGCCTGCCGATCGGCATCTTTCAGGCTCGACTGCGTGGTACCGTACGTAATGTCACCCGGCGATTCGACGTCTTTCGCGATGAACTTCTCCCCCGCACATCGACGCGCCAGTTGGCACCTAGCTGATACCCCAGCCGTAGCGAACCCGAGTAATAGGACAGCTTTGTGTTGGGGCGGGTCAGGCCGTCGTCTTTACGGTCGTCCACCGTTTCCGATGGCTTGTTGGTATAATTCTTTACCGCCTGATCGCCGTTCAGTTTGTCCCGGAAGAAATTGCCGCTGCCCAGTTTATAGTCCTGCGCCCGTTTGAAATAGCTGGCCGACAGGTCGAAATCGAGTCGTCTGGTCAGGTTGCCACCGACGTTGCCGCCCGCCTGATAAGTCTGAAACGACCCGTATTCGGCAAAGGCGTTTCCGCGAATCGGCCCGCGCGACCGCCGGGTAATGACGTTGATAACACCCCCCATCGCCTGCGATCCGTACAGCGCCGACGCAGGACCTTTCAGCACTTCCACCCGCTCGACGTTGTTCAGGCCGATAGTCGAGAGGTTGGTTGCCCCCGCCGGACGGCCGTCGATGAGCAGCAGCGTACGTTGGTTTAGCCCCGAAAACTGCGGCCGGAACCCCCGAATACCCACGCCCGACGACAAGCTGGGATACTGAATGACGTTGACAGCCGCCAGCTTCTTGACCAGATCGGTCACGTCGAACGCCTGCGTCTGGGCGATGTCGTGGCGGGTTAGTACGTTGATTTGCTGCGGCACCAGCTCGCGCCGACTATCGGAGCGGGTCGCCGTTACAACGACCTCCGTGAGGTCACGATTGCGGAGTGAATCGGGCGTTTGGCCATAGGCTGACACGGTCAGCAACGACAGGGTTACCAGCGTCGAGCCGACGCGAACCGATATAGCCGATGATGAAGAAACAGGCGCACCCAAACGGTCGCATCGACGGAAAAAATTCGTCACGTAGGTTGTATTTAATTGATAGATGATTGCTGTTGAATCCGTTCGGTTTTTGTCATCCCGACGACAGGAGGAATCTCCGGGTAAGAGTAGGAGAGTCGTCTGCTACCGAAGATCCCTCCTGTCGTCGGGATGACAGAAAGAGAAGTAAAACGGGCCTACCGATACGATTGGGCCACTTCCCACAGCGTGAGAAGCCCGATGCCGATGGAGAAAATACCGACGGCGTAGTTGATAACCCGCACCGCCGTGCGCCAGCGGTCGACCACTTTTGTCAGTGAAAAAGCCAGCAGGCAACCGTACAGCGTCATGGCGACGATGATCCCCGCGCTTTGCAGGATGATAATCCAGACGGCGGTTGCTGCGTCGCGGGCAGCCAGGGTCAGCGCGACGGTGCAGGCTCCACCTGTCCCGGCCAATCCATGCACCATCCCAACCCAGAACGACCGGCTGAACGTCGTGGCCGGTGGATTGTGCGGATGGGCGCGTTCGTGGGTCTGTACGTAATTGCGCCGGATCGCGACGACGCCCAGCCAGATCATCAGCGGCCCAACCGCCAGTTCAACCTGCTCGGCGATGTTGAGAGACAGGGCCGATTTGAGTAACAGAATGAAGCAGGCAAACAGAATGAGCGTGAACGAATGCCCCAGCGCCCAATGCGACGACCGCCAGATGACCCGCCATAGATGCCGACGGCCTGATTTTTCTTTCTCCGACGCCAGTACCGACACGGCAGCCATGTGATCGGGTTCGAAGGAGTGCTGAACCCCCAGCAGTAACGAATCGAGGAGTAACGGATTGACCATGTGCGCAACGGATTGGGGCTGACCGTTGGGAAGTGCGCACGAAAAAAGCCCGGACGCTGCCGCATCGGCGCATCCGTTGACTTTCCTGCCGCTTTTGGTCCCGAAAGCAACCCGGTTATGATGTTCGCGGCAGGTCTTCTGGCTCGTTCAGCACCGACGCCTTCCCATTCCGTCCGGAACAGTGGCGTATTGTCAATGCCTGATTTGTGAACTATACAGCAGCGGGAACTGCTCCGATTAACTCCGCATCGGCGGGGCGACGGATTCCCTTTTAAGCCCTCCGCAACGGAAGGGCACCAGCTAACAGCTGCAAAAGTAGGGGCTTTTCGCGTTACCTTTGGTATCGATTAACGTTTCGACGTCATTTCTTCCAACCGAAACAGGTGCCACCCTATAGGTGGTGAAAAGGGAATCGGGATAAGCCCGAACTGTCGCGCAACTGTACGAACGCATCAAGTCGCTGCTCACAAGCGTCCACTAACCCGTCGATTCGGGAAGGACGGCAGCGATGGTTCAAGTCAGGAGACCTGCCTGTTTCGAGACGACAACGCTTCCGCGGTTTGAAGCTAGGTCGGGTTTGGTGCGTGCTGACTTACCGGTATGGTATCAGCAAGAACGGCAGTATAGGCCTGCCTACCAACCCCCTCTTCTCCATACTGCCAGCGCACAGAAATACCGGTTCGGCCGTTGGTCTGCTCACGACTCAACCCACGTTACGCATGGCTGAACGCTTTTCTCAGTTCCTTGTCGCGGCACCGTCCAGCGGTTCCGGCAAGACGACCCTCACGCTGGGGCTGTTGCGGGCGCTGGCAAACCGGGGATTGCAGGTGCAGCCGTTCAAGTGCGGCCCCGACTACATCGACACGCAGCACCACAGCACGGCGGCCGGTCGACCCAACGGAGTGCCGCCCAACGGACTGCCGCCCAGCATCAATCTCGATTTATTCATGGCGTCGCCGGAGCACGTACGGGCTTCGTATGGGCGATACGTGCAGGAGACTGACGTCGCGATTACGGAGGGGGTGATGGGGTTATTCGACGGGTCGGATCGGATGCAGGGCAGTAGCGCGGCCGTGGCGGAGTTACTGGACATACCCGTCGTGCTGGTTGTCAACGCGAAGGCGATGGCGTATTCGGTGGCCCCGCTGCTCTACGGATTCAAGAATTTTTACGCGGGTATCCGGTTGGTCGGGGCTATTTTCAACAACGTTGGGTCTGAATCGCACTACCGGTTTCTGGCCGACGCCTGCGCCGATGTGGGTGTAGAACCGCTGGGCTATTTGCCCAACAACCCGCGCTTTGCCATTCCCTCGCGGCATCTGGGGCTGCACCTGTCGTCCGAAACGGATTACGAACAGATCATTCAGGCCATCGCCGACGAACTACCCAAAACCGTCGACCTCGACCGGCTGCTGACCGTCACGCAGACCGCTGCACCGGTGGTGGCACCAGCAACTACGTCGGTATCGGAACGGCAGACGCGCCGAATCAGCGTAGCACGGGACGAAGCCTTTCTGTTCACGTACAAACAAAACCTCGACCGGCTGGCGGAGTTCGGCACCGTCACGTTTTTCAGCCCTCTGCACGATTCGGTTTTACCCGACACGGATTTTCTGTACCTGCCCGGCGGTTACCCCGAATTGCACGCGCAGCAACTGAGCGCGAACGAATCCATGCGTACCAGTATCCACGACTACTGCCTGTCGGGTGGACTAGCTTACGCCGAATGTGGTGGGTTGATGTACCTAAGTCAATCCATTCAAGTCCAGTCCCGCCTGACCCGGTCTGGAACAGCCTGGCCGATGGCGGGGGTGTTGGACGTAACGACCTCGATGCAAGCCGCCAAACTGACGCTGGGCTACCGAACCGTCAACTGGAACGACATGCGTATCAACGGCCACGAATTCCACTATTCCAATCTGGCGGAACCAACTCCCCTGCCCTCTGTCGCGTCGATCAGCAACGCCAAAGGCATTCCGGTCGAGACGAAGCTATACCGCGTTCAGAACACGTTCGCGTCCTACGTTCACCTCTACTGGGGCGATAACCCAGCGTTTATCGAGCACTTACTTCGGCTGAATTCAGTTGAAACGGCGAATCAGGTGGCCTCATAAACTGCCTATATTCGCCTGGAAGCTGGTATGCCAGCACCGAATACGTTAAATTTGTTAATCCAGTAAACGAGAATAGCATGGCTACCAGGACGACGAAAAAATCAACGATTCCTTTGGTGATTCGTGGCCGTAACGCGGCAGGCAAGCCAATTGAAGGCGTCATTCCGGCGGGTGAACTACCGACCGAAAACCCCGGCCTGGCCATCCAACGGATTCTGGCGAAACACAAAGACATTACGCCCGCGCCCGTTCAGCCTGAATGAATCCCGTCTCCCCCAACTCGTTCGTTCTGGTCGATACGGGCGTGATCAGTCGCTACTTTTTGCAAAAACCCCAGATCGTTACCGCCTATAATGAACTGATGACTTCGGCGGTGCCCGTTCTGTCTGCCAGCATTTATATCGAACTGATGCGCTGGCTAGTCGCTATTCGGGGACGCACAGTCGACCCAATCACCAAAAGTGAATTCGCTACTATTCGCCGACTACTGGATAACTACGTACAGCTCAATCATGGTGACTGTCTGGATTTAGCGGTAGAAGTCAGCCGATTGTACCCCGATACGGGTTTGGACGACTGCTTTACTATTGGCGTCGGACTCTTTTTCGACGTACCCATCTTTACTCTCAACCAGAAGCATTTTGACCGGGTGCCGGGCGTTCGCCTGTACCGACCCAGCAACTACGCTCTTCTGGAAACGAACTGACTATTGCTAGTTATGGCAGATATCAAACGGCAACGCGTGACCCGCGCCGACGGGAAAGCCATTAACCTCGTGCAGCGCCGGGGGCACCTGTCGTACTGTTACAACGCCTGCTGCTGCGGGCGCGTCGACCGGGGGTACGCGGCCATTCCGGTCGACCTGTACAAGAGCGAGTGGATGCGCCGAAAAATCCGCAACGTCGTCCACATGACCAAAGGCGGCTGTCTGGGCCCGTGTACACTCGCCAATGTCGTAACGCTACTATTCGACGGGCAGTCGGTCTGGTTTCACTCCATCAACAGCGACTGGCAGATCATCGCCATTTTTGACTACATCGACAGTATGATTACCGCCGATGGCTACCTGCCGCCCCCAGCCGAGCTGTCGGAATACGTCTTTCAGTTTTACAGCTGGAAGGGCTCCGAAACAGCCACACAGACGGGGCAGGTGGCCCTACCAACAAGCGGTGTCGTGTTCCTGACCCATGCCGACACCGACCTGCTAACGATGAACCGGGTGATACAAACGCTGCCCGACGATTTCCCGAAAACGACGGGGCTGAGTTTACTGGCGATCAAGAGCGAAGCGCAGATGGCGCAGTTGCTCGACCGCGAGATTGGTGCCGCCCAGATTATCATTCTCCGCATTCACGGTCGGCCGAGCAGCGTACCGGGCTTTGGCGAACTGGTTCGTCGGGCCAACGAGCGGGGGCAGCACCTGATCGTCATTAGCGGCACGGGTGATCTGAACCCGGAATTTGCCGCCGTCTCGACGGTGTCGCCCGCCATTCTGCACGAAACGCTGGCCTACGTACAGGCCGGGGGGTATCAGAACCTGACGTCGCTGCTGTACTTTTTGTCGGACCACCTGCTGCTGACGGGTTTCGGGGCCGACGCGCCGGTGCAACTCCCCAACCACGGCATTTACCACCCTGATCTGCCCGAAAACACCGACCTTCAGGACTGGGTGCAACGCCACAACCCCGACTGGCCGACGGTGGGCATCACGTTCTACCGCTCGCACTGGATCAGCGGCAATACAGCTTTCGTGGACGCGCTGGTGCGGTCGCTGGAAGAGAAATCGCTCAACGCGCTGCCCGTGTTCACGACCTCGCTTAAAGCCATCGATTCTGACACAGGTGCGCCGTTTGCGTTCGCGTTTTTTCAGTCCGATCGGGGCGGCATCGCCATTGACAACCTCATCAACACCATTTCCTACGCTATGACCGACCTGCGTTCGGGCGACGATGAGTCTCCCTCGCAGGCGATGCTGGCGCAACTGAATGTACCCATTTTTCAGGCCATGACGCCCGGTATGGCACGGGGACCGTGGGAGTCGTCGAACCGTGGACTGAACCCACTCGACACAGCCATGAACGTCGCTATCCCGGAGTTCGACGGGCGGATTATCACCGTGCCGGTGTCGTTCAAGGAAAAGGAGCGCACGACAAAGGGGTACGTGCCCCTCGACGACCGGGTGGAACGCGTAACGGGACTTGCCCGGCGGTTTTCGATGCTGCGGAACCTGCCCAATGCGCAGAAACGGGTCGCGTTTATCTTCACAAATTCGAACACGAAAGCATCGCAGATCGGCAACGCCGTGGGGCTGGATGCGCCCGCATCGCTGATGAATATTCTGCGCGCCATGCAGGCCGAAGGTTATCAGGTCGGCGACCTGCCCGCTACCGGCACCGACCTGATCCACCAGTTGATCCACCGCTGTTCGTACGACCAAACGTACCTGACGACCGACCAACTGGCGAACGCGGCCGGGCGGGTGCCGACGGCGCAGTACGCCCGCTGGTTTGCCGACCTGCCCGAAGTCGTGCAGCAGAAAATGACGAAGCAGTGGGGACCGCCCCCCGGCGAAACCTACGTCCACGACGGGCACATCGCGCTGGCGGGGCTGCACCTGGGCAACACGTTCGTGGCCCTGCAACCCCCGCGCGGCTATGGCATGGACCCCGACGCCATTTACCATCAGCCCGACCTTCCGCCGACGCACCACTACTACGCCCTCTACCGCTGGCTCCGCGACGACTGGCAGGCCGACGCCATCGTACACGTTGGCAAGCACGGTACATTGGAATGGCTACCGGGCAAAAGCATCGGCCTGTCGGCGAACTGCTTCCCGGATGCGTTGCTGGGTGATCTGCCGCTTTTCTACCCCTTCATTATCAACGACCCCGGCGAAGGATCGCAGGCGAAACGACGCGCCCACGCAGTGGTGGTCGATCACCTGACGCCACCCATGACGTCGGCCGATAGTTACGGCGAACTGGCCCAACTGACGCAACTGGTCGATGAATATTATCAGGTCGAGACGATGGACCCGGCCAAGCTGCCGCTGCTGCAACGGCAGATCTGGACGCTCATCAAACAGACCAATCTGGACATGGACCTGTCGGCCATGCTCAGCCGCGACCACGGCGACCACAAGCACGAGTGGGACGACGAGATGACACCCGACGGGGTGCCGGTGAGCCTGACGGAGATGGACGGCAAGGACGTGGCGCACCTGATCGAAGACATCGACGGCTACCTCTGCGAACTAGGTGCGGCTCAGATTCGCAACGGCCTGCACACGCTGGGCGAGATGCCCACCGGCGACGCGCTGATCGATATGCTGCAATCGCTTACCCGACTGCCCAACGCATCCGCACCGAGCCTGTCCACCGAAATCGCCCACCTGTTCGGCTTCGACCTGAACGACTTGCAATCGGCTAAAGGCACCCGGCTCACGACCGTTTCCGACCAGTTCACGGACCTCGCCGGACGCCCCGTCGTGACCGCTGCCGACGCGCTTGAGGTGATTGACGAACTGAGCAACCACCTGTTCCGCGTGGCTGAACAACACCGATTCCGCACCGGTCAGATCGATCAGATCGTGTTCGAAACGTTCAACCTGCCCCCCGCCACGCCCGCCCTAACCGGCATCCGGCAGGTACTGACCTACGTTTGTGAGCGACTCCTGCCGAACCTGGTCCGCACCGATGACGAATTGGTCAACCTCTTACATGGCTTGTCGGGCGGGTACGTACCGGCGGGGCCGAGTGGCGCACCGACGCGCGGGCAAGCGCACATTCTGCCGACGGGCCGCAACTTCTACGCCGTCGATCCGCGCGCGCTGCCATCGCAGGCGGCCTGGGAGGTGGGGCAGCAACTGGCCCGTGAAGTCCTCGACCGACACTGGAAGGAAACCGGCCGCTACCCCGAAAGCGTCGGCATCAGTATCTGGGGCACGAGCGCGATGCGTACCAGTGGCGACGATGCCGCCGAGGTGATGGCCCTGCTGGGGGTACGGCCCGTCTGGCAGGCCGAAAGTCGGCGCGTGGTCGATATTGCGGTGATTCCGCTGGCTGAGTTGGGTCGCCCGCGCATCGACGTTACGACCCGTATCAGCGGCTTTTTCCGCGACGCCTTCCCCCACCTCATCGAGTTGCTGGACGACGCTGTGCAACGAGTCATTGCGCTGGATGAACCACCGGAGCAGAACTTCGTCCGCAAGCATTACCTGGCTGAACTGGCACAGTTGCAGGCGCAGGACGTACCCCTCGAAGAAGCCGAAGAGCGGGCGGGTTACCGCATTTTCGGCGCGGCACCGGGTAGCTACGGCGCGGGGATTCTACCGCTCATCAACGAGAAAAACTGGCATACCGACGCTGATTTTGCCGAAACCTACGTCAACTGGGGCGGCTACGCCTACACGCGCACTGTACAGGGGACCGACGCCCGCGACGAGTTCCGGCAACGGCTGTCGGGCGTGGAAGTGGCCCTGCACAATCAGGATAATCGCGAACACGACATTTTCGACAGCGACGATTACCTGCAATTCCACGGCGGGATGATTGCCACCATCCGCAGCCTGACGGGTCAACAGCCGAAGCATTATTTCGGCGATTCACAGAACCCCGCCCGGCCCGTTGTCCGCGATCTGAAGGAGGAAGCCCTACGCGTGTTCCGCTCGCGGGTCGTCAATCCGAAGTGGATCGAGAGCATCAAAAAACACGGCTACAAAGGCGGTCTGGAACTGACCGCTACGGTCGATTACCTATTCGGCTACGACGCCACCGCGCAGGTCGTCGACGACTGGATGTACGCGAAAGTCGGTGAAACCTATGCCCTCGACCCCGCCATGCAGCAATTCTTCGCCGACAACAATCCGTGGGCGTTGAACGCCATCGCCGAACGCCTGCTCGAAGCCGCCCAACGCGGTCTATGGGCCGAACCGTCGCCCGACATGCTAAACGCGTTGCAGGGCATCTACCTCACCAGCGAACGCCTGCTCGAAGCCCGGAACGAATAGATGCGGAGATTAACCAACATATTCTCCGCAAGTTTGCGGAGAATAGGGCAACCAGTACACGTATGACAGCTAACAACTGTCTGATTATTTTCTCAGCGTAACGATGACTTACCCATTTTCTGCCCTCGTTGGTCAGCCGCTGCTCAAACAGGCCCTGCTGCTGTGCGCCGTCAATCCGGGCATTGGCGGGGTACTGATTCGGGGCGACAAAGGCACGGCGAAAAGTACCGCCGTTCGGGGGTTATCAGCCGTCATGCCGCCAGTCCAGCGTGTAGCAAATTCACGCTTCAACTGCCGCCCCGACGAGCCGCTGTCGGTTTGCGACGCCTGTCAGCAAGCCGACTATCAGATTGAATCCATCGCCGTTCCGTTTGTCGATTTACCGCTGGGCGCGACCGAAGACCGGGTAGTGGGTAGTCTCGATCTGGAAAGCGTACTGGTCGACCGGCAGAAGAAACTCCTACCGGGGCTGCTGGCGTCGGCACATCAGGGCATTCTCTACATCGATGAGGTAAACCTACTGGCCGATCATCTGGTCGATGTACTGCTCGACGTGGCGGCAATGGGCGTCAATACGGTACAGCGCGACGGACTGTCGGTCAGTCATCCCGCACGGTTCATGCTGCTTGGTACGATGAATCCCGAAGAAGGCACGCTGCGCCCGCAGTTCCTCGACCGGTTCGGATTAGTGGTCGATGTAGCGGCTCCTCGCGCGGTCGAGGAGCGCACTGAGGTTGTGCGCCGACGCATCGCGTTTGAAGCCGACCCGGTTGCCTTCACCGAGCAGTGGACCAGCGAGCAGCAAACGTTGCAGCATAAGATTGAGCAGGCCCGGCAGTTGCTGCCATCCGTCCGCATGGCCGATGGGATGCTGACGCTGATCAGCCAGCTTTGCACCGACCTGAACATCGTCAGCCTGCGAGCCGACATCGTGTTGTACAAAACAGCCCTGACGATAGCCGCTCTTGCCGGACGTACCGACGTGACACCCGACGACGTAAAGCAGGCGGCTGAACTGGCATTACCCCACCGGCAACGTAAAAAAGCAACCGACGCATCACCGCCAGCCGCCAACCGCCCTCATACGTCAACTGCTCCACCACAACCGCCTGCCGAAAACAGAGCAGGATCGGATAGCACAGAGCCGGATTCAGCACCGAACGATTCATCGGAAGAAGACAAGGGGCAAAATCCTGAATCAGCCCAACCGGAACGGATATTCGGTGCACTGCCACTGGTCAATGCACCGACGTTACCAATCGTACCGGCCGAAACCCTACGTCAGCCCCACCCGGCTCCGGCGGGAAAGCATCAGGTGACAAACGGCCATCAGCAGGGCGCGTTTGTGCGTGCCGTTCCCAATCCGCAGCCGACCGACCTGGCCGTTACGGCTACGCTTCAGAGCGCGCTGCTTCGCGATGCGAGTGACATCACCATCAGCCGCGACGACTTGCATCAGACGGTGCGGGCAAGTAAGACCGGGCGGCTGATTCTGTTCGTCGTGGATGCGTCGGGGTCAATGGCAGCCGGTCAGCGAATGGAAGCGGTGAAAGGAGCCGTACTAAGTCTGCTGACCGACGCCTATCAGCACCGCGACAGCGTGGGTGTCATCAGTTTCCGGGGTGTCGACGCACAATTGCTACTGCCGCCGACGCGAAACGTCGAGCAGGCCGAGCAAGCGTTGCATACGTTACCCACTGGCGGGCGGACACCCCTGCCCCACGCCCTGCAACTCGCCCTCGACATGATGCAGCAGTTCCGCGATCAGCGTCCGTTACTGGTTATCCTCAGCGACGGCAAAGCCAACGTTTCCCTGCCGGGTCTGTCCGCCGGGGCGGGCGGTGGCGATGCGTGGCAGCAGGTCGTGCAGCTTGCCGGTCAGGTACGCGCCCAATCCGTCCCCGCGCTGGTCCTGGACACCGACGCCGACTACCTGCGTTTGGGCCGCGCCAACGCCCTTGCCGACGCCTTGGGAGCAGACTGTATTTCGCTGGATAGCTTGTCGCCCAATGCGCTCACAGAAACCGTTTCGAGCTATATTCTCACGAAGTAGGCACGAACAGTTGTGTGTCAACTACGACCCATCAGGGGCTTTTTTACGCTCTGTTTATGTTGTAGTTTTGTTTTGTACCCATTTATTCAGCAATAGGTATGAGCACGCTCGAAATAGAACTTGTCGATCAGAAAGCGCTGAAGCTCCTACAGGATATGGAAGAGTTAAATCTGATACGAGTGATACGGAAAAAGTCGGGTATGGCTGCGCTGCGAAAGCAGGTTCAGACGAAAATGAGTGAGACCGAAATAAATAGCCAGTCAGGGTGAATCTCATCGACTAAAAGTAGTACAGTTCGAACTTGATAGTTGCCAACCGCCCTCTTATGTAAATCTAATAAACATCGAAGCCGCTAATGATAACCGTGCATATCGACGACGCCCAGTTGGAGCAACGCATCAACGATGAGGTAAATGCCACCGGAAAGAGTGTGCAGTTGGTCATTGAAGAACTGTTGAGCGCAGCCTTGCCGACACTGGAATACCCGCATCTTAATCCCACCGAGCATGGGCACATCATTGCTGATTCGCTGGATCTATCCAACGAACAATCAGCAAATACGACGCTGTTCGGTCAGGTTACCGACTCCGCTGACTACGTTTCCAATCTTCGTAAAGCTTCCTGGCGTCGCTAATGCTTTTAACCGATACGTCGATTTTAATCGATTACCTACGTAAGCGCCCCGACGCCGTTGCTTTTGTTAATACCATTGGGAAAGCTAACCTGGCGATCAATACCATCATCGCCATGGAGTTATATCAGGGCGCGTTGAACAAGCCGGAATTCACCACGATTCAGAAGGAGTTACAGGGCTTTTTCATGTTACCCGTCAACGAACCAATAGCACAATTGGCGTTGCAACTTTCGCAGTTATATGCTCTATCTCATCACATAGGGCTTCCAGACACCTTTATTGCTGCTACAGCCCTAATCTATAACATCGAGTTGCGGACATACAACATCAAAGATTTTCGATTCATCCCCCGGTTGCGCGTATCCAACTCGCTGATCTATTAAGTCTGCTTTCATGCTTAACCTTCGGCCCATCATGTTTGTCGGGACGGCCTCCGACGTGGGAAAGAGCGTCATTACGGCCGGCTTCTGCCGCATTTTCAAACAGGACGGTTACCAGCCCGCGCCATTCAAGGCACAGAATATGTCGCTCAACAGCTACGCGACGCCGGACGGGCTGGAAATCGGTCGGGCGCAGGCGGTACAGGCCGAAGCTGCCGGACTCCCCTGCCATACCGACATGAATCCGGTACTGCTCAAACCCACCAACGACCGCAGTTCGCAGGTGATTCTGAACGGTAAACCCATCGGTAATCAGTCGGCCTACGATTATTTCATGGGCAACGACCGGGCTGAGCTATTTGCCGCCGTAACGCAGGCATTCGACCGGTTGGCCAGTCGGCATTCGCCCGTCGTGATGGAAGGCGCAGGTAGCATATCGGAGCTGAACCTGAAGCACCGCGACATTACCAACCTACGCATCGCGTACCATGCCGGAGCCGCTACCTATCTCATCGGCGACATTGACCGGGGCGGTCTGTTCGGCAGCGTATATGGCACCATCGCCCTGCTGACGCCCGACGAACGGGCACTCATCAAAGGCATCATCATCAACAAGTTCCGGGGCGACGCTCGTCTGTTCGACGACGGTCGTCGGATGCTGGAAGAGCTGACGGGTGTACCGGTAGTCGGGATGCTACCCTACTTCCGCGATATCTTTATTGAGCAGGAAGATTCGGTCGCACTCGAACAGAAAGCCCGGTCGATGTCAGCGGGAAAGGTAAATGTGGCGGTGGTGCTGCTCAAACGGATGTCCAACTTCACCGACTTCGACCGGCTGGAGCGCGACCCGCGCGTGAATCTGTTCTACACCCATCAGCCCGACGACATCGCGCAGGCTGACATCGTGATTCTGCCGGGCAGCAAAAACACCATTGACGACCTACTGACCATCAAAAATAACGGCATCGCCCGGGCAATTACCGACGTATACAAGCGGGGTAAAACGGTCATTGGCATTTGCGGAGGCTATCAGATGCTGGGCGAAGTCGTGGAAGATCCCGACCATCTGGAAGGCCCCATCGAAACGCTACCGGGACTCGGCCTGCTACCCATCCGGACGATATTGCAACCCGTCAAAACGACGCAGCAGCGCAGCTTTACGTACCGCCAAACGACTGACCCGTGCCGAGGTTACGAGATTCATATGGGGCAGACCGATGTTACGGGCACGCCGAACCCCCTCGCCCGGCTCGACAATGGGCAACCGGACGGCTACTTACTCCATGACCGTTGCTGGGGGACGTACCTGCACGGCATTCTCGACAACGATATCGTCATCAATGATCTGCTGGCCCCCTACACGGCCGGGTCGACTAATGAGCCGTTCGACTACGCCCATTTTAAAGAAGAGCAGTACGACCGGCTAGCCGAACTTATTCGCCAACACGTCGACATGGAGCAGATTTACAGCTCGATGCGAGCATAAGTTCATCCGTCAGTCTGACGAAACTCCAGAATATCGCCGGGCTGACAATCCAGCGCGTTGCAAATGGCTTCGAGGGTCGAAAACCGAACTGCTTTCGCCTTTCCCGTCTTCAGTATAGACAGGTTCGCCAGCGTTAGATCGACTTTTTCCGATAATTCATTCAGCGACATCTTACGCTTCGCCATCATCACATCCAGATTTACGATAATCGGCATGGCTTAGACAGTCAACTCGTTCTCGGCCTGCATTTCGGTTCCTCGTCTGAACACCAGCGCAACGATGAAAACGACGCCTGCCATAAACAGGTATTCGGAGCTACCCCAACTTTGAGTAATTGCCACGCCCCGTTTAGCCAGCCAGCCGCAATACCCCTCCGCAATCAGCGCCAGCACGCTCATCCCAAGCATAAGCTGACTGATCGTATCGACCCATGACGCTACCCGTGTGCTGAATGGATAGTCCAGATTGAGTGTCGAAAGAATCTGGATCAGTATGTAAAAAACGTGTGCCTTCAGGCAGTACAGCGCAGCCAGTAGCGAAACCACGGAGATATAATGACGCATGCCAGCCTGACGAAGCATGGATAAGTCCAGATCGGCATAAATTTCTCCCGCCAGAGCCGGGTTACCCATGAGGCTAATGATGAAGGAAATGATTAGTCCCCCTGCTTTAATACACAGGCCAATGTAGATGATCCAGGCAACGACATGAGCCACTGGTATGATCTGTTTTGTCTTTGTTTTCATGATTCCGATCATTTGTTCGATACAAGGTTCAATAAAAATTTATTGAATTACAATAAATTTTTATTCACAAATAGAAAATACTGATTTGTAGGGACGGTATTAAGCCCGCTAGCAGTGGACGTACCAACCCGCAGGCACGCCGGTACTGCTCAGCCTTACACGTCGATGCGCCTGTAGAGCCGGGGAGGCAAAATCGTTATCTTTGCTTGCTGATACTGAAAACGTGCTACGCTATGGTCAAGGCTATCGAGGGTACATACGAAAACGGGCAACTGACGCTGAACGAAACCTTCCCGACGTCAAAAAAGACAAAGGTTGTTGTGTTGATACTGGAAGACGAAAATCCAGCCACCACACAGCGCAAACCGGGCGGACTTAGCCACCTTGGCGGTAGCATCCCGGTTGATTTCAACGCCCCATTGGACGACTTAAACGACTACATGTGATGGACTACCTCATCGATACGCAAATTCTCATCTGGTTTGAGTTGAACGGTTCGGAACTCAAGCCCGCAATAAGAGAGATGCTAATCGATGGGCGTAACAGTATTTGGGTTGCCCAACTCTCACTGTTCGAAATAGCGATCAAACAAACAATCGGCAAGTTGCCGGACCTTCGCTGGGACACAATCACACTCGCCAATCAATTGGAACAGGATGGCTTTCTACTCCTGCCCCTAAAAACTGCCCACATCGCGGTCTACAATTCAATACCCCTATTGGCCAATCACCGCGACCCGTTCGACCGGCTGCTCATGGCATCGGCTATAGCGGAGGGGCTGACTATTATCTCTGCCGACGAACAGTTTCGGCGGTACGTTCCTCAGATTCAGTTGGTCGAAGCCTGATTTATGCTACACGGACATGGCGATGACCGCTATCGCTACGCGACCCCGATTCGCGCCGATTTCAGCACCAACGTTTGGTATGGTGGCGAACCGGCAGGTCTGAAAGATTACCTATTCAGTCAGTGGGACCGGATTAACCGCTACCCCGACGCACTGGCGGGGCAACTGGCCGAACAGATCGCTGGTCACCACCGGCTTGCCGCCGATCAGGTGCTGGTCAACAGCGGCACGACCGAGACGATTTATTTGATCGCGCAGGCATTCGCCGGTAGCCACACGACAATCGTTACGCCCGCCTTTGCGGAGTACGAAGACGCCTGCCGGATGCACGGCCATCAGCTCGACTTTCTCGACTGGAACACGCTCACGGATACACCTTCGCTCTCGGCTGAGTTGGTATTTATCTGTAATCCAAACAACCCGACAGGAGCCATTTTTCACGCATTAGCTGCCTGGATGGACAGAAATCCGCAAACGCTGTTTGTGGTCGACGAAGCGTTCATTGAGTTTACCGACAAACTGGAAACGGCCCTGCCCCTGCTCGCTCAGTACGACAATCTATTGGTTATGCGGTCACTGACGAAGGCCTACGCCATTCCGGGGCTACGGCTGGGCTACGTCATTGGGTCGCCGTTGCTGATCACCCGGCTGACGGCCTGCAAACAACCGTGGACAGTGAATGCGATGGCGATGGCCGCCGGGCAGTTCATCTTCGATCACTACGACCACATTCAACTGCCGCTAAGCCAACTGCTGGCCGACCGGCGGGCGTTTACCGATGCGCTGGACCAACTGCCAACGATTCAAGCCCTCGACACGGCCACCCACTTCTTCCTGGCTGAAACCCGCACCGGGACGGCGGCCGATTTGAAAGCGTATTTGCTCAACCAACACGGCCTGCTCATCCGCGACGCCAGTAACTTTCGGGGGCTGCGACCGGGCCATTTTCGACTTTGCACCCTCGCACCCGACAAAAATGCGCTGCTCATCGACGCACTGACCGAATGGATGCACTGATACAATTGGGACTTCCACTGCTGCTGGGCTATGTGCTTGATCTGCTCATTGGCGATCCCGACAACTGGCCGCATCCTGTTCGGGTATTTGGTAATCTGATTGCCGCCGGTGAGCGCCGACTCAACCGGGGAACAGGCCGTTTCGGTAAAGGGGCTGCGCTAACAATTGGCCTATGCGTCGGCGTCTGGCTGTTTTTCTACAGCCTAAACGCGCTTGCTTTACGCATTCATCCGGCCGTTTACGTGCTCATCAACAGCCTGTTTGTCTGGTACGGGTTGGCCAACAACAACCTGATTACCGAAGGGAAGGCCGTGTTTCGGGTGCTGAAACAGGACGGCCTGGAAGCCGGACGGCGGCAGGTAGCCCGCATTGTCGGGCGGGACACGTCGCGGTTGAGTGCCCAGCAGATTCGGATCGCGGCACTGGAAACCATGTCGGAAAACCTCAGCGATGGCGTCATTGCGCCACTGTTTTTCTACGGGCTGGCGGGCGTACCGGGCATGATGACCTACAAGCTGATTAACACACTGGACTCAATGATCGGCTACCGCAGCGACCGCTACGAACAGTTTGGCAAATTCGCAGCCCGGCTCGATGATCTTGCCAACCTCGTTCCGGCCCGGCTAACGGCCTTGCTGATGAGCCTGTCGGGGGGTAGTCTCCGGGCATTGCAGTTCGCCCTCCGGTACGGTCGTCGACATAAAAGCCCCAACGCCGGTTACCCCGAAGCCGCACTGGCAGGCATGCTCGATTGCCGCTTCGGCGGGCCAAACGTCTATCACGGTATACTAGTCGACAAACCGTTTATCGGCGAGCACGATCGACCCATCGAACCCGACGATATCGACCGGGCGGTTGCCATTAATCACCGCACCTGCCTGCTGATGGTGATGGCGCTGCTGGGTATCTTTGCGCTGCTCTATGCCTAATTTTGTTATTTCTGGTGGCCCCGGCGCGGGGAAAACCACACTGCTCAATGCCCTGCAAACGGCAGGTTACCATACTGTCGACGAAGCGTCGCGGGTGCTGATTCAGGAGCAGGTTGCAGAGGGGGGGCGTTGTTTGCCATGGGTTGATTTACCCTGCTTTGCCCGGCTGGCGCTGCATCGTATGATCTTTGACTACCACCAGACGTCGACACAGCCCGGCAGCTCAGCAACGTTTTTCGACCGGGGTATTCCCGACATCGTCGCCTACCTGCGGGTCGCGGGCTTACCCGTCGATTCGGCCTTTTACGAGGCCGTTCAGCAGTATCCGTACCAGCAGCAGGTGTTTATGGCACCGCCCTGGGAAGCAATTTACGTCAACGACAGCGAGCGCTGGCAGACGTTTGCCGAGGCTACTTCGCTGCACAATGCCCTGGTCGACACTTATTTATCGCTGGGCTTTACCATTGTCCCGCTCCCGCTGGCCCCCGTAGCCGACCGGGTGGCGTTCATCCAGCAGACAGTATCGAGTTGCAACGTTTTATAGTTCTACAGTTGTAAAGTTGGCGTTGCGGCTGGCCAAGGTACTGCACGCTGTGTGGAACCGGGCTTAAAATTCAGCCGTTCACTCACCGAATAAACCAATCGTCCATGACCCCGTCAATCGACACGATCAATCAGATTATCCGCACCCGACGCAGCATTTTTCCGCCCGAATATACCGGTCAGGACATTCCGCGCGAGTTGCTGGAAACCGTTCTCGAAAACGCCAACTACGCCCCCACGCACCGGCTTACGCAACCCTGGCGGTTCACCGTCTTTCGGGGCGAGGGTCTGCAAAAACTCGCCGACTACATGGGCGACACCTACCGCGCCAACGCCACGCCCGAATCGTTTTCGGAGGCTAAGCTCGAAGGTGCCCGTACCAAAGTGCTGAAGTCGGCCTGTGTCATCGCCATTGTGATGGACGTACACCCCGACAAAGTGCCGGAGTGGGAAGAAGTCGCAGCGGTATCCTGTGCGGTACAAAACATGTGGCTGACAACGACCGCCCTTGGCATTGGCGCGTACTGGAGCAGCCCCAGCAACGTCAGTGCGTTGAATCAGTTCCTGAACCTGACACCCAGCCAGAAATGCGTAGGTCTGTTCTTTATGGGCTATCACCAGCCGAAAGACAAACCCGCCGTCCGGACCCCTATCGAAGAGAAAGTGACCTGGGTAGAGTAATTCCCAACGGAAAGAAATCTCAGTCTGTGTTTGTCATCGTGGTGTCGGGTTCCTGACCCGACACCACGATGACAAACACGTCTCCATACTCAACTCTGATCTCAAACAACGACGTAAGAGGAAGTTGCCACTCGGTGGCCAGCAGCAGGCGGATGACGCCCCCGTGGGTAACGACAGCCACACGCTCGTGCGGCTGTTGTCTCAGTTCATTCCAGAACGCCTGTACCCGGCTTTGCATCTGCACCAGCGTTTCCCCGTCCGGCGGGGCATTATTGACAAAATCCTGCATCCACAACTCCGATGCCTGCCGGTCGATGGTGTCCCACGTTTGCCCCTCCCACTTGCCAAAATTCAATTCATATATACGCTCGTCAGTCGTGATGGCCGACGCTATTTGTTCAGCCAGTTGTACGCACCGTCGCGACGGGCTGCTGTATACAGCGTCGAAGTTGGCGGGTAATTTTGGACGAATTACCGCCATTTCGGCAGCAAAGCTACCCGCCAGCGGCACATCAGTGCGGCCGTAGATCAGGCCCGGCGTAATGTCTGTTTTGGTGTGGCGAATCAGGTAAACTTCCATAGTATGGCTGAGAATAGGTAGAAACTTACTTCGCACACCTGCTGCGTTGCGCCCAGACAGTCGCCGGTATACCCACCGATCCAGCGGGTAAAATAGCGAGCCAGCACCATCTTCACGCCGTACAAAACAGGTACGAGTAGTACTAACAGGGGTTGTTGGGTCAACCAGACCATTGCCAGCAAAGGCACAACGGCCCAAACACCCGCCACTACCAACACACCCAGCCCGATGGTTTGCGCGACGGGTTTGGCCTTACTATCATCGGTTTCGCGGACGTAACTGTGGGTTCGAATAAACGTGGCAGCCATGAATCGACTCAGCGCGTGAGCACTCATCAAATACATCAGCAACAGGCCCGGCTGGCTAAGTAAAGAAGCACCTATATGCTTCAATACGCTGAATTTCAGCCCCAACATCAACACCAGCCCGACAACACCGTACGTACCAACCCGACTATCTTTCATAATCGTCAGGATACGCTCTTTCGTCCAGCCCCCACCGAAGCCGTCGCATACGTCGGCGAAGCCATCTTCGTGAAACGCCCCGGTCAGCAGCACCGACGCCGTCATCCCCAGCAGCAGGGCCGTGTCGGCGTCGATCAGGTAGGTACCCGCCAGCCAGACCAACCCCGTTACGGCCCCGACCAGCCAGCCGATCAGGGGCAAATAACGCGTTGCCTGATTCAGGGCCGATTCACTGTAACCCACCCACGCGGGAATGGGCAGTCGGGTGTAGAACTGGAGCGCGACGAAAAACAGCCGGAGTTCGTGTTTCATGCGTTTTCCCCACTGACACCGGCGCTCTCGAACGAGGCCATTTCATTCAGAAAGGCGACGGCACTTTGCAGAATCGGATAGGCCACGGCGCAGCCCGTCCCCTCCCCAAGCCGCATACCCAATTGCAACAGCGGTTCGGCATCCAGTTCAGCCAGCAAACGAGCATGCCCTTTCTCCGCCGACTGATGGCAAAAGACCGCAAATAGCCGAATGCTGGGGTCCAGCCTGTACGCACACAGAAACGCGACGGATGCGATAAAACCATCGACCAGCATGACCATCCGGCGACGAGCGGCTTCCAGAAATGCCCCGCACATCGTCGCAATCTCGAAGCCGCCGAACGTTTGTAATACGGCCATCGGGTCAGTCGCGTCGACGGTTGAATGCACCGCTTTTGCCTGCTCCAGAATCGCCAGTTTCTGTGTATACCGCTCGTCGGCAACGCCTGTTCCGGTACCTACACAGTCGGCAAGTGGCAGGTTCAGCAGTACGCTCATCAACATAGCAGCCGACGACGTATTGCCGATGCCCATTTCGCCAAAGCCGATGACGTTGCAGCCCGTTGCCTGCACCTGCGCGACCAGTGCGCGGCCGTTCTCCAGACAGGTAACACACTGTTCCGGCGTCATGGCGGCTTCCCGCAGAAAACTCCGCGTACCCGGTGCAACTTTAGCGTCGATCAGGTGCGGGTACGGGTCGAAGGTGTAATCGACGCCCGCATCGACCAGCTTTAGCGTGATGCCATGCTGCCGCGTGAAGACGTTGATGGCCGCGCCCCCCGCCAGAAAATTCAGCACCATCTGATACGTCACTTCGCTGGGATAGGCGCTGACGCCCTCGTTGGCAATGCCATGACTAGCCGCTACTACCACCAAATGCGGCTCAACCAGTCGTGGTTGCGTCGTTTGCTGAATCAGGGCTATCTGTTTCGCCAGTGTTTCCAGCCGTCCCAACGCCCCCAGCGGTTTTGTTTTCGTGTCAATGATGTGTTGAATCTGCTGTTCCATTGTGGGTTTTGGTGAGTGTGTGCTGTGAGCTGTGTAGCCTGGACCGGCCCGCCGGCGCGGCTCTAGGTCCGGGTGGACGCAAAGCGGCCTGTTAGCTGCCGCCCTGAGTAGTTGCCCTGACGGGCACCCGGACGTGGATCGCACCACGCCACGGTGGCCGGCGCACCGGTCCAGGCTACATAAAGCTTTGACTACGCGTTTTTCAAAAAAAGTGGCAGGCCGGAGACCATAAAAATGGCTTCGTCGGCGGTGGCGGCTACGTATTGATTGGCCCAGCCCTGGAGATCGGTGAAAGCACGGCCGAGTTCGGTGTCGGCGTGTAGCCCCATCCCGATTTCATTGGAAATAATCAGGAACGTGCCGGGCAATTTCACCAGCGCGTCGACCTCCGCGTTGAACGCCGTCAGTGTCCGGGCAACGTCGCTGTCATGGGCCATAAACAGATTCGTCAGCCAGAGCGTCACGCAGTCGATCACGGCGACCCGGTTGGCCAGCGGTAACGTAGCCAGCTTAGCTTCCTGCTCGAACGTCGTCCACTCGGGACCACGCTCGGCGCGGTGTCGGTCGACCCGCTGCCCGAACTCCGCGTCCCAAATGCGGGCCGTCGCGACGTAAACGGGTGCGTCGCTGAGCTGCCGGGCCCGTTCCTGCGCGTACCGGCTTTTGCCGCTGCGGACCCCACCGGAGATGTAAACGATCATGCTTCGGACTTAAAGCGTTTGTAGAGGAACAACTGCCATTTCTCCTCTGCAACCCCGGCTTTGTCCATTTCAGCGCGGGCCAGCGTGAAAAACAGATCCGACAGCCGGTTGACATAGGCCGGAATAGCCGGGTGAACCTCGTCGGTTTTGCGCAGTGACACCAGCCGCCGTTCGCCCCGCCGAATCTGCGTCCGGGCAACGTGGCATAGGGCCGAAATCTCGTTGCCACCCGGCAGGAGAAAGTAATCCGATGGCGACGACATGGCTGCTTCGAGCGCGTCGATCCACTGCTCACAGAAGTCAGCGCCGTCTTCCGGCATCGGGTTCTTGTTTTCCTTCTTGGCGTCCGATGGGCGAGCCAGGTGCGACATCATATCCATCAAATCTTTCTGAATCTTGTGCAGATTCGGTTGCCATTCATGGGCGTTGCCCAGCCTGACCCGCAGTAGCCCGATGGTGGAATTTGCTTCGTCGAGCGTACCAATGCATTCTACCCGCACGTCGTCTTTGTCGACCCGGCTTCCGCCAAACAGGCCCGTCGTGCCTTTGTCGCCTTTTTTCGTGTATATCTTCATAGTAATTTGATGATTATGTTGTATCCGGCAGCTTCCAGCTGTCGAGCCGCGCTAGCGGCTAATCAAGCAACTACACTTAGCCTGACGGCTCCGACAGCTAGAAGCTGTCGGGGACAACTATGACGTATTCAACATCCTCAGCAATTCACTCACTGACGTAGCCATGCGGGTTTGTCCCGCATAGGTGTACTGCCAACGCGCCTGCCCCTGTTGGAAAAAAGCTTCGATAGTCCGGTCGGCGGTGTCCTGTATCGCGAATCCCTCCCGACGCAGCGCCCGGCGCGTCCAGAACAGCAGTGACTCATTGCCCGACAGGCGGACCGCCGGACCGTTCTCATCGGGTTGCATCGTAAACGTGCCGGTCGAGCGGTCGAAGTAAAACCCGGCTTTGTCGAAGGCAGCATCGAACGCACCCGTTAGCACCAGATCTTCGGGTGCCCCCACGGCCAGATGTCCCCGTGCGTCGAACAGCCATAGTGCATCGGCGGCTTGCAGGGCCAGGTCCAGTTCGTGGGTCGATAGCAGAATCGCTTTGCCGGTTTGCCGGGTCAGTTGTCGCAGCAGCCGCATCATCTCAACGCGGTTAGGCAGGTCGAGGTGGGCCGTGGGTTCATCCAGCAAAATCAGGTCGGTATCCTGCGCCAGCGCACGGGCCAGCATCACCGTCTGCCGCTCACCATCACTCAGTTGATGCAACCGCCGGTCGGCCAGCCGGTGCGTATTCGTCAGGGTCAATGCCTGCTCAATCCGCGCCTGATCGATGGCCGTCAGTCGGCCGAAGCGGCCGGTATGCGGGGCCCGGCCCAGCGCCACCAGCTCACTTACCCGCATCGTACCCATATCCACCCGCTCGGCCAGCACCAGACTCATGCGCCGGGCCAGATCGAGCGTACTGATGTCAGTCAACGGCTGACCAGCCAGCTGCACCGTTCCGGCCAGCGGTGTCTGTAGCCCCGCCAGCGTCCGCATCAGCGTCGACTTTCCCGCCCCGTTCGGTCCCAACAGGCAAACCAGTTGACCGGCAGCTAGTGACAGCGTCAGCCCCTGCGCCACGGTACGTTGCTGCGTCGGGTAGCCGATGCTCAGGTCGTGCGTCGTTAACAGCGGTTCGTTCATCAGAAAGCCGTGCGGATGGTGTTACGACGCATGATAATCCAGATCACGACCGGCCCGCCTAGTAGCGAGGTGACGATGTTGATAGGTAGAATCGCCTGCGTACCGGGCAACTGCGCAATACTGTCGCAGATGAGCAGCAGAATGGTTCCGACCAGACAGGCCGTTGGTATCAGCAGACGATGGTCGGCGGTGTCGAGCAGTGACCGGGTCAGGTGGGGCACGGCGATACCGACGAACCCGATCGGTCCGCAGAAAGCCGTGATACTGCCCGTCAGCACACTGGTACTGAGCAGAATCAGCAGGCGGCTGCGCGGTACATTGAGGCCCATACTCCGGGCGTAGTTGTCGCCCAGCAGCAGCACGTTCAGTGACTTCGACAGTGTGAACGCCAGTAGCAGGCCACCCGCCACTACACCCGCCAGCACGTATAGGTGCGTCTGTACGACCCCGCCCAGCGAGCCAAACGTCCAGAGTAAATATTCCTGCAACTGTTCGGGCTGACTGAAATATTGCCAGATGCTGATGATCGCCAGCGTCACGGTACCGACCATCACCCCAACGATGAGCAAAACGACATTGTCGCGCAGTCGACCGGCAATTGCCAGCACCAGCGCCAGTACCAGCGCCGACCCCGCCGACGCCACCGCGACCAGCAGCCAGCTATCGCCGATGCCCAGTTGCCGGATCGCGTACAAACTGGCACTACCCCCGCTGCCCAGCATGACCAGCGCGACACCCAGCCCAGCCCCGGCCGTAATCCCCAGCTCCGACGGACCAGCCAGCGGATTGCGAAACAACGCCTGCATCTGTAACCCACTCACCGACAGGCCACAGCCGACGATAACGGCCGTGATGGCCTTGGGTAGCCGTATCTTCTGGACGATGTACAGCCACGCTTCGTTGTCGGACGTTTGGCTGAACACGATACGGGCCACTTCTTTGATCGGAATAGCTACCGACCCCAGGGCAATGTCGAGTAGAAAGCAAAGCAGCGCCAGCCCGGCCAGTACGGGCACGACGAGCCGACGCCAGGACCACGCGGATGGCGGACCGGACGGATGCGTATCAGCCGTGTTCATCACTTCAGTTGCTGATAGTAAACCAGTTGGTGCTTCGGTAGCAGATCGGGGTGCAGAATACGGATCAGGTCGGCCAGCACCAGATGCGGATTGACGGCACCGGATTCCCAGAAATCGTTGGAACCCCGACTGTTGACCCGTTTGGTATAGCTGTACAGTCGTCCGGTTTTGAAAGCTTTGAAATCGGCGTAGCGCGCGTCTTTGGCCAGTACACTCTGCTTCGAATCGACCGACATCATCCCCACGTTGAGCCAGTAGTCGGCCGTTAGGGCGACGGGGTACACGGCTTCAAAATTGAGCGGTAGGCTACCCGTTGCCCGGCGGTTCACCCACGGATATTTTCCTCCGGCATCCAGAAAAAAGCGGGTCATGTAGCTGTCGCCGTCGGGTACGAACCAGGCGTCCTTGCTGTTCATGCCGCTGATAATCGTCGGCTTGCTGGCAACCGGCTTCGTCAGCGTAGCCAGCCGGTTGTATTCCTGCTCGACCTTCGCGAATTTCTGGTTGACGAGCGTTTCTTTGTTGAGCAGCGCAGCCAGCAGTTTCACCCATTCAGCCCGGCCCAGTGGCGTTGTCTCCACCCATTCCGAGTTGATCAGCACCGGCACGCCCGCACCCCGGATGGTACGGTAATGGTCGAGCCGGGCCGTGGGGCTCCCCATCGCCATCAGCAAATCGGGCTGCATCGTAATTACCTGTTCGTCGTTGATGGTCTGGTCGCGGCCCACTTCACGGACCTTCCCCGCGTCGATGCGCTGAATCACCTTCGGCGACGATACGTATTTGAGATTACCCAGACCGACGATGAGGTCTTCCGCCCCCAGGAATTCCGCCAACCCTACGTGCATCGACGACATAGCGACGATACTCCGCAGTGGAATATCAATGACCTGACTGGCCGCGTAACCTTTCGGCGCGGGCGTTCCGCGCGGCACCAGCACGTACCGAACCGTATCGACGCTTTTGTCGAACGGACTCATGATCGACACGAATTTGTAGGGGCCGCTGTAGCGAATCGTAAAGCCTTTGGCGTAACGGATGGCAACCTGCGGACGGGCCGGAACCGCGCTTTTGGGTGCGGGCTTTGCGGTAACCGTATAGGATACGCTGCTGGTTGACAGACCAAACAACAGGCAGACAAACCAGGCGGCAATGCGTGGTTTACGCTGCAAAAAACGAGCAGTTTTTGTATGCACAGATGAACGGGCCTTTTCTCCGAAAGCCATTATCGATGAAGCAACGGCAGGTCTTCTGACTTACTCCGTAACCAACGGCCTTCCCATTTCGCAGAAACAGTGGCACACGGGGTTGATTACGTTTGTGGAGATTACAGCAGCGGAGACTGTTCCGGTTTTGCACCGGGATTCCCTTTTAAAACCGGCCGGTCGTGTCTGAAACACACCGTCGGCTACCCTTGCCCCACAAAGGTACGGTGTTGGTATTCGTAATCGTACTACGCTGCCGGAGAAATGTCGGCCCGCCCGTTTCGACCAGTAGTGCGTTTTCACAAACTGGTGCGGACGGCCCTGATGCTACTGACTTTTAAGATAACTGTTGTGGTACTGTCGCAAGAGGGCATCGAGCTGATAGCCCACTTTGTACCGGGAGCCGATGTTGTAGCCCCGGCTGTAGTTATACTCCCACCGAAACTCTTCGGTACTTCGCAGCCTGACCCGCTTCGTCTGCGCAATACGTCCCGGCGGGATAGGGATAGCGAAGTTAAAGCCAGCGGTCGAGCCATTTCCCGTTTTGGTCGCAAAAAAGCCCACCTCAACATTCGGAAACTGCCGGATAAAGTCAATTCGTCCGCCCCGGTCATTGTACAGGTACTGCCCGCCCGATACTTTCAGCGTTACATTATGTCGGCCAATGCGGTAAGCCAGATCAGCCAGCAGCAGCAGGTCCGTGGGCGACTGATAATAAAAGCCGTCTTTGGGGAAGAAGTAAAACCCGGTCAGGCTGGTTTCAAGCCCGAATGACCAGGGAGACCGCAGGTCTGCGTGCCGGTACTGCACGTTCAGGCCGTACCGGTCCGTGTAGAACAATCCCGCCGAAATACTCATAAAGTCAGCCTGGTTAAGCGCCAGGAACTGGTTCAGGAAGATCGGGGCCGGACGAACATTCAGCGCCTGATTATCCAGATCATTCACGATTGGAAACACGATACCCCAGTTGAGTACCAGACCCCGACGCAGATAAAGCTGGCTTTGCAGCAGGATGTTGGTTTTGCTCTGCACCGGCCGGTCACGATTTCCGAAGTTAGCCGTGAACTCCGGCTGAAGACGAAAATCAAGCTTGTAGGCCCGCCGGTTGAACGGTACCGCGTCGGCGTAGGCAATCCGGTCCCGGCGGGTTAGCAGACTGGTGCTGAACGTGGGCGACAGACGATACTGCGCAATCGATACGCCCTGAAAAAGCGGAACCAGCGTCGTAGCCGTGTTGGCAACGGCAGTGCGACTTATGGCCCGCATCGCGGTCATGGGATTACGGTACAGCCGCTGCTCGTACACGACACGGTACTGCGCACTGTCGACGGTCAGGTTTTCCAGGGCGCTCATGATTCGGTTGGGCGTGTTTTGAGCACCCGCCAGCCGTACCGTTGCCAGCAACAGCAGCAGATAGGGCCAACGCTTACTGCGCTTTGTCATGACTGGTCGTCTGTTTGGTGGGCAAAAGAGAGAAGGCGTAGGACGTTCCCACGGTCAGCTGATCAAAATTCAATACTCCCGCCTGCACGGTCCAGTGCCTGAACAGCGTAGCGTACCCACCCAGGTTGATATGCTGCGAATCCCACTCGGCCATCAATCCCCCTTTTCGGCTCAGGCTGGCTTTGATACCAGCAATCGGCCCCGCCAGATAGTAAGCGGCCTTGTCCCGCTTGTCCTGAAAAATAAAGCCCGAAAACAGGGTTGAGTTCTGATCATTCCGCGTGTCTGATCGTTCAAGAAAGTAAGGACTAGCGTAGCCAGCTGTCAGTTCCAGCTCGATCGCCGACGACAGCGAAACGTGCTTCGTCGCTACGATAGCATTGGTAATAAGTGAGTTATCGATACCGAACGGGATAGACAGAATAACGGCAACCGACGGTCGGCGGGCAGTTTCGGTCAGCACGCCATATTTCATATCGATCTGCCGATCACCAATCCCGCGCGCCCCGTACTGAACCGGGCCGTTGGGTCGCAGCAGATTGACATTCAGTTCAAGCCGGGGCAGCATAACCAGGTTGACAAAGAAGATACTTTCCGAGTTACGCGTCGTTAGCTTCGGGTTTAGTGCCGGATTAAAGCGAAACGCATAGTTCACCGGATTATAGGCGACACCCGCATGGAACGTACCGTCGGGCAGCAAGGTAGCGGTGGGCACGTAAAGCAGCCCCGGTTTCCCCGATATGTTGACCTGCCCAAGCACGGTCGTGCCTGACAATACCCCGCTCAGCATTCCCAATAGACACACCCGGCTGAGCCGCCGGGTCATTACACTGTATAGTAAACGTACGTCCGGGATCATTGGGTAATGGGTTGATAAACGGTCAGTAAACGAGACTGCGTGCTGAATTCCGTTGCTATCAGCACCAGCATTCAGCACGCAGTTCGTACGCTTATTCTGTTTTGTTCAGCCCGAGCAACGGCGTTGTTTCATAGCCAACAGCTGTGCTCAGGCGGGTACATAATCAACCCCCGTTACCCTGGTTGTGGCAGCTTGCCACCGCCTTCGAACGGGCAGCCGTCGCATCCGTCACCTGAGCGTTGTAATTGGTAGTTACCATGTTGATATCGATATCCCGGGCTGTTTTGGCGGCCGCAATTTTAGCGTCCTTGATGGCCGGGCAAGCTGTCAGGTCAGCCGCCTGAATTGCGTTGACGTTGTCCAGTGCCTGAAAATACCCAACGTAGGTCATGAGCGCCAGCTGATTGTACAACGCATCGCCCAGCGTTGCCCGCAGCGAATTCAGCATCGCTATTGAGCTTGTCACCTGCGTACGGAGTGTGGTCCGCAGTCCGTCATACTTAGCGGGTACACCCGCCTGGCAACCGGCTACTTCGCCGTTAGCCGCTGACTCCAGTTGTGCATACGTCGCATTGACGGTAGCCGTCTGAGTCGCTTTGGCCGCATCAAGTCGCTGCATAGCGGTGTTATAGGCCGTAGTAGCGGCTTGCTGACAGGGGTCGGTCGGTCCATTCTGTTGTACGGAATTAGCCACGGCCACCGGACTGATACCAGCCGTCCCGATACGTGCTCCAACTGGCTTGCCATTGACGGTTGGCAGCGTATACGATGGCATGTACGCTTTCAGAGAAGCGCTGTTTGCCATGGCAGCCACTTCCTTCTTCATATCGGCCGACAGTGTACCCGAGTTAATCATATCCGACGTAACACTACTCGTCATCGCAGCCGCCTTACTTGCCGGAACGACCTGACCCATGGCGTCGCCCGCCTGCTGCACAGTGGCAGGTACCGGCGCGGACGCACTCATACTGCTCAATGCCGAACCAACAGCTGCGGCCAGCGTCGACGATGTAACGGTACCAGCCGTAGCAGTCACGGCAGCCGGTGCTGTTTGCTTCAGTTCGGGCATTTTAACATTGTCCAAACCCGCAAACGTGTAGGTAGTAGGGGCAACATCGTCTTTCTTCTTGCAACTGTACGCAGCCGTACCCAGGATCAATCCACAGATCAGCCAGTTAATCGGTCGAGCAATTGTTTTCATAAGGGAGAATTTTGATTGATAGTTTACATTAAAAAAATACTCGTATCAGGAAGGTGTACACAGACGGTCAGCGTTAGTAAAACAAAGGCCGCACACCTGTTTACACATCAAACTTATACATTCTATTTTGTTTACCAATTTAAGATTTAGTAAATAAACAGTTAAGTTTTTATCAATTGATGGATACAATGGTCATTAAGTAACCAGTAACCTGGGCCAACTCACTGACCCTGTGGCCATTGAAGCGTGTAGGGATAGATAGACAAAGAAGCGATTGACCGGCTCACCACATACGTCATTTTGAGATTACGGGTTAGAAGTGGAGCCGGATAACTTCCCTATTGCCCGCTAAGCCGATTACATTGTCTGGTCGGCTGCCGATAACCGACTCGTTGTCGAGGCCGTATTTTGGCCCGATTATCTACGCACTATGGTGGATTTCTAGCTAGAAAGACCGTATCAGGCTACATGTAGCCTCCCGGTCTTGATGTGGTTGGGAGTGAGATATTCTTAGCTACTGCCCGTCGCTTGTACTAGCGCACGGTTTCTCTCGGATTGATGATAGCTATCCTTACGAGATGCGTGCTGCGTGCACTTACTCGCGAAGCCTTCATGCATTTCGTACGGGTGAGGCAATAAAAAAAGCACTTACGAATTAACGTAAGTGCTTAACACTAAGTGAGCCAGTGGAGGGATTCGAACCCCCGACGCGCTTGCGCATCCTGATTACAAATCAGGCGGAATCGACCGCTATCCGACACTGGCAACTGTCGTGATTTGTGGTGCAAACTTAGCAGTTTTTGCCGTTGCTTCCAAACCACGTTTTACTTTTTTGTACCGTCGACATAACCGTCTACGGTACAAAGTAACTATTCCTGCGCGGCCCGCATCTCCTGACGCAGGCTATCAAGCTGTTTCTCAGCGTCAGCAATTTTCTGATCGATGTCGGCGCGAAGTTTATCGGCGTTTTTCGAGCGGGCAAAAAATTCGATGTTGTTACGATACGTTGCGATGTCATTTTCAATCGCCGTCATGCGACGACGGATGTCGCTCTCACGCTTGTTGCCACTCGTGTTGCCGTAATCGCCCCGGCTGTACTCATTACGGCCGTAGTCGCCACGATCCCGATCCCGGTCACGACCACCGCGCTGACCACCGCCACCAGCCGGACGGCCACCGCCCCGGCCCATCTCGGCTTCGCTCTGCTGCATGATCCGCTCCTTGTCTTTAGCCGGAATCTTGCCCGTAGCGCCAACCAATGCATTCACGGCGTTGATATACCGCTTCTGCGTGGTCTGCATGTCTTTCTTCGGCACAAACCCGATTTCGGTCCACTCCTTCTTGAACTCGTTGAGTTGCGACAGGTCAGCGTTTTCTGTCGCAGCGGCTTCGATCCGCTCAATCAGGGCCGTTTTCTTAGCCAGGTTAGCTTCAAATTCGCGATCGGTGTCCTGATTTTTCGACCGCTTTTTGTTGAAGAAAGCGTCACACGCAGCTTTGAAACGATCGAAAATCGAGTTTTTCTGCTTCTCCGGCACCTGACCGATGTTCTTCCACTGCCGTTGCAGGTCGATGACCATCTGGGTCATTTCGGGTGATTCCTCGCCCGACGCCAGTATCGTTTCTACACGCTCGCAGAGTTCCGTTTTCTGGCGCAGATTTTCTTCCCGTTTGCTCTCCAGTTGCTTGAAGAATTCGCCCTTGTTATGGAAGAATGTTTTCAGCGCGGCCCAGAACTTCTTGCTCAGTTCCTTTCCTTCCTCGCGAGGCATCGGTCCTTTGATGCCGTTCCACCGGTCCTGCAAGGCCATGACAGCCTTCGTCTTGTCGTTCCAGTCGTTGATACTGCTCGACGTGAAGGAGGTGATCGGTACAAGTTCTTCGTAGATCGCCGACTTCTCTTCGTAAAGCTGAGCCGACTCTTTTCGCTGCTCGTTGGTCTGCCCACGCCGTTTGTCGTACAGCACGTCGAGCGCAGCCTTCATCCGACCCCACAGCACTTCCTGCTCGGCCTTAGGAGCCGGGCCAATGTGTTTGTATTCCTCAAACAGCGCGTTGGCTTCGTCGATGGTTTGCCGCGTAACGGGCGTTTCCTCCGACGCTTTTACCATCGCTTCAACTTTCTCGATCACTTCAGTCTTCAGACCTACGTTCCGCTTCCGGTCGAGATCCTTCAGTTCAAAGTAGATGTTGCGGTTGCTGTAATAGCGATCAACGAGCGCGTGGTAGGTAGCCCAGAGCGTGGCGTTGTGCGGGGAATTCATGTTCCCGGCAGCCTTCCACTCGTCCTGAATTTTCTTGAACTCGTTCCAGCTTGTCTTGGGGTCACCCGCATTCGACTCGTCGGTTTCTACCAGCTCGCGCAGACGGGTCAGCAGATCGGTCTTCGCGGCAAAATTGCCGTCTTTCGCTTTATCGAGGTTCTGAAAATACGTGTTTTTCAGGCTCTTGATCTGCTTGTACAGATCGTCGTAGCGTTGTACGGTATCGTCCTGCTTGAAAGCGAAGCCTTCTTCCGCGCCGGTTTCAGCGACATATGCCTGCATGGCGGCTTCGCGCTCGGCCCGCTTCATCTGATCGAACGGGGGCTTGCTTTCTTTCAGCACCTGATCGGCCTTTTTGAAATCGCCGGGCGTTACTTCCGGCTTGCTGACCGCTGCGAGTTGCGTTTCGAGTAACTGAACGAAGTCTTCCCGCGAAAACTGACTGTAGTCGAGCGACAGTTCGGGCTGCGCTTCATCAGCTTCGTCGGTTTCAGCGACGTTAGCATATTCAGCACTGATTTCATCGGTCGGCACAGCATCGGCCACCTCTACCGCATCGGCAGGCTGTTCTGACGCAGACGCGTCAGCAGTATCCACGCCGGGCGCATCCACGCCGGGAAGTTCAGCGGGGGCTGCTACGGCAATTTCTGCTGCCGGGCTCAACTCGGTTGATGCGGTAGACTCGTCGGTGGCGACCACATCGCCTGTCGCTTCCGGAGTCGATACCGGCTCATCGGCAGGTACGTCAGCAGCAGGCGTCTGGGCGCTGGTTTCCAACGGCGCGACGTCATCAGTCACGGGTTCAGTCGCCAAGTCGGCGGGAGCCTCTACGGGCTGTGTTGATGCCGAAGGCGTTTCAGCCGTATCGCTGCTGTCAGTGGGCAGCGACGGGGCGTTCGTCTCGTCGGGGGTATGTGCGGCCAGCGTATCGGTTGCGGGCGTTGGTGTATCCGACGGCTGGTTGATTTCCTGTTCCTGATTTGCCATGTTAAAAAACGTACCGATTACTTTTGCAAAAGTACATAATTATGCGAGTTTTCCCTTTTTGCCCAATCGGAAAAGCCGCCTACTCCTGTTTGTCTATGACCGCTTCCATCAGCGATTTACGAAAAGAATATACCCGACAGGGACTCGACCTGTCGGATGTCCTGCCTGATCCGGTTGCGCAGTTCCGCCGGTGGTTCGACGCGGCTTTGCAGGCTGGCGTGGCCGAACCGAACGCTATGCATCTCTGCACAGTAGGGGCCAACGGTCGTCCCGATGGGCGGATCGTGTTGCTCAAAGACGTGTCGGACGCTGGTTTTGTTTTCTATACGAACTACGAAAGTCGCAAAAGCCGGGATATGTTGGCCAACCCATTCGCCTGTCTGACGTTTTTTTACCCCGATCTTGAGCAGCAAATCCGGGTGGAAGGCCGGGTAGAGAAAGTGAGCGAGGCCGAGTCAGACGCGTATTTCGGCAGTCGGCCCCGGGGCAGCCAGATTGGCGCGTGGGTATCGCCCCAGAGCCAGCCGATCGATGGGCGCGATGTGCTGACCGACCGGCAGCAGCAGTACGAAACCCAGTTTGCCGATCAGCCCGTGCCGCGCCCTCCGCACTGGGGCGGCTTTCGCGTGGTTCCCGACCTGATCGAGTTCTGGCAGGGTCGTCCCAGCCGCCTGCACGACCGGGTCCGTTATCAGCGCGCCGACACGAGCACGGCCAACTGGCAGCTTGACCGACTCGCCCCTTAGCGAACTGACTCAATCAGCAGGCTTTTTCTACCCAACTCTGCACGTTACGCACTCTGTATATAGCGTAACGTGCAGAGTTTTTTATTAGGCTCTAATTGAACTATATCCATAATTTTTTGGTCGTTTTTGCTAAATTACTATATATTTGCTAATTAACTATAGAAAAATCATACCTACCCGATGCCTTCTTTAAAATGTCCAAAGTGTGATGCGACCGAAGCGGTCAGAAACGGAATTGTGGGGGGGCGACAGCGGTACCGATGCAAAAACTGCGATTACAATTACACCGTCGACAAGGTGGGGAAGGGAATCAACACCTACTACGTCATCAAGGCGCTTCAGCTTTACATCGAAGGCGTCAGTCTACGTGAAATTGAGCGATTGCTGGGCGTCAGTCACGTGTCGGTGATGAACTGGGTCAAGAAATATCAGATCCGTGTACCGGAGAAGAACACGTATCATCCGACTTACAAGATTCTGAGTCATACCGAACTGGCGGCCTATTTTAGCGAACGCGAGAACGTGATGGGCGCAGGCATGATCGTAACCGAGCTGGGCGACAAGTTCATGCTTATCAAATGGGAGCGATTCCGGGACGATTAACCGTATCTATAGCTATTTTGCATAGCTATAGCAGTCGTTTGGCCGGGGCGGGTGGTTAGTTGACTTTCGTACTGTTGTCACGATCAACTACCTACCTAAATCTATGCAAAGACGGTCATTACCCTTTTTTCTGATTGCCTTATTGAGTTTATCAGCCCTGACGGGCCGGGGGCAGGGTTCGCCGGAGTATGGCTCGGGCATGCGCTTCAACCTCGACCCGGAAGGCAAAAAATACATGCGGCTGCTTACCTGGGCGCAGATCTGGGCGCGGTCGGGACAGCAGAACCCGGGCACAACGGTCAACGGCGTACCCACCGACAATGTCTCTGACATCGGTGCCCGGCGTATCCGGATGCTGTTTCAGACGCAGATCAGCCCCCGGTATATGATCGTTTTTCACATTGGTATCAACAATCAGACGTTTCTGAATGGTGGCGCGGCCGGAACGAGCGGCACGGGCGGCTACGGACAGGGCAAAAAACCGGGCATTTTCTTTCACGAAGCCTATAACGAATACGCTGTGGTACCGGCCGGCAAGAATGCCGAAGGAAATCCCCGGAAAGGGTCGCTGTACGTAGGGGCCGGTCTGCATTACTTCAACGGTATTTCGCGCATGTCGTCGGCCAGTACATTGAACTTCCTGACGACTGACCTACCGATCATCAACTGGCCGCTCATCGAAAACAGCGATCAGTTTGCCCGTCAGTTTGGTATCTACGCCAAAGGAAAGCTCGGCAAGCTGGGGTACCAGTTTAGTATGAATAAACCGTTTGCCACCAACCTGACGCCCCCCGCAACCGGCACAGTGGTGACGCCCAACGTAGCCGTTGACAACAATGGTATCAGCAAAATGGCGTATGGTGGCTACGTCGACTATCAGTTCCTGGACCAGGAAGCCAACGTACTGCCATACCGCATCGGGACGTACGTCGGAACGAAGCGGGTGTTCAACATTGGCGCGGGCTTCTACACACAGCCGGAGGGCACGGCGAGCTACAACACAAGCGGTCAGCTCCAGCGCCACAACATCAACCTGTTCGGGCTTGACCTGTTTGCTGATCTGCCGATTGGCGACAAGGCAAAAAACGCGGCTCTGACGGTCTACAGCGTGTACTACAACTACAACTTTGGGCCTAATTACCTGCGGAACATCGGTATTATGAACCTCGGCGCGGCCGATGCCAGCTTCACCGGACAGCGCGCCCTTGCCGGGCCGGGTAATGCCCGCCCGTTCGTCGGCACAGGCAACATCTGGTACACACAGGCCGGTATTCTGCTACCGAAAGCGGTCGAGAAGCCGAAGATGCGGGTACAGCCCTTTGCCGCCTACACATACAAGGCTTTCGACGCCCTGCCCAAAGCGGGCAATTACTACGACATGGGCTTGAATCTGTACATCGACGGGCATAATGCGAAGATTAGCCCACAGTATTCGCTACGGCCTTATTACACCGATGGCAACACGATTGGTGGCTATAAAGGTGAATTTATCGTGCAGGCTCAGGTGTATCTGTAGGCCAGCAGTAGAAAGTTGCATCAAATTGATTTTCAGCGCACAAGCCGTACCTACCGTTTTTTATAATTGTTCCCAACCCTTATTTCTTTTTAAACCTGACGACCGGTCATGATCTCAGATTCTCCCAAGCAAGTTACCAGCACCCGCAGCCTGATCAGTGTGATTGGGGCCTCGTCGGTCGGGACGCTCATCGAGTGGTACGACTTCTACATTTTCGGTTCGCTGGCAACCGTACTGGCCACCAAGTTCTTTCCCGAAGGCAACCCCACGGCCGCTTTCCTCTCGACACTGGCGACGTTTGCCGCCGGTTTCGTCGTACGTCCGTTCGGTGCGCTCTTCTTCGGACGGCTCGGCGACCTCATCGGCCGCAAGTATACGTTCATGGTTACGCTGCTGCTGATGGGGGGGGCCACCTTCGCCATCGGTCTGATTCCGGGTTACGAAACCATCGGCTTTCTGGCTCCGCTGCTGGTCCTGATCCTGCGGCTGTTGCAGGGGCTGGCCCTCGGTGGTGAGTACGGCGGGGCGGCTACCTACGTGGCCGAACACGCACCGACCGGGCAGCGTGGTTACTGGACGTCGTGGATTCAGACGACGGCTACGGTTGGTCTGTTCGTATCGCTGATCGTGATTCTACTGACCCGCTCATCGATGTCGAAAGAAGCATTCGACGAGTGGGGCTGGCGGGTGCCGTTTATCGCGTCGGTACTGATGGTCGGCATTTCGTACATCATCCGGCGGAATATGCACGAGTCGCCCCTGTTTGCGAAGGCGAAAGCCGAAGGTAAAACGTCGGCCAACCCACTCAAGGAAAGCTTCGGCAACAAGTACAATTTCAAGTTTGTGCTGCTCGCGCTGTTTGGTGCTACGATGGGTCAGGGTGTGGTGTGGTATACGGGTCAGTTCTACGCCATGAACTTTATCAAGACGGTCTGCAACGTCGACGCGATGCAGTCGGATGAGCTGATGTCGGTCGCCCTGCTGATGGGTACGCCATTCTTCGTGGTGTTCGGCTGGCTGTCGGACAAAATCGGTCGCAAAGGCATCATGATGGCGGGTATGCTGGTCGCCATTCTGTCGTACCGCACGCTGTACGAGAAGATGTACCAGACGACAAACGTTAAGAAGAAGCAGGAGATCACGGCTAATTTCTCCGCCGATTCGACCACGGCTCCCGACCCAAAAGTGGCCGGTGGTATGATTAAGACCAAAACCGTGAAGCGCGAATACACCGACGGCACAAAGCTAACGGAGGTGACGAAAACCAAGATTGCCGCCGACCCTTCGGCCGAACCCGCCAAGCTGGACGCAGCCCGGCCCGACGTGAAGAAAACCCTGCTCATCAACAGTTCCGACCGGTGGTCGCTGATCTGGCTGGTATTTATCCAGGTGATTTTCGTAACGCTGGTGTACGGTCCGATTGCTGCCTTCCTGGTCGAGATGTTCCCGGTGCAGATTCGTTACACGTCGATGTCGCTGCCGTATCACATCGGTAATGGTGTGTTTGGTGGTCTGCTGCCAGCCGTAGCGACGTATCTGGCTACTGGTGCGAAAGAAGCTAACACGGCCGCCGAAAAAGCAGGATCGGCCCTCCCCTACGCGGCTCCCTATCTGGAGGGCTTATGGTACCCGATTATCGTGGCCGCCGTCAGCCTGCTCATCGGTATTTTCTACATCAAAAACCGGGCGCAGGTAGTCGATTAACAGTACCCCCGTCCCCGACGGGGGTGAGGACTTCGCTTCAAATAAGCAAGTATTTAGCGGCTTCGGGCCGAGTCCTCACCCCCTTCAGGTCGGTCCGACGGGTCGGGTGACGGGGGGTACACGACGTCAATTTCATCTTACATCTTTCTTCTAAAAAAATGAACGCAATCAAACGATATTTAGGTGTCCTGTGGCTGGCGATTGCCGCGCTTGCGGGGTACTTCGGCCTATTTTCGCTCGGCCTTCCCAAGCTGGCGTCCGGCAAAACCGACGACCTGGTTTTTGGGATTATCATTGTCTTCGTACTGATGCCGATTATCGTCGGTGGGCTGGCCCGGTTTGGCCTGTATGCCCTGCAAGGTGAATACGACGATTAGTTGATTCTTTGGTTTGCACCGATTCGGTAGCTGGGCGGTTGTTCTGTAGCGGAGCAACCGCCCTTGCCGTTGATTGCCGATCCGCTGGTAGCGACCAACCCTGCCTAAAACTACGATGAGCCCAGTTTTCACGTTGACAATTTCCCTTCCCTGCGGGGCGAAACCGGGGGCGGCACTATGAAATCTACCAGACTACTGCTGCTGAGCGTCCTGTTTATCCTGCTGCTGAATGAGCCAATCATTACGCTCGTCGATCGCAACGAACTGCTGTTGGGTATTCCCGTGCTATACTTGTACGTGATGGTTGTCTGGATGCTGCTGATTGGGTTACTGGCCTACGTTATTCACCGCGCCACGCCCACCGACGACCCCCTTTCCGACGATGACTAGTTTGCCACTGATTCTTTGTTCGCTGCTGTATCTGGCCGTGCTGTTCGTCATCGCGGACCGGGCCGAACGGCGTGGGTCGGCCACCGGGCGAAGTGTCGTGAGCAACCCGTACGTCTATGCCCTGTCGCTGGCCGTGTACTGCACCGCCTGGACGTTCTACGGTAGCGTGGGCAAGGCGGCTTCGGAGGGGATCGAGTTTCTGGCTGTGTATGTCGGCCCCACGCTGACGGCCCCGCTCTGGTGGTTGCTGCTCCGCAAGATGATTCGTATCTGCAAGCGGCAGGGTATCACCAGCATCGCCGACTTTATCTCGGCCCGCTACGGCAAAAGTCGCGGACTGGGGGTGCTGGTCACGCTGTTCTGCATCATCGGCATCATCCCCTACATGTCGATTCAGATTAAGGCGGTGGCCGCCAGTTTTGCGACGCTGACGGGGCAGGCCCACGCGCCGGGGGCTTTTTTCTTTAGCGACCGGGCTTTTCTGATGACCCTGCTGCTGGCGGTGTTCGCGATCCTGTTCGGCACGCGCAAGCTGGAAGCAACCGAGCGGCACGAAGGACTGGTAGCCACGATTGCCTTTGAATCGCTGGTCAAGCTGGTGGCGTTTGTGGGCGTGGGAGCGTTCGTTACGTTTGGGCTGTTCGATGGACCGGGCGATATTTTCAGCCGTGCCGCTCAGGTCCCCGCGCTGCGCGAAACGTTTCAGTTCGGGCCCGGCCACAGCACGGGCGACTGGTTCTGGCAGTGCCTTATCTCGGGCTTCGCCATGCTTTTTTTACCCCGGCAGTTTCAGGTGGCCGCCGTCGAGAACGTGGATGAGAAACACCTCAACAAAGCCATGTGGCTGTTTCCGCTTTACCTGTTTGTCATCAACTTATTTGTGTTGCCGATGGCTTTCGGCGGGCAATTGCTGCTGGGCGCGTCGGCCGATACCGACGAGTACGTGGTATCGTTACCGCTGCGAAATGGGCAGCTGGGGCTGGCCGTACTGGCGTATCTGGGTGGGTTTTCGGCCGCGACAAGCATGATTATCGTGGAAACAACGGCCCTGAGCGTCATGATCAGCAACAACCTCGTTATGCCGCTGCTACTGACCCGAAACCGCTGGCAGCAACGCTGGGGTACCCGGCCGGGGCCGTTTGTGCTCAACGTCCGGCGGCTGGCGATTCTGGGGCTGCTGCTGCTGGCGTACCTGTATTACCGCATCGTGGCCAACCGGCTGTCGCTGGTATCGGTGGGCATGATTTCGTTTTCAGCCGTTGCCCAGTTTGCCCCGGCCATGATTGGCGGGCTGTTCTGGAAACGCGGCACCCGCACCGGGGCCCGGCTCGGTCTGCTGACCGGCAGCAGCGTATGGCTGTACACGCTGATTCTGCCCACCCTCGTTCCAACTATTTTCCCGCAAAGCGTACTGACCGATGGTCCGTTCGGCATTGACCTGCTCAGCCCTATTCACCTGTTCGGGCTGCGACAGTACGACTCGATCAGCCACTCGGCCTTCTGGTCGTTGCTTGTAAATACGGGGTTCTACGTCTGGGGCTCACTCCGGCAGCCGCAGCAGATTACCGACGTGAATCAGGCGGTGCTGTTTGTCGACGTGTTCCGAATCGATCGCAGCCGCGACATACCGGTGGTCTGGAAAGGCACCTCCCTGCTGACCGATATTCGCGGCTTGCTGGTCACGTTTTTCGGTGAGCAACGGGCCGATTATATCCTCGACCGCTACACCCGCCGGCATCAACTCGACACCAGTCAGCCCTTCGCTGACCCCCGGTTGGTGGCCCATGCCGAACGGGTGCTGACGGGGGCAGTGGGCGCAGCGTCGGCCCGGATTCTGGTAGCGTCGGTGGCGAAGGAAGAGCCGATCACCGCCGACGAAGTGATTCAGATTCTGAAAAGTTCGCAGACGCTACTGGCGGCCAACCGGCAGCTAACCCGGCAATCGACCGAATTGCAGCAGCTAACCCGCCAACTCAGCGATGCCAATGAACTCCTCAAAACTGCCGACCAACAAAAAGACGAATTTCTTTCGACCGTAACCCACGAGATTCGTACGCCCATCACCTCGATTCGCGCGCTGACGGAGATTCTGTACGACGACCCCGATCTGGACGCTACCACGCGGCAACGGTTTCTAAGCACGATCATGCGCGAATCGGAACGGTTGACCCGGCTTATCAATCAGGTGCTCGAACTCGAACGAATCGAATCGGGCCGCGCACCGCTGCAACGCACTATGGTATCGCTGAATGAACTGGTAAAGGAAGCCGCCGATACGGTCCGGCCACTGGCGACCGATAAGCACCTGCTCGTCAAAACCAGCTTTCCGCTGGAGCCAATTCGCGTCAATGCCGACCGCGACCGGCTGATGCAGGTGCTGATTAATCTGATTTCCAACGCTGTAAAGTTCAGCCCCGATCAGGGCAGGCCCATCGATATCAACCTGTTCAGCCGGGCCGACACCTGCACGGTTCAGGTCATCGACCGGGGCGTTGGCATCGACCCCGCCTATCACGATCAGATTTTCGAAAAGTTTTATCAGGCGCAGGCCAACGGAGTGCGTAAACCGAAAGGCAGCGGACTCGGCCTTACCATTTCCCGCACACTGATCGACCTGCACGGCGGACGGCTAACCGTCGATAGTGAACCCGGTCGCGGATCAACGTTCGCGATCCAACTGCCTTTGCCTCAGCCTGAACCGGTAGATGATTCTGTTTTGTCGTCCAACGGTATCATTGAACATTAAACCTCAAACCATAAACGTCAAACTACTCCACATGCCTGCTCACGTTCTGATTGCCGATGATGACCCCAGCATCCTGCTGTCGCTGGAATTTCTGATGAAAAAGCAAGGCTATCAGGTGCTGATTGCCCGCGACGGTACCGAAGCCTACGATTTGCTCCAGCAACACCGCCCCGACGTGCTACTGCTGGACATTATGATGCCCGGCATGAACGGCTACGAACTCTGTACGTATGTGCGCCAGACGCCCGGTTTCGAGCGGGTAAAAGTGGTCTTCCTGAGTGCCAAGAGCAAAGAAGTGGATATTCAGCAGGGCTACAAAGCGGGGGCCGACCTCTACCTGCCCAAACCCTTCTCGACCCGCGAACTGGCTGCGAAAGTTCGTGAGCTGATCCAGTTGAACCCAACGGCGGGCAACGCCTGACAATCTCCTGACCGCTGTCTGCCTGTGCGTCAGGCACCTGGCTCGGCCGTCTGCTCAGTCATTGTCGATGCGCTGGCGTAGTCCATTTACCGACGCGACACAGCGAGCTGGCCTTTCGCGCATAAAACTATCTATAGTTATTGAGCAAGAATGATCGGATCGTGTTGCCGTCAATTCCATCAGAGGTTTTACCTTTACCCGTCGAATACAAAAAAACCATAGTAACGTCCATAAACCCATGCGTATCCGCTCGTTTGATGAATACCAGGCTGCGTACCAGAAAAGCGTAGAAGATCCAGAAGCGTTCTGGGCCGAAGTCGCGCAGAACTTTCACTGGCGCAAACCCTGGACCAAAACCCTGCAATGGAATTTTGACGAACCCAACATCAAATGGTTTGTTGGGGGGAAGCTAAACATCACCGAAAACTGCCTCGACCGGCACCTCGCTGAGCGGGGCGATCAGCCAGCGATTGTCTGGGAACCCAACGACCCCAACGAAGTCGGTACGACACTCACGTACCGGATGCTGCACGATCAGGTCTGCCGATTCGCTAATGTGCTGAAACGCAACGGCGTTGTTAAAGGCGACCGCGTCTGTATCTATATGCCGATGGTGCCCGAGCTGGCGATTGCCGTGCTGGCCTGCGCCCGCATCGGGGCCGTTCACTCGGTGGTATTCGGTGGTTTTTCGGCGCAGAGTATCGCCGACCGTATCAACGACGCCCAGTGCAAAGTGGTTATCACCGCCGATGGTTCGTACCGGGGCAACAAGGAAGTGCCGCTCAAAAATACCGTCGACGACGCGCTGATCGGCTGCCCCAGCGTAAAGCGGGTGATCGTGATGACCCGTACCCGCACGCCGGTGTCGATGATTAAAGGCCGCGACGTTTGGTGGGAACAGGAGTTGAAGCAGGTTACGGCCGACTGCCCCGCCGAAGAGATGGACGCCGAAGACATGCTGTTTATCCTGTACACGTCCGGCTCAACGGGCAAGCCGAAAGGTGTCGTGCACACCTGCGGGGGCTACATGGTTTACGCGGCTTACACGTTCCAGAACGTGTTCCAGTATGAGCCCGGTCAGGTACATTTCTGCACCGCCGACATTGGCTGGATTACGGGCCACAGCTACATCGTATACGGGCCGCTCGCCTGTGGCGCTACCTCAGTAATTTTTGAGGGCGTACCCACCTACCCCGACTGCGGGCGGTTCTGGGACATCACCGACAAGCATAAAGTCAACATTCTGTATACAGCACCTACGGCCATCCGGTCGCTGATGGGCTTCGGTACGGATGTTTTCAACAAATACGATCTAAGTAGTATCGACGTGCTGGGATCGGTGGGTGAGCCCATCAATGCCGAAGCCTGGCACTGGTACGACGATCACGTTGGCAAGAACCGCGCGCCGATTGTCGACACCTGGTGGCAGACCGAAACGGGCGGGATTCTGATTTCGCCGTTGGCCGGTATCACCAAAACCAAACCGACCTTCGCTACGCTGCCCCTGCCGGGCGTGCAGCCGATTCTGGTCGATGAAAACGGCAAGGAGATCGAAGGAAACGGCGTCAGCGGTAACCTGTGTATGAAGTTTCCGTGGCCGGGTATTCTCCGCACGACCTATGGCGACCACGAACGCTGCCGCCAAACGTATTTCGCCACCTACCCCGGCCTGTACTTCACAGGCGACGGCTGCCTGCGCGACGAAGACGGCTATTACCGCATCACGGGCCGGGTCGACGACGTGCTGAACGTGTCGGGCCACCGCATCGGTACCGCCGAGGTCGAGAACGCGATCAACATGCACACGGGTGTAGTTGAGAGCGCGGTGGTTGGTTACCCGCACGACATCAAAGGGCAGGGCATATACGCCTACGTCATTACCGAGCACCCGATGGACGACAAAGACGCCGACCTGACCAAGCGCGACATCAACGCGACCGTTAGCCGCGTCATCGGCCCCATCGCCAAGCCCGACAAGATTCAGTTCGTATCGGGCCTGCCCAAGACCCGTTCGGGCAAAATCATGCGCCGGATTCTCCGCAAAATTGCCGAGGGAGACACGAATAACCTCGGCGACACCACTACCCTGCTCGATCCCGCCGTCGTTGACGAGATCAAATCAGGGGTGCTGTAAGCTTAGATCATTACCAATAAAAACGTCGGGTAGAAACATCTGGCGTTTTTTATTAGTGACTACCCCGACACAAACGACAAGCCCCCGCTTCGGTACCGAAGCGGGGGCTTGTCGTGAGCATGCTAACAAACCGAATTGGCTAGTTCAGCGGCAGATTTTTGAAGTTAAAGAGTTTGGATAAACCGGTCGATTTACCGCCCGACAAGCCGAGACCACCCTGTGACCAGTATCGCTCAAGCTGACAGATTTCAGCAGTCATTTTGGCCATGTTAAGCGTTTTGGTCAGGTAGGCATTTGTTCCCAGCCGGTAGCAACGATCGCGCGATTCGCCCTCATCGGAATCCGACATGATAGCAACCGGGATACCTTCGTAGTCACTGTTCTGCTTGATCCGCGACAGCAGTTCAAAGCCATTGAACATGGGCATGTACAGATCGAGAATAATCAGATCAGGTAGGCGTCCATCGAGCTGATGCGTCAGATGCGTAAGTAAATCTGCTCCACTGGCAAACACACGAACCGCACACGCACTGTAATGATTGTCGAGGATGGTCTGCACCAGATACCGATCATCGTCATCATCATCAACCAGGTAAATGAGAGGAGTAGATTTTGAGAACATAGGTTAACTTTAAGATACGGTAAAGCTTGTACTCATGTTTTTGTCGTAGCAAACGCCCGGCCACATTTCGCGCATACTTACGTAAATCATGATCTGTTTGGATGTTAGAGACGGCGAAAAACCCCTAGGTTTCATAGATTAACTTTTTTATTTATTAGACGGTATCCCCTGGCCGCTGCCTGACCGGATAAACTCTCTCGTGAATTCTTGGCTGGCTTCCCCTGTTTACCAGAAAATCATCATTACCGCATTGTATGAAAGCTGTTGTTTTAAGCGACTGGGGCGACGCCAGTAACTTTTCTGTTCAGGACGTTCCCAATCCTGCTATTCGACCCAACGAGGTTCTCGTCCGCGTTCGGGCGTTCGGTGTAAATCCGGCCGATTTCAAAACCCGCAGCGGCACCGCGCCTTACGCCAAAGCCTATACGCACCCCATCATTCTGGGTTGGGACATGGCCGGCGACATTGTAGCCGTTGGTAGCGAAGTAACCGACTTTCAGCAGGGCGACGCGGTCTATGGCATGGTCAACTTCCCCGAACCCGGTCAGGCTTATGCCGAATACGTAGCGGCACCGGCCGACAATCTGGCTCTAAGACCCGCCAAACTAACCTACGAGCAGGCGGCAGCGGCACCGCTCGCGGTGCTGACGGCCTGGCAGGCACTGACCGAACACGGCCACCTCGAAGCGGGCCAAACGGTACTGGTTCAGGCCGCTTCGGGCGGGGTGGGTCACCTGGGCGTACAGCTGGCTAAAGCCCTCGGTGCCAAAGTGATCGGCACGGCATCGGGCAAAAACGAAGCCTTCGTCAAATCGCTGGGCGTCGATGAATTTATCGACTACACAACGACAAAGGTAGAGGAAGTGCTCAACGATATTGATCTGGTATTTGATACCGCCGGTGCCGACACGATTTTCCAGTCGGCGGAGGTCTTGAAACCGGGCGGACGCCTTATTTCAATTGCCTACGGAGCCATGGACAAGGTACTGGACAAACGCCCGGACATCACCGCCGAGCGTATTCTGGTTCATACCAGTGGCGACGACCTGCGGACGATCAACAAACTGATCGACGCCGGTAAGCTGCACATAGAAGTCAGTCAGGTGTTACCCGCCGATCAGATGGCGGAAGCACATCGCCAGCTCGAAAGCCGTCGGACAACCGGCAAAATCGTCCTGCATTTCTAACTTAGACAGGATTGATTGTTGGACAGGATTACAGCCGGGCCGCCGGGCGGATTAGCAGGATTTTCTTTTTCTATCAACTGAGAAACTAATCCTGTAATCCTGTCCAATAAAAATCACGTTTTGCGCTTTTTCTTGCGGGCGGAGGGGAACAGGACATTGTTGAGAATCAGGCGGTAACCGGGTGAGTGCGGATGCAGATTCAGGTCGGTGGGGTTGCGCCAGCCGCCCCCGCCCCGGATGCCTTCGGGGTCGTGCCCGCCGTAGAACGTCCATTGGCCCTTGCCCACTTCGCCGTAGATGTACCGGTCGGAGGTTTTGCCCTCCCCCATCACCAGTGTGCTCGGCTTGACCGTCGTTTTACGGAAGGCCGTCGTCTGCCCGAAAAACTCCTTGATGATGGTTTCGTGGTTCTGCGTCAGCATGGCCGGGATTACGTCCCACTTGGCCGAGAAATTGAACAGCTGAAAATAACCGCCCGGCTGATCGTAGCCACCTGCTCCGGTCGCGTTGATGTCGGAGAAGGTTGAGAAACCCCGGTACCCGTTGTCGCCTTCGAGCGTGAAGTTCTGAAACGCCAGGCACTTGGTATAGTCGAGTTTGCGTTGCGCGTCGGTATCGACACCATCGCCGTCGTAGGCATTGCCAACAATGTCGACGCCTTCAGCGGCCAGCGCGATATCGAGCGTTTCGGCCCCGGAGCACATGGCAAACAGGTAGCCGCCCCCCGCGCAGAACGACTTGATGTTTTTGGCCACGGCCAGTTTCATCTGCGACACTTTCGGAAAGCCGTATTTCTTCGCAATATCTTCCTGCGCCTTGATGTCGGCCAGGGTTTGCCGGTGCAGGTTACGGCCAAACTGCCCCGTAAAATCTTCGTGGTGCAGGTGCAGCCAGTCGTATTTGGGCAGTTCACCCTTAAGGATTTCTTCGTCGTAAACCACCTCGTACGGTATCTCGGCGTAGGTCAGCACGAGCAGCACGGCGTCGGTATTCTCGAACTCCGACGGGCTGATTTTGATGGGTGAATAGACGATGATTTTGGCGGCTTTTTGCAGCGTCACCACGTCCATATTCAGGTCGGGGTTGGCAAGCTGCTGCTTGATCGTAGCGGTTTGTGCGTCGGAAATGGTTTCAAACGACACACCCCGCACCCGGCATTCGGTTTCAATGCCCGCCCGCTGCTTGACCAGAAAACTGCCCCCCCGGTAGTTGAGCAGCCAGTCGACTTCCAGATCGTCTTTCAGTAGTTTGTACGCAATGCCATACGCTTTGAGGTGGTTGGATTGCCGATCGTCCATCGGAATCAGAATCGAGTTGGCCCGCGCCAGCCCCGACACGAGCAGCAAACCCAACAGAAGTAATTTGTTCATACGCTACACAGTCCGGCAACTCGTTCGACAACTTCCTGCTCACGTTACGGTCTGCCGGATGAAGCGCGGAACCAGCTGATTCCTACTCACTTGCCGACAAACTAAAGATAGCCCTTTTTGCCGAAATCGCATCACGTTTTTCCGAAAACACCCGGTGCTAGCCGGGTGTTTTCGGGTCCGTCAGCCTAGAACACGTAACTCACCGTCAGACGACCGTTGATGGGTGGTTGCGGCACCCAATAATACAGGCCGTTGCGGTACCAGGGCGTCGCAATCAGTTGCCGGTTGAGCAGGTTATTCACAATCAGATTTACCCGCAGCGACCGGTGCTGCCAGCCCAGCCCACCGTCGAGCCGAAAGTAATCGGGTGTGGTATGCTGCGTGGCGGTGGCAAAGCGTTCGCCCCGCCCACCCTGATACTGATAGCCCAGCGACACCGTCAGGCCGGACACGGCGGGCAGCGCGTAGTTGAGCCAGGTGTTCTGCACATGTTTCACAAACATCGGCGTGGGCGTACCGACGAGCAGCGGGTTGACATCCTGCTCGATTTTTGAGTCGCAATACGCGTAATTGACTACCACGTTCAGCCCCCGCGCGACCTGACCTACCACGTCGACATCAACGCCCTGCGACATTGTTTGCCCGACCTGAATCCGGTATTGCGCGTTGCTGGGGTCGGTGGCAATGATATTCGAGCGGTTGATGCGGTAGACCGACAGCGTTGAGTTCCAGCGACCGTTGAACCAGTTTTTCTTGATACCAATTTCCCGGTTCACCCCCTGCAACGGCCGGACGGCTTCCCCACTGCTGGTAACGCCCGCCTGCGGCACGAACGTCCGGTCGTAGAGCGCGTATACCGACAGGTCGGGGTGCAGGCTGTAGCTGATGCCCAGCCGGGGCGTGATGATGTTATCGCCCGATTGCGTGTGCGCGCCCGATACGTCGTTGCTCGTGCGGGCTGCGGTAAACCGGCCCGCTACCGTCAGGCGCAGTTTGCTGTGCAGCAGGCTCAGTTCGTCGAGCAGGTAAGCCGATTCATACGACACCCGCTGACTCGTATTGCCGTTGGCCAGACCGCCCGGCGTGTGGTAGGTCGAGATTTCAGCGCCGTAGTTGGGGTTGGTCACGTCGAGCGGGTAGTACGTCAACTGCGTTGCGCCCTTGCCATCTTTGTAGGTATCGTACGACACGTAGCTGTCGGCGCGAAACCGTTTCTGATTCACGTCGATACCGCCCAGCAGCTGATGCCGAAGCCCGCCGGTCGTGAACGCGCCGTTGACGAATGCCTGCTGCGAATACACTTCCGTACGGTTCAGGTCATACTTGGGATTCCGGAGCAGCACGTTCGGATTGGCCGGGTTTACGTTCGTCACCCACAGATATACCCCCTCGGCGTCATTGCGCAGAAACGACGCCCGCACGGTTAGTTGCCAGTTGGCGCTGACCTGATGCGCGAACGTCAGAAAACCAGTGTGGTCGCGCGCCCGGATCGGGGCAAGACTAGGTTCGGTGAGGGAAAAGTCGATGGGTAGTGTTCCGAAGCCCTGAGGAGTCATCACGATCGGGCTGTACATCGCGTAGCTGTTTGCCTGATACTGGTATTCGGCCGACACATAGGTACGGTCGCTGATGCGGTATTTGAGCACGGGGGCCACCAGAAACCGCCGGTTGTTATCGAACTTAACAAACGAGTTGGTCCGCATACCGACCGTGTTGAGCCGGTACAGCAACTTCCCTTTTTTGTCGAACTGGCCGTCGAGATCAACGGCCAGCCGGTAAAAATCGAAGCTGCCCAGCATGGCAGTGGCTGCGTACCGGCGTGTACCCGTGGGCTGTTTGGTAACGATGTTGAAGCTGCCCGCCGGATCGCCGATATTGTTCATAAACAGCGACGGTCCTTTGATAAACTCGACCCGCTCGATAATGGCCGCGTCGTCGGGCGACGGCCCCCGGTAGATGGGCGTCAGGTCAATACCGTTGCGCAGGCTGGAAATCAGCCCACCCCGCATAAACAGGTACGGCCCCAGGTTATTCGACACCTCCTGCCGGATCACCCCGCTGACGTTGCGGCTCACGCCCTCGGTCATGTTGAAACTACCCTGATCGGCAATCACTTCGGGCGTTATTGTCTGAATGGTCTGCGAAAGGTTAATGGGGGCTGTTCGCAGCCGCAGCGCGCTCGAAATACTGTTGGTCGTGTAGGTGCGGTAGTAACGCGAACTGACCCGCACTTCGTCCAGACTGCGGCCGTCGTCGGGGGCGAGTGCAATGGTTAGTGCCGCATTCGGGTCGGTAACGGGCACTGTCTGCGGCTGATACCCCATAAAACTTACCCGCACGTCCGATACCGATTTAGCAGTGCGAAGTTCAAAGTGCCCGCTGCTATCGGTGGTTGTGCCGTTGGCTGCACCCGTTGCGGTGATGGTGGCCCCGGCCAATGGCGTATTCGACGTTTTTGCGTCGGTCACAACGCCCCGAATCGTCGTCTGGGCCATACTCAGCGTAGAGAATAACGTGAGCAGTACGATTTGTAGTAATTGTTTGATAGTCATTCGTTTATCGGCAAGCAATAATTGTCGGAAATGTCTCAAACAGCATCCTGCTGTTTGGTTTATCGCAACGCGAAATCAGGCGGCAACCAGCTTCGGCTGTCGTTTAAAGCGGGTCCGGCGGTACCAGAGCCACGCACCCGTGAGGGAAAGTAACCCGGGCGTCAGGCCAAGCACGACGTACAGCCAGCGAATCGGCAGACCGCCAAACAGCCCGATATGTGCCTGATACGACGCCCAGTGGAAGCGTTTGCCAAACGGCTGGTGTTCGATGGGGTCGACGGTCAGCAGTTGCCCGGTCTGTGCATCGAAGGCGATATGGCTGGCCTTGCCCTGATAAAGAAAAAAGGTCGTCTGCGGAAAATGCCCCCGGACCAGAATGGGTTGCCCCGCCGTGGTCGGTATGTTGATCGCGATGGGTTCAAAACCGGGTACGCGCTGTTTCGACCGACTCAGCAGCGCATCCAGACTGACCGGTACGACCTGATTCTGAATCGGTGGCTTCAGCCGCCACGTGGCCGGATCGAAATAAGTAGCGTTCATCACCAGCCCCGTTCCGAACAGCAACACGTTGAACAGCAGCGACCACACGCCCACCACCCGATGCAGCGACGATAGGGCCCGGTGGCGGTTTTTCCAGTTGATTCGTTCGCGGAAGCGCAGCACGTTCCAGACGTGTTTGCGGTAGATAACCAGCCCGGTCAGCAGCGACAGAATCATGGTTACGCCCAGCACCGCACCCAGCAGTTTTCCCGGCGCACCGGCCTGAAAACTGTAATGAAACAGGTTGAGCCACCGCCAGAACGACGGCCCGATCTCGTCGTAGCCGCCTTCGCGCAGAATCCGGCCGGTATACGGGTCGATCACGACGAAGTACAGGTACGCGTCCTGCACCCGGCTCAGGTTGCGGTACAGCATAAATTCGTAGCTGTCGGCAGGCCCCTGCGGAAAGTCGTGCAGCACGATTTTGGTCAGGTTGGGGTAGCGCCGAACCAGCATCCGGTACATCCGGTCGATGGAAACGGTTGTGGGGCCGGGCGTCAGCTGATGCAGTTCGGGATTGGCCCAGCGGTCGAGTTCGGGGCGGAACACCAGTGCCGAACCCGTCAGGCCGAAGAGCAGGAGAAACAGACCCGTCGCCAGTCCCAGCCAGCTATGCAGCCGAAACGACCAGCGGGTCGCTTTTTTCAGAAAAGACACGTAAGTGAGGAAGAAGAAAGTAGTCGACTCCAGTGTTGACGGAGCCACACACGCGCGATGATTGGTTGTACAGGGACACGACCGCACCGACCCGCACGGCAGCGCAGTCAGATACGCTTGCCAGCTCGTGGGCGGTACAGGTGCCGGGAAACGGGTAGCCGGAAACGGGCAAAGGCCGGGTCACGGCGTCTCTGTCGGCGAAAGACGGTACAGGAAGAAATAGCCTACAGGCAGGGTGGCCGCAGGAGGTCGTCGGCGGGGCGGGTAGTATTCGTCCGCAGGTAAGAAAACAGCCCTGTCTGATCGCAGGACAGCATGGCCGGGGCAAACGTAAACACGGTTTCGGCTTCGCAGAACAGTTGCACGATGGGCGTGTTGCGAACGCGCTCCGTGGTGTCTTTATCCTGCCGGTCCTGCTGGGCTTTCAGCTTTTTGGCGAGGTAGCACTGCCCGTTGCAGTGCAGTTCGGGGCGGTCGCGGTTTTCGCAGAGCACCCGCGCGATGTAGTCGCGGTTGAGCTGGTAATAGGCAATGGTTCCCCACGGACTGATGCTGGGCAGCAGTGTAGCAATGAGCAGCAGATAAACGAGCAGCGAACGCATCGGGGGCAAAAGTAAGGCAGGAACCGTTAACTTGCCAGTTCAGCCCACAATGCCAGCCGCCATGCGCTCCCTGTTTTTCGCCTTCATCATCGTCACAATTCTGATTGGCTGTAGCCGTCGTTCCATGCCACAAGCCGAGTTAATCACCGTCGAGCCGGGCGTTTCGCAAACGCTGGCTCAGTTGCGCCGACAAACGATCAGTAACCCCGCCTACCAGTTGTCGCTCACCGTACCAGCGCAGAAAGACCAGCCCATCCCGGCAACAGAAACCATCTCGTTCGACTGGACAGCATCGACTCAACCGCTGCTGATCGACTTCAAGGAAAACCGTAATCACCTGCTGGCGCTGACCATAAACGGCGATACGGCAGCGATTTCGTTTGAAAACGAGCACATTATCATCAACGCCGACCGGTTGAAAGCCGGACGTAATCAGATTGGCATTCGCTTCACGGCGGGCGACCTGTCGCTCAACCGCAACGACGACTACCTGTACACGCTGCTCGTTCCCGACCGCGCCCGGACGGTCTTTCCCTGCTTCGATCAGCCCGATCTGAAAGCGACGTTTCAGCTCACGCTGACGATACCCGAAAACTGGGTGGCTATCGGTAATGCGCCGGTGCAGGATTCCAGCTCGGCAAACAATCGCAAAACCATCCGGTTTGCCCCGTCCGACGTTATTCCCACGTATCTGTTTTCGTTCGTAGCCGGGAAATTTACGGTCGTTCACGAAAAACCCGACGGGCGACCCATGACGCTGCTGCACCGCGAAACCGACCCGGTCAAGATCAGGCTAAGTCAGGATTCGCTGTTTTCGCTGCACGCGGGTGCCCTGCGCTTTCTGGAAGCCTATACCCAGCGGCCCTACCCCTTCGCCAAGTTCGATTTTGCGGCCATCCCCGATTTTCAGTACGGCGGTATGGAGCACGTCGGGGCCATCGATTACAAAGCCTCGGCCCTCTACCTCGACAACGGGGCCACGCGCGATCAGAAGCTGGCGCGGGCGTCGGTGATTGCCCACGAAACGGCGCACATGTGGTTCGGCGACCTGGTTACGATGCGCTGGTTCAACGACGTGTGGCTCAAGGAAGTGTTCGCCAATTTCATGGCCGACAAAGTCACGGCGATCACGATGCCGGAGGTAAATAATGACCTTAAATTTGTGATCGATCACCTACCCGCTGCCTTCGCCGTCGACCGTACCGAGGGGGCCAACCCGATCGGGCAACCGCTGGCGAATTTGCAGGAAGCCGGGTCGCTCTACGGCGGCATCATCTACCACAAAGCGCCAATCATGATGCGGCAGTTGGAAGCCCTCATCGGCCCCGACAACCTGCGCGACGGCCTGCGCGAGTACATCCGTACCTACGCCTTCGGCAACGCGACATGGAACGACCTCATCACGATTTTAGACAAACGGACACCCGCCGACCTGAAAAGCTGGAGCGAAGTATGGGTCGGGCAGACGGGCCGCCCCGTGGTAACCTGCCAACTCGATCAGCAGGCTGGACGCGTTAACAAACTGTCGGTGTCGCAGGTGGGGGAAGACGGCTCAAAACGCGTGTGGCCACAGTCGTTCGAGGTGTCGCTGGTGTATGCCGACCATACCGACACGATGCCCGTCAGCCTGACGTCGGCGCAGGTAAACGTACCGGAAGCCGCCGGAAAAGCCGCTCCGTTGTTTGTTGTGCTGAACAGCGATGGGCGGGGTTACGGCCGGTTTGCGGTCGATACGGCGATGCTCGGTCGACTACCAATGCTGACTAACCCCGTCAGCCGGGCCGCTTCGTACATCAATCTGTACGAGAATATGCTGGCCGGGCAGGGAGTCAGTCCGGCCCAACTGGCCAACGCGTATTTGCCCCTTCTGTCGACGGAGGGCGAGGAACTGAATCTGCGCCTGCTAACCAGTCAGCTATCGGATATCGTCTGGAATTTCACCCGCCCCACCGACCGCCCGGCCCTGGCAAAGCAGGCTGAACAAGCGAGCTGGCAGGCCATGGAGCAGATGAAAACACCGGGACCATCCAGTCCGGGACCATCCAGTCCGGGCCTAAAGAAAGTGCTGTTTCGGCTGTACCAGAGCATCGCCTTCAGCCCCGACGCGCAGCAGCGACTCTACCAGATCTGGAGCGATCAGCAGGCACCGGCGGGGGTCACGCTCACCGAAGACGATTACACCGCGCTGGCCCTGTCGCTGGCCGTCCGCGACTATGCCGCCCCCGACATTCTGACGCGGCAACTCGCCCGCATCAAGAACCCCGATCGGCAGAAACGGCTTCAGTTTCTGATGCCCGCCCTTTCCGGCAACCCGGCCGAGCGCGACCAGTTTTTCGCATCACTGGCCGACGCCAAAAATCGCGAGCGTGAAGCCTGGGTAACGGCGGCTCTGGGTTATCTACACCACCCGCTGCGGGCCGAAACGTCGGCGAAGTACCTGGCAAAGAGCCTCGACCTGCTGGACGAGATTCAACGAACGGGCGATATTTTCTTCCCCGAATCATGGCTGCGGGCGACCTTATCGAACTACCAGACACCCGATGTGGCCCGGCTCATTCGCCAGTTTCTGGCCGACCGTCCGACCTACAATGCACGGCTGCGTAACAAGCTGCTCCAGGCCGCCGATGGGTCGTTCAGAGCCAGCAAATTGTTGTATTAGCGTTACGTAAAAACCGAACTACACCCTCTCGGGCTATCAGCCATAAACACAAAAACGCCGGACAGACCGTCCGGCGTTTTGCAAATACTCCTTCTAAAAAATGGCTTATTCGTTGGCCGCGTCGGCAGCCGCCTGTGCTTCCAGTGCTTCGATAGCCGCCCGGTTTTTGTCGCCGTACTCATCGCGCTGCTCTTCGAAGTAAGTGAATATGTTGGTCACTGCATCGACGTTATCAGCAATTTTACCGTGCATTTCACCGAGGTTTTTTTCCAGGAACGAATCGTTCAATCCGTTCATGTTGTCTACCTCGATTTTGCCGATTTTTTCGATCAGTGCGTTCTGACTATTCTGCAAATCTTCGAGTTCACGAACAACTTTATTCATCAACTCGAACTTCTGTAGTTTATCCATTATATGATGCGTTTATTATCGCTTTGTTATTAGCACTAAACAGCCGGGCCACACAAAGGTTTTACTACAGGGTCAATCAGCCGTAACTTTTTGCCCTACCTGCTCTTTTTCAGCCTGAGCAAAGTACCGTCCCCTTCTCTGGTAACCAACTTACTCACAGCGTTTTATTACTTCTACAAGAAAGCATAGTCGGATACCTATATAGTTTTTTACTATTTAATCATAAATTAAATCAATTTGATTAATAAGGCACAGCTCGGTAACCTTGTATCAGCAAAATGATTGAGCCGTACTTGTTCAGTTGATATAACCACCAACTCGTCAGCGCGTTGCCTGCGCCGAAGGGTGGATCGCTTTCGGTACGCGACACAGCCTGCCTGACTTGACTGGTAAACAACAAATCCGTAGCCTGTACATTCCGCGCCGAACTCCAACGAGTTCGGCGTTTTTATTGCTAGCCAAAGTGCTACAGGGCTATACGCGCAGGCAACAGAACACAATGCCTATAATATAGCTACGAACTTGAGTACCTTGCTACCTTTTCGACTATCTAACATATGACAGGCGATTCAACAATGGCCCCTGCTGCGGAAACCGCTGTGCAACTGACACAAACGAACTTCGCTTTGCAAGCCGCCAACATCGGCGCCTGGGACATGGACATCCGGCATCACCAAATCTGGTGTGATGATCGCTGCAAACAACTGTACGGCTATCATCAGGATGAGTTGATACCATATGAGCAGGTGATGCAGTACGTACACCCCGACGATATCGAGCGTGTCGATCAGGCAGCACGGTGGGCGCTTAACGCGGAGTCGGGTGGGCAGTACGACGTACAGTTTCGCACGGTTGGTACCAACGACAGTCAGTTGCGGTGGCTGCACTGCCGGGGTCAGGCTTTCTTCGACGAGCACGGAGCCGCGTATCGTTTTTCGGGTGTTGCTCAGGATATTACGCAGCAGGCGCAGGCTCGTCAGCAGTCAGAAACCAGCGAACAGCGATTCCGCAATCTGGTGCTGGCTTCTCCAACGGCAACTACTGTTTTTACGGGCCGCGACATGGTCGTTCAGGCCATAAATCAGCCTATGCTTCAGATATGGGGAAAAGATAAATCGGTACTCAACAGGCGGTTGCACGACGCCATGCCTGAACTGATCGGGCAACCCTTTCTGTCGCTTCTCCAGCGCGTGTTCGACACTGGCGAAACCTATCGGAACCCGGAAGGCAAGGCAGCCATTTTCATCGACGGCCAGCTCCGGGAGTTCTGGTTTAATTTTTCCTACAATCCGCTTTACAACGCCGACGGACGTATTTACGGTATCATCCACACGGCAACAGACATAACCGAGCAGGTGGTTGCGCGCCGGCAACTAGCCGCCAACGAAGCCCGGCAAACGTTTCTGCTTACCCTCAGCGACCACCTGCGGCAGTTAACCGACCTGACGCAGATTCAGTACAAAGCGGCCTGCCTGCTCGGTGCTTACCTTGGTGCCAACCGGGTTGGGTATGCGGTCGATCAGGGCGACGGGGAAACGGCTGTCGTTACGTGCAATTATATCAACGGCGTCGACGAACTGAAAGGCACCTATCGGTATGCTGATTGCGGGCCCACCGTGCTGGCTGGCTTTCTGGCTGGCCAGACAATTATCCGGCCCGACATCATGCAGGATGCTTCGCTTAGCCCCGCCGAAAAAGAAGCGCATCAGAAACTACAACTGGGCGCAACGTTGAATAAGCCGCTGCTCAGGGGTAAGCAGTTACTGGCCGTGCTGTTTATTCACTACCGCGAGCCGCACCACTGGTCAGCTGATGAGCTTTCGTTACTGGACGAAACGGCCGAGCGGACCTGGGAAGCCATTGAACGGGCGCGGGTCGAGACGGCCCTGCGCCAGCGGGAAGAACAGTACCGGCTGCTGGCACAGGAGCTGGACGAGCGGGTGAAAATCCGGACGCAGGAGTTGGAGCTGGCCAACAAGGAACTGGCACGCTCAAACGACAGCTTGCAGCAGTTTGCCTACGTAGCCAGCCACGACTTACAGGAGCCCCTGCGCAAGATTCAGTCGTTCAGCACACTCCTGACCCAGCACCTGGACAATCAGCTGACCGATTCGGGCCGCGATTACATCGAGCGGATCACCAACGCCAGCGCCCGCATGTCGACGCTCATCAAAGACCTGCTGACCTATTCCCGCGTGTCGACCCGGCAGCAGGCGTTTCAGCCAACTTCGCTGGACGAAATCGTGAAAGATGTGCTGGTAACGCTCGACTGGGCAAGCAGTCAGCGCGACGCCCGGCTCGATGTGGGGCCGCTACCCGTCGTTCAGGGCGACGAGATGCAGCTGACCCAGCTGTTTCAGAACCTGCTGTCGAACGCGCTGAAGTTCACCCCGCCAGGGCAGGTCCCCTACGTCCGGGTTCACAGTACGCTGCAAGCCCGTAATGAACTCCCTGCCCACGCGCAACCCACCAGCGACGCCCGGTTTTTCCACCGGATTTGCGTGCAGGATACGGGTATCGGCTTCGACACCAAATACCTCGACCGGATTTTTCAGGTGTTTCAGCGGCTACATAACAGACACGAATTTCCGGGTACCGGTGTCGGACTGGCCATTTGTCAGCGCGTTGCTGAAAACCACGGGGGAGCCATCACCGCCGACAGTCGGCCGGGGGAAGGGGCTACGTTTATTGTGTACCTGCCCGCCTGACTGCGCCCACTGATACGGCCAGCGAACGCAGCCACCAATGATGGAGTATTTACGGAAACACGCGCCGGTCGGCTTCGTTGATGGGCGCGTCGTTAATGCTGGCGAAGCGCTGTTTCATGTAGCCGTTTTCGTCGAATGCCCACATTTCGTTGCCGTAGGAGCGGTACCACTGCCCGGCCTCGTCGTGCCACTCGTACTCAAAGCGCACCCCGATTTGATTGTCGGTAAACGCCCACAGTTCTTTTTTCAGGCGGTAGTCGAGTTCCTTCGCCCACTTGCGAGTCAGGAAGTCGACTACCGCATCGCGCCCGTTCAGAAATTCGGCCCGGTTGCGCCATTCGGTATCGGGCGTATAGGCCAGGCTGACCTTTACCGGATCTTTGGTGTTCCAGGCGTTTTCGGCCATCACAAGCAGGGGCGATGGTGAGCGTAGCGAGCCTTTTCGACCCTGCGTTGTTGGGCTGTTACTCCGCACTCTCACCAAGACGGCTGCTGGATTTAGCCCGCCCATAGACCCTCAGCTATCTTTACCCTCAAAAACATGTTGTCAGATACCACCTCACCCGAACTCAGAGAGCAGGCAATCAGTGAACTCGAATGCCTTGCCCTGAATACTTACACGCCCATCAGCCGCAAAGAATGGGAGCGGAGTCAGGCGATTGCCGAAAGTGTCTTAGATGAAGTGTTTGGGGCATAGAAAAGCCCCGCTGTGTTGGGCGGGGCTTTTTCATAATAAGGAATAGTCCTACAGGCCTAAAGCACGGTATTGGCTCATTCGATGTTGCAGTTCGGCAGGAACGTCTATCCCTATATGGAGACAAAACGTTATAGCTGCTGCCCATGAAATCATAAAGTCACAATCTTTAAGAAACGCTCTCTTGCCAGTATGATTGTTGCCGTAATAGGCTCCTTGCATGATGTCAAATCCCTCTATCCAGAAACAACCTTCCGCTGCGATGTGGTCTAAAAAAGATTGGTATATCATGTATTTAGGCTAGAACTTGAAAGCTTGCATTATTAGAACGTCTGTTGCCTGTGTTTGTCGGATTAAATCCTTTCGATATTGCCACATTCAACCGCTCCATTCCATACCAAATATCTTTGATATCGTCCATGACTTCCTTTTCCGTTGCCGCAAACGTTATTACTCCAGGGTAATCTACGGCTACGCCAACAAATTGGCCTTCGCCGTCATTGACTATGCGGACATAAACTACTTTCTCTGAATTTGCCATAGTCTTAGTTGATTAATAGCTTATACTATAATAAGCTCTAAGTAAACGAATTTCAGACCAAAAATAGTCCCCCAGTTTGTGATTATTCCTCTAAATCCACCACGGCTCCACCACAGAATCATTGTACTATTCCGCGATAACACATATAAGCATAAAACAACACAAAAGAGCCACAAATGCAACTTGCTGTTTTACTGTATGTATAATCGTACGCGAATACAAATAATTTTTATAAGAACAAACATAATAAAAGTGTCTTAGTATTTTTCCAAGTGAATACGAATCAAGTGCCTAGGCCAAATAATTCAACATTTTTATTAAGTGGGTAGGTCTTTTTTTGCTTACCCCCTGTTTTTAGGGAGTTACAAACTCCGTGCCCATAAAAAAGCTACCCATGGCGTGGGGTAGCTCGGTCTGCATCATTCCATCCCGCCAAGCCCGCGTCACCCCATGCGAACAACCCTGTATACTCTCCACGCTGGCTGCTGGATTTAAGCGGCACATAGACAGAAGCGAACAAGGCGGCATTCTCGCCATGCTGGCTGCTGGATTTATCCTGTGCAGGCACAAAAGAGTCGAACAATGACCGTTACGGGACGCGGTAGCAAGGCTGGCGCGTCACTGTAACTGTACTTTCTGCGCGGCCGTCTCGGCCGTAAATGGGGGTAGTGGGTAGCGGGGTTCCATGCGTAGTGTAGCGTGTACGGTTTATGGTCAGACTGGTAAACTACGTATAGATGCCGGAAAACCGACACCTTCCGTTGCCAAACCCGGCTTTTCTCGCCATCTTGTACCCACTCATCGGTTACCATCATGACAGCAATAACCACTGACAAACCCCCACGCAGACGCCGTCGCCCCTCGTCGGCCGGGGACGTTCCGCAGGCCCTCGTCTACGAGACATGGCAGCAAAAACCCGTGTACTACAAGGGCTATCGGGACGTACTGGCGGGAATAAAATCGATTGACGAAGTTATGTCGTGTTCTGATTTGCAGGGAGTACTGGTTTCGCTCCTGAATGGCTATCTGTTTTCCGCTATCAATCGTAAGGTCTATCTGATTAGCACCAACGAGGTAGGTATCCATTTGGCGGCCAACGATAATCTCGCCAATGATCTGGCCATTTTCGAGAAGGAAAAAGTCGGTAAGCTCAAAGGCAAATTCTTCGATGTGCCGCCCAAAGTCGTGATCGAGGTCGACATCAAAGCGGATCTGGTCGATTTCCTGAATCGGGAGAATAGCTACATTATGGAAAAGTCGCAGAAGCTGATCGACTTCGGCGTCGAACGCATTCTGTGGATCGTCACCGATACGCGCAAAGTGTATGTTATCGACCGCAACGACCCAACCTGGTACGTGGTCAATTGGTCGGAAACGATTACCGTGCTGGACGACTGTACGTTGAATATTGCCCAGTTGCTAACCGACGAGTCTATCGAGTTCTAGGTCAATACAGCGCCTTTTTTAGCAGTAACACACTCTGCGCCAGTTCGGCTTCTGTGCTCGATGCAAAACCCAGCCGGGTGCTGTTGAACCGCCGGTCGGGCAGGTCGTGGCTTAATCCATTGGCCAGCGTAAGCCCCAGTTTCCCGGCCCGTTCGGCCACCCCAACCAGATCAATATCCTCGCGGAACGTGGCCCATACGGCCAGCCCCCCGTCGGGTTTGCTAAACTGCACGGCGTCGGCCAGCTGGTCGGTCAGCAAATCGCAGAACTGATCGCGCCGGGCGTGGTAGGTGCGCAGCGCTTTGCGAAAGTGCCGTTTCAGATCGCCGTTCCTGAGCAGCTGCCCGATGGCAAACTCAAGCATGGTATCGCCCTGCCGGTCGATGATACGCCGGAGCCGGGCCAGCTCATCAATCAGCGCCGTGGGCGCAACGACATAGCCAACGCGGAAAGCCGGGGCAATCGATTTGGTCAGCGAACCGACGTACACGACCATGCCCCGCCGGTCGGCACTGGCCAGCGGCAGAATCGGGCGGCTCAGGTAGTGAAAATCGTAGTCGTAATCATCTTCCACAATCGCAAAGCCCCAGCGTTCAGCCAGTTGCAGAAGCCGCACCCGCCGGTCGGCCCGCAGCGTTACGGTGGTCGGGTAATGGTGATGGGGCGTTACGTAGACCATCCGCACGGGCCGCTGTTCGCACAGCTGCGCCAACGCGGTAACATCCAGCCCGTGCTGATCGGCGGGAACAGTCAGCACGGTCGCCCCCGCCTGCCGGGCGTTCATAGCCGCGCCCGCCCAACTGCTTTCGCCCATCACAAACACGTCGCCCGGCCGCAACAGCACCTGACAGCTCAGGTGCAGGCCCATGATGCTGCCCCGCGTGATGAGCACATTGTCGGGCGTGATACGCAGACCGCGCGTTTCGGCCAGATGCTGTGCCAGTTGTTCGCGCAATAGCGGGTGGCCCTTTGTATCGCCGTAACCGAAGTGCTGCTGCGGATCGCCCCAGCGAAAATACGACCGGTACGCCCGGCTCAGTTCATCCATTGGAGCGAGCCTGGCGTCGGGAAAGCCATCGTCGAGCCGCAGCCCGCCCGTATTGGTCAGTACCGGCCGGGTAAGGTGCGCCCCGGCAGCAAATGCGTAGCCGGGCCACACCAGGCCGTGTGCAGACAGGCCGGGCCGCGCCAGGCTATCTATTTGCTGCTGGTCGATCGGTTCTTCAACCCCCTGTTCGGCTGAATCTGGCAATGGCCGGGGCCAAACGTCGGGGCTGTGCGCAGCCACGTACGTTCCGCTACCCGACCGGCTTTCAAGCCAGCCCTGCGCCAGCCCTTCGTCATAAGCCGCCACCACGGTCTGCCGGTGCAGGTCGAGCAGCCCGGCGAGTTGGCGCGTACCGGGTAACCGCTGCCCCGCCGACAATGTACCGGTGCGAATCAACTGACGCAGTTGTTCACTCAGTTGCACAAAGATGGGCGTCGGCAGGGTCTTATCCAGCCGAATCAGGGACTTGTAAGGCAGCATAACCGGACTAGTTAGTTTCTGAAAAGTGGACGAGTCAGCTAGTCCGGTAAAGATCGAGGTTTGTAGCATAAACCACCAAACGCCATGCAAACAACCCGCACGACACCCAGCCGACTAGCCAAGCGTGCTCATTACGACGCCGATACGATATACCCCATTCTGGACGAAGCCCTCTTTTGCACGGTCAGTACCGTAATCGACGGGCAACCGTTCGCCCTGCCCACCGCCCACGCCCGGCACGACGACAAACTATACATTCACGGCTCGGTGGGCAGCCATTTCATCCGGGCCATTGAAAACGGCGCATCAGTTTGTATCACGGTTATGCTGGCCGATGGGCTGGTACTGGCGAAGTCGGCGTTTAATCACTCGGTCAATTACCGGTCGGTAGTAATTTTTGCGCAGGCGGAGAAAGTGACTGACGAAGCCGAGAAAATGCAGGCGCTGGCCCTGATTACCGATCACCTGATTCCCAACCGCTGGGACGACCTGCGCCCGACGACCGACAGCGAGATGCGGAAAACAACCGTACTGGCTTTTTCACTGGCCGAAGCCTCGGCGAAAGTGCGCACCGGCAGTTCCAACGACGATGCCGCCGACCGCGATTTGCCAACCTGGGCGGGGGTAATTCCGTTGAAAACGGTACAACTACCGCCCGTTCCGGCCGATTACAGCACGGCTCCGCTGCCGGATTATCTGGTGGTTAACTAGCAGTGTTGATGTTCATTCGTCTCCGACAGCATCCTGCTGTCGAGCCGCAGGCTAAGTTGTAGCTACCCGATTAGCCGCTATCGCGGCTCCGACAGCAGGATGCTGCCGGGGACAACCCGTTTGTCTGTGGAACCGAACCCAATATTAATTTAGCACTCTCCCGACCCAAAATCCGCAGCCCCAGCACACCCGATGACCAATTTTATCATAGAAAAAGTAAGCCTGAACGAAGTCGATCAGTTGCAGACTATTGGCCAGCAGACGTTCAGCGAAACCTTTTCAGCCAGCAACACAGCTGCCGACATGGACGCTTACCTAACCGAAAAGTTCTCGACCGAAACCCTGACGTCCGAACTCAACAGTGCTGGTTCTGAATTTTATTTTGCCCGATTCGATGGCAGGGTAATCGCCTATCTGAAACTGAACGTCGGCCAGTCGCAGACGGAGATGAAAGGCGAAAAGTCTCTCGAAATCGAGCGCATATATGTACTGAACGCCTTCCACGGCCAGAAAGTAGGGCAGCTGTTATACGAAAAAGCCATGCAGATTGCCCGGCAGCTGGCTGTCGACTACGTATGGCTGGGGGTCTGGGAGCACAACCCACGCGCGATAGCCTTCTACAAAAAGAACGGTTTTGTGCCGTTCGATACGCACGTTTTCAAACTGGGCACCGACGAGCAGACAGACATTATGATGAAGCTGACGCTATGAACCAGCCCCTTAGCCTCGCAACCGGCTTACTCGCCCTGCAACGCCACTCGGCTGAGTTTATCAACCTGTTTGCGCATGGCAGTCTGGTCGTTGACTTTTACAAACCTGACCGCGTCGACAAGCAGCCACATCCCCGCCATGAGGTATATATCATCACCAATGGCACCGGCACGTTTGATCCGGCTGGGTGTCAGATGGCCGTCAAACCAGGTGATCTGCTCGTTGTGCCAGCGGGCACCGACCACCGATTTAGGCACTTCCCCGACGACTTCGCAACCTGGGTGCTCTTTTACGGCCCCGATGGTGGCAAAGAAGCGTAGCACCGTATTTTCTGTAGTACCATGGCCAAAGCACATCAGTATGCCGTCACGACAACCTGGACGGGCAACACCGGGCAGGGAACTCGTTCGTACAAAAGTTATGAGCGGAGCCACACGGTTTCGGTCGAAAACAAGCCGGATATTATGGGTTCGTCAGACCCGTCTTTTCTGGGTGATCGTACGCGCTACAACCCCGAAGAGCTGCTCGTGGCCTCCCTGTCGACCTGCCATATGCTGTGGTATCTGCACCTCTGCGCCGAAGCGGGCATTATCGTGACGGGTTACGTCGATAACGCAACGGGGGTGATGATCGAAACGGCGGACGGCGGAGGACGCTTCCAGCAGGTGACGCTCTATCCCGTCGTTACGGTGGCCGACGCCAGCATGATCGACAAAGCGAACGCCCTGCACGAGCTGGCCAACCGGAAATGTTTCATCGCCAACTCCTGCAACTTCCCGGTGCATCATCAGCCGCGTTGTATCAGTGCTTAAGTAGAACCACAGGGTCACAAAGGACAACTGCTGGCAACTACCTGCGCCATTATTTTGTAGGTAAAGCAGTGGGTAAACAGTTCGTTATACGCGTAGCCCGGCTACTTCTTATCGGCTACAGACCCGAAGCCTGCATCAACGAAAACGCATGAAGTCCTATTTAACCCCGGAGAGTATTGTCCGCATTGAGCGGATGAACAAAACATTTACCAAATACCACCTGGGCGGTGGCCGGGTACTGCACCATTTTACGGCGGCTGACGATGCCCTGTTTCACGACCACCCATGGCCCTTTCGCAGCACCATCCTATCGGGCGGCTACGTCGAGATTGTGGCGCAACCAACCGACGACGGCCAGTTCGCACTAACGACGGTCAAGCGCCTGCCCGGCACAACCCACGATGTACAGGCAGGAACGATACACAAGCTGACGAAATTGCTGAAACAGGATTGCTGGACGATGATTGAACCCGGCAAACCGGAGCGGAAGTCAGGCTTCTACAAAGCAGATGAGGCCGGCATATGGCACCGCTTCTGGAATCAGCGCAAATGGCGGCTGATCGTTCCCGCGCCAAAAACAGCGTAAGCCAGTAACAAAACTCCCCGGTTAATTTTTCATTATAGATCAGTATTCATCTCATGCTTAGCGGCTTATGCGCTTACACTTACGTTTAACGATCTAAACTATGAAAACTCGAATCCTGGTTTTACTGATCGCCTGTTCTGGCTTTAGTCTCACAACTTGTAGCCAAGTCAGTAATGGTGTTCCTCCGACACCAGCTGCGAATGCCTTTCTCAAAGGTGCAAACGGCCCACCGCTCTGGTTTGTCGATAACGTTGAAGTAGCCGCTCCACAGAAAAAAGGCAAACCGATCGTTGACCCCAACGACATTCAAACTGTAACTGTTCTTTCCCCTGATTCAAACAACGATTTAATCAGTCGTTACGGAGAGAAAGGTAAAAACGGTGTCGTACTCGTAACGACGAAGAAAGGCGAAAAGAAACAGAAGTAACGCTCGACCGTAATTCTTCAGAAAGCACAAAATCTGCCTGAAAGAACAGGGATTGTGCTTTCGTTAATCCGTTCTATAAAATCGGGACAGGTCCGGTCATTTGGTTAACCTCATTGAGGCAGTTGGATGGTGAAAATACTGCCGGACCCCACCTGACTATTCACCAGCAGCGAGCCACCATGCCCCCTGGTCACGATGTCATAACTCAGCGATAAGCCCAGGCCTGTTCCCTCGCCGGGGGGCTTGGTTGTAAAAAAGGGCTGAAAGATCTTCGCCTTGACTGACTCCGCCATCCCCATACCATTGTCCTGCACCTCAATCAGTACGGCACCGGCCTGCCGCTGTGTGCTGACCACAATTTCTGGTTTGTAAACTGGATCATCGCCTTGCTGAGCCTGTTTCGACACGGCATAAAAGGCATTGCTATACAAATTCAACAATACCCGCCCCAATTCCTGGGGCGTTACCACTACCTGACCGACTGTGGCGTCTAACTGTTTGACAATCTGGCAGCTAAAGCCATTGTTGTTAGCCCGGATGCCCTGATAAGCAATGGTGAGGTATTCGTTTACCAGCGCATTCAGATCGGTGGGGCGCTTCTCGCCCGAGCCGGTTCGGCTGTGGTCGAGCATACCCCTGACAATGCCCGACGCACGCACGCCGTGGTGGTGAATCATTCGCAGGTTCTCCGTCAGGATATCAGTAATCGTCAGCACCTCATCAGTGCGCCCGGCCTGCGTCTCGTCCTTCAATTCTTCCACCAGTTCAGCACTGAGCTCGGCGAAGTTGTTAACGAAGTTCAGCGGATTCTGAATTTCGTGCGCGATACCAGCGGTCAGTTCACCCAGACTGGCAAGCTTCTCTTTCTGAATAAGTTGAGCTTGCGTAGAAGCGAGTTCCTGGTAGGCTTTGTTCGCATTGTTCCGTTCGTATTCGGCAATTTTCCTGTTGCTGAATTCCTTGAACCGTAGATTTTCGTCTACCTGTGAAGCGATCAGACAGGGAATAATCAAGCTGTATACATTCGAATACTGTATCATGGAGGCAATGCCGACCTGATACGTAATCATGATTGCGAGGGGCAAAAGCAGCATGGGCAGGTACAGAAGGAGCAACAGTTTATAACCGCCCGAGGAACTAATATAAACGATGAAAACGGCTACTGTCAGGGCACTGAAGCTTCTTGCGAGCGGGACACTGGAGAACGTTGACCACAACAGTCCACTTATCATCAGGCTCAGTGAAAATAGATAGCAGAGGTACGTGTAGTAAATTAACTCGTGGTTGCTTTTAAATCGGGTATTGATAAAAACCAGTAGCGCAACCGTCAGGAGTAACGAAGGTGCCCGCCAGTAAGGCCCTTGCGGAATGTTGCTGACGAAAAGATCCACGTAGATAAAAAGACCGCCACCAATCGCCAGATATAACGGACCGGCATAGCGCACAATCCGTATAATTCGCTTCATTAGCTCATCACGGTATTCAGCGCGGAGCGACCTGTCGTCACCGAATGAAGTATAGTTAGTTTCGAGGCTATTCATGGTAATGAACTTGACCGTGTCGTACGTTTACTATCGACCCTACGTGTATTTACCGTTAAATTTTACCAACGCCAGCCATGCCGCTAAGACCCCCAAACCCGCCCCGAATAACACTGGACGATTTACAACCTGGTGACGTTCTGTTGTCCGCCGGTTCATCCTGGCTCGATAAACTCATTTTGTTGATCGATGAGGGCGATTATACCCATACCACTCAGTACATTGGTAAAGTCGGGAACCAGCACATGGTAGTAGAAGCAACCACCCGTGGTATTGTTTACGAATCCACCGACCCGGACATGACGCAGGACCTGGTTGACGCCTACCGCTATGTCTCGCCGGATGGGCATCAGTTTGGTGATCCCGGCTGGCCGGTTGACCCCGTTCTGGATGTCGCCAAAAGTTTTGTTGGCGGACAGTATGCTTACAGTGAGTTACTGCTGGCGGCCGTTGCCATCCTGGCCTCCGAAATGCCGAACGAGCAAAACCTGAGCATTATCGTTCGACTGGCACTGGATTTCTTCGAGCATGAATTCGAACTGTGGCTGAACGAAAACGCCACCAAAACCCCCATGACCTGCGTGCAGGTTGCCACGGCGGCTCATTGGAATGCCGCGTCAGACCCAGCGAATAAGTACGGCCTTCAGGTCGTCCTGAACGACAGCAGAAAGCCCCCGATTTCCTCAGATCAATCAACGCAGGACATGGTGCAGTATCAGGCAATGCGCTCACGAATCATTTCCCGCGTGAGCTCGCTTTATTCTGTCCCCGGCGTTACGCGGAGCCAGCAATCCGGCCTGACGGTCTTTGCCGGGTCTGACTTGTTGCCGTTGGGTTCGTGCACACCCCGCGACATGGAAACCAGCCCAACGCTTCAATTTATAGGGTGTATTCAGGATAATCGTACCAGCTGATCCGTCGGCTACTGACCAGCATTGCGATTGGCGACGTTCAATAAATTGAGGGCCATCAGGTAGGGCATAATGAACGGGAAAGCAGGGATTGACACCAGGTAAGTCACAATCGTCAGCGGTTCCAGCGAAAACGTGGGGAGCACACTCAGCAAAGCCCCCGCCAGACTCAGAAAAATATAAACCCGACAGGCGCCGGTTTTCAACCAACCGGCCGCTTGTAGCCCTGCGCCGACCGCAGCCGTAGCCAAATAGAAAAGGGCTACCTCCACAGTGCTAATCCAACTAAACAGGGCTCGCATCGCCAGGTACCAATCCGGTCGTTTGGCGATGGAGCCAGCGGAAAAATGAGCGAACGATTCTACCAAAAAGCTTCCCCAGTAAGCCATGTTGGCGATGAACAACGGCAGTGCTGTGCCCATCAGTAGCAAGCCCAGTAAGGCGTATGTGTTCTGCCCGCTCCGGCGAAGTTTGTCGGCCAGTAAGGCCAGGCCAAGCGTTATCGAAAGTCCCCCGCGATCAGCAGCGCATACCGGATTTGTTGTTCGGTAGCGGTGGTTACCCATTGCGGTATTGTCGTCGGAGGAGGCCCCATACCGGCGAAAACCGTGAAACCAATCCAGGGCGTAATTATCAACAGGGCAATAAGGCCGAGCTGCCGTTGGTCGGGATCGGGACTGGTGAAGCAATTCTTCCCCAACCGCCAGACGGCGAATACCATCAGCAGGGCGTGGGCCAGCCAGATGGGGAGATAAAGCCGGGGGTTGCTATGACCGATTCCCAGGGCCACACCCGCGGCCACAAAAGGAACAAGGGCCAGGTAGAAGCGACTGAGTGCTTGTGGGTTAGTCATCAGGGAGTGGATTGGCAAATTCAGCTACTTGAGCTATCCAATCTACGCATTACTCAGCCATCTGCTGCAAACGGCGTTTTCTTACAAAGCTCATCCATGAGATAACTGGGTTTATCCGTCTGCCTTTATCTTCCGACGGGGAAGTGGGCCAGCTAAAGCGTAGAAACTAATCAGGGCAACGCCGTTTTGAACGAGCCACGTTGAAACTGGACGGTTTCGGCAGCATCGGACGTGGGTTGCCGACGAGTGTCCCGCACCAACGTAACCTCGAACGTACCTTCGATTGTACCACCTCGTGCGTCGTAGCTGGTAATCGTAATCGTGCCCGTCTTGGTCAGGTCAGGTTGGTACTGATCGCGCAGTACATCACCGCCAATCAGGGTCACAAAGCTCACGCCTACCTGCTGCTTGCCCACGGAGCAGGGCTGACTGGTCGACAGCGTGTACACGCCAACCGCCGGCGGGATTCGGGTGAAGGTAAGGACTTGATCCCCGCAATAGCCGACACAATTGGCCGGAGCCAGCCTGCGCGCCTTGGGATACGCTGACTTGTTTTGAATAGCCAGATTGATGGTGTTCAGGCCACAGGAGTCATTCGTGGTTTTCCAGGTAGTCGAAAAACCACGCCAGGCCTGCCCATTCAGGGTCGCCGTCGTATCCTCACTGACCAGGGGATCTGGGGTGGGTTTTGAGCAGCCTACCAGCCCAATCAATACCATCGAAAGCCATTTGCCCGTCTTCATAGCTGTGCTTTTCAGAGTAGACCAGAATCGGATGATAAGCGTTGGAATGACTATCGATCTCGCCACGCTACGTTTCGTGGGTGCGTTATAAGACGGGTTCAGAGCGGGCGAACCGGCAGTAGGCAACTGTAGGTAGGTAGATAAGTAATTCTACTTCTACTTGCGCTATTGCTCCTTACCTATGCAACGCCGTACGTTTCTGAAACAAAGTGCCACGACCAGTCTGGTCGCGCTGATTACGCCCACCGGTATCGTCCGGGCCAGTCAGGCCACCGCCCCCGCCGATGATCTGGCCACCGCCTTTGCCAAACCGCCGATGTCGGCCCGCGCGCATACGTGGTGGCACTGGATGAACGGCAACGTGACAAAAGACGGCATTACCCGCGATCTGGAAGCGATGCAGACGATCGGTCTGGGCGGGTTTCAGAACTTCGACGCCGGAACGGGCATTCCCAAAGGACCACTGGTGTACCTGAGTCCCGACTGGCTCGAACTGAAAAAACACACCATCCGCGAAGCGCAGCGGCTGGGGCTGGAATTTACGATGCACAACTGCCCCGGCTGGTCGTCGAGCGGGGGGCCGTGGATTACGCCCGACCGGAGTATGCAGCAGGTGGTCTGGAGCGAAACCGGGCTAACCGGCGGGCAGTCGGTATCGATGCCGTTGCCGCAACCAATTACCCGGCTAAACTACTATCAGGACATCCGGGTGCTGGCGTTCCCGGCCCTGCCGGGTGAAGAACCGCTACCGACGCTGGTCGAGAAAATCACGGTCGGCACGACGGCCGTGGTGGTGGATCAATTGGCCAACGGCCTGGCCATGCAACCGGGCGAAGGTGGCACGGGGTCGGTACTGATTACGTTCAAACAGCCCTACGACGCCCGGTCGCTGTCGTTTATCAGTCAGCCCATCGCTGGTGTACCAGCCCCCGCCCCGGCAGCTGGTGGCAGCATGACGTTTGGGCGGGGCGGTACACCGTTTACGCTGGAAGGGTCAGCCGATGGCACGACGTTTCAGTCAATCGCCAACGGGTCATTCTCGACGGCTCCGGAGCCGGAACCGCAGTTGCTGGAGTTTGCGCCCGCCCGGTACCGCCATTTCCGGCTGACGTCCGCAACGGCCCGGCAACTAACGCAACTCAGCTTCTCCGCTACGCCCCGCCTGCCCGACTGGCGCAAAAAAACCAACGACCGCTTCAACAACATCCCGCCCCCACCCGCCGACGCCGTCCCCGCGACCAACGCCATCCGCCCCGATCAGTTGATCGACCTGACCGACCGGATGGACAAACAAGGCAACCTGCGCTGGGACGCTCCGGCGGGCAACTGGACAATATTGCGCATCGGTTTTACGCCCATCGGCACGCTCAACCGCTCGGCTCCCGACACCGGCATCGGCCTGGAATGCGACAAATACAGCCCCGACGCGATCACGTTTCACCTCGACAAGATGATGGAACAACTGCTGCCGACGCTGGGGCCGCTGGCCAAAAGCGGGAAAGTCGGCCTGCTGATTGACAGCTACGAAGTGGGAATGCAGAACTGGACGGCCCGCTTCCCCGACGAATTCCGCCGACGCGCGGGCTATGACCTGACCAACTACCTGCCCACCCTGACGGGCCGCGTGATCGACAGCACCGACACGACCGAACGTTTTCTGTGGGACTTCCGCCGGGCGCAGGCCGATTTGATGGCCGATGCGTACTATGGGCAGTTTCGGCAATTCTGCCAGCAGCACGACATCCTTGCCTACGCCGAGCCCTACGACCGGGGGCCGATGGAAGAAATGCAGATCGGGAGCCGGGTCGGGGCTAACATGGGCGAATTCTGGAACGGGCTGTCGACCCTTTTTCAGAACAACTGGACTATGCGCCGGACGACCAAACTGGCCGCTTCGATTGCCCACACAAACGGGCAGGCCATCGTCGGGGCGGAGTCGTACACAGGCGAACCGGAGTCGGCGCGCTGGCAGGAATATCCGTTCGGCATGAAAGCCCTCGGCGACAAGATGTTCGCGCAGGGGCTGAACCGGATCATTTTCCACCGCTACGCCCATCAGCCGCACCCCACCGCCCGGCCGGGTATGACGATGGGGCCGTGGGGCATTCACCTCGACCGCACGAATACGTGGTGGCCGGTAGGCCGGGCGTGGCTCGACTACATCGCCCGTTGCCAATACCTGTTGCAGCAGGGTTTGTTCGTGGCCGATCTGGCGTACTTCACCGGCGAAGACCCCGGCATCTACACCCGCGTCAGCCCCGACGAGCTGACACCCGCGCCCCCCGACGGCTACGACTACGACCTCATCAACGGCGAAACGCTGCTGACGAAAGCGACGGTAAAAAACAACCGGCTGACCCTGCCCGACGGCATGAGCTACCGGATACTGGTGCTGCAAAATCCCGACGCCATGACCCTGCCGATGCTTCGCAAACTGCGCGAGCTGATCCGGCAGGGGCTGTGCATCGTAGGCAACCCACCCCGCCGAACACCCGGTCTGAACCGTAACCCCGCCGACGAAACCGAGTTTGCCGCGATCCGAACCGAACTGTGGGGAGCCGAACCCCAGAACGATCGCACGGTGGGCAGCGGCCGGGTCGTCCGTACAATGCCGCTCGATACGCTGCTGACCCAACTCAACACCCGCCCCGACGTGCAAATCTCGTCGCGGTCAGGCGATGCGCCGATTACGTGGATTCACCGGCGCGTGGGCGACACCGACCTGTATTTTCTAGCCAATCAACGCCGGACGGCCGAAGACCTCGTTTGTACGTTTCGCGTCGGTAACCGCCAACCCGAGCACTGGAACCCACTCAACGGTAACCGGGGGCCGCTGCCCGTTTTCGATACGGACGGCACCACCACCCGCGTCGCGCTCCGGCTTGATCCGGCGGGGTCGGCTTTTGTCGCCTTTCGGCAACCCGCCGGTCCGGCCATCAGGTCGGTTCAGCGAAACGGGCAGGTGCTGCTCAGCGCGACACCGTTTCCGGCAAAGACCCGCACGCTCTTCCCGCAGGTTGTCAACAACTTCACAATCAGCCTGTGGGCCAAGCCGGAACTAAACGTCATGCTCGGCACCCGCAACTTCATGGACCACATCGCCGATCCGTGGACGGACTATTACGCCATCTATCCCCCGCCGGGCCGCGCACTCTACGGCGACGGCCACGAAACGGCAGGCCTGACCATCGGGCGTAACGGCGTGGCGGTCTGGCAGCACGGCGCAGGCAACCCCGTACTGACGCTGGCGGCACCGGCGGCCCTCTCGGGCTGGAGTCATGTCGCGCTTGTGTATCGCGACGGCATTCCGTCGGTGTTCGTCAATGGCAAGTTGATTCAGGCAGGCAAGGAGGCTGGTAAGGCCGTGCATCCGGGCGTGGGGCAGGCGTACCTGCGCGAAGGCGCGTCGTTCTACAACGGCGACATGACCCCGCCCGTCCTGACCCCCTCGGCGCTGACCGACGCGCAAATCAGCCAACTGGCCGCACAGCCCCGCCCCACGCCCCCCACCGATCCGGTCGTGCTGCTCGATTCGCACCCCAGACCGCTACTGCTGTTCCGCCAACCTGGCAACTATACGGCCGTCGGTGGGGCGGGCAAAGCTGTCACGATACGCGTAGGCAATCTTGCCCAACCGCTCTCCCTGTCCGGCCCTTGGACGGTGGCGTTTCCCGCGAATCTAGGAGCACCGAAGCAGATTACCCTGCCAAAGCTCACGTCGCTGCACCTGCATTCCGACGCCGGCGTCCGGCATTTTTCGGGGACGGCTACCTACCAGCACACGGTTTCGATACCGGCCAACGCAGACTCCGCCCGGCAGCGGTACCTGCTCGATCTGGGGCAGTGTGAGGTCATTGCCGAAGTCGTTGTTAACGGAACCGAACTGGGTACGCTCTGGAGCCGCCCTTACCGCATCGACATCACCGACGCGCTGAAACCCGGTCAAAACGAACTGCTCATCCGGGTGACAAATCTGTGGCCCAACCGACTCATCGGCGACGAATACCTGCCCGACGAAGCCCGCTACACGCCCGGCGCGGGGGGCAGCGGCTTTGCCAGCCTGAGCGGGGGTGCCATCGAAGCCCTGCCCGACTGGTACAAAGAAGGCAAGCCCAAGCCCCCGGCGGTCGCGTGGCGTTTGCGACCTGGAAACACTACACCAAAGACTCCCCGTTGCTCGAATCGGGCCTGATCGGGCCAGTTACGGTGCAGATGGTGATGCGGTCGCTGCAATAGCCGTTGAGTAACTCTCCGACTATTTTTGTAGATTTGACGTGCTGTTTACGTCAGTATGCCCGTCAGATTCGTCGCCATCGGTTTATTTGCCCTCTTGCTGTGCCACTCGCTGGCGCAGTGCGTCGTCGGCATGGTCGACTGGTGGCAGGCGGAGGAAGATCTTTCTGGGCGATTGACGGTCTACCGCTCAGTCGACAGCATTGTTGAATTTCAGATCGCGCTGAAAACGTCGACCGACAGCCGGGCGCTGGTTCGTACCACCGAAGACGGCTTTCGCTATCGGGGCCACGACTACGGCGTGGTCAGTCTGGACGTTCGCAACGATACGCTGTTTATCGCCGGTCTGGAAACGGGGCGCCGTTCGTTCTGGTCCGCCGACCTGCTGACCTTCCTCGACAAGCACATCAGCGCAGCGTCTACCCCTACCGACCACAAGGGCAACTCGCTGCTGAAGCTGCTGCTCAAAGAGTATTCACCCAGCCAACGCCCCACCCTTCCCGCGCCGGGTCTGGAACGGGTAGCGGCCGTTCGCATCCCGGAGCCGGTAGTTTTCGTACCCTCGCGCCCCTGCGCCGTTCATTCGCCCCCGCCGGAAGCATTCGTTTTGTAGTTGATTTTACCTCACCCCAGCAACGGTTGACCTCACCCCCGGCCCCTCTCCTAAAACAGGAGAGGGGTGACTTGCTGCATTACAAGACTAGTTCCTCGCCCAAAAGGGAGAAGAATGGATAGCTGTACGTAACCCTATAACAGGCATCAATTGAAAAGTGGGTAAAGCCCCTCTCCCGTTTTGGGAGAGGGGTTGGGGTGAGGGCCCATTTCCCCAATTCAAACGAATGATCTTTCATGAACTACCTCTTCCTCAGTGCCGCGCTGGCACTGTCGCTGACGCTGCACGCTCAGGCGCCAGCCAAGCACAAAACGCCCGCTGATACCCTGCGTACCCAGACCCTCGACCCCGTGTCGGTCGCAGGTCGGCGGATGCCCGTTACCGAATCGCTGCCCGACGTAAAAGGCACGTACCTCCTGGCGGGGAAACGCAGCGAAATCATCTCGATCACCGGTCAGGACGCCAACATTGCCCAGAAAACGGCGCGGCAGTTGCTGGCGCGGGTTCCCGGTCTGTTCGTCTACGACATGGACGGCACCGGCAATCAGCTGAATGTCTCGACGCGCGGACTGGATTCGCACCGGTCGTGGGAGTTGAACAGCCGGCAGAATGGCGTTATCACCAACTCCGATATGTACGGCTACCCAGCCAGCCATTATTCGGCACCGATGGAAAGCATCGACCGGGTCGAGCTGGTGCGCGGCACGGCGTCGCTGCAATACGGCGCGCAGTTTGGCGGGATGATTAACTACGTCACCAAACGCGCCGACACAACCCGGCGGTTGGGGTTCGAGAGCATCAACGCGGCCGGGTCGTTTGGGCTGCTGAGCACGTACAACGCCATCGGCGGGCGCACCGGCAAACTCACCTACTACGCCTACTACTACCGGCGCGGGCAGAACGGCTATCGACAAAACGCCCGCAGTGACGCCGAAGCGCAGTTTGTCAGCCTCGATTATCAGGCAACGCCCCGGTTGAAACTGTCGGCGGAACTCGGCCGGTCGATGTACCGCACGCAGGTACCCGGTCCGCTGACCGACGCGCAGTTTGCGCAGGACCCGCGCCAGTCGACCCGCTCGCGGAACTACTTTAGCCCCGACATTTACGTGCCGTCGCTGCGGCTCAACTGGCAACTGTCTGACCGGACGAAGCTGTCGGCCACGGTGTCGGCGGTGCTGGGTGCGCGGAACAGTGTGCTGATCGACGCGTTTGCTACCGTTCCCGACACTATCAACCGGCAGACGGGGCAATACCGCAACCGGCAGGTCGATCAGGACCACTTCAACAGCTACACGGCCGAAGTACGACTGCTGCATCAGTACACGGTGCTGGGCATTCCGGCGACGGTGGCTGTGGGTGTGCAGGGTATGAACAACGACCTGCACCGGCAGCAACTGGGCGTCGGCACGACGGGTACCGACTACGACCTGACGCTGGTTCGGCCGTTCGTACGCGACCTGCACTACTACACCCGCAACATCGCCGGGTTTGCCGAAAGCCAGTTTCACCTGACGCCCCGCTTTACCGTGTCGCCCGGCATTCGCGTCGAAAATGGGCAGACGGACATGCGCGGCACCATCGCCTACTACGACCCGGCCAACCTGCCCCGCGACATCGCCCACCGCTTCGCCCTGCTGGGTATCAGCGGGCAGTACAAACTGTCGCCGACGGTTCAGCTCTACGGTGGCTGGTCGCAGGCGTACCGGCCGGTGGTGTTTAAAGACATCATCCCGGCATCGACCTACGAACGCGTGGCCAACAACCTGCTCGACGCACACGGCTACAACCTCGAAGCGGGCATTAACGGCTACTGGTCGGGGTTGCACACCAACGTGAGTGTCTACGAACTGCTGTACCGCAACCGGCTAGGGATGATTGTTGGCACCGACGCCGATGGGACGGCCTATGTGCTGCGTACGAACATCGGCGACAGCCGCACCCGGGGCGTCGAAGCCCTGCTCGAAGCGGATCTCCTGCGGACCGGCCGGGTAAGGGTCAGCGCCTTCACGTCGACCGCCTACATGGACGCCCGCTACATCAACGGGCGCGTCACCAACGGCGCGGAGAACGTCAGTGTCGTGGGCAACAAAGTAGAGTCAGCCCCCACCTGGACAACCCGCAACGGCCTGACGATTCGCTACCGGACGGTTAGCCTGACGACGCAGTACAGTTACGTCAGCAGCAGCTTCTCCGACGCGCTCAACACGCCCATCCCCACCGCCAACGGCGCGAAAGGCCCCGTGCCGGGCTATGGCCTGCTCGACGTCAACGCCACTTGGTCGGTTGGGAAACACATAACGATTCGGGGGAGCCTGAGCAACGCGACCAACACGCAGTATTTCACCAAACGCCCGACCATGTACCCCGGCCCCGGCGTATGGCCCTCCGACGGCCGCAACGGTACGGTTTCAGTTGGCTTGCGTATTTAGTGTAGCTGTTTGTCTTTTCAGACAATTACACCTCATCACCGACAGTGCAGGGGTCTTCAAAAGATTTGTTCCGTACTGGCTCGTTTACCCCCCAGCCCCGACCCGTCGGACCGCCCTGAGAGGTTGTTTGGGGAACGATTTCAGGATCCTAGAATCGCCTTTTTTGTCATCCCGACGCAGGAGGGATGCCAAAAACTCCTTCCCCAAACAACCTCTGAAGGGGGAGCATTCCGCAAATGAACTGCTCCCCCTTCAGGGCGGTCCGACGGGTCGGGGCTGGGGGTAAGTATTTTGTCATTTCGACGACAGGAGGGATCGCGGTTTTGTTTGCCCTTCCCGAAGATCCCTCCGTTGTCAGAATGATGAAAAAGTAACCAGTGACAGTCTTGTCTGGTAACTTCATAACCAGCCGTCGATACTGACTACCGTATACGAAACGGAACAAGTCAGCATTAGCGGCTGGTGTCATTTTTGTGGATTGTGTATTGCGCCGATTCTGCGCGCGGCTATAACTTGCGACACATTCACATCTGTTCACGTATGATTCGTTTTACGCTGATCCTGGCATTCGTCAGCCTTTTCGTCTACCGGTCAAATGCTCAGACGACCGAAGCTATTCAGTACAAAATCACCCAGCCCGCCAACGTCGACCTGACGCTGACCGGCACGCTGACCATCCCCGCCGGATCACCCAAAAACCGCTCGGTCGTGCTGATCGTTGGCGGTACGGGACCCATCGACCGCGACGGAAACAGCCCGTACGGACTGACGGGTAACACCTACAAATTACTGGCGGATAGTCTGGTTACGCAGGGACTGGCCGTGGCCCGATACGACAAGCGGTTTTCAGGACCCAGCCGCGCCGATGCACTGACCCGACTTACCCAGCCCCCCCTCCCCGACGACTACATCAGCGACGCGGTGGGCTTTATCCGGCTGCTTCAGGCCGACGGACGGTTTCGGCAGGTGATCGTTGCCGGGCACGACGAAGGATCACTCGTGGGGATGCTGGCCGCCCGGCAGGCGGGGGCCAACAAATTTATTTCGCTGGCCGGGGCCGGTCGTAACCTGGCCGATCTGCTGAAAGACCGGCTGATGCCCGCTACGGGTCCGGCCGACGTACGCCAGGAACTGCTCGGCCTGCTCGACTCACTCCGGGCGGGACAGACGGTACACCCGCAGAGCGTACAGCTGAAAGCGCAGTTTGCCCCCCGAAACCAACCCGCTTACCGCGCCTGGATGCAGCTCGACCCCACCCGCGAACTCAAAGCGTTCAGCGGCCCGGTGCTTATCATTCAGGCGGGCAACGACACTCAGCTATCACCCGTCGACACCGAACAGCTCCGCTCCGCCCGCCCCGACGCGGCTTTCGTCCTGTTCAACCGCATGACGCATCAGTTGAAAAACTACGAAGGGTCCAGCCTGATCGGCAACCGCCAGACCTACAACCAGCCCACCCTGCCGGTCACGCCCGGTTTTGCCGCCGTCATCGCGCAGTTTGCGGGGATATAGGTTTTCAGTATACGGCATACAGTTTTCGGTGGTCTGTCTGACAGTAGCTACGTCGTCCCCGACAGCATCCTGCTGTCGGAGCCGCGTTAGCGGCTAACAAATTCTCCGATACCTAGCCTGACGGCTCCGACAGCAAGATGCTGCCGGGGACAAACCTATTCACGACGCCAATACCTGCAACCGCAACTGCGCGCGGTAGCCACCGTGAACTGAAAACCGTATACCGTAAACCGAAATCAGTTCGCTGAGTAATGCCGCAGGTACGCGACGAGCCGCTCGAAATGAACCTGTTCGTACGGGTTCTGGGTCTGCCGGGTGAGTAGATGACGGTAGCTGTCGACCAGCCCGTCGAAGTGGGGGTTGTGCGAGAGCCGGGCGGCAATCAAGCCTTTGTAGCAGCGGTGCGTCTGATTGTAGACGTACAGGCAGGGCTGATTGGGGTTCTCGTTGAGCAGGCGGTCGAGGGTGGCGAGCGTACAGGCGGTGCCCAGAAAATCGAACCCGACTTCGTTGAAAAACGACTCGATCTGCTCGCAAACGGCCTGCAACTCGGCCGACGAATGAATCTTGTACCGAAAATACTGGAAGCCGCTGAACTTGCCGATCGACAGAATCACCGTGTTGGCGTCGGTGCGGTATTCGGTCAGGTTGTTGAGAAACTGCTGGGCAATCTGCTCGACCTGCTCATTCCGGCACCCAAAGTTCACCTCCAGCCGTACCTCATCCTCATAGTATGAAGCCGACAGAATCACGTTCCGGAACCCCGTATCGACCAGCTGCCGGTACTGCTTCCGGTCCGGAATAAGCGCGTAGTCATGACTGGCGAAGAAAGGCGTCAGGTGGTCGTACAGACTGGTTTCAAACGGCGTGAGCGTCATGCGGCTAAGTGGAAAAGCTTTCTAGTTCGTTGATGCTCTACTAACCAATTTTATGCGAATTAGTTTATAATTTATTGTCTTATTTCAATACAGAATTAACCGCCAAACTACGCAGGTCTACGCTTTACAAGCCAACGGGACGAAGCAACGTCGATACAGTACCACAGACGACCACCGCAGCTGCTGCGTACCGTTGCCTGACAACAAATTCGTTTCAAGCCCGGCCTGTCTATCCGTTTCGTAATCCCGCTGATTACCGGTTGATCTGCCCGAACAAGCGCCCGGATTCAGCAGGGCGATAGCGGAACCGGGCCGGTTGACCGACAGAAACGGGCAGACAGACCGCTAGGACACAGGCCCGATACGGGCAAAAAAGCCGTTGGCGAGTCTATAGATGGGTGTTTTCTGAACTTTTCGGCGGGCAGGGCCGTTCTATCTTACACGCCCCAAGCGGGTGTCGTTTCTGGGGACGACCGGAATTGACAGCTTGCAGAGGTCGCGGGTAAGCATGCCGGGAGTTGACGGAATTTCCCGACCGAACAAATCGTCAAAACAATAACTGGCGAATATAACTACGCCATGGCTGCCTAATCCGGAGGATTAAGCAATAGCCATCGTCTCCCCGACCTACGTGCTGCTGGTTGGATAAGGGGGCGTCGACACGCAGCGCTGGTCCGGATAATGGTGTTGACAACGGGCGAGACAAAAACACCTACGGATGATGCTAGGTCTGGTCTGCACCGGGCTGATTCCCGACAATCCCAAGCTGACCTAAGCATGTAGAAAGCACGTCGGTTTCCTTGACTGGACGAGAGTTCGAATCTCTCCGTCTCCACAAAAACCCCAAAAACCCCGAAATTAGGCTAATTTCGGGGTTTTTTGTGGTTACAATATGTACCCTAACAAAAAAGTACATTTTAGTAGCAATTAAAACTTTTGAAAGACCGTCGAAAGGAAGTATTTTGATGGGCTTTTTACGTAATATTCATCTACATTATTCTTCTATAGTTCGAGATGTTGTAGATGCATTCGATGATGTATGAATCTATTCATAGATCAATGTCATATTTGGTGTTGGTCTTTCTAGTTGCTTCATACAATTTTATAAATAAGTAGAGTATAGTAATCTATTTAATATTTTAAAAGTAGCATGTTTCAAACAAGTATTGGTCCCTATGATGGTAATTCTTGGGAAAGCTTAATTCAAATTTGTCTTAAGCATAAATATGCAGATGAAAGATATCGCAGAATGGACGCTACAGTTCATGGCGATCTTGGAATAGAAGGATATACCTTGTCCGGCAGGGTATTTCAGTGCTATTGTCCTGACGATGATACTACAACAGCAGATTTAACTGACAAACAGAAAGATAAAATCAATAAGGACTTATCAAAACTGGTAAAAAATGAGCATGATCTAAAATCACATTTGATGGACAATAAAATCAAAGACTGGATCTTAATAACGCCAGAGTATAGAAACAAAGACATTCATGCATACTGCAATAAAAAAGCAACTGAATATAGAGATAAAAAGTTAAGCATCTTACATGATGATTTCTTCGTTCATGTGCATGAGTTAGATGACTATGCAGCTCAAATTCCGATTGCTTTAAAACATCTTCAATTCAAGTTAGATATAAAAGAGAGCATAGATATTACTAGTGAATATATATCTGATTGGAAAGATGCTGAAATTTCATACACCCAAAACGCAATCAGAAAATATGGTTCCGTATTGCCTCCTAATAAGCCGAATAGGGAAATTAAAATTGAATCTTTAACAAATCATTGCGTAAAAAACTATTTACTGGGAAGTGATATTCTCAGGCAATGGGAAACTAGACTGCCGGAAAAATACGAAAGCTTCGTTCGACTAATTAGTTCTTTTGAACATAGCGTAGCAACAAAATGCATGATAAGTGATGAAAACCCAAACATACTATATAGAGATATAAATAATGATCTTAAAGTAGTGCTTGAGCAAGAATTTCCAGAACTAAGTAAAACAATGATCAATACAATATCTGATCAAGTTGTAAGCAAATGGATGTTGGAGTGTCACATTGATTTTGAATAGAAGATGGAAATAGTCGAAACAAAAAAAATAACATTTAAGCAACGACCTTTAGCTGTATCTATAAATTATAGGATACACTCTAAAATAGTTTTAATATTATTAATATTAAAACTCAACTCTAGAGGATCTAAAGCTTCCCCTTTAAAGATACATTTCTTTGTATGGGCATTAAGGAATCCACAAAATCAGTCTAGAGTTAGAGATTTAATCACATCAAGATTCTCAAGTTATATAGAGTTTTGGGGACTAGAACCTGCTCTAACTCGAGCTCTGGAGTACGCCACTTCCGAAGGATTAATAACCATAGAAAAGGCTAGTTATTCCATAGCGGAGAAAGGAGAACAATTTTTGAAATTAATTCAGAATGATCCACAAATTTTACCATCTGAGAAAGCCTTTTTAATTGCTATTGGAAAGGGCATTTCAGATGATAAACTAAAAAAGATAGCCACTTGGGCTCAGAAAGATGCTTAAAATAAAAGCTTTAAGAATTGAAGTTTTCACCGTAGACGGAAAATACGGCAGAGATATAGTATTTGGGGACGGCTTAAATATTATATACGGGAACAATACATCAGGAAAGAGTACATGTGTTCAAGCAATACTCCATGGATTAGGCATGGAGGAGCTTTTGGGGGGCAAGGCACAAAAACTATGCAGTCCGTTTTGAAAGATATTGTAGAAGATGGGGAGAGTTATCATCAAGTTACCGAGAGCTACGTATATCTAGAAATTGAAAATTATCGAACGATAACCACTAAGCGTAGTGTGCAAAGCACTTATAGAGATTATAAACTTGTCGACGTATTCGATGGGGCATATCTAACTGGTTCCGAAGAAGATAGGTCAAGTATGTCTTTGAAGAACTACTATCTATTCGACGCTAATGCAGCACAGGACAAGCAACACGGTTTTCATGCATACTTAGAAAACTTTTTAGGGTGGCATCTTCCTTCTATTAATAATGCACAAGGCAATGAGGCTAAACTATATATTCAGACGGTATTCCCAGCCTTTTTTATAGAACAAAAATCAGGCTGGTCCGACTTTCTAGCTACGATCCCTTACTTTGGCTTAAGGAGTGTCGAAAGTAAAGTAGCAGAATTTTTGTTGAACATGGATATTATTGAGAATGATATAAAAAAACAAGAATTAAAACAAGCAAAGCAGCAATTACAGCATAAATGGGACACTTTAAAGATTAGATTAAAGGAACTCGCCAATAGTGGAAATTGCATTTTAAGAGGCTACCCTGAAAAACCAGAAAAGATAGAAGATTTCAATTTAATTAGATTTACAATTAATCATCAGAATAGAGTTTTATCTATTGACGAATATTTAAAACTTCTCGGAGAAGAATACAATGCATTAGAGAATAAGGCCATCCCGAAAGTGCAAGACAGATCCAATGATTTCGAAAAGAAGTTATTAGAATTAGAGGAAACAATATCCGACGGCAGTATTTTATATGGAAAATTAACACAGGAAACCTCTCAAGATATTGAGAAAGTTCGTTACTTAAAAAGTCAGTTAGAAGATACTAAAAAAGACGTTGAGAGTTATAAAGCCGAAATCAAATTACAAAAACTTGGTAGTACTCTTGATCTTTCAGTATCCTTAGATTCGTGTCCTACGTGTCATCAACACATTAATGGATCTCTATTACCACAGAATATAAATCAGAGAGTAATGACTGCTGACGAAAATTTAGATTTCCTCAAAGCTCAGCAAAAAATGATTGAAATATATATAGACACGGCACAACAAAATATTGATCGTAATACTACTAATATAGCAGTTCTATCCACTACATTACGTAACCAAAGAAGTGAACTAAGAGGAATCAAAAAGACATTAATGTCTGACGATAGATTACCTTCTGAAGCTGATATTGAGAGAAAAATAATATCAAGACAAAGACTAGATTTTTATGTAAAATTTAGCAAAAAGTTTGATAGCTTAAAAGATGAAATAGTTTTTTTAGTTGATGAGTTCACATCTATTCTTAATGATGAAGCTCGTTTACCAAAGGCTATGTTATCGCATCTTGATGCTCGAAAACATAGTGACATGGAAAGTTACTTTAGATTATATTTAAATAAATTTAATTACAGTAGTAAAGATCCTAACTCAATAAAGATTTCATTTGATAAATACCAGCCTTCAGTAGAAGGATTAGCTTTGAGAAAAGAGTTAGACAGTAGAAACAAAAAAAGTTACGATATAAGATACGACAGTTCAGCTAGCGATTTTGTAAGAAGTATATGGGCATATACTTGTACTCTCTTTAAAGTATCTGACTTATATAATGGCAATCACCCTGGATTAATTGTTATGGACGAACCAGAGCAGCACTCAATGTCAGATCAGAGTCTTCGTAACCTGCTTATAGAACTTGCCTCTTTTAAAAATTGTCAGTCCATTGTGGCAGCGTCTTTCCATAACGAAGAGAGCGTTTTTAGAAGCGCAACCAGCGGTTTAAACTGTCATATTATAAAACTCGGTTATAAGGCTATAGTACCTTTTGAACGATGAATAGTTCATCTGCTTATCTTATACTTTGATAGTGGCCTTTCATGCGCTTGACGATTGAGTCAATACGTTCTGCCATAGCATATAGGTCATTATTATCTTTCCTACTAATGTCTTTACATCTCGCTACGTTTCTTTCACGTAGTATCCAAGCCGCTAGTTTGAGAAGTAACACATCGAAAATCACAATTGTAAGCTTTTGATTCCAACACTCTCGTCTATACAAATATAGCAAAATTACATTATATATAATATACTTTTGCTATATTGGTATAGACAATATTAAGTAACTGACTGTCAGTTACTTAATATCAGATTAAGCGTACTATTCATAAATAATGGTGCAATTAGTGTGCATTGACGCTTTCGTTCCGTCTATTTTTTTGAACTTGTTAGCTTACATTAAATATTACGCAATTCGCTTTGATGCAGTTAAACTTTACCGAACCGCCTTTTGAAGAAGGATAGTATTGCATTCTCATTGTAATCTAAGCTGCCTCGCTGTTCTTTTGCCAATAGCAATTGGTATCTGGCTATTGAAGCTTCTTCCTCGTTTTCCTGCTGCTGTTTGTCTTCCTTATCATCATCTGGTAGTGGCACTGGAGCTGTAAGGGTGTCTGACTCTTTACACTTGGTTTGAATATATTTTACCAAATCAATGAAGTGATTCTTCTTGGTTATGTCAATGATTCCAGTTCCGGGATTACCATTCACCTCTGTTACATAAGTCTGGCCCATCTTTTCCCGGATTAGGTCCACTCCAGCAAACTCCAGTCCGACCGCCTTAGCGGCCTTGATGCACATTTCAGTCTCGACACCGCTCAAGTTGATGGAACGTCCATTACCTCCTTTTGATAAATTGGCTCTAAAGTCCCCCTGGCTGGCTGTTCGTTCCATTGCTGATACTACTTCATCACCTATCACAATGGCCCGGATATCGGTCGGCTTGCCACTACTGCTATCATGTGCTTTAACGAAGCGTTGTAGCTTAACCGGAATGTTTGCCCGATGAAAGCTTTCCATTGTCGTGTTAGCTGCCAATGGCGTCTCCAAGATTGATACACCACTACCCTGGGAGCCGGTAAGCTGCTTAGCCACTACGGGTAGCCCACCCGCCTTATCAATGGCGAAGGCGACATGGTTAGCCCGCATAGCAAATACGGTCAGCGGAGTACGTACGTTGGCCGCGCTCAGCACTTGGCTTGTCCACAGCTTGTCGTGTGCCACTAACAGGCCGATAGCGGTTTGCGGACTGTATACAGTCAAGTTTTCATTTAGGTGGCGCAGGATCGACACACACAGCGGTAGTTCAGCACCGATCCGGCTAATCACCGCATCGAACGAAGCTGCAAATAGCCGTACCGGACTTTCCAGCTCCGGTGAGCCATTGAAGATCCGATCATAGCCATTGACCTGCTCGGAGATGAACAGATACAGGTTACGGGGGTCATGAGTCTCATAGGTGTGTCCGGCGTCGGTAATAGCTTGTGTTAGGTATTTCGACGGGGTGCCGGTACTCAGGATTAGTAGTTTCATTGGTTGCTATTGATTGGAAAGTGGAAAGTGCTTACGTGGTGGCTAAGCGGATTGGCTACAGTGGGGAGTGAAGGCCCATTTGTGTTAGCGAACTGCCCACAATATTTGTGGACGGAATCGACCAACAACTCAAAACTCGTTTTCATATATTCGGAAACGGAAAAAGTGGAAAGTCCCAAAACCGGTAAAGGGCGGGGTCGATAAAGAAAAAAATGCCCAAAAACGGGGGGTGTTTTTCTACAAAGTGCTCATTTTCAATAGTTTAACTCAAATTTTGGGTGCAAAAAATTGAGAATGATTTAATTAGTTGATTTTCAATACTTTATGTCATTACGGGGCGCGGGGTCGGTTTGTGCTCATTGAGTCGAGTGGAAAGTCTTAGCCTGGTAAATGGAAAGCAGCACGCTCCAGCCAGAACGCATTGAAATCTTTGTGCTCAGCGTACAACCTGGAGCGGTCAGCGACACACAAACCGTTATTGGAAAGTCGTTCTAGGGTTGCTTTTCCGGCTGTATCATTATCCAGGTAGGCGTTTACCCGTTGGTAGCTTTCCAACAATGGGAAAGCACTTTCCAAATTGGTCGTTGAGTTGAGCACCAGCGTAGGGAAAGTGGGCGTTTGTAGGCCGTAGTACTCCAGGGCGGAAAGGAAATCAAACACCCCTTCAAAGACGTTGATGCTGCCAGCCGTAGGTGCGTCGATCAGCGTGTATCCGGCTGGCCCTATATTGCGCTTAGCCCCTACTCCATTCCGCAATGCGTAGCCGCCTTTCTGGTTGGCAAATCCTAGCGCAAATAGGTTCTTTTCGCCCTGCTGGTAGTAGATCTCCAGGCAGTACCGCCGTGCGGTCGGGTAGCTGATCTTGCGGCTTTCCACATATCTGATCAAGTGCGGATTGGAAAGCAGTTTGATCGAACAAATAGTAGCTTGTGCAGTGGGGGCGTGAACAGGCCCACTAAATGAAAAGCCAGGCTTACTTTCCAAACCAGCGAACCGGCTCAGCTCGTCAACAGCTTGGGTAAAGCTGACGCTGTTGAGCCGCTGCACTAGCCGGATCACATCGTCTCCGGTCTCGCTGGAGCCAAAATCTTTATAGCGATTTATAGCCGGATTGACCCAAAAGGAGGGCGTACTTTCCTGCCGGAACGGGGAGTAGTATACGAGCCGTTGGCCGTGCTGACTGACGGGCTGAAAACCTCTGAATGCTAGGTAGTCGGCAATGGCTACCTGCTTAGCTGATTGTATCGTTTGAGAGCCGATCATATTGACTTTTTCCTTTGTGGGCTTTTTATCGTTTTACCTACATTGGTCTTTTTAGCTTGCTACCTTGCTACCTTCCCGGTAGCAGGTTGGTAGCAAGGTGGTAGCAAGATCATCTTGCTACTATAAAACTGCCTTTGGTGGCTGTAAAAGGCTTTTTTACCATTGGTAGCAAGGTAGCAAGGAGAAAAAGGAAGAAATGATAAATCAATTCTATTACTTGCCTGACTCACAGCGTTTTATCAGATTTCTACCTTTTCTCTGCCACACAGGCTAGTAGTAGGATCTATCTTGCTACTTGCTTGCTACCTGTCTGCTTCTAGCCTGCTACCAGCTCGTTTATAGATTGGTCCGCTTAGTTTCACGTTCCAGATCGGAGCGTTCCCGAACAGCCCATACGTGAACCGGACTAGATCCGCCCAGTTTCTTGTTGAAACGCATGAATTGGAGCTTTCTCAACGCTTCCCCTAGCTGCTTTGCCCGTAGTTTCTGACGGGTGTACATTTCCAAATTAGCCAGGATGGCAGTTGAGGTTAGAAAGGCGGTTGCCCACTCTCTGTTCTCAACTGGTTCATAGTACTCTAGTAGTAGCTCGTACTCCGGGGAATCAACCTGAAAGTTTTCATTATTGGCAAATAATGAGGCTGTTTCGTCAGCAGTAAACCAGTACGTAAAGCCTTCACGAAAGAGTTGGTAAGCTTCAGCCCACACCTGATTGATATCGATGGCCTGCGCGGTCTGAATGTCGATGCTAAACGCTTCAAACGGCAGAAACCGGCGGCTGCCGGTTGGATCAGTTAGAAAGTCGTTTCCATTAACGCTGCCAAGAAATGAAGCAATACGGGGCAGTTCAGAGGATAGGGCATCATAGGGCCGTCGAACGGTTATATTACCCTGAGTAATGAGCGTTTTGACGGTCTCCCCGTCGCGCTTATTGAGACTACGCAATTGGTCGTCAAGGTTGACGATAAACTTCTCCCCTAGCAAAATCAACGTGTCTTTGCTTTCCAGATTGATCTTACCACAAAACAGGTAGCGCAGTAGATCCGGTGGACACAGCATATTGAGCCAAGTGGTCTTAAAGGCTCCTTGTGTTCCCGTCAGTACCAGGCAGGTTTGATTCTGGCAACCTTCAGGATTGAACGCATTAGCAATGCTGGCCACCAGCCAACGGGTCAGGCTCAAACAGAATAGCTCATTACTCTCTGTTTGCACCGTTGCGGCCAACGCTTTGATAGTCGGTGCTCCACTGGATTGGGGTGTAGGTAGTGATTGAAAATAGGCGTGCAGGGGGTTGTATTGGGGCGTAAAATCCGACTTGAGAATAACCTTCATTTTGTCGGGACTCGTAGCAACGCCTGTTTCGTTGTCGATCTGTCGAATGATAGAGTTGAGCGCGTAATCCTCCAAAGCCTCAAAGTTTCCTTTGGCTTTACCACCCCACTCGATCCGTCCGTTGAGCACATTGTAGCGGAACTGAAATCGGAAGGAAAGATATTCCTCAATGACTTTCCGTTTGCTCTGAAAGGCCGGTGCGGGTTGGGGTGTGTCGGCTTTATCACTAGACCTCTTTTTGGAAACTGGTAGTATGTTTTCTTGGGTTAAGTTATTGATTTTCACTATATTTGCGTCCGTTAAAGTAATTTAAAAAGCATCTAATGGAGGTAAGCCCCGTCAGCTCTGACGGGGCTTCTTTGTTGGTCAATTGGTAGGGGTCAGTAAAGCCCGTAGCTGGCGGTTTTGTCTCTGGAGCTGGCGAATCTGCTCCCGTTGGTCGTCCAACTCGATCACCTGAAAACCAAGTAGGATCGTCTGCCGTAGGATACGCTCTTTGAGCTGCTCCGGGTCGTTGGGTAAGCCTTCACACGAGGCCGAGCTGAAAAGATCTCTCATACTTAGCTGGCTTGCTTCTGCTCGTTTTTGAAGATCTCTTTGAAGCGCACGATTACCGGCTCCCGTCGCCGTTTGTAGTAGTGGTTCTCGGTCATGGTCGCATTCGTGTGACCGAGCATCACTGCCATTTCGCTCAGCGTAAAACCAAGCTCTTCGGAATACATGGTGAAGGTTTTACGGGCTAAGTGGGTATGTAGACTTTCCTTGATGCCGACCGTATTGCCAATGATTTTAAGCCACTTGTTCATCTTGGGATTGGACAAGACAGGTACTAGCTTTCCACTCATCCGGCATCCTTCGTGAAAGCGGTATTTGTCGAGTATTTCGCGGGCGTCGGGGAAAAGAGGTACAAAGGCTTGTACGCCCGATTTAGTGCGATTTTTCAGGATGCAAGCCACATCGTTGATATTGGCTAGATCAGCACTACTTAGCTCTGCTACATCACTGTAAGCCAGGCCAGTATAACAGCACAGTAAGAACACATCCCGCACCTGGTTAGCATGGGGTTCTACGAACTCGAATGCCTTGAGCTTGGCCAGATCTTCCATCGACAGCGTAACCGGCGCTTTGACATACTTTCGAATACGAGCATGCCGTAGCGGGTTCCGATCCGCCCACTCGTGAGCTATTGCGTACTCCACCAGGCCCCGGAAAAACTGGAAGATCTTTAAGGCGTAGTTATGGCAGTACTTCTTTTGGGCTTTGAGATAGGTATCAACTAAGTGGAACTGTAGAGCCGGTTTGAGCTGATTAAATCGGGTGTCTTTCCCGTAGCCAGGTGTAAGGGTAAAGAACGTAGTGAGCAGCGTCTTGTACGTCCTGTAGCGTCGAATCGTACCGATGGATACGTCATTGCTACCAAAGCGCTGTTCATGCCATTGCTGATAGAGGCTGATAGCCTCAATAACGGTTGGCTCTTGTTCATCGTGGCCACGCAGCCCGAAAGCAATATCTCGTATCAGGTTAGGTTCTAATGAGCGCCCGGTTATCTCCCGATCTTTGAACACCTCATACACCGCACTCTCCATTTTCCGAAGCCGAACCGTATTGGTAGGGTCATTCAGAATGGTGCGGGTTTTCGTGTCAAAATCCTCACGAGCGGCTTTTATGCCGGTTGATTTGTTGGTAGATCGAACACCGTTGACAGACACTCGAATGTATATAGCATCCGAGTTGCTACGCATGATAAATACAACATTACAGGTGGGCGCTTTGAACTTGTGCCCCCTTTCGGCAGCATCTTGTGCTTTTCGATAAGCAGGTAATTTAAACATAAACCGTTAACTTTGAGGTAATTAAAACGTAAATGGTAAAGCCCTACGGCCTCGATGCGGTAGGGCTTTCTGCTTTTATAGCAAGTCGATTACGGAAATATTCAGGGCAGTTACGACGCGCTTTACTTCGTCGAAGCTTGGTTCCAAACGCCCTTTGAGCAGCAAGCCGAAGCGTTTTGAGTTTATATCTACCTTCTGGTAGAAATCTTTGTCAATCTTGATTTTAAAGCCTGTTCGCTGTTCGTAGAGCTGTATGGCTTTCGCTACTGGAGGGATCGAAACTGCCTTCATAGTCAATATATGATTATTGTAGTCATTAAACGACTCTCAAATATCGACTATTGATTCTTGATTATGCAAGTTCGATTATGATTATTTTACCACTAATGATGAGTATTGCGCTATCTAATAGTGATTATGGACATTGCTAGCAACATCAAAGCTATACGTAAGGCGAGAGGTATCACGCCTACAATGATGGCCAAGGAGCTGGGTATAGAAGCAACTAATTACCCACGACTTGAAAACCGAGGCAATCAATTGACATTCAATAACTTAGAGAGAATATCTAAGGCCTTACGCGTTTCAGTTGTTGAGCTGATTACTTGGGGGGGGATACAAAGCAATGAGAACCCGAAAGAAACTAGTAACGGCGACTTAGGAGAGAAAACTCAAGACCCTACACCGACCGTTCTTATTGCTCAAGAATATATAGAAACTCTGAAGCGTAAGCTTGCTTTAACTTACAGCACTTTTATTGACACTATTAATAATATCGGGGAGAATGCCGGGATAGGCACAGAACACATTGAAGATGAGAATGAAATATATATAATGTTTTACAGAACATTTACTAACAGCGAATTAATGCAGGTCTATGATATTCTTTATGCCAATCACTCAGCGTTATATTATGTTTTCCGAGACTTATTTCAGAGAGATATTATAGATACAACTACTAGAGAAGCAAAGCTCTTTTTAAAGCACTATAATAGGAAACTTGGAGCTATACCGCATTAAAGACGGGTTACGGGGTTACGCGTTAGGTCACTTTATTCAATAAGGGTACATATAAGAAAAGCTATTAGGATCAATACAATACGTTCCTGGGAGTAGCTTAACAGTACAGGGTAAACCCACAAGGGTACAGAACGCTTAATATGGCATTTATAAGGCTGTAAGTCAATGACTTACAATATATCTCCTTTGTGTCTCCGTCTCCACCGATTAAAAGCCTGTAGATCAATGATTTACAGGCTTTTTTGTGGCAAAAATCGACGCCGTGGCAAATCCGTGGCAAAATAAGTTGGACAAAACCGTGAATACCGATTTAGAGCCTGGCAATTACCCCTACAAGCTTCCCTATCTGAGCAGGCCCGCCGACGAGAACCTGACCGGTCAGTGGTGCGTAACCTACTCGGTCTTTTCGTTCGATAAAAACAAGCTGGTCCGAAAGCGGGTGATCGTAACGGGCTACTCGGTCGCCGAGCGGCACCGGGTTGCGACGGATATCATCGCGGAACTGACCAACTACCTGAAAGGGGGAAAAGCCTACGTCGGTACCAAGCCAAAACAAACGGCCCGCCCCCGCCCCGAGCCGCCCGTTCTTAATCTGAACGATGCCGGTTCGATCCCCATAGAGAAGGCTGTCCCTGAATACCTGGCGTACTGTAAGAAAGTACACGCCAGGAACACATTCAAATCCTACCGCACGGCCGTAATGGATCTGCTAGCCTATTTGGAGCGGCACCACCGGCCCCAGGCGACGCTGGCGCAGTTCAGTTCGGCCGGCGCTATCGAGTTTTTGCACGAGTTGATTACGGTGGTGGGCGTCAACAACCGTTCACGCAATAACCGCAAAGGCTACATAGGAACCTTCTTTAATCACTGGATCGGGCTGGACCGCTCCAAGAAGCTGGGCAAAGCGGGGAATCCCTTCGAGGATAAAAGCATCAAGAAGCTGCCGCAGGTCAGCAATAAGCACCAGGCGTATTCCGAACGGCAACAAGCTGAGTACCGGCAGGTATGCGAAGACCTGGGACTGGACTACTTGCTAACTTTCAACCGGTGGCTGTACTATACGCTCATGCGGCCCCACGAGGAGTTGCGGCTCCTGCGGGTGCGCGACGTGCGAACGCACATGATCTACGTGACGGGTGAATCAGCCAAAACCAACGACGGCGGCTTTGTTAACATTCCCCTACCCCTCGAAGAACTGATTCAGCAGCAGCGCATCCGCGAGTATCCAGGTCACTACTATGTGTTCACCACTTCAGGCGAGCCGGGGCCGGTCTGCGTTGGTCCCAAATTCTTCTACCGCCGGCATCAGCAGGTAATTGAAAAGCTCGGTATGGTTGGTTCAGGCCACGATATGTATTCCTGGAAACATACCGGGGCCATTGCACTATGGAATGCTACGAAGGATATAGAACTAATCCGGCAGCAGGCTAGGCACACCGACATCAAGCAAACCATCGAGTATCTACGTGACCTTGGGGTTCGTATGGTCAACGATGACAAGATTCATAGATTTCCTCGGTTCTAGAGTTTTCTATTTTTAGTTATTCCTAATAAAGGAAGTTGTCCACACCTCTCAATTTGCAATAAGGTGTCTCTCATCATATCCATTAATGTTCCAGTGGTAAATGACTGCGGATCTCTGATAGGATAAACTATCTCCCAGTTATCGTAGTCAATTCCTTGAAAAAGACTTGCCTCACCATCATATTGATTTGTCTGATCCCATTTTAATGGAATTTTCGTTTCAAACATTCCATTAAAATTAATAACTGGCTTACCGAATCTTTGATATGTGCGATTGCCGTTTCTACTATAAGGAAATGGTCTCTTTTCAATAATAATATTTTCCGGTATACTAAAATTTTGAAAGACATACCATGATATTGCCAGAGACTTTATTAATATAATAGTTTTATCAAAATGTATCAATGACTTATCCTCTCTGTTTCTGGATACAACCTCAAGCAAATTATTATAATCCCCGAAAATTGTAACCAGAATCTTCAAAATTTTAAGAATGGGCAAATCGTCGCTGGAGACAGAAAATGTGCTTATCTCTGCTCTATAAGGGGCAATAAAATCTTCGCTCCACACTTTTTCATGCCAATGTTCTGTATATCCATACCTATGATCAACAGGAGGAACTAACGTTGTTTGTTCATTCTTAACTTCACTAAAATTTTCATTTAATACAAATTTTTGGGTGAAGGGCGTAAAGAAAAACGTCCTAGAATGCTTTATAATACTACGAATAGAAATTATATCCTTTTCAACAAAATAGGAGAGAACATAACTCAATAAATACTGAGAATATTCGTCTAGGTCTGCACTGAACTCGCTTGAACAGAATTCAGATATAGCTTTCTGGTTATGAAAATAAAATACGTCTGTTGAATAAAATTTCTCAATGTACCCATTAAAATCAACCTCTGTTCCATATTTATATTCGTATATTCTCTGTATGTTCAGCAGACTGCACACAATTATAATTCTATCAAATCCAAATTTATTTTCTTGATCATAATAATTATTATGAACACTAAATATATTAAGAATACGAAATATGTGTTCAGGATCTAGCCTATCGAAATCGTCAATAACTAACACAGTTTTTGTAGAAGTTTCGTTCCTAATTTTTTCTACAGAACCCCTGATCAATTGTGTTAGTATATCATCCTCATAAATAGATCCCTTACGAACAAGGTATTGCTTGCTTACATCACTCAGGCTGTCAATCAAATTTTTATCAGCTTTTCGTATTGTATCTTTCCACTTGTTGTATTTCTCTTTGAAATCTAAAACCTTTGACACGGAATCTATAATTTTTTTTATCTTCTCAGCTTTATCATCCTTTAAAGATTCGTATAAAATATTTAAAATTTCGCTTGCATTTTCCCGAATAAAGAAACTCAAGTATTCGCTTTCTGAAAAGTGTTTAGGAACGTTTATCGGCAGTTTTCCACTTGCTATTAAAGCGGAAGCAACATCTATTTTTATATAGTCAAATATATCTTCATTATACCCTACTGCATATTTGACTGGTGATATAAAGAAAGCAGAATAGCTGTCCTCATTACGGCTAAAGAAATCGTTTAGAAAATATGATTTCCCAAAGCCAAAAGCACCTGAAAAAAGAATATGTTGATTTTCTGGATTATCAATGTGATGCTGAAAGGCTTTAGAAGGATCAGTTACAGAAACTTTCATGATTATTTACTTAGCTGAAGTATTATAAAATCGATTGAAATTCACTAAAACAACTAGTACTGTTTATATAGTCAAACTTCTCCTGATTCGATTATTTTCCTATAACGCTTTACGCTCGACAGACTGACTCCAGTTAAGGCAACAGTCTCGTTTATAGATAATTTCTTCTGGTAAGCCATTTTTACTTTTTGATAGTTTTCTTCATCAACACCAGGCGGGCGTCCCATGTGCTTACCCTGCTCTTTAGCTAGTACTTGGCCAGCTCGCTGCTTTTCCTTGATGAGATTCCGGTTGTACTCAGCCAGTACCGCGAATACTTGCAATACTAGGTTTCCGCTAAGTGTCTTTGTGTCAATACCCAGATCCAGCGAACGAAACTGAATGCCCTGCTTGGCCCAGTCGCTGACTAGTTGCATCATGTGCATCGCATCACGACCCAGCCTATCGAGGTGGGTAACGACGACTGTATCACCCGGCCGCAGCACTGCGCGTAGCTTGCCAAGCTGGGGCCGGTCAATGACGACCCCACTGATCTTTTCCTGAAAGATCTGGTCACATCCCGCTCTGGTCAGCGTGTCAATTTGTACATCGAGGTTCTGATCCGCACTCGATACCCGCGCGTAGCCAAAAAGCATTGAATAGGTTCATTTAGGTAGGTTCATAAAGATAATCAGCAAAAACTTTCTGACCTAACTTTTTGGACCATTCAAACTGGCACTTTCGATAGCGTCTGCCCCCGGTGAGCCGGGGGCATCAGAAAGTATACCTTTTTGAACCGCCTTATCCAGGCCTAACTAATTTTTCGTGACACCTGCGGTGTTGCGCCCCACGCAGACAGTTAGTACCCGTAGCATCTCTACCAATTATATAGGCTGAATATATTTATTTGCCGTTTAGTTACTAAATAAGGCGTACCTTTAATCCACCTTACCAGCAGATGGTTGTATCAGCGGTTTGTAATCCTGCGTCGGCAGACAATTCATCACCGCTGAATATGCCGTTTAAGCCCCCTCTTACCTTTACGCGCGCTTCAGCCCAGGTAAGCTCCCTGTTTATTGTATCGAACCCCGTCGACCAGAGAGATGAGTTGCAGCCAAAACCAGTGGATGACCCACTGTCTCCTAGCCAGTTTAAGAGACCACTACAGCGCTATAAACGGGCTGTTTGGGAGCGGCACTACTGGCTACAACCAGCTCTTAACACCGCCTTTTTCAATACCCCGTTCTCACTTAATCAATCAAATCAAATGCGTACTGACTACCAGAGTTCTGTTGTCGATACCCACCGTGATACCCGGTGGATCATTGATAAGTGGCATATCCAATTTTTATTTTCCGAGCGGATGCTGGTCAGCATCAAGCACCGCTCCAAGGCACTTAACTGGTACGAAGATGCCGATGTAGCGATAGAATACATGGCCCAGCTGGAAATTTGTTTCAACAGTATTCGGGCCTTTCATAAAAGCTTTGGCAGCCTGCCCATCATTGGAGATCGCCTTTTTAACGAAGACACGGGCCTGATCATCAAAGACAGGTGTATCGATGGGGGATTACGAACAGTAACCTTTGTGCTCAGTGAGTAGCCTGTTCAAGATCAGGAGGGCTTCCACAACACCAGGCAATACTGCCGATTGGCAGTTAAAGACCGGCTCTATAAGCTATTGTCTTGTATAACCGTGTGCTTATCTAAATCGAGTGTCCATTTCTTGGGGTCACTTCGCACGAAACAAAGGTTTATGCCTGTTAGTCCGATTACACCGAAAGCCTCCTGTTCACCAGTCAGCTGTACGTTTTCCCGCACGCTGTGTCTGATCGTTAGTTCTTCAGCCCGCTCGGCCAGTTGGCTGAGCCCTGTATTGACCTGCGATTGATAAACCCGGCTCTTTTCCATTGACTTTGGTTCGTTAGCTAGCTACAAGGTAGGGAAAATGAATGGTCGGGCTAAGCTTACGATTATGTATTGGGACGTCGGCAGTGGGACCAATAAGCAATGATTAACTGGAGATCGTGGCGCTGCTCAGTTAACGTTAGCTTTTTCTCCAGCAAGCCCTGGACCTGCAATTCGTAAACCTCTTCAACAGTGACCGGACTGATTGGATTGGTCAGGAAAATAAACGGAATTGCTTTTTTCCTTAGCTTCTCATCGGCCAGCAGAGCCTTCCGTAATTCCAAGCCATTCATGCCCGGCAGGTTGATTTCGCAAAGGATCAGAAAGGGCTGGGAATTACCCACCTTCAAATGGGCCAAGGCTGCGGCAGCCGTAGAAAAACGAAGTAATGGATGAGTCGGCGCAAGATCCCGAAGCATACCACCAATCAACATATCCTCGTCTTCATCATTGTCGACGAAGATAATTGGGTGTATAGACATATACATATCGATCAGTTAATTCACTGAGCCGATAAATATCTGCGAGTGAATTAGGTTAACAACGTTACCTACCTAACAGTTTACTTTTAATAGGCACTGCCCCCGCCATTACTTAATGGATGCAGCTGCCAGGCAACCATTTTGTTGGTTAGGCAGGTAGGTAAACGGTGAATGTTGCACCTTGCCCCGGTTCACTGCGGGCGACGATACAACCGCCATGATTTTCGACTACGCGCTGGCAGATTGCCAGGCCTACGCCCGTTCCGGCATACTGCTGTTTCCCATGCAGGCGTTGAAAAACCTGGAAAATACGATCCGTGTATTTCTGCTCGAAACCGATACCCTGATCGGTTACGTCGAGCTGCCAAAACTGGTTAACCGGACTGTTTGGGCGCAACTGAACCGGCAGTGCACTACGTTCGCAACGGCAAGCCGTCACGGTGATCACCGGCCGCTGGTCGGGCCGGGTAAATTTCAGGGCGTTGGTCAACAGGTTCTGCAGGAGCTGGCTCAGTTGCGACTCGTCGCCATTAATCACGGGCAGATCGCCGATAGCCACCTGAGCATCGCGTTCGTCAATCAAAAGCTCCAGTGTCGTCAATACAGCCTTCATGATGTCGCTGAGTGATACCAACCCAAAGGCTTGCTGACGCGTTGAAATGCGGGAAAAGACGAGCAAATCTTTAATTAATTGCGACATCCGGGACCCTGCCGAACGCATCCGTTCCAGCAGGTCACGCCCGTCCTCGCCCAGGTTGGCGCCGAAACGCTCTTCCAGCAACGTACTGAAGGATTGAATCTTACGCAGTGGCTCCTGCAAATCGTGACTGGCAATGTAGGCAAACTGTAGTAGGTTCTCATTGGATCGGCTCAGGTCCTGATTAGCGTGGAGCAGCTCCTGGGTGCGTTCAGTTACGCGCTGGTCCAGTTCGGCAGCCAGCAGCCGGTAACGACTTTCGCTCGCTTCGATCGCCTGGTGGGCCAGTACCTGCTCGGTAACGTCAATGGCCATGTCCATGATACCGTACACCACACCGGTCGAATCAACCAGGGGCTTGTATACGAAGTCGAAGTAGTAGGTACCCAGCACACCGTCGACTTCCAGTTCCGCCCGGGCGTTGCGGGACGAGTAAGGCTGCCCCGTTCTGAATACCTCATCCAGTATAGCCAGAAAGGGCTGCCCCTTCAGTTCCGGTACCGCGTCGACGAGGGCTTTGCCTAGTACGGACTCATCTTTACCCCATACAGCAATCATGGGCCGATTGGCCACTTCGATCTGCATCGTAGGTCCGGTAAACAGGCAGGTAGCCACGGGGGCTTCTTCCACCAGGGCCCGAAACCGCTGTTCACTGCGTTGCAGGGCCTGCCGAACCTGAATAGCAGGCGTTACATCGAACGCCGTACTCATAACCCCATATACCTGGTTATCGTCATCCCGCAGGGGGGTAAAGCTGTAATCGAAATACATCGATTGCCACTGCCCGTCCACCAGCAGATCGATGCGCTGACCCCGCTGGTAAACGGGTTGCCCGGTGGCATAGACCCCCAGTAACTGGGCGATGATAGCCGGATTTAGTTCAGGCAGGACCTCCGCGTACGGTCTGCCAATTACGTCGGATCCCTTACCCCAGATAGCGATCAGGGCAGAATTGGCCAGCTGAATCGTTAGGTAGGGACCTACGTACACGCCGATCGGAAAGGGCGCACTGTCGACCAGACTACGCAGCTGACTTTCTTTCTGCTCGATAACCCGCCGGGATCGTACCTGGCTGGTTACGTCCGTAGCGACAACCAGTACACCCACAATCGTACCGGCTTCCCGCCGGGGCTGGTAGTTAAAATCAACGTAGATCGTTTCGAGCTGACCCTGCCGAATCAAATCGACGGCGACTTCGCTGGCCGCGAACGGGGTGCCGCTGGCCAGCACCTGCCGGAGTAGGTCATCGAAACCCTGGCCCTTCAGTTCAGGCAAGGCCTCCAGCAGCGGCTTACCTACCAGCTGGTCGGGCTCCCGGCCCACCAGCCGCCCATATAAGGCGTTAGCCATTTGAAACCTTAGTTCATGCCGATCGATAAGGGCAATACCAACCGGCGATTCGGCAAACGAATGCAGGATCTGCTGCTGGGCGGAGGCTGTCCTTTGCTCGGCCAGTATCCGTTCGGTTATGTCCTGTGCGGTGCCGGCGAACCGGATTGGCTGGCCCTGCGGATCAAAATAAGCCTGCCCCCGGCAGTGCAGCCAGCGCAGCGGCTTCTTGCCAGCACCGGCCGTGCGAAACTCAATGTCGTAGGCCCCGCCGGAGGCCGGCTGAATGGCGCGCTGCACCGCCTGATCGACACGCGCCCGGTCATCGGGGTGTATGTACGATAGTACATCCTGATAAGGCACCACGTATTCCCGCTCGACGCCGTAGAGCTGCTTACAACGGTCGTCCCACCAGACACGCTGGTTGGCAATATCCAGGTCCCAGGTCCCTACCCCGGCCGCTGCCAGGGCAAAGGTCAGTCGTCTATTTTCAGCTTCAAACGTAGACTCGGGCGAGTTAGTCAGATCAGCCATTACGGTAGGTACGGTCGTAGAAAGAAAACCAAATATACAACAACAGACCACACCGACCGATAAGGCACGACAACCGGGCCAACCCGGCGTAGAAAATAAATAGCAGGCAGTCGATTATATAAAAAAAGCGCCCCCTGATGTCCCTGATTCCCCTGAAAACAAAAACAGCCCGGCGGTTGCCAGGCTTCGGTTTCACTCGTTATCCTGCGGCTGGCTGGTAGTAGCCAGAAACATATCCTCGAGTTTGTGCAGGTCGGCGTACAGATTAGCCATGTCGACGGGTGAGTGTACCTGCGGGTCGATGACGGAGGTGGTCAGTACGCGGATGGTCTGGCGGATCAGGGCCGCTCCGCCTGCGCCGATGGGCGAGCCGGGGGGCATGTCGAGTTGGTTTAGAAGCGTCAGGAAGGGTTCGACATCGACACGCAGGTTGGTTTGGGGCTCAGAAACCCGGGTGGGATCGGTTGTACGCATACGCGGAGCACTGCTAGTGAATTAAAACGTATTAATGTTTGTACAGCAATAATATTCAATATGTTTTAGTTTTTATATATCGTTTACTTGAAATAGCCAAATGAAACGAACCCAGCCAGTTGACCGGGTTCGTTGCTACTGGGGGCGGTTTTTGATTACGTAGTCAGCTGCTGGCGGAGTTTGCTTAGTTTCTCCTCCGTATAGGTAATGCCCTTGCTGAGCAGATCGGCCTTGCTTTTCATAATGATGAGCTTCTGCTCCAGGCGGGCAATCTGCCCTTCAACCTGCGCTCTGGTGGTGTTTTTAGCCATGATACCGGTGGATTATTGGGTGACAAACATGGCGTTGAACATATCGCGCAGGTCATAAAGCTGCGTCATGGTCTGGTTGTAATCGACGGCCTGATCGGCTTCCATCGCCGGCACCCGCGTACCTAGCATCCGGATGGCATTTTCGACCAGTTCGGCTAGTACTTGGGGCGTATCGCGCTGAGCCTGCGCCTGATCGGAGAGTTCGAACATGGCCCGCAGCATGGGCTCGATGTTGACATGCTTGCCCGAAGTCGGGTGCTGGAACATGATGGGCGCGTTGCCCTTAAAGTAATTAGTCATAAATTTGATACGCTCAATGAGTGGTTAAACTTCGGTTTGACTTCTGGCCCGGCTGTTCGAGCAGCCGGGCTTTTTTTATTACTTACTCCTAAGAGTAAGTAATATGCCTTCCGCCAAGGGGAGTTTTAACCCTAAGGTTAAAACTCCCCTCTTTTTTTCAATTTACTCCTGCTTGACTGGCGGCTTAGAAAACATATCCAGTTGAACCATCACCTTTCTGTCAAAGGCTTTTAGCTTCGTATTGCTTGACTTGATTCGGCCTTGTTGTTCCTGCCAGCGACGGAATACATCGCTCTCCAACAATTCAGCTTCCGTTCGTTTGGCCTCTTCTACATCGAAATTGCGTTCGTTCAGAATCTGCTTTCGCTCGGCCAGTAGCTCAATTGGTAGAGGATGCTGACCTTGGATAATTTGATCGATGGTCAGGTACACCCATAATTCAAAGCGTGGGTCAAGCCAGGCAGCAAATTTTAGCGCAAGAATTCGGTGCATCCATGTGCCAGAGCGTCGTCGTGACGTGTATAAATCATCTTGGTTATTGATACCTAAAAAACGGGAATGCCCGTTTTTTTCGCCGTCTGAATTATGGGAATTCCCATAATTCAGACACTCGTTGATGAATGCTTTAGTCTGATCCAAGCGAAAAAAATCGGCCGTTAGCTTGCCGAAAATTTTTGCCACCTCGGTTGCATTAACCATCAGTTTTGGATCACTAGTGTCGAACTCGACCTCCTGTCCTTCGTAAGAGAACTTGATTATTTGACTATTCATAACTATAGATTGTTGTAATTGTCACAAATCACAACAATCTATAGTTAGCAACAAAATGTTTTATTAACTATTTTTTACTACAACTCATAGTAATAGATTAGCGCCATGAAAAAGCTGACAATTGCAATCACGGATAAGGCTCACGATAAACTGCTGGAATTACAGCTTATCAGAAAGAAGAACAAGGCAGAGAGGACCAGTCTAGCCGATATTGCAGGAGATGAGTTGAGTCGAATACTTGAAGCAACGATAGATAAGAAATAAGAAAGCCTGGTCTAATGGCCGGGCCTTGTGTACCGGCAACACCCTTGACGAAGCTTATCTACTGCTGTGACTTCATTCGCGTCACTCCTAAACAACCAGCCGTGTCTCTACTGCATACTATATACGCGCGGCTGGCAGGTACCCTTTCATCGAATTTGTTCACCTACGTAGTGCCAACTATGCACTCCGATACCTATGACCGACCACCAATCGTCGTTTGATTCCTCCCGCAACTTACACCAGCAGTTAGACATTGATTTTGTCCTTCAAGCAGCCGGACTCGGCGTCTGGGATTTTGATCCAGTCTCAGGTCTGGTCAATTGGGACAAGCGGAGCCAGGCCCTGTACGGAATTGCTGAAACCAATTTCATTCCCTACGAGCAGGCGATTCAGTATATTCATCCCGATGATATGCAGCGCGTTAACGCAGCTGTAGAGCAGTCACTAGATCCTCAGTCAGATGGGATCTATGACCAGACCTATCGCACCATTGGGGTAGATGATGGAGTGGTGCGGTGGGTACGTTTTCAAGGAAGAGCTTATTTCACAGCGGCTGGTGATTTACAGCGCCTTGCGGGTGTGGCTCAGGAAGTGACTCAGCAGGTGGTAGCTCACCGGAAACTGGAGGAGAGCGAAGCCAAGTTGCGGAGCCTGATTGCGGCAGCCCCCGCTGGTATCGGCCTTTTCGTGGGGCGCGATCTGGTGATCGAATACCCCAACCAGACCTTTATTGATATTGTCGGTAAGGGCCCCGGCGTGGAAGGCTTACCCCTGCGGGAAGCCATGCCCGAACTGCTTAGCGAGGGACAGCCCTTCCTGACCATTCTGGACGAGGTGTTCACTACGGGTGTGCCGTTTATATCTCCGGCATCGCTGGTCAAGATTGTGCAGAACGGGGTACTCAACGACAATTATTACAACATTTCCTACACGCCCATTCGGGACGTCACCGGTCAGGTGTACGCCATCCTCGATATTGCCATTGACGTCACCGAGCAGGTTCTGGCCCAGCAGGCCCTGGCGGAGAAAGAAGCGGTCTTAAACAGCGCCGTCGAACTGGCCGAACTAGGCACGTTTAGCGTGGACGTAACCACCCAGGTCATCACCACCTCCCCCCGCGTAGCCAGCTGGTTTGGCTTCGAAAGCCTGGCCGCTGACGCAGAAGCGTTTATCAACGGGGTGGGCCAGGCTGACCGCGGGCTGGTACGCGATAGTCTGGCAAACGCCCTGCGGCCGGGCTTAGACGGGCGCTACGACGTGGTCCATTCAATCGTTCACGCCCGGACTGGACAGCAAGTCATCATTCACGCCCTGGGCCGGGTTTATACCGATGTTGCCGGGAATCCGGTCAGGCTGGAAGGCACCGCTCAGGACATAACCATCCAGCGGGAGCAGCAACTGTTTTTAGAGCAGCAGGTGCAGGAGCGTACCGATGAGCTGGCTGCGGCAAACGAAGAGTTGATTGCCTCAAACGAGGAGTTAGCCGCCATCAATGAAGAACTGGGTGCCTCCAATGAAGAATATGTTTCGATCAACGAAGAACTGGAAGAGTCGAATAGCCTGCTGGTCCGCTCCAACGACAACCTGCAAACCTTCGCCTACGTGGCCAGCCACGACTTGCAGGAACCCCTGCGCAAGATTCAGCAGTTTGGCGATCTGCTCAAAACACGCCTGGGCGACTCGATTGGTGCCGAAGAGTTAGGTTATCTGGAGCGGATGCGGGTGGCGGCTGGCCGGATGTCGACGCTGATTCGGGACCTTTTGAGCTTCTCACGCATTTCCACTCAGCGCAATAGCGATGACACAGTATCCCTCCGGGTACTAATCAACAACGTGCTGGACGTACTGGACATGGCGATTACCAATACGGGTGCCCAGGTGCAAATCGACGAGCTTCCGACGGTACCGGGTGATACCTCCCAGCTGGGCCAATTGTTTCAAAACCTGATTAGTAACGCCCTCAAGTTCCGTCGGCCCGGGGTCGAGCCCCGTATTCAGATCCGCAGTCAGCGAATAAACGCCGTGGAGTTACCACCATCCGTCAGGCCCATCCGGCGAACGGCCTACTACGAACGCATTGAGGTAGTCGATAACGGCATTGGCTTCGAGGAGAAGTACCTGGACCGCATCTTTCAGGTCTTTCAGCGGCTGCACGGCAAGAGCCAGTATGAGGGGACGGGCGTGGGCCTGGCCATCTGCGAGAAAGTGATAACCAATCACGGGGGCGCCATTACGGCCAGTAGTCAGCCGGGGCAAGGAGCCACCTTCAGCGTGTACCTACCTGTTTGACGGCTACGCACACCACCGACGGTCGACGCGTTAAAAAGTACTAAAAAACTTTTTTATCAAATCCGGTAAGCGATGGATGATGCTGACACACTACCATTTTCAACTCTACGACAGTTTCACAGGCACGGCCGCCGACTTGCGGGTACACCAGCTGCACATACAGCCCCGGCTACGCTCGCTGGGTATTAGCCTTGATTCAACCGTAAGCTTTCATGTTGAGATCGATGGGACAATTTTCACCGAAGAGGAGATCGACAGCAAAGACACCAAACTCAACCAGTACCAGTTTCACGTTACCTACACGGGTACGGAAGAATATCCATTGAATGTGATACGGATTCATGAAGCAGTTGACGCGCTGGGCAGGCAGTTCGGCATGCGCTGGAAACAGTACCACGTTTGGACTGCCGAGTGACAAACATCGATAAACGCAAGCAGGCCGGTCAATGCGACCGGCCTGCTCCTTTATTTTTTTTTCTTGCTCATTCTCCGAAGCAATCCTCGGTCATCACGCGGTGTTTCCTGCGGCTCGTAGCTTTTAGCCCGCACTTTCTTACTGAGCAACATTGGTACACCTTTCTGAAAGGCTTGTGCATAATCGGGACCGGGCACCCAATCGAGTGGGCCGGGATCAGACTCGTTGACGACGACTGGTTCTACACGCACAATCTCGATTTCCCCGCGTTCCAGCTCCCGCATGGCTGCCCCGTTTACTTTACCGACCACCCGCAACGACCCTGCTGAAGTATGATATTTACGGACTAACGGCAGATAGATAATCGTACCGCCGGAACCGCCCCGCTTAGGACCGACAAATTTGACAGCAATCGTACCGTTTTCGGGTACATCGTACTTACGGTCAATGGTTGCTTGGGCAAACGTCATAGCCGTGTCCCCTTCACTAATACCGATACCAATCAGCGTATTGATAGCGAGCGGACGAATGGCAGGAGCGTAATAAGGGCGTCCCGCATTGGCGATACTGGCTAATAGTATTGACTGGTCGGACTCGCCAACCGACATAGTACGTGACTTTTGCCCTGTAAAGGGATCTTGCCAATCAACAACGCGGGGCTGATAGAGGGTACAGCTAGTTATAGATAAAGCAATCGTTACTAGTGTGAAAAATTGTTTCATAAACAGTTTTTGGTTGAATCCGAAAAATACGGTTCGATGCGTAAAGAGAGCCGCCCGATTTAGTAAACGGACGGCTCTCTTTGTTTACAACGTGTTCGCCTTCCGTACTTCTTGAATATTCTCGTCAAACTGCTCGGTTAGCCGGTAGTTCTGCTCGATGGGTCGGTTGGCATACTGCTCCATCATAGCCCGGTTAGCCTGCAATTCCCGGATGATCATCAGGCCCATCTCGGCCGTCATTCCCCCGCCCGCGTTACCTGCGCTTGTACTCCCCCCGCTGGCTCCCGAGAGCATGGCCGAAAAACTGGTATAGTTACCCGACTTCTGCACGCCGTCCAGCATCCGAGCGAAGTTGCCGATTACCGGATCAGACAGCGCCTTGTTATTGATGACGAACTCAGTACCGGCTTCGCCAGCAATGAAGCTACGCCGGCCCAGATTGAACAGTGTCGGATCACGCACAAAGCCCGACGGACTACCGTACATCGTCTGCATATCGGTGTAGCCCCCGTCTTTTTTGGCGGCAATCTCCTGAATACCCTGGGCGGCTACGGCGGCAATACCGATCCCCATGCGAATCCGGGATGCGGTGGCGGCTGCCGTCTTCAGACTCAGCCCCCCGTCCGGCATCAGTGACCAGGTCGGGTTGGCATAGATCTGGGCCACTTCGCGCTGGTTGTCGACGATCAGCTGCGCGATCGCGTAGGCTTTCTGGGCAACGATGGCGGCTTTGTAGGCCAGCGTACCTTTTCCCAGAAACGTTTTCAGCACATCCAGCCCCTGGGTCATGGCGGCCCGTTTAGCGTCCTGCAAAGCCCATTCGGCCTGCTTCATCTGCTCGGCGTAGCCGTGCTCGGTGTCGGCCCGCAGCTTGACCTGCTCGTTCCAGTTCTCGGTCAGCTGACGCTGGGTGTCGGCCGAGTGCTGGGCGAACGTTTCCTCGAGTAGCAGCTTCTGGGTCAGGTACTGCTGATCGGCCTGCAACTTCTGCATGTGCACCTCGGCGTCACCGATGGCGCTGGGCGACATCGCCTGTGTACGCTCGATACCGCTGATAGCGTCGCTGTGGCGCTGGTCGGCAACGTCCATCGTGTTACCGAAGGCTTCGCGGTTCGATTTGTCGAGTTTCTTCTGCATCTCGGCCGCTTCCTTTTCCTGCCGGGCTTTGTCGATCGCAGCCATTTCGACCCGCGACAAGCGTTCGATCTCCTGAATCTTCGCCTGGTTACCCTTCGCTAACTCATACATCTTCGTGTACTTGGCAGCGAAGGCCATGACCGATTTTTCGTAATCGGTTTCTTCCGATTTCAGGGCATCGCGCCGGGCATCCGACAGCATCCGCTCCAGATCGTCAGCATCCTGTTTTGCGTCCGATACGGCCTTGTCTTTCTTCTGTTTTTTCTCCGTATCATCTTCGATTGTGCGCAGGCCAGTGGCACCGGCTGGTTTGTTGTACGATCCCATCTTGAGAAAGATGTCGTCGACCTTTTTGATGTCACCCTGCAACTGCTCGATACCACCGGCAAACTGCTGACGAACTGCCTTCATGTTGTCGGCCGCCTGCTTGACCAGTGCATTACCGATCATCGCGCCATTGCCCCCGTTCTTGATTGTAGCCCACAGATATTGCCACAGTGTCGGCTCGGCCGAAAGCATCTCCATGTGCCGTTCGCGGGCCTTCAGCTGCGTCAGCTGACTTTCCAGTTCCAGCCGCTTCATGGCCAGATTCTTAACCATTTCGGCCCGCTCTTCCTGACTGAGTTTCGGATACTCCGCCAGCAGTTCGTTGTACTTCGCTACGACCTTGTTGGTCTGTTCGTGGAACTTAGCCAGGTCGCGGGTCAGGTTGATTTTTTCCCGCTCGATGCGCAGGGCGGCTTCGGTATTATCCGACAACGTTTTGATTGCGTAGGCTGCGGCTGCCAGACCTGCAATGACAACCCCAAGTGGGTTGGCCAGCATAACGGCGTTGAATGCAGCCCAGGCCGTGCGGGCCAACGTAACAGCGGCCGTCTGAAGCGTGATCTGACCGGTCAGTAAACCCGTCACCGTAGCGTAAGCGGTACTAGCCGACGATTGCAATACCAGCCAACGGAAGCCTAATTCGTAGGCCACTTTCCGGTAGCCCTGGTGCAAGGTGTCGAGGGCCGTGGCGGCAACGGCGGCCAGTGTTGCCCCGTTGTAAGCTACGGCCGCTGTCGCCAATGCATACAGGGCTACGCTGTTTTCGCCAAACCAGCGTTTCGCCGTCGATAGTGACTTCGTGAATTCGAGGGTATTGTGAACAGCTTCTGCCAGAAAGTTTTGCAACCCCTCACTGGTAAACAGGCCATTAAACCACTCGGTCAGGTTCTTCAGCTCCTTCGCCAGATCGTAGTTTTTCTTCTCAAATTCTTTCGCCAGACTGGTATTCTCGGCGAAAGCCGACGCCATGATCTCCTGCTTCTTGGTTACGAAATCCGTCTGGTTGGCCAGCAACGACATCACCTTGATCGACTCGTCAGACTCCAGCTTCAGTTCCTTCATGCGCTGCACGACCTGCGTCTGCGAAAGTCCCTGAAACGACAGGGCCAACGCCTTCAGGAATTGATCCGGATTCGTATTGATGAGGGCTTCGACTTCTTCCTTCGTTTTTCCCAGATGCTGAGCAAACAGATCTGATTTGGTCGCGCCGGTCATCAGGATTTTACCGAGTCCGCTGGCGGCAATCTCGGCCGTCATTCCCAGTTCCTGAAGGGCGGCACCGTAACCGGCCGTTTGTGCCAGGCTCGGTGCCAGATTGCCCAGCTGACCCATGCGCTGCACGAACTCCGCGACCACTGGGGCGGTCGCTGATCCGGCGGCTCCCAGTTCGTTCAACCCCGAACCAATGCGGCTGAGGGCTTCGCCGGTATCCATCGCCTGCGTTTCCTTATACAGCTTGGCAATACCGCCTAACTCCTTGGCTACCTGCTCGACACCACCCGAAAATTCATCGCCTAACGCGACCACGGCCATATCGGCGTTTTTCACGAACGAAACCAGCTGATCGTTGGCAACCCCTAACTGACCGGCCGCCACGGCGATGTCGCGCAGATCCTGGTTGGTCGTGCGGGTGTCGATGTCCTTCAACTCCTTATTGAGTCGCTTCACCCCTTCACTGCTCAGACCAGTTGCCTTTTCGATGTCGGCGAAGGAATCCTTCAGCTTCATCGTCCGGTCGATTGTCTGCGGAATCAGATTGACCAGCGATTGCAGCATGAACGTGATCACGTTGCCACCGACGACACCAGTGGCCACGGTCGCCATTTCTTTCTTGAAGCGGCCCCAGGCAGTGCTGGTGTCATTGATGCGGGCGGTCATCTCCCGCTGGGCCGCAATCATTTTATTGATTTCCCGGACTTTGGCAGCGTATAAAGCGGGGTCGTCCGCTTCATGCATTTTGTTCAGCTCCGAGCGCATCTTGGTGATGCTCAGGCTCACTTCTTTCAGGCTGGTTTTTGCCTGTTGGCCATTAATGACGAGGTCAATAATGGCGCGTTCATTCTGGGTTCTAGCCACCGTACTGCTTGGTTTAAGCGTTGCGGTGAGGCCCTGTAACTAGTGCTGTGGTGGTGCGTGCCGTCGATTACACGCTGATGCTGACACTACCGGTCAGCGCATTTTCAATAGTGGTGATTGGGATGCTCACGTAGTGATCCACGAGCAGTTCGCGCAATCGGTGGGTTTCGTAGCCCTTTCGCTTGGCATACCAGCGGGCGGGCCTGCGGTTGCGAGGTTCGCCGTTCTTCCTGACCTTCTGGTACTGGCTCGTCGCGTAGTCGGTCCCTTTTCCTACGCCCATGTCAACAAACCGACCGTACAGCAGGAAACTTAGAAAGGCAGAATTGACGTCGTTTCCGCTCATATTCATGCCTGTGCTCCAATCTGATTTAAGTCTGTAACTACGGCGCAGGGGGCGCTTCCGACTCGACCGTTTACGATTGTAAACGAACTTCTCCAGATCCTCTCCGAATCGTTCACGTGCAAACTGTAGCCATTTACTGACGACAGTTTTGAGGTTAATCTTCTGGTTGATGTCCAGATACCGGTAGGCAGTGGCTAACTCACTCATAGTATACCGTACCCCTCCCCCGGATCAAGCTGAACCACTAGTTGAAACTCCTCCCACACGTTCTCACCCGTCAGAAACAGGTAGGTTTTTAGCGCCGGCTCGATCACCATCTGCGAGCCGACGATGTCGTAGGTCGTAACGGTTTCCAGGTAGTTGACCGTGCGGACCTGCCCGGCCTCCAGCTGCGTGATGTTTTTCTTGACTGGCCAACTCTTCAGGAAGCGCAGTTTGACCGGTAGCTTGCCGACAATGGCCGCCCTGGTCTTATTCCGATCGGCCCACACCTTGACGGTCAATTTGGTCTGATCGTAGAAATTGGCGTTGATCACGGATGAGGTTGGCCCGGCTAGCTGCTTCTGGGTTTCGTTGACCAGCTCCAGATAAACGAATGCCTCGTCGACGTCGGCCGCCTGATCGATACCCGAAGGAATCGTCTGGCATTCCAGCCGCGCCGTGAGTTTCCCCTCCGGGCCGGGGGCTTCCGCCTGTAGCTTCGTGATCAGATACGCCCGCCGGATTCTATCGTTCAGACTCAAACTGTAACTGCGGTGCAGCTGCATGGTCGACAGGACTGGTGCCGGTAGCAGCATCTTCTGGGTAATCCGCTGCGTCTGATCCCGGAAATAGTAATACTGCCGGAGACCCTTAAGCCAGATGCCATTCCGGCCAGCCAGCTCACAGACTTCCGTCGACGCGAAGGGATAGTAGGCCCCGGTGCTGTCCTGCTGCATTCCTTCGTAGCTCAGCAGGCGCAGGCCCACGTTATTACGACGCTTCCCGGTTTGATCGAGGTACCGATCCGATGCGCTGTAGGCCGGGTCGAGCAGGTTGCCCGCCTGCCGGACGGTGGGTACCTGCCACTTTCCGTTGCTGACCGTCGAATCGGTATAGATCGACTGGCAGGTGCCCACTTTCATACTGATCGGCTGTCCCCCCTTGCCTATAATGATTGGGTCGGGCTGAATGGTCTGGCCCCTGGCATCTTTGTATAGCTCGTCGGCGGGGTCGAAGTACTCCGTTACGGCAAAACCACGGCCGTCCGGCTCGGCCGTATCGTACGAACCAGCCTGGTAGGAAGTCAGGTTGCCGGCTGGCCCCTGGGCCACGGCGCCGACGAACTGGGCAATGGTGCAGATCCGCGTATTGGCATTGAAGGTGAAGCACAAACCAAATCGCTGTTTGATGGCCTTCAGAAATTCCGACACGTCCATCTCGGGCAGGCACTGGCCGGGAATAAAGCGTCGTCCGCCGAAGGCTTCATCGAGCGTTTTGTTTTCGATGATCGGAAGCGCCGTCAGGTTCAGAATGCACAATCGTTGAATGGCTTCCTGGGCGAGCCAATCCGATTCGATCCGGTAGCCAGCGAGTAGCATCAGCTGCTCCAGTACCCACCAAAGATATAGCTGAGGACAAATCGGGTACCCACGTACTACCCCGTCGCCGAACTGGTAGTCGGCCACGAAATTACCTACCCCATTACTGCCGGTCTTGGTGAACCAGTTAACATACGGCTGGGGATCAGGAATGGCTCCTGGTACCTTCATTCGCCAGTCGTCCTCGAAGAATGTTTCGTTACGAATGGGGAACACCGCGAACGCGCACGTGCCGGGCGGTGCCGCAGCAACCTGAGTCAGCCGCTCGTTGAGCGGTAGCACGGTGGCGATACCGTTTACTGCCCCAACGACACCATCACCAATGCGGATCGGCGTGGCCAGGGCTTCCTGCAAACTCAGCTTACGAAGTTTATCATATACTTCGGCGCTGTCGATCTTCAGATAGGCGTTCAATTTCCCATTTTGGAGTTTGTAGGCCAGCTGGCACCGACGGTACAGGATACCACCAAACGACACCGTTACCGGCATGATCAGGCGCGGGGATGCCGAATCGGGCCGGTAGCCGTGGGCAACGAACCGCTGATTATTCTCCGTCAGAGGCGCGTCGATGGGGTAAGAAAATTCGCCGGGCAACTCGTCGTCGACGAGCCAGGCGGCAACCTGTTCAGTGACCAGGTTCTGGTTTGAAAAAAGCTCCAGCCTAAGCCCCTGATCGTTGGTGATACCGATCATAGGATGTATAGAATCAGGTGAACGGTCAAAACTCCGATCGCAAAAGCCAACGCGGGTTTCCAGTACTGCTTCAGAAAGGCGCGAATCAGCACCTGTGAGGGGTCTGGTGGTGGAATAATGGGCATACCAGCGGCCCGCTCTACGTGGCCGGGGTCAATGAGATTGAGCAACCAGGCTAAGCCGGTACCGAATCGGGTAAGCGTCCCCAGGTGCTTGTTCATACCAAGCACTAGGCTGATTGTCTCCACACTATTTCCGAACAGGTAATTACCCGTATCGCGGGTCATTGTCAGTTCCAGCAGATCACTGCAAACGACGTTACCCATCCGGTCGATACTGAGCGCAAGGCTTCGGGCGGCCTGCGCGATGTATGCAGAAAAGGAAACCCGTTTCCAGCGAATCAGTGAGCGGATCAGCGTGGTCAGAATGCCAGCAGGAAAAAATAGGAGCGCCAGCACAAGGGCGATAAACAACAAGAGAAAGGATTCCATCAGTCGTCAGAAATAAAAACCGCCCGAAGCTGGTCGATCCAGTTCGGGCGGTTCGTGACGGGCGTGATGACGGGCGTTTTAACGGGCCGAAAAAATGGTATTGCCGCCGGTCACGTTGTAGCCATCGAGCCAGGTCTTCAGTAAGCCCCAAGCAGTCAGTTCGGCCGCGTCGACCGGATGAACACCATCGGCCAGATAGTTACTGGCCGTCGTCGCCGTCCAGGCGGTCGTCAGGGAGTTGACATAGAAAACCTGCGAGTTATACTTGGCGTGGCCTTCGAGCGCCGATTTAATCGCACTGCGCTTATTACTCGCGGTGGTTTCGGCGGTACTGTTGAGTTTGGGCAGGATACCACACACGACAACCCGCACTTTGTTGGTCGGCGTGGTGTAGGTCGTAAGGGCTTTGTTGACCAGGTACAAAATATTGTCGCTGGTACTCATCGCGTCCGGATCGTTGGTGCCGAGCGGAATAAATACCACCGCCGGGGGGTCAGCCAGCGTTCGGCCCGCGTACCAGAAATTGCGGTGATCGAGCGTGGTCGAGCCGGACACACTGCGGTTTCTGAGCCGGTAGTTATAGCCCTTGTCGGTAAAATAATCCCGCAACAGGTAGGCGAAATTATTCGACCAGGTGGTAGGGCCCACCGCATTCCAGATGCTATCGCCCCAGATGTCGACACACTTACTGGCTCCAATGTTCATGTCCCAGATCAGGTTACCGTACCAGCCCGTTTCGTAGCCAATGGTCAGCGACTGGGTCGATCCGATGGTTGGTAAGGTTGCGGTATTACTAACCGGGATGGCGGCTTCGGTCAGCACGGCGGCCGTCGGCGACTGGGTGGGGAGCAGGTACTGACTAACCGGGCGGGTCAGTCGTTCGTTGGCGTTGGCGCTGAAAAACGGCTGCGTATTGGTGTAGGTCGCAAACGTCGATGAGTTACCGAACGGGGTGTAGTAGTACCCTTTGATTTTGGTGTCGAACCGGTAATCCATCGTGTGCAGCACCACGATGCCGGCCGGCGCGAAGTAGCTGGGCAGGTTGCCGGAGGTAAACGTATAGCTGACCTCACTGGTCGACGTGGCCGACACCGTACCGGTGACGACGATTTTCCCCCGGCTACCGAGGTAATATTCCTGCCCTTCCGATTGGGCCAGGTCTTTAATCGATGTGTACACCCGACCTGGCCGGGCCTGATCGACGGGGAACTGAGCAAATGCGCTGAGGGTGGCCAGACTCAGCAGGGCTATAATTAGTGCTTTTTTCATGGACGTTATGCGGTTAATTGTCTTCGATGGCGGCAAACCGAACGCGTTTGCCCGATGGTAGCAGCGTGTACACACTCAGTGCGCCGGGATTATTTTTCTCGTCGGCAAGGACGTAGACGGTAGTCGACACGGTGACCGTGCCCAGGTTAATCATATCCTGGTAAGTTGCGACTTGTATCTGGTCATTCCCCAGGGTGTTAGGTCGTTTCTCCGCGTAGGTGTTAAGCGTATTGGTTGCCGACTGGAACCCCGCCCCGGTGTCGTTGCTTGTTCCGCTGGCCTGTTCAATGTGAACGTTATACGAATTCGTCGGCCGCGTGAGCGTGTTCAGACGCACGTAACTGTCGTTTGATCCGGCGTCAAAGAATATAACTGACGACGTGTAAATGCCGTTACCGTGATAGTACGTCGTCGCTGTATTATCGACGATCTTGTTTCGGCTCGAACGGGCAAAATACAAGGCGTTCCAGTCGTTGTAAACGTCGATAGTATTGTTCGCGAAAACGTTTTCATTCCCAATAAACTCGTTACGCTGCTGACTTTTGAAGATGTTTCGCGTGTATATCGAATTGCTGACGTAGTACGCTAGGATCGCCCGTTGTTTTACGTTTATCCGGTTCCGGTTTACGATTATATTCTGATTTGCGCCTGCCGGTATTGCGTTTTCAGCTTTATAGCCGTTAGAAATGCTAATGCCTACTGACGAGTTGTCAATATCGATGACCGTGTTATCCTCGACGAGAATATTCGCCCCCAAAACGATTTCGATAGAATACCGTTCGGCGTCAATAACTGTATTCCCTTTGATCCGGCTTTTACGGATCAAACCCGACAACGAAATACCGAAACCGTCGTCGCTACCCGTACCCGGTTTGTAAATTTTGTTATCCTCAATTACAAATTCTTCGCAGTATTGAATCGGCCCCGGCCCGTCTGCTGAGTGATTAAGTAATTCGATCGCCATGCGCGAAATACCCGTACCGCTGCCAACCGAACCGCCGAATGTATTCCGGCGAATGTAGAAACGTTTGTGCGACGTAATGAACTGGTCCTGCGCCCCGCCTGACGCATTCGACGCAATCGAATTATTGTTCGTGCCTGCGTTCAGAAAGGTATTGTCTTCAATAAAAATCCCGTCTTCCGGCCCTTGTTCGTTGATTCGGATTTGCGCACCGTTGGTTCCGGTTGTATTTGTGTTCACAAAGGCGATACCGCGAAAGCCGACGTTTTTGTTATTGCCATTTACCAAAATCTGATCGGGCGAATTCGATCGACTGAGCCCGCCCTTACCGTAGCAGTCCAAATACAGTTCAGTCTTGTTATTTATGACAATCGTTTGCGTCTGCGTTATGACGCCGGTCCAACTGACGACGGTCGGAACGGTAGCCGCTGCGATCGCATTCAATAGGGCCGTTTCACTCGCTGCGATCGTAACAGATATCGGCGCGGCCGTACCCGCTGCTGTCGTCTGCGTCGAGCCGTCAGCGAATCGGACGCCCCCGCCTGCGCCCAACGACAAAATACCCGCCTGCGACAGCGACGCCCGTAACGCGCTCGCTGCGTCGTAAAACTCGAACAGGTTCTGACCGCTCGACAAGCCATTGACTCGCAGCGCTGGTCCAGCGCCCCCGGCCTGATTCTGTACGATAATGCCGTGGTAAGCCTTTACCGTCATGCCCGCGCCTGATGTTACATCGAGTCCCCCGGTGGGGTCGCCCATACGAAGCCGGACGGTTTGACCGGAAGACAAGCCATCGAAGCCGAACCAGCGGCCGTCTACGGTAGGTAGTTTCAGGTTACCATCAACCCAAACGTCTGAGCCGATGTCGAACCCGGCGCGGGCCGTGTTGGTGTTCCGGTTGACAGAAATACCTTCGTTGTGCAGAAACAGCGACCGGCTACTGTTACCGTTGCTGAAGAAATACAGGTTGCCGTCCGGCTTCACGTCGAGATTCCCGCCCGCGCCAATGCCCGCAGCTGAAAGCCGTGGATTACCGCCGAACTCGACCCCACCACCCGGAAGCGGCAGGATGCTGTTTCTAGCGGTTTCAGCGGCAGTAGCTCCCTGGAGAAAGATTTTACCGGCCGTTAGCGTGCCACTCACGACATTACTACTGGTCGTCAGTAGCGGCTGCTTACGTACCAAGTTGGCCGTATTGGAGTCAATCAACACTTTCAGGTAGCGGCCGGCTCCTGGCCCAAGCAGAAAGCCGTCACGCGTTTCGTTCAGGCTATCCGTCGACCGGGCCACACCCCACTGCGCCTTCGTCGCTAATTGCCCATAGCTACTCACGCTCACTACGAGCGTGAGTAGCAGTGTCAGCATCCGGATCAATTCGACTCGTCGATAAAGGTGACTTTATACAGAGTCGTCGTCGAGCCGTCGCTGGAGACCGATTTCCAGTACAGCGTATTGATCGAGTTACTGCCATCCCTCTTCTTGTAGCGTTCATCGCTTCGCACCGTGATCAGGTAGGCTTTCCCGTTGGGCACTGTGTAGCTGGAAAGGGCAGAATAGCTGGCCACCGCGTCACTGTAAACCGATGTGGCCTGATTGGCCTTCAGATCGAACGCCTGCTGCTGAGCCGTTGAAACTGGCTTGTTAGCGTCGGAGGTATTACTGACGTTACCCAGGCCGACATCAGTGGCAGAAATATTGATGTTGCCCGCCGTTGGCGTTTTGTTATTGACCGTCTGCACGGCCGACCCCTGGGCAGCAACAACTTCGTCTTTGAAAGCGAAGCCCCGGAAGTTGCCCGTAGATCCTTTTTGACCCATACGCGTGTCATCGGCTCCCAACTGGAGTCGATTGGCCTGGGTCGTAGCGGCCGTGTCTCGCTTGGCTACCTGCGTCTGCGCCTGGACGGAAAGAGAAACGGTTGCCAGCAGTAGGCCGGCGAGTAAACCACGAAATGGTTTCATTGAGATGGATGGTTAATTGTTACGGATTGATTATTGGGTAAGCTTCTGAATGATGATAGTCGTGAGCTGGCCATTGACGGTTTCGCCGGGCGGGGCAATGAGTCGAATCCGGTTCTCGTCGATGATCTCGATCCGGATTAGCGGATCTAGTTGCCCGGTATCGTCGCGGAAGAACTGGGCACTGACCAAGCGGCTGCTTGAGCCGTGGCGGATTTCCTGTCCGCTGACGGCGTTGCTGAGCCGCCAAAACTTTACCGTACCCTCGCCGACACCACTGGGGGCGTCGATGGAAGCCGTCGTTGGCGAACGGACCTGGGTAACGATCAGCCGGCCGCTGGCCCGGATCTGGCCACCGACACGAATTTCGATCCACCCACCAGATGCCGGCAGATTGAGCGTGTTTTGCAGCCGAACGACCAGGCTGGTTCCCGGCCGGGCGGAGCGAATCAGGATGGGCTGCTGATCAGCTGGCAGCATACGCCCGAACCGATCCCAGTAGGCCGTTGCGCTCACACTCCTGGAGGAGTCTGCCAGCAACAGGAGCAGGGTTTTTTCGCTGATCTGGCCCCGGAACACGGTCATGTCGAAGGGCTGAATGGTTTGCGCTGAGCAGCTGAGCGAGAGCAGCAGGCCCGCCCACAAAATGAGGTGCTTCATAGAGTTAGAGATAAAAAACCGCCCGAAGCTGGTAGGTCCAGATCGGGCGGTTCGTGACGGGCGTGATGACGCGTGAGCACTAGATTTCCTTGCGGGCGTCGGACTTACGGATTTCCATGCCTAGTACGGCATACATCAGTTCGGCCAGCGTAGTCTGATCGTTGATCGTTAGCCCCAGCGCCTTGAGGTCACCCAGGTCAATGGCCTGAAAATAATCGCGCTGGGCAACGGCCATCGCGGTCGACTCGTCGACGATCTGACCGGTCGCCGGCAGTACAAACGAGCCGCCCGTCTGACGATTGGTAATGCGATCGACAAACTGTTCGGCGGCAACCTGTTTCTGGTAGGGCGACAGGCTCACGTCTTCCGCAATGGCGGCTAGCTTCGGCCCACCATCCGGGGTCAGGTAACTGATCCGGGCGCGGATGGTCATGTTCAGGTCGGACTGGATAATAAAGGCTTCCAGTGAAGCCTGGCGCGGCAGTCCCGTGATTGGGTCGTCGCTGATAGGAATAACAAGCTGATTTTTCATACGATAACCTGGTAGTAGAAGGACAATGTTGAATTGGCGGGCAGTATCGACCCATCGCTCGCCGTAAGTATCAGGGCGCTCGATGACTCGGCATAGAGAACCAGCTTTCCGAGATGGTTTCCAGACGATGTACTACAGCCCGAAATCATGACGGCCGTGGGTGTGCGTGCTACTTTGTTGGCAAAGCTGATGCGGGCCATTTGCGTCGCGCCCGGATTGCTGCCCGTGGTAATGATGAACATACCGGCCTGATCAGTGGCTCCGCTACCCATGCTGACTGTCCCCCCTGTGCCGAGTCCGGTACCGAGTAGGCTGGCGGTGGGCGTCCCGCCGATAGCCACCAAACCAAACGTTTTGATGCGACCAGCCACGTGCAATAACTCTTCCGGATTGTCGGTACCGATAGCGACGCCATTCCGACGCACGGCCATCAGCAGTTTGTCTTTAGTGGCCGTCAGCTGCTGCCAGAAGCTGAAGCCATCCCCAGCCAAGTTGATGTTGATCATCCCAAAGTCCGAGGCACCAATAATCTTGTTGCCCAGAAAGCGCATCAGACCCAGACCGGGCTGATTGTCCGAAAAAAGGGCGCTCCCGTCGCCATTAGGCGCGTTGAAGAACGTGGGGGAGTAGCTCTTGATGTAGTCGACGATCCAGTTCAGCACCTTTCGCAAGGCGGCTGCTTTGATGCGGGTCGAGCCGGCCGCGTTGCGATCGGGGAGTTCGGAAGTAATTAAGTTACGGGTATCCTGTTCGGTAGCCACGGTGTTGACTCGTTAAAGAATGATGGAATAAAGGTTCAGGACTGGTCAGGTAGCTCGTCGACGTCGAAGTAGGTCTTCTCGAAGTACTCACGTTCCGACTCGGTTCGGCGGTAGCTACCGTCCGACCAGCGATACCACATGCAGTAATTGCCTTCGGCGATGGGCGTGCCGTCTTCGGTCGTTTCAGGATTGTCGGCCGTGACCTGCTCGGCATACCAGTAGCGGTCGGCCAGCAAGCGGGTGTTCTCTTCGTATAGCGCGTTAGGCCACGTTTCAGGGTTTCCAGGATCTTCGACCCGCTTGATTTTTTCGTGTTCGCGTTTGAGCGCAAATAGTGGCATGGCGATTAGGTTAGCGTGATTTCGTATTGCTTATAGACCTCACCCGGATAGGTGATCGTGGCCACGTTATTCGAGCCGCCCAGGTCGATCTCGATCGTACCGCCCCGGCCTGCGCCGTAGATGGTAACCACGCGCTTCCCACCAGCTGTATTGACGCCATCGGTCGCCATGTTTACGTCGGGCTCCTTGTTGTAGCAGCTGCTCGGGTAATAGGTGTGATCGAGTGTTTTCCAGGTCGATGTGCCGGCAGGACGCCACTTCACAGGGCCGGGCCAAGCGTTAACGAAATCGGTACTCAGACACCGCATTTTCGCAGCGAGTGCACCTAAATCGTTAGGGCCATAATAGACGTTGGGGAATGCGTAGTCGACGCCACTCTGCGGAGGAGCGGGTTTGAATCGACCATTGTCGATGAGCGTTCGCCCGTTTGTCGAACCTGACAGGCTATATCGACCGGTGTTGTCAGGACGGGCGATCTTGTTGCGGTCAATCCCAAACACGTAGGGGTTATCCCACCCAAGTACGTGCCGGATCGTCTGCATGGCCATAGCGGCCGTGGCAAACTGCAACTGCGGGTTCTGAATGTTAAAGTCGGCTGTATTTGCTACCAGACCATTCCCTAAATCGATCTGGTATTGTTCAGTGAACGGGTCGATCCCGGCAGCACAGCGCCACCAGCCGAAGCCGCCCTGGTCGCGTGGGTCGAGGTTAACGCCCTTCAGGAACTGCCCCATCATGAGCAGCCCTAGCCGGGATTTCCAGTACTGGTCCCAGCCGTTGTTGAGAACCATGTACAAATTCACCTGCGGCAGGGCACCGGTTAGGTGCATATCCATCGACACGTATTTTGCAAACCCCCATTCGTAGCTAGTGAGGAACTGCTTTAGCTTGTTGAAGTCGCTACACGCATCACTCACGGCCGCCAGGTTCGACTTGGTAGGCCAGAACGTGGTAGGACCTGCGTACGACGCGCCGAGGTTGATGAACTGGGCGTATTTTTCCTTTAGCTTAGAGAGCCCTTCCAGCACCCACTTACACTGCTGAGGAGCGTAGTCGGTTTGGAAACGCCAGTCACTGCCAGACTCCTGAGCCTCGCCACTAACGATACCAAATGGCCCTTTATTGGCCCACAGGAACTCGGCAACTGCGTAACATTCGTCCTTTGTAAACTGGTTAAACGGCTTGCCCGGATTGATGTCTTGGATGTTGGCATCCTTCATAAACATCGTACGCATGTACGCCATCCCGGCCGGCGTGATGACGCCCCCATTCAGCATATAGTGAATGTTCTTGTCGATGTAGCCGTGGAAGTCGCAGGCGTTGGTCGGTGCCTGCGAATAGGTTTCCCCGTTGCGGAAATTGAGGTTCATCGAGCCATCTGTCACCAGGGGCACCTCTTCGTATTCTTTTCCGGGCTGACGGGGCAGGGTTCGGTCTTTAATTAGTGGTACTCCCATGTCTAGCTGGTGTAAATAAATTGGACGCAGTGCGCCGTCTGATCATTGATTTTGCTGTCGTCAGCGGGCGACGACATCTGCATACACGAGATGGCGTACAGGTAGCCAGCTGGTACCCGCAGTGCCCGTAGCTGAGCCAGGGTGATCCAAGAGCCTTCGCCAATACCCCGGTAGAATTTCTCGGTGATACCTGTTGCGCTATCGTCGAATTTGAGCCACCATGAACCGTCAGCTTCCTGATAAGCGGTTACTACGATCTGCATCAAATCCGGCCGGCGCGAGGGGCTGATGTGGTCAATCTTGCCCTTGATAGTCGGGCTGGGCACCCCACCCGAGCCACCACCCGAGCCACCACCCGAGCCACCACCCGAGCCACCACCCGTCGACGATCCGGCTTTCAGTACCTGAAACGGCCCGGTATCGGTCGTGCTGAAGCTGAACTGTTCCTGACCGCCTGCATCGTCGCGAACCGTTAGTCCAAACCGGGCATTGGGTACATTGGTAAACAGGGAGCCATAGGCAAGCGTACCGGTAAACAGCCCGTCACGGCCGTAAGGACCGTCGGCAGTCGTCATCACTTTGGTCTGGCTGTAGGTGGAGGTGCCATCCACGCAGGCCAGCGTCAGGGTGAGCGTTCCCGACCCACTGACGTAAAATGACAGCGACCCTCCGCTGTTGCGGGCGACGTAGAGCGCCGTCAGTTTGGACGAGGCCGTTTTCAGGGCCTGCGCCGGCGTCGAGTCGTTCAGCGTCAGCACGTAGCCGTCAATGCCGCCAGCGTCGTCTTTGGCCAGCAGCTGGTACTGGGCGTCGGCCGTATTACCAAACAGCGAACCGTACACCAGCGAGCCGGTAAACAGCCCGTCGCGGCTGTAGGGGCCGTCAGCCGTAGTCATCACCTTGGTCTGGTTGTAGCCTCCGCCCCCCAGCGCCGTCAGCACCAGCGTTATAGTGCCGGACCCACTGGCGTAAAACGACAGCGCACCGTCGGGGTTGCGGGCCACGTAGAGCGCGGTGATCTTGCTGGCCGATCGGACGCACAGCGAGCGGTACTGTCCAGCTGGTAAGGTATTCACCTTAGCCAGTTGAGCCGGGGTGGGCTTTTCGGGAAACAGGCCCGCTTTATCTCCACAAGTGTTGGTGTCATCGACACCGAAATAGCCGATCGTTTTGGCGGCCTGATTTTGAATGACTGCCTGGATCATGGGGCGGGATAGAGTTGGGTGAGGCCAACCGCGACGTCGTAGTTGGGCGTGATGAACGTGTATTCCTTGTAGCCGGTCTCGCTCCGGTTACCGCGCACCCGGTAGCGAATAGCTTCGCCGGGGTTATCGATACCACTACCCCGGCCTACGTAGCTGTAGCCGGCCTGCTTAGCCGCCTGGAGCAGCGATACCCAGCGGGGCACCACGTCGGCTTGGTTCAGGTAGTTGTCGATCGTCGACATCGAGGAGTTATCGTCCAGCGTCTGGTTGCCGTTGCTGAAGCCGGTTGTCGGCACCGTTGAGGTATCGGCCATACCGTTCGCTGGCTGGGTGCCGTTTTTGGCGAACACCAGCAGATCCCCCGAGTACTGGTCATTTACCCCGGTGTAGCCGTAGGCAATGGCACTCAGCGAGCTGTTAGGGGGCTGGGGGGCACCGGTAGGCGTGCTGTAATCAGAGCGTTTAACAGCGGCAATCTTGCCGGCCACCACCTGAATGGCCAGTTTCTGGCCGTTGCTGGAGTCGCCGTTGAGCACATAATAGATTCGGTCGGACACGCGGGCGCAAGAGTCAACACCTGGTGACCAGTACAGGTACACGTCGGTACCCACATTGTAGTTGGCCATTTCGGCGGCAAAGGTTGAGCCGTCGAGCTTCAGTGGGCTGCTATCATCGAAATGCTTGCCGAGCGTATTGTTGGCATCGTCGAGCGTATCGAAGGTGCGGGCATTGCCGCCCCCGGCTGGCACGGCATTCCACACCAGAAGTGGCTTGTAATCCTGACCCGATGGGCGGTGACAGCTCGTGTCGACCAGTTCGATCGTCATTTCGGCCGAACCGCCTTCGGGAAATTCAGCGACCAGTGTTTTGCGAACTGTCTTGTCGATACTGCTCAGGTTGAGAATGACTTCCGCCGAATTGGCGGTGGGCGTCAGCACCAGCGAGGGCACATCGTTTTCTTTGAGCCGGAAATTGCTGACGGCGGTACGTCGGCGCTCGGCCTTATCGGGATAACTGAGCCGCTCGGTCACCCAGAACAGCTTATCTCCTCCCTGCTCAGGGATGGAGAATGGCCCATCGATGCGGTACTGAATCACACGTACCGGCGCGGGCGTCGGTTCACTGGGCGCCGTACCGCAGGGGCCACTGATGGTCGACCCGGCGTATTCAGCCTCGACAGCGTTATCGCGGCCAAAGACGCGGGTCTTATGCGAAGAGCCATCCCGCAGGCTGGCCGGCTTTATCCACTCAAAGCCGTACAGGCTGTTTACGTCGCCTGAAAAGGTCTTGGCTACGTCATCGCGCAGTTTGCTGGCCGTGACGGTGGCGACCAGCTTATCATTCACAAAAATGTCGACCGACTGGGCCACTTTCGGATTGGATGTGTCAATGATCCAGCCCGCTACCTTATCGCAGTTGTTGACCTCTACACGCAGTACCAGTGTCGGCTTACTGGGCACAGTGGGCGTCGGGGTGGGCGTTGGGGTGGGCGTGGGCGTGGGCGTCGTAGTCCCGGATGGGGGCACGATTGGCTCCAGCAGGTCAGCTACCAGGTAGCTGGCGACTTCAATGGCGGGCTGCGAGCCGCAACCCGCGCTACTCAACCGGCTGCACAACGCCAATATTGTCGCGGGTTTAGCCTGGCTGATGAGTAGCATCAGCAGATCATCGAGACCCAGTACTTCGAGCCGTTCCAGCGAGATGGTACCGCCGTCATTATCGGCCAGCAGGGCGGGATTGATGACAGCCACGGCCAGCGCCTGACTCGCGCGCCAGAATTTAGGCTGGGTGTAACCGCCCGTGCAGATATACCGGCTGATTATGTTATTGGTACCAGCCAGCAGATTCAGGGTGGTGGGCTGCCGATCGCCGTCGTCGCGCACGCCATCGGGCAGCTCATCGAGCAGATCATTGAAAGCGCCCGGTACCGTGCGCAGCAGGTAGTTGGCAAGTTCCTCGCTCACCAGCTGGTGCGTTACCTTATGGCAGGGCATGGGCCAGTAGCGGACCTGGTTTGTGGTCAGATCGGGTACCGCCAGCCAATTGTCGGGGCTGTATACGTAGGGGTCAGGCAGCGTTGCAGGCATGGCTAATCAAAGTCGTCGGAGAAATCATAGGAGAATTCGGGCAGGCCGGGTTTGAGCAACGTGCCCCGGCCATAGCGCTGATTGTTGGGCACCCCCCGCTGCCCTTCGTTGCTGAGGTCACCAAAAACGATGGTACCTACTGCTAGCCGGCCCAGTACCAGATTACGGACCTGCACCGGGTAGCTCTGGCCAGGCTTGAAAGCCGAGCCATCGACTCTAGTCGTAAAAAGGGGCTGCTTTTGCCAGGTCTGGCCGTCGAGACTGTATTCCCAGTCCGGGCCGATCGGCTGTTGAATGCGAATGCCGGGCATGGTCAGGGTTCGATTTGGTCAGTCCAGGATTTTAAGGCTACCCGGAGCGGGACCAGGTCCAGAATCTGTTGCTGGGTTTCTTTCTGGGTCAGCACGTCGGACAGGCCGTAGCCGTCCCGGTTATTGGGCCGGTTGGCGATGTCCTTAATGAAGTCGATCGCCTGGTCGAAGGGCCGAAACAGCAGCCGGCCGGTCGGCTCGTCGAGCAGATTACGAGCCGCCAGCTGGTCGACCTTGGCACTGGCCACGGAAAACGACAGAACCTTGTCGACCGTCAGGGTACGCACCACGTCGGGCACGGTCTTGTCGACGCTGGGTACTACCGTGACAGGCTGAATCGAAATGGTACCGCCACTGGCCGCTGAGAAGTTCTGCGGGGGGTAGGCATCCCCCTGAGCCGCTTCTTCTTCCACGCTGACGGTGTAGAAATCGTCGCGGTAGAGGTATTGGTACTGAAAAGCATGAGCAAACAGGGTATCGCCATCTTTACCCTGTTTGATCGATTTACTGATTACGCCGATCGGCAGCGCCTGAGCGTAGCGAAGGTGAAACTTCAGGGGCGAGCGGTAGAAGTCGGTCCAGCCGCGCAGTTCAGCCGCCCGGCGAAAACCGGTGGTCACTTCGGTCTGCTGCTGCACCTGCAAGTCATACTGCACGAACTGCCCGCCCGACACGTCGTAACCGGCCGGCAGATACCGGTCGGCACTCTCCGAGAACAGGCTCAGCTCACGCGAACCCTTGCCATAGGTGGCCAGTGTTTCGAGCGCACCCAGCGAATTGATGTAGGCGAAGTAGCGCGTATACGGCTCATGCTGCACATTCAGCGTAAACCGGTAGATGGGCGAAATATCCGTTGGTGCGACCAGCTGCACCAGGTATTCCACCAGCGTTTTGCCGGCCGGCACTTTGTCCAACAACTTCAGCTGCGTGACTCCCACGGCGAAGCACCACTTGCCCCCGATCGGGAAAATCACCGGATCGTAGGGCGTGACGGCCGTCAGTTCCGTCTTATCACTGAAGATGAGCGTAACCGACAGCGAAACGGCAGCAGCCGCTACGCCGGTCGAATTAACAAAGGTTAAATACTGGGGCTCGTCGACACGCACGTACCGATGGGCCGAGCCGAGCCGAAGCGCCCGGTACTGAAGAATACCACCGCTGTTGGTCTGAGTGACCGGCAACAGATCGAAGCCTGCGCCGGCGCGGTGGACGTAGTCAGCCCCGCCCCGGTAGATCCGGCGTGTCGTGTCGGTTGCGAGCGCCCCAACCTGACGGGGGTTTCCGTACGCTTCGGCGTATTTGATGAGGTAGTTACGGGCCGATTTGGCGCAATAGGTCGTCGTGGGAAAATTCCAGACGGGCAGATCGTCCTCCAGCCGGGCGTGCAGCAGATCACCCACGTCCCAGATCCCCTGTCCTTTATCGTCGATGTCGATAAACGTCGGGAAGATCAGCTCGTAGGGGGCATTCTCGCCGATTCCCTGCATGTGCAGTTCGGCGTACACGCTGTATTGGCTTCGTACTACGGGGTCGGCCCCTTTGGTAGCCACCGTCAGCTGATAGGGCAGCGTTGAGCCGCCGACCAGGGCAAACGAACCTCCGAACGGGGTGATGTTGTAGGCAGCCCCGGCTTTCTTCGCAGTGAATTGAATGGTACGAAGCGGGCCGATGTCGACGCCCCGCGTAACCACGAAGTCCTGCTGAAAGGGAAAATTCCTGGAAAACCAGTCGGCCAGCGCGTTGACGTAGTCGACGCTGTTGCCCCCAGCGGCAAACTCGTTGGGGGCAGCGGGTGCCGTTTTGGCGACGACGGCGCGGGTGATTCCATTCCAGCGAAAATTCAGGATGGTACCGTCGGCGATAGCCCCGGTGATAGCCAGCGTACAGACCGCCTTTTGTCCACTGCTGGCCACACGCCCGGCCCCTGAAAAACGAACGTAGTACGTCCGCCCTGAGAGAGTGCGTGTGGATCGGGACTGGAAACAATAGAAACGGCCATAGCGCGAAATTCTGCGCGCGCTATGGCTCAGGCCGTGACAGGCGTGATGACAGCCCATGTACAGCGTATCGACACGTACCGGTAACGTGTCGATTCTGGATGGCCATTTAATCCTGACTAAGCACCGGAGCCGGTTGTGGTGCCGGCACTGGCTCAGGTTCAGGAGCTGGCTTCGGCCTCAGATCGTCCCACTCATTATTGACAACCGCGACATTCTGGGCTACAGTCCACTCGAAGGGATAGCCCCAACCGGCGTAATTCTGCATGTCGGCCATTGGTTCGCCCTGGTACTGTGTCGACACGGTGACAGCCCTACCCTGCCGGCATAGTACGCTACCCGGTGTCCGGGAATCGTTGAACATCCGGTTCAGAAATTGACGGGCAATCTGCCGGGCTTCTTCTCTGGCCCGGCGAACATCCTTGGTATCTCCCGTATTGCACTTAACCAGTACGTTCAGGCCGCCTGAAATTCGCAGGCGCGGATTGTCCTGGGTGCGGTCGATATCGTCGTAGTACTGGTCGATCAGCAGTGCCGGTACCCGTAGATTCCGCATGGCGTTTGTCAGTTCGCTCATGTTGTTATCGTGAATCACGTAGAAACGCGGCCGGTCTGGCGTGTGGCCGATGGCCAAATTTTTTGTGGCCAGATCAGTGAAGTAGTCGATGTAGTCCTGCTCGGTCATCTGTTTTTCATGTTGTCGTATTGCTCCTGCATTTCCTCGCCCTGCTGGATCTGCGCGTTCAGCACCTTCAACGCCAGATACAGGTTCAGTTTCTCGATTTCCTGCACGCGGGTCGCGTCGAGCTTCACCATGTTGATGGCCACGTCGAGCCAACTATTCTGTTTCTGGGTCGTCGAGGTATCGGCCTCGTCGGGCGCTTTGAAAACGAGGGGGAAGAACGATTTCAGTCGTACGAGCGTGCAGCCGTAGGCGAAAACAATACGCTCCAGCAGGGCGGGATCAAGCTGGGCGAAGGCCTCGGCGCGGGCCTCGACCTGGTGCCGATCGAGCGGCTGTCGCGGGTCGGCACCATCGGTACCGGCAGGCCGATAGAGGATAGCGGCAAGTTTCGCCCAATCGCGTTTCTGGAATGCGACGTCGGCAAACATGAACTCGGCAAACGTGCAGTTAGCCAGGGCCGCAGCCGGGCCATGATAAACCGTGCGGTTGACCAGTCGACGTAGCCAGATCCGGGTCGTTCCGAAGTAAAAGTCGAACCGACGAAACCGTTGGGGGAACGTACCGGTATCATCTTCCTGACCAATCCAGGTCAGTGTGTCGAGCATGGCCTGCCCCATTCGCCGGGTCAGCTCCCGATCGTCAGGCTCCATCCCCTTCCGGCGCAGGTAGTTGTCGTCGAACAACCAGCGCTGGGTACGGAATGACATACCGTACAGTTGCTTCAGCACAGCAAACAGGCATTCCGGCTTTTCCAGCACCATCGACCGGACGCGCATCATCGATACCGATTGCGGGTCGGTCAGTTCAGCCCAACAGGAAGGGCCGGTATACAGTCGCATCCGGCCCTTTTTCCAGAGATTGAAGGTATTCATCAGATGAGTTTGTAGCGGTTCGGCGTCAGCGGATTAGGCAGGTAGTAGCCGTAGGCGTTGAGCATTTTGATATCGTAGCGATTGGCCCGGTAGTTGGCTCCATTGTATCGGTAGGCGAAATCGGCAAAGCGCAGATCCTGCAACTCGTCGGCAAGTCCCTGTCCACGAATGAACAGTACGAATGCATCGAGCTGAACTGATTCGCTCTGGTTGAATGCCTGCACCATTTCGTAGGCCGACTTGTAACCCAGCAGCGCATAATGAAACCCCATGATCTGAAACATGCCGTAGCTGGCACACTCAAACGCCACGTCGCCCGCCAGCTGACGCGCCAGCTCCAGCCTGCGCAGATCGGACAGCGTCCCTTTGTTGTAAGGGCAATCTTCCATGTACCGGTGCGACAACGTCGGGTGCGATTTATCAAACCGTCCGTCTGTTTTCTGCCGAAAAATGTGGCCTTCAAAGCGAGTGACCAGAATCTTACCTTTTAGAAAACCTCCGCCGTCGGATTCGACTTCGGCCACCGCCCGGATAGCGGCTATCGAGCAGCCCAACGACTGGGCTGCTCGACCGAAGTCAGCGGGTTGAAGAACGGGTTTCATCAGGCTTGCGCTTTAGGTTCGGAAACTGTACGACTACGGCCGGGGAGCGACCGAACTTTGGTGCCGGTTTTGATCTCGTCCAGTTCGCGCATGACCTGCGCCTGGTTGTCGTCGATCGTTTCCGATAGTTTGCCGATCGCAGTAGCCAGCGTCACGTGACTGGTGGCCACGTTATTGTTGCTGACAATCATCTTCTCCTGCATCTCCAGCAGCTTATCGTTGGTGTGGGCCTGCGCGGCCGTCAGGGCCTCGTCTTTCTTCTGGACGTATTTCCAGACAACAGCCAGGCAGATAAACAGCACGGCCGCAATGGGTGAGAGCTTGAGTAGCTCGGGGATAATGGATGCGTAGTTTTCCATATGGTAGGTTAGTTAAAGCAGTAGTGCAGCCAGCGCGCCGGCCCCGAAAAAGGCCGCAGACCATCGCCACTTTCGTTTCTTTAGCGTACTGACGTATTCGCTGAGGGCATCGGCAATTTTATCGGGCTGATCGACTCGCAGCTTATTGCGTACCGAGCGGGGCAACAATGCCAGTACACCGTCGATCGCACCTTCAGCTACCCGCAGGGAGTTTTGAGCCGAAGCCAGTTCACTTTGAATCAGATTCATGCGGGCAGTCAGGCCCATTGCCGTGCCGGCATCGTATTTGCCCAGCCGGAATTGATCGTCGAGGGCTTTACGGGTCGCGGCCACTTCGGCCTGTAGCGAGTCGATCCGATGCTGAGCACTGACCCGCAGCCGATCGGCGGCTCTCAGTTTCGCTTTCACCGCACCATAGGTCGCCGTATCTATTGCAACCCCGACAGGATACGGGAATGGTTGCTGTTTGACCATTGCGACGGGTTGGCCCGATGCATCAAAGCCAGCGAGCAAAAAGCTTATCAGCACAGCTGCCCCAAGCAGCAATAGTTTCCAGCCTGCTTTAGCGCAGGTCGACTCGTATCGAGTCATACGTTTTGGTATCACGGTCGTAGTTGGTTACGGTTGAATTAGATGCTTTGGTCGCCCGCTCGGCAGCTGATCGGCTGGCGTCGGCTTGATTTTGCAGGCGAATTCGGGCCGTGTCGACGGTCGGTACCGATGTAGCTGCGGGCGCGGTAGGTTTGGTTTTGGGCTTGCACGACGCCAGCAGATACAAACTTGTCCAGGCGACAAACACAGATAGGCCGTAGGCTATCCAGCGGCATTTCGTAGGACGAGACACCAGTCTATAGCTGGTCAGAATTGCGCTAAGGATACCAATGATGTGACAGCTTATTGTCAAGATCATGATTACAGAAAGGAAATTGCGCCGGTCGAATAGGGGCCGTAGCTGGTGGATGAATCGTCGTCAGGAGTGGGTAGTGTCTCCAGTGGCGAAATCGCAGCCTCGAAGCTGTTCCAGGCGATGTCGATCTGCCGTTGCAGGTTGTTGATAACGAAGTTCAGCTGGGCCTGAGAGGGCGGCTGGTAGTAATCCGCGTTCCCGTACTGGGAACCGTAGTTGACTTTTACATTGATGCCTTCCAGTTCGATGCTCAGCGTCGGCAGGGCGTCGAGCACGGCCTGATAAGCAATCCCCCGGCGCATCAGTCGATTCAGCTTGGCACGCATTGAATCCGACACCGATCCAGCAGACAGCTTATCGATCCGGGCCTGCGCATCTGCGCCTTGGTCTTCTTCGACGTTACGGATGCTGAATCGTAGCGCCCAGAACGTCAGCCACCGATCCTGAATGGGATAGTAGCGGCTGAACTCCGCCGGCGTTTTGAAAATGGCGTTCTGCTGCTCCTCGTAGTAGGGGGCATTTTTCCAGTCCGGAAACAGATCGGGCTGGCTGGCCAGCAGGCTCAGCAACCGATCGAGCGACTCCCAGCCCGCATCGAGCAGGGTGCGTTTGAGGTTGTTGGTCTGATACTCAAACGCAGCTTTGCGACCCTGCGCTGCCGTCACCGTAATACCATCGTTGTCGATCTGCATTTCGGCAAACGGCAGGTAGGCCGCAAAGCCGATACGACCGACTGCCCCCCTGGCCAGAAATAAGGCACTCTCCAGCTGTCGGCTCTCGGAAGCGGTCAGATCCGGGTGATCGTTGGTGCTGGCGTAGTCGCGCAGCTGCTCCAGCACGTCGAGGCCGATAAAGCGGCCCAGCACCGTCATTTCGGTGTCATCCAGTACGGGCATTAGTCCGTCCGTATCAAAATTGACATTGACCGGGACGTACTGCCGCAGCTGGTCGGTTTCTCCGGTGAATAACTGGCTCATGCGTCAGGTTTGGATTTATCGCCACCGGCCGGCAACGACTTAGGTTCGTCTTTCTTCTGGTCGCCCTTTTTGGCACTGGGGTTCTGATCGGGATAGATAAACTTCAACTGGGGAAGGGCCAATTTCCAGCCATTGAAATCGGCCATGAAGTCAATCGGTTCGATGAGCATATCCCGGAACGGGGACAGCATTTGCAGGGCAATCAGATACGCCTGGAGCTTGTCGGAACCACCACTACGCGCACCCATCTTGTCGCCACCGGCGAAGCCAACCAGCGTGGGATCGACGTTCAGCGCGTAGAAGATGTTGGCCGCTGCTTCGAGGTTGTCGGCCAGGTGCTGCCCTTCCCGACTGGGGTCTTGAATCGGCGTGATCGTGACGTAGTCAGCGACCTTCGTCGGGTCGTTGGTTGCGGCTTTGACCTGGGTAATCAGGGCCTGACCCGTGTTTTCCACGTTGGTCAGCATCTTGGTTACTTTTTCCAGCCAGCCCTCAATCAGCTTCTGCCGCTCACCCGGCTTGGTTTTGGCTTTGTTCCAGTCGTCGCCGAACGCCAGTGGCCAGTACGCTTCATCGACCTTGATGTGATACTTGATCGACATCTGGTTCTTGAGCATGTACTTCTTGAACTGGGGCACGGCCAGGTGCACGTCGAGCCAGCCCGATTCGACCAGACTGTAGTGGTGCGGCAGCGCGTAATACCGCTGGCCCGGCGTCGGAAACCGGATCGGGTAGACGACGTTGTACTCTTTCTGCTCACGCAGCCAGTCGACGGCATCGTACCGAAAGGGGTCGATGGCCGTGATTTTCTTGGCGGTTTCATCCGTCGCGCGGGGCCAGTCGGCACTCAAATAGATATGCGGCAGGTTGCCGGCCTTATCCATCTGACACCAGCGAACTTCCTCGGCATTCAGCGGGTGCGGCTGCACGATCTTCTTGCGGTCCTTCGAGATGAGCATCTCCGGGAAGCCATTGAAGTACATGGTGGCATCGGACGCCATTTCGCGCATGTACTGTTTATGGTACCGACTGCTGAGGTAAGTGTAAATCTCAGTGGCTACCGCGTTATTCCGGGGTAGTGGTCGATACAGGGGATCACCGTCGTCGTCGACGTGCTCTAGTACCGGAATGATGCCCCGACCCTGCACCATGGCGGCAATTTTACCCAATGTGGTCGGAATGATGGGATCTTTTGAATACAGCGACGCGATGCGCTGAGGAAAATCGTTACCGACTCCCCAGGGCATGATATCACTACCGGCCGACCAGACAAATGCCTGACTCGGCTGAACGGCTGAGGGGTTCGCGCCAGGCGTGGAACCCGTCGACGGTAGTATCGCGGGGCTACCACTACGCTTGCCCATCGGCTTCTCGTGTTCGATGGCAAAACTCAGCCCCAGACGGGGCACCACAACAGCGTCGGCGGTCGAGCCGGTGAAGTATTCAACTTGGCTCATGCAACAGGCTGATTATTGAAACGAAGGATCAGATCCAGATGCACGCGCACGATGTCGGTGGTACCGAGGGGTTGCAGATCGACGATCCGGTTATCGGTGCGCTTTTTGGTGAGCAGTACAGCCCGCTTCAACGTGCGGACCTCGCCACCCTTGTTGCGGGTGCGGTCGGCCGTCACGTATTGAATGGTAAACGGGCGGGGCCTGCCCGGGCTGGCGTGCCCCGACTCACTTTTACGCATCAGGCGTACTACATCTGTCAACTTCAGCATCATAGGCCGAAGTTGACAGCGTCAGGTAGGGCGGGGCGTGACAGGCGTGATGACGAGGTCGAAAAAAGGACGGCAAACCGTCGTAAATTCGCGGTGGTTTTCGTAGATTTGTGTATCCTAACAAGGCAGCACAATGGCGAAAAACTCACCAACAACGGATGAAGCCTTCAGGCTTATACTGGATAGTGACTACTACTGGTCACTGACGGGACTAGATAAGTCGGTTCGTCGTAACTACCGGCATCTGATTAATTCAGGCCGGGGCGTGACGATTGATAAAAAAGAAGAGATGCTTAAAAAAGCACAGTTCAGTGTCGAGCATGAAAAGACCTGGAATCTGCCCGAATAGATTTTGTTTTTAACTGGCTTCTTCAGCCCGGATGCTTTGCGTTCGGGCTGATTTGTTTTCAGTGAAATTAGTGTCCCAAGACTGACGAAAACCAAATTGATTGCGGAATCGTAGCGGTAATCTAGCTACTCTATAGAAGACGCATCAACAATCTTTCCCGCATGCGATAAGCCCGTTCGATCTGAGTCATGTAACGTGCTTTAATCAATGTAAAATATGTCTGTATAGATGCATCTACTCCCCTGTACGTAAAGCAAAGTTGTTCGTTTTGAGTCAGTTGAGTGAGCAGCAGTTCCAACCTGACGATATGTTGTTCGTAAAAAATTACTTCCTGCCAAAGCTTTCCCTCCTGAGTAGTGAATGGGGTATTGGGTTGACTGATGGGATGGTTATGTGAACTGTGTGGATGCATACTCATATTGGTAACACGACACATGCTAAACGGTCTAAGTAAGTCATTAGTCGTCAATATATTGATTAAAATTTAATATGTCGGGCGTTTAGCCTAGTCGCGTAGAACCTGCTGTTGCCGGTTGATCTAAATTGCTTTAAGCACGGGTTTTTAGCCAGTTAACGAGTAAGCTGATCTATCTCCAGCTGAGCGAACGGCAGAGAGTTGGCTGGACGCCGGCAGGGTGAGTGACAGGCCGGTGTGAGCCTGCGAAACACCAGGGCTGTCGTGAACCCCGCCACAGCAAAGGCGCGAGGAACGCCAAAAGCCCACTAACTCACTAGGGAATTAGCAGGAATCAGGCGTAACGGGTACGGTTACAGGTAGGCGGGTATCGTTCGACCGCCGTATAGTTCGGCAATGGGTGACGCGTTTTCGTTCAGGTAGATGCGCCAGATAACGCCCTGCCGTAGTAAACTCTGCACTTGGGTAGAAAACTTATACCAGTAATCCAGTCGTAATTCCTCGCTACTGTCGCGCTGTTTGTAGATCACGGCCCGGGGTAAAACTTCGCCCGGTGGGTCGTCGGTCTGGTTTGGGGCGGCTAATGGCGGGGCGGTCGGCTCTGGTTTGGGGGGCGTCGGATCAAGATAAACCGTCCGTAAAACCGGGTGCATACTAAGTTGAATCAATCCGTCGACGTAGATGGCAACGATTTCTTTCGTGCTGTAGTCGTGCTGTTTGCTGACGGTCTGTTTTGTGCATCGCCGGTACGATCTGTGGGCCTGCTCGACGGCCCCGCTGAGCCGTTGGTAAATGCTCGTCGGGTCGCTGGTCAGTACGCTGTGGTAGGCCCCGAAATGGTCTAGTATAGCCTGCTGTAATCGGTTGGCGGGGCGGTTCTGGCTACTGATACGAATAAAATAAGTCATGGCTATAAAATACCGCTGTCGGCAAATGAGGTGTAACAATCAGCATCAGGCACTAAAATCAGGTGGTCCAACACCGGACAGTCCAGTAACTGGCCGATCTGCTTAAACTTGACGGTCAGGTCTTTGTCCGCTTTGCTCGGCTCAAGGTTGCCCGACGGGTGGTTATGAGCTAGTACAATGCTACTGGCGTGACAGCCCAAGGCTACCTGAAAAATGACTTTTGCATCCACGTAGGTAGCGGCCGTGCCCCCACCGATACCCGGAAAATGCCGATGGCTTCGTTTTGTTTGTTAAGGCACATTAGGTAAAATTCCTCGATCCAGTTAATCTGCTCGCTCCAGTACTGGCGAAAGATACCGTACGCGTCGCGGCTGGCCCGAACGTGCGCTAACTTGGGGTTACTGTTGGTTTTGTAGCTGACGCTGATTTCACCCACGGAATAAATAGTGGTGGCGTCCTGGGGGCGTAGACTCATAACGGTAGGGGTTCGATTAAATCAAATTGGGTATCCTCGTAAACAGTCGAATCGGGATGCAGTAGACTGGATGGGTACCAGAAAACCCGGTAGCCTATGCGGGGCGGCTGGCGGCTGGTGACGCGAAAAATACCGGCTATATACTGGTCGGTGATGACCTTCGCCGGGGGACGAGTGCGCCGAAATTCCCGGCGCAACTCGTCCACGATCAGCGTGTCAAATTCACTCACGAACGCGAAACCGCTAACAGTTCGCTTTCTTTCTCTTCCACCTTCTGCTCGAACAAGCCTTTCAGGTGCTCCACGATCAGGGCGGCTAGGCCGTGGTTTTTGCACTGGAATTCGCGGTTGTTATCGTCAAAGATCACTAACCGGCCATAGCGGTAGTCCTCGTCCTTACTAACGGCGAAACTGAACTGGTTTAACTCGTTCTGCTTGGCTTTCAGGCTTTGCAGTTGGTTGTTTATCAGTTGTAGTTTGCCCGACTTGGCAATCTGAAACTCGATTTCTTCGCCACGGCTCCGAACGGGGGCGGCTGGCTTCTGCGGCTCTGGCTGGGCTGGGGCTTTGGCTGGCTCCGGGGCGGTGGCGGTAGCTTCGGGTTTGGCTGGCTCTGGCTGGGCCTGAACGGGGTAGGGTTTCGGCTCGACCACATCGGCGGCTTTCGCGGCAGTGTCGGCGTGGGCCTGTTTCAGTAGATCACTCAGGGCAACGGGTTCGGCGGGGGTAACGGTGAACTTACCGGTACTGCCTTTGGCGTTCTGGTTGTCGGTGGTGGTGTTGGTGTTCGCGGGGGTAACTTGTGGGGTGGTTTTCATTGGATTTGACTGGTTTTTGATGGATTGATGTATTGAAAACTGGGTAATGCTGAGGATTGGGCGTAGTTGTCCTGTCGGGCGAAAAACGACCGGTAGGGACTCCGATAAATTGAGTTGACTAATAAGTACCTGCGCGGTCGATCAGGTACGTAAATGCGGCCTGTGCGTCGCTGGCGGCATCCCAGATAAAGCGGCTGTTCTTTTTGAGCACGCCCAGCCAGTTGGCAATGTAGGCGGCTTGGTTCTGTAGGGTGTCGGGCGTATCAATACCGAACGTATTGCACAGAAACGTACTGCCGAGTTCGGCGGTCAGTTCTTCCAGTGAGTAATTGGTGTCGCCAAATTTCAGGGCTTCGGTCAACGTCTTTCGATTCAACCGGTCGGCGTGTCCCGTCCAGTGGGTCAGCTCGTGGAACAAAACACCGTAGTACAATTCCGAACTGCGGAACACGTCCAGCGGGGGCATCTGCACGTAATCATCCTTTTTGTGAAAAAAGGCTTCGTCAACGTTGGCGTGGCGCAACTGGTTGCCCAAATTCAGGGCGGTAACGAAGTCCGCACAGACCGCTATCTCGTGGTTATCGGTTTCGCTCCGGCGTATGGCTGACTTAACGGGGCACCCTTCCACCGAATCCATATTAAACACCGGAAACAGGCGAATAAACGGGTACTTTCTGACGGTCGAATCACCGGCTTTGATGCGGGGTAAAGCAACGTCGGGGGTTAGCCGTGCGCCGTTTTTGTCCTTGTAAATACAGTCGTGAAAATAAACCTGTGTCGATTTGCTTCCCTTCTTGACGCGCCCACCGGCTTCGTTAATCTGCTTGATGGTCGCGAAGTAGGGCGTTTTATAGTCCTCCATCAGCATCAGTAGCGAATTGATACCGCGGTAGCGGTGGCCGGTGAAGTGATTTTGTGCGGGTTCGCAGAAGCCCCACGGCTGATGCCACGGTACGATACCCTGTTCCAATTGGGCAATAATTTTCCCGGTGACCTCTGCGAAGTGGTCGCGTTTTGTACCTTCCATAAAAGTTGCTTTTTTGTGTTTTTAACTGGTTATCTGCTTGATTTCCATGTATTAAAGGTACGCAAACCGTCGTAAATTTGCAACGGCATTGTAAGTATTTTTGCAATTTAAAAACAGTCTAAACTACTGTTTTTCAGACACTTGACCGGTTTCCGCTGGTGAACGCTCCGCGTCCGGGGTTTACCCCCCCCATGCCACGCACAGACCAAAAAAGCAATTGCCGAGGGGGGGGTGGGGGCGATAATTTTGGCGGGGTCGGAGGGGTCGAGAACCCGCATTCTGGGCGCGTCTGGGTGCGTCTGCGGGGCCGTCGAGAGGCTACTGCGTTGACTACTGGCACGACTCGTTAGCCTGTCTGCGGGCACGTGTGCGCGTCTGGCCGCGCTGGGGCTGGGCCACGCTGGGCACCGGCAGGTGCCCTACACACACAGCATCCGATTTGGTTTGCATCAACAACACACCGGCCGTTTACCGCTGGGTACCAGCGAGTGCCCTACACATACACCCATTCAATTAACGTGTATGTATATACGTCACCAAATGCCCTACACGAACACTGTCCGAATTTATAGGACAAAAACGAAGCGGCCCGGTCAGATCTGACCGGGCCGCTACTGCCCTACCCTACTGGGCTGCTTAATTCATGAATATGGATTTGAAGGCAACAGGATCTTCGAAGCGATGTACCATGTGTGCCCCTACTAGCAGGGTGTCGATTGCATCGCTGAAGTGGGTGGTTGTCCGTTGGTCCAGCTCACTGTTCTTCTCATCATTCTTGTTCTTGCGAAAGCCGGTCGTGCCCTGGGCAATCTGGGTAGACTGCATCGAGATGCGTACATACTCGCAGTTGTGCCGATTCATGGCAATCTTGAACAGCCGATCACCACCACCCCGCAGGCACATACCCCACAGTTCATACCGCCATTCAGGATCGAGCGTAGCTCCAATAAAATGACGGTGTACGATCCAGCCTGCTTCCATCAGGTAGTCGATGAATACCTCGGCTGGGGATGCGTTACTTACGGCCGATGTACCGATCGCCGTATGGTCATAGAAGTAATTGACCTCTTTGCAGGGATGGTAACGGTAGTATTCGCAGAATGCCCTAGCCAGATCGACAACCCGCTCAGGGTGCAATACGTACAGTTCCTTCAGAATGCGATAGGTGCGGCCGTGGGGCTGCCCTACCAGCAGTGCGTTGATCGATGCACCGTTGTCAATACCAATATCGAGCGGCCGGTATTTGTCGACGTCGGCATCTTTGCGCGAATCATTGAACAGCCCCTTACCGAAATCCTCAATATTGAAGCTGTTGATGTAGGCGTGATCTTCCTTGTCGTAGAAGTGGTGTTCGTCCAGATCCGGATAGAACGCGTTTTCGGTCAGGAACGGCCGCTGATTCAGAATAGCCGTGTTGAAGATGAACGCGGGCAGCTTCTCGCGCAGCCGTCGGATGTTGTCCGCTCCGAAGCCGTGAATGTTGTCAAGCGTCGATGCTTCCGAGAAAAACACGCATTTAGCCCGGATGCTATCCCACTCGGCCTGCTTTTTCTGAATGGCCTTCATGATCGACACCCGCTTGCTGGGGTGAGCGATCAGCTGACCATACAACTCATAGATCTTTACCCGGATGCTCAGCAGCAGTTCGACCCGCTGCCGATCCATCCGCTTCTCCTCCTCGAGTATCCACATCGCGGCCTTCGATGTGGGCATATCGGTGCAGAAAAGCAGGCTGTGAAACTCCGGAATGCCCCCGAAATAGCGTTCGTCGCCCCGGTTGGTCATCAACAGTTCGTTGTCGAGCTTCGCTTTATCCAGGAACTTCGCTTCGTCACCGACGATCCAATGCACCGTTTTACCGTTGGCCGAACCCGGCCGATCCTGCGACACCATCGACGCCACCGCGCCGTTTTTAAAGAAAATACAGTGATCCGAAACGACAGGGCCAACAATCGGCGTCGGAATGTTCAGGTGCTTGGGTGGTCGCTCCCGAATCCAGAAGTCACGGCCGCGCTGCCAGCCCATCTGTTCCCAGCCTTTGATCACGGGGGGCAGCGTCCGCTCCAGCAATTGCAGGTAGGTCGAACCAGCGAAACAACCGTGCGCCCTGGGCATCACGTCGACGTTTCGAAACGAACGCGGGGCAATAAGCCCTTCCGATTTACCGGTACCCCGACCCCAGACTGCATATTCTTCATTGGCCCCAACCGACATAGAGCGGATCTGGGGTTTATTGAAGTGTTTGGACTCAATTTTTACGTCATCGCTCAACTTACGCGGGTCGAGGGGAACCTGCGCCAGTTTTACGGCTGTATCGAGATCATCGCTCAGCAATGACCCCATCTGGTAACGATCAGGCAGCTGAGACATCCTCGAAGTCGTCAAAAAGGGCTTGTTGTTTTTTACGATCGCTGGCCTGCATCTGGGCAATAAGTGCCTCCAGCTTATCATCCGGGATCTGCTTCCCTCCCAGTTGTTCCGGGTTGAAGTTGATGAAGTTGATAATCGTGCGGTTGTCGACGGGCGTCTGCGGCTTATCAGCACCAATGAGCTTGATATAATGCCCGAACATGGCTCCCAGCGATTTGAAATCACCTTTCTTTTCCGCCCGCTCCATCGCCCGTTTCATATTGGTAATGAGCATAACCCGCTCCCAGTCGAGAACAGGCTGCTCCAGCTGCGCGTAGAACCGGCGCGTGTCGGCAATGGCGTAGCGTAGCACCCGATCCGACAGCGTCGGCCACTTCTCTTTGAGCCGCTTTACCAGCATGGTATCCGATTTAAACCGGATTTTGGGCAGCGTCAGGATGGAATAGATGTACTGCCACCGCTCGTACTGCTCCTGGAGTGATTTGCTCAGCTGTCGCCGGGCCGGGTCGTCCATATCCCGGTCATCGTTGTACCACCGAACGATGGCGTCGAACTTATCGTCGTGGCGGCTCGGTACGTCGGGGTCAAGAAATCCTACGTCAGTGTTCATGTCGGTGGGTTAATCGAGTGATTCCGATTCATCGAGCAGGCGAAGGGCCATCGTCTGCGCGGGCGACGAACCCTGCTTGGCCAGCGTCAGGATTGATTTCCGTAGCTCCAGTTTCGATTTGAGTTTGCCGCGCTGATAGGCTTTGTAGGCCGGGTGCGTGTCGTCTTCCAGTGCGATTTCCAGATCGTCGGTGGATATCGACAGTACAATAGCGCATTCGTCGGGAGTGAAAAAGTAGCTGGCCAGACTCTCCAGTTCGGTCAGCTGTTCAGCCGTTAGTTTCATCGTAAGAGTTTGAGGGTTTCGCCAAAAGGCTTGGCTTTCTCCATTTCGCGGTCGATCCAGTCGCGGTGAAAAGCCGCAACCGGGCGGCTCTCGGTGACCACACCGGCTTCGATCCGGGGGTTATTCGTGTAGTTTGCTGAGCCGACCATCGACACAGCCCAGGCGTCGTTCTCGATCACCGTCACTTTCGCGTGACAGGCGGTAATCCGAGTCTTTTCGGCATGAGAAGAGACAAACGCATAGGCGCTCGCATTGCGAGTAATTACCCGTGAGTCGATGAGTAGCCGCAGATCCTGAATGATACCCTCCTGAATGCCCTGCACGAGCACGCGGCAGGCATCCTCGGTCATTGACCAGGTGGCAATCCAGATCCGGGCCGGGCCGGTCTGGCGCAGGATGTGCAACAGGAGGTCGTGCGTGCTCCACAGGCCGGCACTGGCGTAGTGGTAGGTGTTTCCCCGCTCGAGCGGTGGGAACACTGCGTCGACAGCATCCGAAACTCGACCAAGGAGCGTATTCGAATGTTGCTCAACACTGCTGCACACGGCAGCTTTGTCGTGTTGGGGTTTGGCATAGTCGTGGGCCTCGCTAGTCGAGAATAGTGACATTATCGTATGGGTTATTAGTCAGCGTTGCCAGCTGCTGCTTAAGCTGCTCGGCCTCACTGGTGAATGCCCGTAGTTTCTGCTCGTATTTGGGTCGTTTCGGGTCGTCAGCGGTCAGCTGCGCGAGCCGCCGGGTTTCTTTGCTGATGTAGGTCCGAACCGACAAAAGCCGCTTCATCAGCGCGGCTTCCGTGATGGCCGGGTCGACGGCCGGCGCGTCTGGCATGTAGCCATGCTGGCGGAAGAATTCCTTACGGCCGTAGATGGTACCGAGATCATCCCGGATGGTCAGCACCCGGTACGCCAGGCGTTTGAGGTCTTCGCCTTTGGTGATGCCCTGATCGGCCATGTACCGCATTCGCTCCTTCAGCGCAGTACGCTCATCCATCAGGATCTTACCCCGCTCCAGATCACCGGTCAGCGACTCGGGGTAGCTTTCGACCAGGGCGGTTTCTGCCGCACTCAGCTGATCGTGATGAGTCTGTAGGGCGTCGGTGAGTTTCTTCCGGTTATAGTCGTCGGCACCGCCCTTCAGCATCGACAGCATGAACCCGTCGCCGTGGATCTGCTGATACAGCAATACCCCGACGTCGTAGACGCGGTTGTCAAGCCAGGCGGCCAGTTGTTCGAGTAGCGTAGGTTGCATGAGTGCGTTAGGGTTGAAAGAAAGAAGCCCGCCAATCGGCAGGCTTCTTATCGGCGTTCCACAGTACTAGTCGTTGGCAGGGTTGCTCACGTCTAATGGTTTTTGCAGATAGGGCACCTGGTCGGGAAACTGACGCAGGTATGCCTCATCGTCGGCCGATAGGTTCGCCAGGTCGTAATCACGCCCGGCGAACCTGATCAGCATCGAGTCGGTCGCTAGCAGACCGACAATGCCTTTGGTGGAAGCCGCCTTAGTTGTTTCTTTCGGCATGGCTGAGGTTGGTTAAACCGCTGGCGTGAGCGGGATGGCTGCGCTGTAAATCAGCATATCCGGCATCCAGCACGTAACCTCGAACTCCGCTCCTTTACCACGGCCTGACATCTTTTCCGATTTAAAGCTGGGGGCGATGTAGGCCGGAAATTTGGCCGACCCGATCTGGATAATTGTCCCGTCAGACAGCGGCACCTCCAGAACGAACTTGTCGTTTTTAACCCGGTTCTTGAAGGCGAATAGCTCTTTCTTCGAACCCGGATAGAAAAATTTGAAGGTCACTTTGAAGCTACGGCCGTCAATTTCGCCGTTCATTCCGCCCTCCAGTTCTGAGGTATCGGGCGTACAGTAGACCTGAGTGAAGTTCTTTCCGGTGTTGCACACGTGAGGAGTTGTAATCACGTAGGCATCAGCTGGCGTAGCCGGGTTGGCTGGTGGCGTGCCGAACGTTTTAATATTTGAGTGCGAGATCAAATAGAAAAACAGCTCGGTACCCCCATATTGTTCTCGGTACCATCGGGGCCGAGAAGGTTTGTGTAGTCCATTGTTGGGGTCGTTACGGAGTGAAGCGGTTAAACCGGTCTGTCGACCGGTCTAACCTGAATGGATTGAACTACTCAGCTTTTTGCAGGAACGATACGCCGTCCTTCACCAGCTGCTCAGCGAGTTTCGACTTCTGGTTGAGCACGTCGATGGTGACGATTTCACCCAGGTAGTTGAAGGAAGGAACGACCAGATCATACGTCGCTTTGCCGACAGTGACCTTGCCATACGTCTTTTCCTCGTCAGCAGCAGGCTTCTCAGCCAATTGCTTCTTGAGATCCTGCACCACTTCACCGGCCTCGAGTACTTGACGGGCGCTGGCTTCTTTGGCTTCGTTAGCCGCTTTCAGTTGTAATTTGAGGGCTTCTATTTCCTCCTGTTCCTTAGTGAGTTCCACAGTAGTAAGTCTGTTTGAATGATTGGATGCCCACCTATCGCGGGCATCCAATCGTCAGGGTTGAAGAATAGTCTGGGTTAAGTCGAATTACGCCTGGTCGTTTACGAACAGCGTATCCATATCGGCGAACTGGCAGGCCAGAATCATCTGGAACTTGGCCAGGAAGCCGTGGATGTGGGGGATCATGTTACCAACCGTCGTCAGGTCAGGCAGCTGGTCGGTGCCCATGAACATGTTTTTCTTCGGCTGGGTCATGATGATCCGGCCCGAATTGCCCATCCACGAGGCCGCCTGCACGTTCCACTTACCGTCTGAGCCGAAAATCAGCATACCGGGTTTGCCGGGCACTTCATACGCCGAGGTACCATTAGTGAACTTGTTGAGCAGGCTGCTCTGGTAGTTCTGGTAGGTGTTGTACGACACAAACGCGGTACCGCCCAACGCCTGCTTTTTCGACGGCATGGCTTTGTACATACCCGATACCTTGTCGAAAGCATTGGTATCGGTGATAATGCCCGTAGCAATACGGTTAGCAGCGGGAAGGCTGTTGTATTCCTGCGCGATGATGGTACCGAATCCGATACCCAGGCATTTGTTGTTGATGTCCAGAAACGATGCAGGAACGCTCGTAGGCGTCTGGCCAGCAGTCGTCGCCGTTACGACCTGGTAGTAGTTCTCCTCGAAGAACACTTTGCTTCCGACGGTGTAGTTCACCGTAGCATCGAATGGCGCAACCGTTTTGGGGTCAATCGACAGGTAGATGTTGTCGTTGATCTCTTCCGCGATTTTGAGAATTTGTGCCAGCCAGAAGTACTGACCGAAGCCCTGTGGGTAATCTTTGGCGTTGGCAGCCAGACCACGAGCCAGGTACGTATCACGGAATTCTTCCGGAATGATATCCAGAATCTTCATCGCCGTACGTGGGTCGATGCGACGCGCGCTGAACGTACCCGACTGACCTTTCGGCGTTTTTACAGCCGAACTGTACGGCCGCAGCCCCTCGCTGGCAACGTATTTTGGTAGGATGGTTGATGTCTTCAGGTTCGTCAGCACCGAGACATCCTTGGTGATGTCGAGCGCCTGCATGACGGCCAGAATAATCGTTTCTGCGTATTCGCCAGCGTAGCCGGCAATCGCTTGCAGATCGGTTTGGGTCTTTGCCACAATTGTGAGATTAAGGAAGTTACGGAGTAAGAATTGCGATCATCGACCGCCTAAGGCGGTCGATGATCGATCAGGTTATTTGCCCTTCAGGGAGGCCATCGAGCGCAGTTTGGCGTCGGTTTCCGAGATGACTTCTTCGTCATCGCCGGCCGCTACCTGTGGCTCTTCGGTTTTCTGCGAGGTCGTACCCAGCACGCCAGGCTGCGAGCCGTATTCGTTGACCTTTGATTGCAGCTGGTCACGCTCCTGGGTCAGCTTCGACACCTGCTCCTGAGCGGTCGTCAGCGCTGTAGCACTAGTTGTCATCTCGTCCAAATAGCCTTGTGAGATGACGCGAATACCTTTGATGTTCTGAGCATCCAGGTTAGCATTGATTGCGTTGAGCTGATCATCGGTAATGGCCGAAGACTCGACGCCAGCAAGGGCCGTAATGAGTTTGTGTTTGTCGCCAAACATGGTTGTGTCGGTTTGATTAGTTGGGGAAACAGAAGAATCCTGGCTGGCCAGAACAGGCTCAGTGACAGGCGTGGAAGCGTCAGCTTCAGGGTCGTTGTCGTTGTCGTGTTCGTCGTCCAGATCGTTGCCGTCGCCGGTCGGTTCGGCAGGCGTAGGTTCCACGGCCGTCGCGCGGGGTTGCTTTGCCAGCTCCGCCACGCGGGCTACGGCCACGTCGAGGTCGCCGAAGCCGTCAATAAGCCCTAACTCGATCGCTTTGGATGCGTAGAACAGACCGCCTTTGAACACGTCGGCACCGCCCTTCGTGACGGGCTTCAGCTTGGCACCACGGCCGGTTTCGACGGCGACACGGAATAAGTCGGCAGCCTGGTTCAGATCTTCCGTCAGGGCCGCTGTATCGCCTTCCAGTGCGTCGCGGAACGGTTTGTTTTTCTCGGCTGAGCGGTCAGAATAGACCGTGTGAACCTCGATACCGGCCAGCGCCAGCGCCTTCCGGTTGTCCCGAAAGCTGACGAATACGCCAATAGAGCCGATCATATCGGTCTGCTGGGTCGCCAGAATCTCGTCGGAGCCGCAGGCCAGCCAGTACGCTGCCGACGCCATGAGTCCCTCGCATACTACCGAAACAACCGGCTTTTGTGGATCTCGAATGGCGTCGTACAGCGTCGGGGTACCAAACAGCTGGCCACCTGGCGAATCGACCAGGTTGACAATACCGATGATTTTGGGGTGTGCGTAGGCACGACGAATCAGTTTAGCGTAGTCCTCCGTGCCTAGTGTGCAGCACGTGGTTTCCTTCATAATCGGCCCGCGAATATCAAGGACGAATACGCTGTTTTCGGGGAGGTCAGGGTTGTCTAGCGCATAGCGGTTGCGGGGGTTAGTGGCGGTAACGGCCGGGCCGCCGGGCGGTGTGTCGACCTCGTCCGACGCCAGTACGTAGCCGATCGAGCTGATCGGATCGACGCCCCCGGCCTCATCAATGGCGTTTTGTTGCAGCAGCTTCAAATCCAGCTTACCAGCCAGGTAGCTATCAAGTAGCGTTTGGTGCTGTTCGGCCCAGATGGGTTCGATGGCCCACTTGTGGCGTAGCAGGGCGGAAAGGATTTGAAATTGGCTAATCATGGCCCGAAACTGCCCCTATTGCGAGGGGCCGGGCGTGACAGGCGTGATGACGCGAATGAAGATTCCACAAAAAACCCCCGCCGGTAAAACCAGCGGGGGTTCAGAAACCACCGTTATGAAAGCAAGGCATACTCAAAGAATGGCCGGGGCCTCAGAGAGACTGCCCCGGAAGGTGAGGGCGTAGCCGCGCAAATCTGCGACAGCCTTGCCGGTGACGAACTGATAGGTCAGTTCGAGCGGCTGTTCATAACTACCGACCTGCCGCAGCTGGCCATTGTTATCCTCACATTGAATGATGAATCGGTGACGCACCATCTCGGCCAGTTGAGCACGCCGTTCAGGACTGTCGCCGGGTAAGAAGGCGGAAACGGTCACATCCCAAACCGGGCCGTTATCGCTGTTCGATTGTCGTTCTTCGTAGCCTCGCGTCGATTCGGTACCGTAGGCGGTATAGAACCGGAACCCATCGCGAAAATTTGGGGTACCGGTGGCCAGGGTTGGAGTTACTCCAGCAACTGGCACAAACCGGATTCGATATAGCCCCCCAATGTTGTTGACCGGGTCGTAATTCAGATCAGTCATGGGGCAAATGTGCCGGCATCACTGGGGGGCAGACGTGACAGGCGTGATGACAGACTAAATCAGGCAGCCATTGGGTAAGCTGTGAAATGGTTGATAAGGGCGACTCCGGTATTGAAGCTCCGAAATGCATCGGGCTGGGTCGAGCCGTGGCGGTAAACGATCTGCTTCAGATTAGCCTCGGAGATATCATCTTCGGAAAAATCGTAGCAGTCAGCAAATTGACGGATGCGCTCCATCAGGGGCAGGTGTTGCTTTTCCTCGCAGAAACAGATCAGCTCGTTCCGAATCAGGTAGTCGACCCAGCTGCTGAATGCCTCCAGTTCGGCGTAGTTGAGCAGATACTGCTGGCGGCTTTTGTGAAACTCGTGGATTGCCAGACCGATTACGTCGGTCATGTCGTCCGGGGCCATAATCCGACCGGCTCCGTCGGTGTGCAGGTAACTATTATCAGGCTTGGGCCTGCGCCATCCGGTGTTCAGCTGCACCTTTTCAGACTGTGCCAGTGCCCACATCCACAGACTGGCCCCCTGCGCGTCCGAACTGACGAGCATCGGGCGTCGACGCCCCCGCTCATCAATTAAATGGGTGTGAATAAACTTACGGATTCGCGGGCGCACCGGAATCTCAAACAACACTGGTTCGCAGAAGTACATGAGTTACGAAGAGTACGGAGAATACGTCGAAAATTAGTTAAAATAAAATTAAATACACGCGTATTAGTACCTGAGTAGTTACAATATATTTTGTAAAAGTCCGTCTGGTTTACTCCTTCCGGTAATCCCTTTAAAATTCAACACATATCATATGGTTGTATGCGACTGCTTGGAGGCTTATCTGCGATAAAAAAATCAGTTTTTCCCCTGAATAGCGTGTTTCCCTGAAAAATCTCCCCCTGATTTCCCTGATTGTCCCTGACACCCCTGAACGTCCCTGAAAAAACACCCCCTTTATATATGCTATTACTATTCATTATCAATTACTTATATCTATCAGGGAAATCAGGGGTAATCAGGGGGAGAATTACAGCTATTTAGCTTTTCTGTTTTTTTTCTGATTTACTGTTACCTGTAGGCTTTAAAACGGTGGTTTGGGCGGTGTCGCCCCCGCCGATCGGGGCAGTGAGCATGGCAACGTCGCGCAGGCAATCGGCACGGATTTCGGGGACACTCGCGGTAATTCAGGGAAACGACACTCCAAACCGGCCGGGAAAGGCACCTACCAGCCATTTATAAGTGAAACTGGTGGGTCGGACTTCACTTATAAGTAAAATCGCCAGCACAGACCGAAATCGTAGAAAAACACAAAAGCCACCCTATTGGATGGCTTCTGCTGGTCGGTGGGGTTCTCATTTTGACACCAGGTGGTTCAATCCCCACGTCCCGGTCTGCATTAAGGTGGTGGCCCTCGCTTCAGAAAGAGTCTCATTGGTCGAATAGTTTTAGTTGTTGGGGACCCGCGTGATTCATACCGTACACCTTCTTGCTCAGGATATCATCCATGTCGTATCTGGCATGGCAGCGCGGGCATAAAGCAATCAGATCTTCGTCATCACTGCTGTCTGTGTTATGATAGCGATGGGCCGCGTTCAGGAATACAATGACGATGCGGGTTGCCGGGTAGGCACACTTCAGATCTGGCCCCTTCGGATATACCGTTCCGTGTTTTACCCCACACTGCTCGCAAATGCCATTGGCCACCTCGAATCGATACCGGTTGCTGATCCTGCGCCAGCCACGGGGGTACCTGCTGCGGTCCATCGCCATCGTGCTACCGGGGTGAGTGAACGTTAGTCGTCGACACCTGCATAACGAACTGCTGCTCCATCAAACTGATCGCCTGCCGCATCAATGCGGCCGTATCCGCGCCCCGCTGGTGACCAGTTGCGTGAATCACGCCTATCAGTGCGGCCGTGAATCCGAACAGGAGCATATCAACGCCTTTTTCGGTAAAATGACCGTTTCGATCTTTCCAGTCGTCCGGAGCGTCGGAATGTTTGTACATCACGTCGACGTGCTCAAGGTTTACCTGGTCATTGGCGACACTACACGACACAGCTGCGCCAATACGGAAATGAAAGTCTCTGTTCATGAAATCTGTTATATTATTCGGTTAGTGTGATCGTAGCGAGAACCATCACGGGAACCACTGTCGTGGCAATTGCCAGGACCGTACAACCCTCATCCATCCACTGGACCTCGATACCAGTCAGGTTGTAGCTATCCGCCGTCATGAAGTTCATTTCCCGGTTCAGCCGATCTTTGAACTCCTCGAGCGTGACGGGGGGCTTAAGCATAGTACCACTGGCCCAGTGGCCAGCCACCGTCAGCAACTCCCCTACCGACTCCGTAACGACGGCGGTCTGTGGGCGAACGGTAAAAACCGGCCCTATAATGGGTGATAATGCCGGCAGCGTAACCGACAGCTGAGCCGGTACCGGAATCCGATCGAAGTCGATCTCCAGCGAATTGAGGTAGCCAACGACTTTGGCGATATTGACCGATACCGGGCTGCTGATATCGTCGTGTTCCCGGAAGGCCGACATACCCCCACCCTGGTACAAAATCATCGTAAATGTGCTGTCACTGATGATCCGGTACGAAGCCAGTCCGCCCTGATAGCTATTCGTCAGCGCATCAAGTGGTGGTGTAAAGCCGAAACCAAGTGAAAATAGGCTCTGGCCTTCTTCCCGAGTTAGATTCGCCAGGGTACGAACGTCACTGATCGGTTGATTCATAGTTGTAAACTATATGGGTTAGTTGCTGAATTGACGAAGTCGGCGGTAGGCGCTCCAGAAGGGATAGAGAATCAGACCGGTTACGTGGCCGAGTCGCTGCGTTGCCGACGGGCGTCGAGGGCAGTACCAACAGGTTTCCTTGTACATCGTAGAATGAATTGATTTGGTGAATTGATTAGCCCATTTTAACCTGGCGCACCGTGGGCGGTAGGTAAGGCACCAGCGATCCTTCAGCCAGACTCAGCTCCATCTCTTCGAGCGTTACTTCCCGGCGGGTCAGCGTTTTGCTTTCGAGTAGATAGAATCCGGCGATTTGCCATTCGACGTATTCGCGATAGCCGTCGTTGATTCGCTTGGGCATCTGAATGATGCTTGACACGATGTAGCCTCGCTTCTCGTCCGACTCTTTGGCGGCTTCCCCTGGCGTCAGCAGCACATCACAGTAGCATAGTTGTTGGGCGGTTATCATAGCTATTGGCGTTTTTAGAATGGCATATTCTTCTCTTCGTCGCTGGGCTTGTACCCGGTTGCGTAGCGTACCGACATATCGACCTGTGATGCGCTCAGCACGTCGAGCGTACGGTGGTGGAATGTTTCGGCACCTTTTTTCCAGCTTTTTTCCTGCATCAGACCGGTCACTTTCCAGACGGTACCGGTTCGCAGTTTCTCTTCCGATACCACTTCGGGGGCGGCAAAGCACTTGACATTGAACTGCTCAGTGCGGGGTGTACCTCCCTGGCTGATTGTCTGCGTAACCTGGAGGACGAACTCGATCTGCTGACCAGTACCGACGTTCAGCACTTTGATGTCACGGTTCAGGGTGCCTTCCACCGTCACTTCCTGCCGGGTATCCTCGTCCGACTGTTTGAATCGCTCCAGGCTCATGCCGGTGCGGTCGCTGAGCAGGTCGTAATTCAGTACAATGGCACTGGTGTTCGTCCATTCGCCACCCGATTGCGAGAAGTAAGTTTTCTCGTTGGTACCGAGGTAATACTTCTGCTGGCGGACGTAGGTGCTCAGTGTCTGCTCGCTCTGTGGCTTGTCGTTACTCTGCCGGCGCATGGCCTCGGCATAGGGCTTGTGTACCATTTTCATGCGCAGGTACAGCACGCGCGTCGGCTTGTCGAAGCTGATCGTTTCGGCTTTGCGGTTCTCGCCGGTGAGTTTGGCCGAAGTGCTGGTTTCGATCTTGAAATCCCACCCGTCGACGATATCGCCCCGGTCGAGCAGATACTCCAGCATTCCCCAGAAACCGGTCAGCACGTCGCTGTCGTGGATCTGACTACCCATATCGCGTAGCAGCTCACAGCAGTAGTTCCAGAACTCGTCGCGGGTCATCGGAAAGGACACCGACTTACTGACCGTTTCGTAGATACTCAGCAGGCAGATGATGTTTTCGAGCGGCCGGTTCTCAAACGGAATACCCTGACGCTCCAGCCGCTCGGCCAGTTCCGACCGCACGGCCCGGATGGATTCGCCAAAACGGCTCTCCATCGTTTCCCGTAGGGGCAGCAGTTCGCTGAGCAACCCGTTCAGCCCCGCCTGCTCCCACTGCCGCAGCTGGCCGTAGTCATTTTTTTCGGCCGGGGTAAACGGCGTATCCTTCCGGCTCTTGAACTCGAAAATCAGACTACGGCTCAGCACGGCTCCGTCGTCACCGGTGGCCAGGTACTGCCCGACGATAATTGGGGCACAGTTTACGGACTGCTCTTCGGTCTGGTACTTGTTGTCCCGGCTCTGGCGGCTCCGGCCCTCGTTATCCCAGGCGGCTTTAAACGCTGTGGCCACGAATGGCGCCACGCGGGTAGAATCAAATTCATTGAACACGAACGGGCAGTTGCGAAACCGGGCCAGTGCGGTCCAGAAGGCCGCCAGTGTCGGTTCGGCCCCTAAGTTCATGGGCTTCATCAGATCCCCGTTGGAATCTTTACCCGAAAAAAATACGTACAGCAACGATTCTGCGTAGGTCGACTTACCAGAGTCTTTCGGCCCGTAGCAGTAGATCAGAGGGATTTTTGCCAGCTTCTTGACGATGTCTTTGAACAGCGTAGCAATGACAAACGTAACCCCAACCATTGCCCGATCGCCGTACACCCGGCGCATTTGCTTCCCCCACTGGTTGAACGTCACCGTCGACGGCCGGAACGTCAGGTATCGATCGTGTTTGTAGCCGTCCTCTTCCTGCCGGTAGTTGGCGCTGATGGGCGACATGGCCGGGCTGAAAAAGTGCTTTTCGTTGACGACGACGACACCGTGCTCGTTGTAATTCTCCAGATGCCCATTGAATACGGCATTGCTGAATGCGAAGAATCCTTCGGGTTGCCATCCCAGCGTATTGACCGGGTAAACCTCCGGGGTATTCGCCAGGATCTTGTTCATGATCCGCTTCAGGTGCTTCTTATCGAAATCTTCGTCGATGGTGAAGTAGCCCAAATTGCTTAGCTCCTGTTCGAACTGCGTGACACCGGTCAGTACTTTGGCGTCGAACTCGGCGTAAACCTTCCGGTATCCATTGTCCAGCTGCACCAGTCGCCGAACGGCTCCCTGCTGCTTGATGAGAAACAGCGGTTTGGCAATGAAATTGGTCAGCGGATTGGTACTGATGCCTTTGACTCCGGAGAAATAGTACCCTGTCTTATGAGGTTGCTGCGCGTCGCACCGTTCCGCGAACTGCCATTGAAAAAACTCCTTCCGGTCAACCCACTCCGGGAAGTCGTCATCGTCGTCATCATCCTTGCCTGCCTTTTTATCGCCCTTCTTTTTAGCTGTAGCCAGCAGCTTGCTGATAACACTCTTTTTCCAGGCTAACTCTTTGGCGATGCGGGTAACGTAGGCGTCCGCTACCGAATCATCGAGTCGACTCAGCATCGTGATGATCTGCCGCTGACCGATGATAACGTCATCCATGTCTTCCTGATCGAGCAGCGAAGCTGCCAGTTCCATCAGACCGTCTTTGCTGTCCCGCTTCAACTGGGCTTTCAGGTCGAGTTTGCCGCGTAGTTTGATGCACCACGCTGGCCCGTCGGCGGGTTCGTCACTGAGCAGCAGCGATTGTACCCATGAATCAGCGTCGACCTTTACCGGCCCCTCTCCTTCGGCCTGCTCCGGCTGCGGCAGGTAGAAGATCTTCACGCGCAACCCTGCCTTGAGCAGTACTTCCGTATCGCGGGCCTGCGCCTTCTGGCCCGTCCCGTTCGTATCGATGTCGTATACCAGCGTCACCGACTCACACAGGCTGGCCAGCTTGGCAATCTGCTTTTCAGTCAGGGCCGAGCCCTGTTTGCCGATGGCATTGGTGATGCCGGCACGATGCAGGGCTATCACGTCGGTTTGCCCCTCGGTTAGCACGGCCATTTTCGACCGTTCAATTTCCTTACGGGCTTTATTGAGTCCGAACAGAATTTCTTCTTTCCGGAAAATGACGGTTTCGGGGGTGTTGATGTATTTGGGCAGCTTCTCGCCAGACGGCGTCGTCTGCTGGCCGATCGAGCGGGCCGTGAATCCCAGCATGTGGTTCTTCTCGTCCCGAATCGGAATCATCAGCCGGTTCCGGAAAAAGTCGTACCGGCTGCCGTCCTTGCTCCGGCACACGCCCAGATCAACCGCCAGATCAAACGCATCGAGCTTGATTACGCTGTCGGCTACGAACTGCCACTGGTCGGGGGCGAACCCGATCTGCCAGTAGTCGATCTGCTCACGGCCGTAGCCACGGCCGGCCAGATACTGGCTTACGGGATGCAGCCCATCGGGCAGAATTTCTTCGGTCAGGTAACGATGGTATTTGTCAGCAATACGGTCGTTAAGGCTGTATAAATCGGTGAATGTCTCATAGTTGGATTCCGTCGAATCGGCTTTTGGGTCGGTTATCAGTGTCATACTCGACAAGTTCGTTGAGTCTACCGGCGAGGTAGGTAGCAGCTTCTGGTAGGGAAAGCTTACGGTAGGAGATGATGAAATCGAGGGCGTCGCCTGACTTGCCACAGCCGAAGCATTTATAGGTCTGGCGTACCGGGCTGACGGTGAACGACGGTGATTTTTCGTCGTGGAACGGGCAGCACGCTTTGTAGGTGCTACCCGTTTTTTTTAGGTCGATGAACTCCCCAATGATCTGCACGACGTCAGCCTGTTCGCGCAGTTTTTGGAGAAAGTCAGCGTTGATCAGGGGCATCGGGCACCTCCTTTCGTTTCAGTCGACGGGCAAACTGGATGTCGATGTTCCACGCCGATGATTCGGGAAACTCTTCATTCTCGTGGTAGTAGATTCTGATCGTACAGGTGAAACCATCGTCGACGTCGAGCGTTGCTCGAGTTTCCTTGCCGTTACAGAGCGAAATGATTTGAGCCATCAGGTCCTTAATGTATTCGCTGAGTTCGCGGCTCTGGGCGTACATCTCCTTAGTGACTCCTGTGATCGGCCAATTAATGAACCGACGGCAGCTGACAATCTCAATCATCAACTCGCTCAACTCATCCGATATGGCCGGGGCGTCGTTGGGGTCTTCCTCGATCCACTCGCGCCATTCGGCGGGTGTTTCCAACACGTTCAGCAGGCTTATGTCGGGTCGATTATTCTTCATTTTCGCCCTCCTCCCCGTCTTCATTACTGAAGGTGATACCGTTTTCTTCCAACAATGACAGCAGATGGTCGAAGCCTTTCAGGTCAAACGTTTGGGCTCCGTTCTCCTCGGTTTCTATGAACAGCCGCCACTCGCTCTGATTACGTAGATTCTGCTCGACGCGAATGCCATCCATGAGCAGACGGCCATCTTCATCTTCCAAAAACCAGTAACCAGGTTCGTCATCCATGAAGCCGTATTCCTCAAGCAGTTCGTCGGTTACAGGCCGTTCGGCTGGTGTTTTCAGCAACTCCGTCAGGAAGGCGATTTCATCCCGATACGCTTCCGATCTTGCCGCATCGCCCTCAACGTGTTCGGCATAATCCATTGTGCCTTCGTAGTCGAAACCCACTTCCAGCCGGCGCTCTAGTTCGGCTTTTCGATCGGTCATTTTTTTGATTAACTCCTTCATTTATAGTGCATTTACAGCCTTATCGGCTTGACTTTTCGTAAGGCAGCTTTGCTATACAGCTCGATTTTGGCCCGTTTCCTATCGGTTTGATTGAGCGATACGAAATCGACACCGCTGACAATAGCCCCCTTTCCATTCTGGCGGAACGTACCGAGCGATTCACAGATCTGTACGTTACAGGAGACGGCATCCCATACCCCCCGCGAATCGCGATACATCACCAGTTTGTAGTTGACCTCTTCGCGTAACTCGTGGCAGATGTCGGTCAATACGGCATCCATATCGTTGGTTACCGACTTTGGCCCGTTATTATCCTCGATCCAGATGACGGCTCCCTCCAGTCCCCAGCTGTAGTCGGCCCGGTTGGCAAACAGATTTCCGGTTCTGTACGCCAGTTCAGTGCGTTTCTGCTTCCCGGCGCACTCCGGGCCGCTTCCCTTCTCGATGCTGACCGGGTCGGTCAGTGGCTTGCCGCACACAGAGCAGCAGGGGCCTGACTGTCCTGTGGCCTTCATTCGGGGTCAGTCAGTTGAACGAGCCACGAAACGACGGCTTTATTCTTCTCAGCCTTTGCTTGCAGATGGATGTCGATCAGGCCAAAATTCTTTGCGTTGTATACGTCGAAAAGGTCGATTTCTTCGCCGGTAATCGTCAGCTTTCGCATTGCCAATTCGGGCCGGTCCGTTAAGGTAGTTTTCTCAACTACGACTGATTCAACCTGCTTATTCCGGTACCGGAAGAACTCGGCCAGGAAGTTGGCTACGCGCTCATCGTCTGCGCCTTCGTTGTAAGTGATGTTCATGTTACTCAGCGTTTATCGTAGAATGAATTAGATGTACTCGTCGTAGGGGTGCGGGATATAGCCCAGTTGAATCGCGGTAGCTATCCACAGCTTATCCGGCTGTTGCAACCCTATGAGTCGAATGATGAATTGCACCGCGTCAGCTGAAAGTCTGTAGCTGTGACGGTTGCGGTCGTCTGAGATGATTACGTGCGTCGCCAGGCGCATGGACACGCGGTAGTCGGACTCGGATAATCGGGTAATCCAGGCCATAATGCGGTTTGACGGTGGTTATGGGATAGCTTTGTGACAGGTACTCTGTACCGTAGAATGGATGGTAGTCAGCCCGGCCGCTTTGCAGCCGGGCTGCTTTGTTTCAGTCATTACAGCCGTACCTGCGGGTGAGCAGCTCCTGTATCGCGCTGGCCTGTCGTTTCATGCTGTGGCGAATCGATTCACTCATCAGCCAATCCTCCTTGGTTAGCGTGTCGGCATCAATGCCGTCGAAAAAATGCGTCACGGCATACTCCAGTTGAATTTGGGCGGAAAGCAGTGCCAGATCGTTCTGACGACTGTTTACGGGGCCGTCTAGCAGGTCCAAGAGTTGACGTTGGTTTTCCATATGGGTGGCGTTTGTCTGGTATCAGCTGGTAAATGGCCCCTACCATCATCAGCAGGACGAATACCCACAGCAGATCGGCGACCACATCCGGATCGATCAGTTTGATTGGGTCTGGTGGCATGTGGGCGTAATCGTTATAGCCGATTCAACGAGTTGAATAGCGGCCGTCAAATCATCGAACAGGAACGACTTCGGCAGATCCTGGAACGGACTCACCTTGTTGTGCATCAGAGCCGATAGCTCAGCACGGAAGAAGCGAGCTAATAGTTGATGCTTTTCCGTGGACATCACCACCGCATGGGGATCGACCGGCATCAGCGACTCAATGCACAGCAACGACTCCACGGTGTATTCGCGGGGTTTATGCACAGACGGATTCAACTGCTCGGTTGTTCGGCGTAAGGCGATGAGCCGACGTAGACTAATCAGTACGCTCCGATGACAGTGGAACGTCACGAGCACGTGCGGCTGACTGCCGTAGATGCTATAGGGCGCTTGCGTCGGATAGGCCATCAGGCGCTTCGCTTGCGGACGACGTCCGGTTAGGAGGGCAAACAGGTTTCTCATGTAAGTAGAATGAATATGGTAGTGCACTGGTAATGCGTCAGGAATCCCGTCGCAACTGCTGGCGACGAATGCGGGATTGGTTGGCAGGGCGGAGCTGATCCATCAGCTGTACGGCTTTGGCGGTGATTTTGAGTCCGCCTTTTCCCCGTTTGATATTGTTGAGCCGGTCCCACCCGGTGATGCCATCAAACTGCGCATCTTCTCTGGCCAGCAGTTCAGCTACCTCGCGCAGACTCTTGAATCGGGGCAGCGCTTCCTTAAACCGTTCACGCCAGTGCTCAACCGTTAGCTGGTCTGTATCGACCGCCGGTGCTACAGCTTGATTTTTCATGCGTTTTTCTATTACTTTTACCTTGTACGGTATACTTTGTAATACCTACGATGTAAAAGTAATATAAAACATACTACTGAGATGAATTTCAGTAATTAAATTTTATTACCGCCATGAGTTCATTTCCCGAACGGCTGGCTATCGCGCGAAATAAACTGGGGCTTACGCAGGCCCAGTTAGCCGAACAAATCGGCGTAAAGAGCGGTAAACAGGTGATTTACAAGTGGGAGAAAGGGCAGCAGGAACCCAACCTGTCGCAACTGGTACGACTCGCTCAAGAGTTAAATACGAGCGTGAGCTGGTTAGTCAGTGATTCGTATGATCCGAATCTCGACCCGACTTCAGATAAGCCAGTGGCTCCTCCAGGCTACGTCGTCCTGCCAGCCGACGAGGTGATTCATATGCAGCGGGAGTTACTCAGGTATCAACAGGAAGGACGTCGCGAATAAGGTTGATCCGCTACCGTGCTGGTCACGAGGAGGTCACGAGCGACAAGTTACCAGTGCGCTTGAAATGGCAGGTTTGCGCCGAAGCAGTGGCAAGGCTGAAAATTAACAACACACCTATTTTAACCCTACAGCTACTTATTTGGGGAGCCCGGAGGCAGTTCGAATCTCTCCGTCTCCACAAAAAACCTAAAAACCCCGAAATTGGCTCAGTTTCGGGGTTTTTTTTAGGTATCATACTAGGAGGTTTTTATAAAAGGTAAGGTATAGTTAGCTTCTGATGAAAATAGGTTCATTTTAACCCCACTGACAAGATTACTCAAAATGAAAACGAAAAATTTTAAGCTAGAGATTGAAGCTAAATATGGATTAAAATTCGTGGAAACAATTACACGCGTTGATGTAGCCCAAATTAGCGAGGATACATACCAATTAAATGAGAAAGGCGATATCATAGGTCTTACTGTTAGAGGAAGAAATGCAAACTCAACTGAAAATCTGAGTGCTAGTAACTTATATGAAATATTAGAATTGTTACCATTTTTACAGAGACTAAGACTAAATAATTTTATATCAGTTGACCTAAACAAGATTGCAAAGTTAAGAGAGTTAACTCATCTTAATATAAGTTATAATAACGTAACTCATCTAGAACCAATATCAACAATGATTTCATTGAGAGAGCTTCATTTCTCAAATAATTTGGTGGTTGATATTGAACCGATTTGTAAACTTAAAAATTTGAGAGTTATTCATGGCCTTGAAAACAAAATAGAAAATATAAATTTCCTTAGAGAACTAAAACTATTAGAAGAAATAAATTTTTCGAACAATAGAATAGAAAATCTGGAAATTTTCAGTTACCCTAATAGGATACATTTTGCATGGTTCTATAATAACAACATAGTTTATATACACAATGCAACGAATACTCTTCATTTAAAGCAATTTGGTCTTGGCAGAAATAATATTGAAGAAATAGATTTCTTAACATCTTTTCTAGGTGTTGAAGAATTACAATTGATAGATAATCATATAACAGACATCAATCCAATAGGCTTACTACGTAATTTGATTGAGCTAAGAATTGATAACAATAAAATTTATGACATAAGTCCTCTTGAAAACAATGAGAAATTAACTTCTTTAGAAATAGAAAAAAATTTAATAAAAGATGTATCAGCTCTTGGTCAACTTCATTCACTCACGTATATAAACTTAAGAGCAAATAAAATTACTAACGTAGAACCTTTGAAAGAACTAAGTAATCTAGAAGGGCTAGATTTATCCTACAACGACATCAAATTATTTCCGTTTTGGATAACTGAATCTGCCATGACAATGAAGTGGGAGGGCGATTACGCCTCGCGTAAAGGAATAAACTTGTACAAAAATCCCATTGCCGATGTACCAATTGAGATATTAAAAAAAGGGACATTGTCTGTATCTAGGTACTTGCAAAAAATACTTTTAGACGGACAAGATTTTATGTACGAAACTAAATTAATTCTAGTAGGTGAAGGAAGTGGTGGTAAAACTTCTCTTCAGAAGAGATTGATAAATGATAAGGCTTCATTACCGAAAACAGATACACGTACTAGAGGAATAAAAATTAGCGATTGGGTTTTTAAAAAAGCTTCTAAAAGAAAGCACATTGCTCACATATGGGATTTCGGCGGACAGGACGTTTATTACCCCGTCCATCGATTTTTTATAACAGAAAATTCAGTTTTCGTTCTGTTAGCTTCAACTAGACAAACGCATCATAACTTTGATTATTGGATACCTACCATTTATCAGTTTGGAGGAAGTAGCCCAGTTATAATAGGGCAGACTTGTCACGATGGAAACAGAGTTTCTTGGAGCGACTTGGGTTTGTACATGTCTAATTCTAATTTTAATATAGTAAAGACTCAAGAGCTACCATATTATGAAATAAACTTACCTAACCAAAATGACGGTTTAGAAAAAATAAAGTCTGTTATAAAAGATCAACTAATTAATTTGCCGCATTATGGAAAAGGGATTCCTAGGTCTTGGGTTCAAGTAAGAAATTTACTTGGAACTATTTCCATGAAGCATCCATGTATTAGTTTCGAGTATTTTCAAGAAATGTGTAAAACAATTAATGAGCAAATTTTTAATAATTACACTGATGTATCCGATTGTTGTCAGTTCCTTCACGACGTTGGAGTTGTGTTATGGTACTCTAAAAATGAGGAATTAAAAAACTGGGTAATATTACAGCCTGAGTGGGCAATGAACGCCGTTTATAAAATTATTGATGATGAAAAAGTACAAGTGCGAAGAGGTAATATAATAGCTGATGATTTTTCTAGATTATGGCAAGATGAATCATATATTAGTAAACATAGTATATTAAAAAAAATGCTAGAAATTTTTAAGATAGCATTTCCAAAGAAACACAGGAACGAAGATTATATAATTCCCGCACGTCTTGTTTCTATACCTAGTGAGAATATATGGAAAAACAAAGCATCTACACTTACATTAACCTATAGGTATGAATTTATGCCAAGAGGATTGGTTAATCAGGTAAGTGCTGAACTAAGTAGATATATTACCAATGAGAAAGAGGTTTGGAATAATGCAGTCAATTTATATTTAGATAATGGTCGAGCTGAATGTCAAGTTATCGAGAACTTTTATGATAGAAAGATAACTATAAAAGTAAGCGGCGTAGACTCCAGAGCTTTAATTACTTTAGTAATGAACTCATTGCAAAATATCAATGATGGATATAAAGGAGTTAAAACAACGGTCTCTGTTCCCTGCTTGTGTAACTACTGCAAAGGGAGTGAAAATGCTAGTACATTTCCGTATCATAAACTTCTTGAATGGTCATTAAGTAAAGATTTTGTCGTGTGCAATGAAAGCAACGACAAAGTTATCATTAATGAATTATTGTATAACGTAGGATTACCTTCTAACACAACAAACAAGCAAAACACAATGAAACGAACAATTACACTCTTTCTTGCATCTTCGTCCGAATTAAGGGCTGACAGAGAAAATTTTGAAATATTTATTAATAGAGAAAACAAAAGATTGAATAATGAAAACGTATTTATTAGACTAGAATTATGGGAAGACTTTATTGATGCACTTTCTGCATCTAGTCTTCAAGATGAATATAATAAAGCTATTGAAGATAGCGATATATTTGTAAGTCTTTTTTTTACAAAGGTAGGTAAGTTTACGGAAGAAGAATTTGCCAAGGCATACGAAAAATTTAGAAAGGCAGGCAGACCCTTGATTTATACTTACTTTAAAAATGCACCAGTTAACTCAAACGATATTAAAGAAGAAGACATTATTAGCAAATTCAGGTTTGAAGAGAAACTACGCCTTTTAGGACATTACCCTTCTGTTTATACTGACATAGAAAATTTAAAATCACAGTTCAGGTCGCAGCTAGATAAAATAATGCCTAAACTTATATCTTAAAAATGGATAAGCCAGACTATCCCGTATGGACTGGTCTGGCTTACATGATTACATACCCATTTTTCTTTTCAAGTAAGAAAGAAGTCCATTATCATTATAGCTTAAAAGTCCAACCTTTTCTTTTGCCAAAAGCATATTGTATGTAGTTAGTGAGGCTTCTTCTTCACCCTCTTGGTTTTTTCCTTGTCTCTTTCATTATTTGGTAAAGGTACGGGAGTCACTATTTCTTCGTTCTTTTTCGCTCGTGTTTCGATGTGCTTAACTAAATCAGCGAAATAATTCTGACCTGTTACATCGACAATACCTGTTCCCGGGTTGCCATTCACTTCAGTAACGTATGTTTTGCGCATTTTCTCACGAATAAGATCTACACCGGCAAACTCTAATCCGACCGCTTTTGCGGCCTTTATACACATTTCAATTTCGGCATCACTCAGATTGAGGGAACGTCCGTTATCCCCTTTGGATGAGTTGGAATATCTGCTTGGGCATACTGTCATACAACGCTTTCAACGGCGGAAAGGCCAGTTCCTCACTAATTGATTCAGGGGCTGGCCGGAGTAGGGTTGCAGCCGGTTCTAGGCGAACGTGCTGCGGGTAAGTCTGTGCCAATGCGGGATGCCCGGCAGGCGCGCGTTGTATACTCCCTACGTCCTATGACTGACTCCTACCGACTGTACCGGCTCCTGACCGGCGTATTCATCGGGCTATTTACCCTGTCTGCGGCATGGGGGCAATCCGTTCGCGGCCACATTACGGATGCCACGACCGGGGCCGATCTGCCCGGCGTCGCGATTCTGGTGCAGGGAACCACAACCGGGGCCATCACCGACGCCAGCGGGCAATACGTTCTGACGACCGAACCCGGCAGCTATACCCTGCAAATCAGCTTTGTCGGGTACACGACCCAGCGGCAGCCGGTGCAGGTAACGGCGGGCAGTGCCACAACGCTGGATGTCCGGCTGATCGAAAGTCTGGCCAGCCTCAACGAAGTGGTCGTGATTGGCTCCCGATCCACGCAGGCCCGCTCCAGCACGCAGACGGTGGCCCCGGTCGACGTTATTCAGTCGCGGGATCTGCTCGCTACGGGCCGCATCGACATCACCCAGCAGCTCAACTTCGTGGCCCCGTCGTTCAACTCGTCCCGGCAAACGGTGTCCGACGGCACCGACCACGTCGACCCGGCGACGCTGCGCGGGCTTGGCCCTGATCAGGTGCTGGTGCTGCTCAACGGCAAACGGCAACACAATCAGGCACTTATCAACCTCAACGGCACCATCGGCCGGGGGTCGGTGGGTACCGATCTGAACGCCATTCCCAGCACGGCCATCGAGCGGGTGGAGGTGCTGCGCGACGGGGCTTCGTCGCAGTACGGCTCCGACGCCATCGCGGGGGTGATCAACCTGCGGCTGAAAGAGCAGCCCGGCACCACGGTAAACGCGCAGCTGGGGCAACAGTACAAAGGCGACGGGCAGATCGCGCAGATTGGTATCAACCACGGCTTTAAGCTGGGCCAGAAAGGGGTGCTGAGCCTGACCGGTGAGCTGCGGCATCGGGGCGCTACCAACCGGGCTGGCGACTATACCGGGCCGGTTTACGTAAACTGGAACGTGGGCCAGCAAACCGGCGAAACCGCTGCCAGCTACGTAGCGCGACGGCAGCAGCTCTACCAGCAGGATCAGGCCCTGATTCAACAAAACAATTTCGACCGGCGCAACAACCTACAAGTCGGGCAGGCGCGGGTCGAGAACGCCGGTTTCTTCCTGAACGCCCGTATGCCCATTACGGGTACCAACGCCAGTGTCTACGCAACGGGTGGGCTGAACTACCGGCGCGGGCTGGCGGGGGGCTTTTACCGCTACCCCTACCAGACCACGCAGGTTATTTCGGCGCTGTACCCAAACGGGTTTCTGCCCAATATCCAGTCGACCATCAACGATCAGTCGCTGCTGGTGGGTGTCAACGGGGAGAACAACGGCTGGCGGTGGGATATCAGCAATGTGTACGGGGGCAACTCGTTCCGCTTCGACGTAATCAACTCCAACAACGCGTCGCTGGCGTATCTGGGTGCCACCAACAACCCGACCAGTTTCTACGCCGGAACGCTTAGTTTCTACCAGAACACGGCCGATGCCAGCGCGGCCAAAGACTTCGGTAAACAGCTGGGGCTGACGTCGTTCAACGTGGCGGGGGGCCTCACCTACCGCAACGATCAGTACCGGATCAAACCCGGTGAAGCCGCGTCGTACCTGAATTTCAGCCCGCAGACGGGGCAGACCGGGGGCGCGCAGGTGTTTCCGGGGTATCAGCCCGCCAACGCCGTCAACGCCACCCGCCACGTCTACGGGGCCTACGTCGATCTGGAGTCGGACATAACGCAGCGGCTGCTGGTCGATGTGGCGGGCCGGTACGAATACTACACCGATTTCGGGGGGAATCTGGCGGGAAAACTGGCCGCCCGGTACCGCTTCAGCGAAGCGTTTTCGCTGCGCGGGTCGGTGAGCAACGGCTTCCGGGCACCGAGTCTGCACCAGCGGTATTTCAGCGCGATCAGCACGGTCTTCGTCTCGACGGGAACGGGGCTTGAACCGCGTCAGACGGGTACGTTCCGCAACGACAGCCCCATTGCGCAGGCATTTGGTGTGCCCTCGCTGGGGGCCGAGCGGTCGACGAATTTCAGCATCGGCATCACCTCCCGGCCGCTGTCGAACGTCAGCCTGACGGTGGATGCGTACCAGATCAATATTCAGAACCGGATTATCTACAGCAACCAGTTTTCGCGCGGCACGACCGGTGCGGGCCTGATCGTGGCGACGATTCTGAACAATGCGGGGCAAACCGACGTCAACAGTGCCCAGTTCTTCACCAACGCCGTAAACACCCAGACCCGTGGCCTCGACGTGGTGATTGCCACCAACCCCCGCCTGTCGACGGGTACGCTCGACATCACGCTGGCGGCTAACGTCAACCAGACCAAACTGGTGGGCGACATTCAGCGGCCCGCCAACATTCCGGCCGATGCCACGTTCGGTAATTTTCTGTTCAACCGGCAGGACAGTGCCCGGCTGACCCTCGCCCAGCCCCGCAGCAAAATTCAGCTTACGTTCAACTACCGCCTGCGCAAGTTCGGCGCGGTGCTGCGCCTGTCGCGCTTCGGAACGGTGGCGTCCTACGACCCGGCCAACCCCGCCCTCGACGAAACCCAGTCGCCCAGAATCGTTACCGACCTGAGCGGTTCGTACCGGGTGCTGAAAAACGTGACGATCACCATCGGGGCCAACAACCTGCTCGACGTTTACCCCGACCCGCTGCGCGTAACGAACTACCCCACGCCGGAGCGTTACGGGTCGGCCGCCCTCGACAACTCGTCGTTTGGCCGGTTCGTGTATGGCCGGGCCGCTACGCAGTTTGGCTTCAACGGCGGCTATTACTTCGCCAACCTGTCAGCCGCTTTCTGAGGGGAGATGTTTTGTGCGTATGGTTATGGGGGCCTGTTCAGTGCTAGTCTGTTTACCCCCCAACCCCGACCCGTCGGACCGCCCTGAGAGGTTGTTTGGGGAATGAGTTTTTGTCATCCCGACGCCAGGAGGGATCCGCTCCGGCGGCCCGGTTCGGTATTGACGAATCAAACCGCCTATTACCGAAGATCCCTCCTGCGTCGGGATGACAAAAAAGGCACTTTTGACCCGGATTGTGCTTCCCCAAACAACCTCTGAAGGGGGAGCATTCCGCGAATGAATTTCTCCCCCTTCAGGGCGGTCCGACGGGTCGGGGCTGGGGGTAAACACTTTTTGTCATCCCGACGACAGGAGGGATCCGCTCCGGCGGCCCGGTTCCGTAAAAGCAAATAAAACCGCCTATTACCGAACCGGGCCGCCGGAGCGGATCCCTCCTGGCGTCGGGATGACAAAAAAAGATTCCCTAAACCTACCTTTCAGGGGGCCAGGATGTAAACCGCTAGCCCTTAATAACCCCGCTTTCCCTTCCTCAAACCAACAAACCTTCATGAAACGTCATAACCTACTACTGCTGGGGTTGCTTATGGCTGCCTGCTCAACCGAGAACAGCCAAACATCAGATGTACCGGCCGCACCCGGCTGGGGCGACGACTACGTGGCCCGGCGCGTATCCGGTGTGTATCTGCTTAGCACGGATTACCACTACCAGTATGTCTGCAATTACCTGCCCGAAGCGTTCGTAAAGAACCTGTTCAAGCTGGGCAACGACGTCGAACTGGAAAAACACAGCCGCCTGAACAGTTGCGAACTGCGGTGGGGCTCCAACGCGATCGGCTTCTACCTGGAGAGCGAAAAACCGTTCGAGTCGGTCTACCAGTCAGAGTACTACTTCAACAAACGATTTGAGCCCCAGGCCAACCCCATTGCCGACCAGGGCACCAAGCCCCGACCAACCATTTACGGTCCGGCTCCGCAGGGCACGGCGACCGGCCCCATCAGTTCGACAGCCGCTTCACCCGCGCAGGATTCGGCCCGTGGCTTCGACCCGTCGGGGCCGATCGAGGGTATCACCGAACCCAAACCCGCCCTTGTCGCACCGGCCCGTAACACAGCTACGGGCCGGGCCGTTACCGGCGTCGGCGACAAGGCGATCTGGGAGCCGGGCAAAAAAGCGCTCCACGTTCTGTACAACAACCACGTATTCAGCGTAGTGGCCCGTATGTCCGGCGACACGACCCGGCTGAAACAGGGGTCGATTGGTCTGGCCAGGCGGGTAATCGACATGATAAGCGACGACCGGGACCCCAGAGACTAAGCCTTCTCTGGCCTATTCGCTTACCTTTTACTGAGCGAAATGCACCCCGTGCTGTACGTTGGCACATGCTCAGTGAGGGGTAGCAAAGGAGTTTATGCATTTGCCTTCGATCCCGAAACGAGTGTCGTTTAGCTAACGCAGACCATCCGTAACGGGCAAAGCCGCTCCTTCCTGGCCATTCACCCGACCGGCCGATATCAGTACGTGGTTAGCGAAGACGATGAGCCACAGTAATGTCGCCAACTGGGAAAATTTAACGCGGTACGACTACTTGCCACACGTTGGCTCTCACAGGATAAAACCCCGAGGAGGCAAGCAATAACAAACAGCCCGGCAGACTAGCAGTCCGCCGGGCTGTTTGTTGTGTTGATAAGCGCTGTTAGTCTATTTTGAGCACCTTGACGGTCTGTCGCTGACTGGGTGTGCTCACCTGCAAGAGCAGCAGTCCCGCCTAATTACGTTCGCTACGCGGCTCAACCCTGACTCAACTCCCGCAGATCCAGGGTATCGCCCAGTTCGTAGCACTCGATGGAACGGGCATAGTTGCCCAGCCGGTAATAGGCCGCTCCCATACTGTAGTGCGCTTCTACGTAACGCGGGTTCAGCTGAATGGCCTGCTGATAGCATTCGATAGCCCGGCCGTTGTTACCCAGACTATTGTACGCAAGGCCCATGTTGTGATAGGCTTCGACGTACTGGCCGTTCAGATCAATGGCCTGCTGATAACACTCTACGGCTTTGGTAAAATTGGTTAACCGATGGTACGCAAGACCCATGTGATAGTGAGCGGCTGGTTCATGGGCGTTCAGCTCAATGACCTGCTGGCAGTACTTGACCGCCTTCGCGTAGTTGCCAAGCTCAGCGTACAGCAAGCCCACCTGGTAATAGACTTTGGCGTTGCTGGGATTTATGTCGATGGATCGCAGGCAGGCGTCAACCGCTTGTTGGTAACTGGTCATTTTCGCGTAGCACAAACCCATGCTAAAGTGCGCCCTGGCGTAAACGGGCTGAATCGTGATCGCCTGCTGGTAGTGATCGATGGCGGACTCATATTGCCCCAGAGCCGTGTACGCCAGACCCAGGTTGTAGTAGGCTTTGGCGTGGCGGGCATTCAGCGAGATGGCAGATTGAAAAGCACTGATCGCCTTCGTATAGTTATTCATCTCCGCGTATGAGAGCCCCATGTTGTAAAACGCCACAGCATCGTAAGGATTTGACGCGATGGCCTGCTGGAACGATTCGATCGCTTTAGCGTGATTGTGTATTTCCGCAAACGCTACGCCCGCGTTACAAAAGGCGGACGCAAATTGGGGGTCGACACTGATCGCCTGCTTATACTGGTCGATGGCAAGCTGGTACTCCCGTTTGTTGAAGTGACAGTTACCCTGACCAAAATAGTATTCTGCTTTACTTATAGACATAGGTATAAGCGCAAGTTATGTTATGCTGTACCTAGCAAAAACCACACTAGTTTTATTCGCCCAATTAGGCGGGTCTACGCTGGCACTTACACAAACTTCGATCGGGTTCGACCTCATGTCTCACCAACGAAAGGGAACGATGGGGTATATTGATTTGGCCGGGCAGCTAGTCGAAGAGGGCATCGACCTGTTGAAGATGAATGCCCTCTTGCTGGAAAAAGTGGAGGAATTGACGCTGTACATGATCCGAATGGAGAACGCAAATCAGGTAGTCAAACAACAGCTACAGGTGAAAACCAAACAGCAACTGGCTAGAATTGATCAACTGGAAAAGCGTATGGAACAGCTGCTTACCAGAAAATGACTACCGTGCGCAGACGTTGACCTATCCTTCAGTAAGACACTGTACTACTTCGTTTTTCGAGGCTGTTGGCTGCGTTCAGCGTGTGGCCCAAACCGATGCTACTGATTTCGACAGCGACGTTCAGAACGGGCGCGATCAGATCGTGTTATCCGCAGCCACTGCGGCAATCTGACTGTCTATTCCAACAGTAACTACGCTACGGTTACGGTTCCTTTGGTATTCCCCATACACATGTGCCTGACCCGTTCTGTCAGGCACATGTGTATGGGGAATACCGTCATGTCCAACGCTGCTTTTATCAGCGATCCATACGGTATGATCGCACAATTTTCGCCTGTCTGCAAGCCATCAAGCAGCCATAGATTGTGTACCCAAATCGATATAGCCCTGGCCTGACGGTGTTATTGCCTCGCCGGACAAATCGTCTTCGCCCTTTTCGCACGAACCATACCGTTACGCCTTACTACATACAACCAACAACTGATTATCAATACATTAAAATCAGCAAACATCGTATACCAGCTTATCTACTTTGTTGACCTATTACCAATAAAAAGGGCCTTACGCATTTGTACTTCCCTACTTTTAGTGGCGCACGGTCTTATGCGACCTTGCTTCTATCCTGCCACTGTATGCGTCTCTCCTCGATTACCCCACCCTGGCCATCTTCTGGCCATTTCTCTGCTGCGTTGCCGGTAAAGACACGTTACCAGGCCAGCCAAATCAATACATATTAGCGCTAACGGCACGGCACCGTTCCGTGCCTGATAGGCGATTTTCATGCGTTTTCTTCTTTACTGCCTTCCTTCGATTAATCCGTTTATCTTCTCAATCTGCACACGTATGAAAAACAAGTTTACCCCGTTTTACACCAAAACCGCTGCTTACCTGCTGGGTACGGCTTTGTGGCTGCTGAGCGCCATGAGTCTATGGGCTCAAACGGTGTATGTCACCCCAACCGGGGCCGGACAGCAGACCGGTGCCGACTGGCCCAACGCCTTGCCCGGAAGCCAGCTTCAGGCCACCCTGGCTGCGGCAACCGAAGGTACCGAGTTTCGACTGGCGGGCGGTATCTACAAACCCAGTCAGACGGGCGATCGTGGCGTTTCCTTTTACATTCCTTCGGCAGTGAAGGTACTGGGCGGCTATCTGGGCAGCGGAGCTAATCCGGACCAACGCATCGACTTTGCCAACACCAACCAGCCCAGCAGCACCATTCTCTCGGGCGACATCGACAATGACAACATAGTGGATGCCGAGAATACCAACAACGTGGTCCTGTTTGCCAACGTCAACGATCAGACACGTCTGGACGGAGTCGTCATCACCGGCGGCTATGCCAGCGGCAACGTAGCCTTTCCCGGTCTGTTTGCAACCAGTACAGGCGGTGCCGGCATTTACAACTACGCATACATGAAGGCCAGCAGCCCGACAATTGCCAACTGTACACTAACAGACAACTATACAACTGGTAACGGCGGGGCGCTCTTCGTTGACGTGCGATTTTCTCAATCGCCTATTCAGCTTATAAACACTGACTTTCTCAATAACCGGGCAGCTCAGGGCGGTGCCATCTACTACAATGCTACTTTTGGGCAGGTTGTCCAGACCTACCTGACCTACTGCCGTTTTGTAAACAACACGGCTCAATCAGGCGGGGCTGTTTACCTATATGCCGAAGGAGATCAGCAGCGGTATCGCGCCGAATCGAAAGTCCAGTATATAAACTGTGTTTTTCAGCAGAACACGGCTACCAGTCAGGGGGGCGCGCTGTACACAATAGCCAAGGGAACGCCTTCATTTAGTGCCACAAGTGAGCTGATTAACTGTACCTTGAGTGGGAATGTGGCTTCACAGGGCGGGGCTATCTTCAGCGGGGCCTCACCCTATAATGTTAATTATATAACCGTATCGAGTATTGTTTCCCTGAAGAATTGCATTCTATGGAATAATGGTGGAGCTAATGCAATCGTCAATCAGCCTTACACCAAGATTCCCGGCTCAACCAGTGATGGTCTGGCAATCGCCCGATCCGACTATGGACTTCTGGAGACTGGCGTAACACAGATTACTGACGCTCAAAACACCAATAACCGATTTAGTACGGTATCGCCCTTCAGCAATGCACAGAGCCTGGAGTTATCCGCTTGCTCGCCAGCCATCAACGCCGGGCTAACTTCGCTTTATACAGATGCCCAGGGGCCGTCGACCGACATCGCGAATAAACCCCGGTTAGTAGGAAGCACCATTGACATCGGGGCCTACGAGTTTCAGGGAACACCTGCCGCAGCCCTCGCCATCACTCAGCAACCCGCCAGTCAGTCCAGTGTTGTGGTCGGCGCTACCGTCGAGACGACCGTGGGTCTTAACACCCCCGCCGACAGCTACGCCTGGTACAAAGATGGCAGCCTGGTTTCGGGGCAGACCTCCGCTACGCTCCGGCTCACCAATGTGCAGATCGCTCAGGCTGGTTCCTATTTACTGGTAGCGACCAGCGCCTGCAACAGCGTTACGTCCACCGCCTTTAGTTTGTCTGTTACCCAGCCCCTGCCCCCTGCCCAGCGGCTGGCGCAGCTCTGGCTCATCAACGCTGACAACAACCAGCCTATCCAGCTTCTCACCCCGGGTTTGACCATCGACCTGTCTAAACTACCCAGCCGTCGCATCAATATCCAGGCCCGCACCGAACCCAGTACCGTAGGTTCAGTGGTCTTTCAGCTCAGTGGCCAGCAGACTCGCCAGCAAGTGGAAACCCTGATTCCCTACGCCCTCTTCGGTGACGATAACAAAGGCAACTACCTCCCCTGGACTCCGGCCGCCGGAAATTACCGACTAACGGCAACTCCTTACTCGAGCGGTGGGGGTACCGGTACGGCGGGCACCCCACTAACAGTGACCTTTACGGTCATCGACCCAGTGAACCCCCAGCGGCTGGCTCAGCTGCTACTCATCAATGCCGATACCGACCAGCCTATTCAACAACTCACGAACGGCCAGCAACTGGATCTCTCCAAATTACCAACTAAACATCTGGCTATCCAGGCCCTGACCGACCCCGTAACGGTGGGTTCGGTGGTGTTTGCCCTGAGCGGTCAGCAGAGCCACCAGCAAACCGAAACGCTTGCCCCTTACGCCCTCTTCGGCGACGACCAGGGGGGCCACTACTACAGTTGGACGCCCCCCCTGGGCAGCTACACCCTTACCGCCACGCCGTATTCAGGGATGGGCGGCACCGGCAGCGTGGGCACGGCACTGAGCGTTTCTTTTACCGTCATAGAGTCGGCTACCCCTGCTCCCCAGCGGCTGGCTCAATTCCTGCTCATCAATGCCGATACCGACCAGCCTATTCAACAACTGACAAACGGCCAGCAACTCGACCTTGCTAAACTACCAACCAGGCGTCTGGCTATTCAGGCCCTGACCGATCCCGTAATAGTGGGTTCGGTGGTGTTTGCCCTGAGCGGTCAGCAAGGCCGCCAGCAAACCGAATCGATTGCGCCCTACGCCCTCTTCGGCGACGACCAGGGAAATTTTCTGGGCTGGACACCATCGCTGGGTTCCTATGTACTGACAGCCACGCCGTATTCGAGCGTGGGAGGAACGGGTGTAGTAGGGATGCCCCTGACAGTGTCGTTTACAGTTATTAATTCGGCTGCGGCCCGCCTGGCAGCTGGTGGAGCAGAATCCATTGTAACAGACGGCTGGCTGGTGCGTGTGCTTGGCAATCCTGTCGTCGGTAGTGAGGTGCTCGTGGAGGTAAGCGGGGCACAGGATCAGCCTGTACAGTATACGCTGACAACAACGGCGGGAACGATCCTGGACAGTCGACAGGTATTCCCGACTCATCCGGTGGATCGCCAAACATTGCATACGGGCACCACGGCAGCAGGCGTCCTGCTGTTACAGGTCAGTACACCTACCCGGCGGCAAGTAGTGAAAGTGCTCAAAAGCTATTAATACAGTCGTTTTTTAATGAAGCCAACGATACTCCTCCGGTTATGAGGTATCGTTGGCTTCATTAACCAGCGGCAACTATGGGGTCAGCTTACCGGCAGTCGCACTACTTTTTGGTAGTGACAGCACTGATCAGGGTTGACAATCCCCCAAGAACAGTTGCCTCTCAAAACGCACTTGCAGCCAAGCGGTCGTCATCCCGAACCGGCCCCGTCTACGCGCGGGGCCAGCATTCGGGATGACGACCGTTTTCTATGAACAACCACTCAAACCAGCAGAGCGACGAAGACGGCCCGCGTGTGTTCCTTGTCCTGCGCCGTTTCAAACGCTTTGTTGATTTCGTCCAGCGGAAACCGGTGGGTAATCAGCTTCTGGGCGTTCAGTTTACCGTTCGCCAGCAGATCCAGGCACATCTGCATCTCGGAATTGATCCCCCAAAACGAATAGCTGGCGCTCGGGATGAGCTGAATTTCGCCCAGCTGAATCTTGGCCCAGTCCA